>JAHLMP010000008.1 GCA_018920315.1 Candidatus Aenigmatarchaeota archaeon | reverse complement strand
ATTTTTATTTTTAATGGAATTATTTAAAGTTAAGTGATTAAGAGCATGAGAAAATGGTGATTATTATTAAAATAAATCAGCTCATATTTCGCGAGTATGATATTCGAGGAATTGTTGGAAAAGATGTTGATGAAGATGTTGCCTATATTGTTGGTAGGGGGTTTGCGAGTTATCTTATAAAAAGAGGTTCTAAAGAAGTTATAGTTGGCTACGATACAAGAGAAACATCGATACCATATAAAGAAGCCTTCATTAAAGGTTTGGTTGATAGCGGCTGCATAGCAATAGACGTTGGTTATGCCTTATCTTCAATGATATATTTTGCAAGAAAGTATTATGATATAGATGGCGCTTGTATTATAACTGCTTCTCACAATCCTCCCGAATATAATGGCTTTAAACTTTGTCATGGGCTAAATGCCATTACAGGAGAAGAAATTCAGAAAATAAAAGAGATTATATTAAAAGAAAATTTTGTTAGCGGAGAAGGAAAGATTATAAGAGCTTGCAATAGAGAAATTTTTAAAAAGAATGGAAAGATTGTTAATCCGCAAGAAGATTATTTTAAAGAGCTTAAAAAAAGAACAAAGCTTGAAAAGCGATTAAAAGTTGTTGTTGATTGTGGAAATGCAACCCCATCTTTATTTATTCCTAGATTTTTAGAAGAGTTGGGATGTGATGTAATTCCTCTATTTTGCAATTTAGATCCAAGATTTCCTAATCATATACCTGACCCTGCACATATTGAAAATTATAAACATTTAATAGATATGGTTTTAAAAGAGCGTGCAGATCTTGGCATGCTTTTTGATGGCGATGGGGATCGTGTTGGCTTTGTCGATTCAGAAGGTAATATATTGCTAGGTGATGTCATTTTAACAATTTTAATTAGAGAAATGCTACCAAAGCATAAAGGAGCAAAGGTTATAGTTGAATTAAAAGATTCGGAAATTGTTGTTGAAGAGACGAAAAAACTTGGAGGCATTCCTATATTCTGGAAAACTGGTCATGCTCTACTTGATAAAAAGGTTTTTGAGGAAAAAGCTTTGTTATGCGGAGAAATGAGCTGCCATTATTGGATTACTGACAACTGGTATTATTTTGATGACGCAATCTATGCTATGTGCAAGGTTTTAGAGATCGCAAGCAAAAAATCTTTGAATGAGATCTATAAAGAATTGCCAAGATATGAAAATACTCCAGAGTATAGAATTCATTGCGAAGAAGAGAGAAAATTCGATGTTGTGAAAAATCTTGTAGAGAAGTTAAAGCCAAAGTGCAAAGAAGCGATTACGCTTGATGGAATTCGTGGTTACATTTATGATGGATGGTTTTTGATAAGGGCTTCTAACACACAACCAGTAGTAAGCTTAAGATGCGAAGCAAAAGGCAAAGATGGATTGGAAAAGATAAAAAGATTTTTAGAGCCATATCTTATTGAAGAAGGTTTACAAATTCCTTGGAAACGAAAATTATGAGATGAAAAGGAATGAAAAGAAAATTGCTGAAGAAAAAATCAAATAAAAAATCAAAAATAGAAAGTAAAAAAAGAAAAATATGCCCTAATTGTGGGCATGAGCTTAAATTTTTATTGAAAGAATGGGTTTGCTTAGAATGCGAATATCATTCCTCTTTATCTCCATCTAAAAAGATTGAAAGGGGTAGTTTTAGATGATTGGGAATTTGAACATAGAGGCAAGTAGAAAAATAAAAGTTGTAGCTATTGGTGGAGGAAATGGGCAAGCAAATTTATTGAGATCTTTGAAGATTTTAAAAAGAGAATTAGAAGCAAAAGAAATAAGCTTAGAGATTGTTGCAATAACAAATTGTTTTGATTCTGGAGGTTCTACAGGAAGAATAAGAAAGCAATATGGTGGCATTGCTTTTGGGGATATAAGAAGAAGTATCGGAGCACTTGCAAAAGATGAAAGCATAGAGAAGATTCTTGAGATGAGATTTTCTAATGGAGATTTTAAAGGCCACGCATTTGGTAACATTATGCTTCTCTCGCTCTATAAATGTTTTAACGATTCCCTTGAAGCAATAAAAAAAGCTTGTGAAATTTTTAAAACAGAGGGAAAGGTTTTGCCTCCTAGCATTGACGAAAGCCACCTTTTCGCAAGATTAGAAGATGATAACATTATCAAAGGAGAGGATGGAATAGATAACCTAAACAAAATTGAAGAAATAAAAGCAAAAATTGTAGATATTTGGCTTGAACCACAAGCTAAGGCTATTGAAGAAGCTAAAGAAGAAATAAAGTTTGCGAACTTCATAATATTATCTCCTGGCGATATTTATTCTTCTTTGATCTCAACTCTATTGCCAAAAGGGATTAAGGAAGCTATTCTTGCATCGAAAGCAAAAAAGCTTATCTATGTTTGTAATCTTGTAGCAAGAAATGAATATAATGTTTCAGTTGCATCAGAACTTATAAAAATAATAGAAAATTATATTGGAAGAAAAATAGACGTTATTATTTGCGATAATTCTAAAATTCCGTTAAATAGAAGAATAGAGATTGATGAAAAAAACATAAAATGTAAGATTATAAAAGAAGATGTCGCCTCAAGAGAATTGCATGGAAGGCATGAACCAAGTTTGCTAAAAAATGCAATCTTAAAAGCTATTTTAGATTAGACTAAAATTTATTTCATAAAATTTAAAGTAGAATAAATGAAAAAAAATTCTAAGAATTCAAAAAATCAATTCCCAAAAATCTACTTAGCTTCTCTATTCGCTTGCTCTTTCAGTAAAGTCGTATCTTGCAGTTTCTTCGCTTCTCTTTTCTTTCATCTTTTCAACTATTTGTGATAGCATTCTTATATTATCTGTAAGCGTTGGTAAGAATTGCTTAAATGCTTTTTCTAATCCGCTAATCTTGGGCTCTAATTCATTTAATCTTCCTTCTATCTCTTCGAGCTTTGAAGATATATTGCCCTTAGACTCTTCTGTTGGGATTTTTGTAGTTATAATTTTCATTTCACTTATCTCTTTCTTTATGCTCTCTTGCTCTTTTCTCAATGTTTCTATTTCTTTTTCTATTGGAGCCCATTTCTCTCCTATAACACCTTCAACAATCTCTTCTATTGTAACTTCTGGCGAGACAGTTTCTTCTCCTTCTACAGGAGTTTCAAAGCTTGTAGCTGAACCGAAAAGATCAGAGAACTCTTCTATATCTTCTTGAAATTCTTCACGAGCACTTGAAGTTTGCATTGGCATAGTTGCTTTTCTCTCTATATCATATCCAACTTGTCTTTCCTTTGACGCGCTAGTAAAAACATCTCCAAAAGTTGGAGATTCAGAAGAAGATTGTGATTGCATTTCTTCGCTTCTCGCGCTAGTAGAAGTTATCTCGCCTCTTATTGATTGTAACAAAGCTCTTTCAATCTCATTATAATCATAACCCTTGTCTTTCAATCTTTTTATAATCTCTTTATCACTCAAGCCAGCATTTCTTAAAGATTGAACCTCTCTTAATGGTACAGGACCTTGAATTTTTGGTTTTTTCTTAAAAAGAGGCATGCATCATCATCTTTAACATAAATTTATAATTTCCTTTAAATTTATATTTTCGAGCATTTATTTAAACCTTTAAAATTTTTCGAATCTCTATTGAAATCTCTTCCAATTCTCTATGTTTTCTCTTCTCTCAAAATTTCTAATAGCTCTTTTCTTGTGACAAATTCATTTTTTATTGGATTTAAAAGAGAGAACATCTCTTCTATTTCTTTTATATCCGAGCGTTTAGCATAATTCTTTAGATTTTCATTTAACTTCTCTACAAGATTTTCTATTTTATCAAGCTTTTCACTCATTATCTTTATCTTTGCTTCTATCGCTAGACTCTTGTCTTTTAATTCATTTGTTTGCTTTATGCTGGAAGCCTCTAAGGAAGATAAGGAAGAATCCATGACCTTTATTCTTTGCTCAAGAATTCTCAATCTATCGTCTGTTCTATTTATTCTTCTCACTATCTCTTGGATAATCATCTCTGTCCTCTTATCTACCGCCATTGGCATCACTTATTGCTCCTTAATTAATTTTAAATCGGATTGTATTTATAGTTTAATTTTATTATTTTGCTATCAGAAATTAAAATTGATTTTCAACTTTTAGATTCTTAATCCAACTTATTAATTAACGCAAATGTTAGAAAAAATAATGTAAGAAAATCTAGAGAAATAAATTTACAGCATGAAATAGCTTAAATTTTTCTTTAATTATATTTAAATCTATGAAACTTATCAAGAATTACGAGAAAGATACGAGATCTATACTTTTCATGCAAATATTCGATGAAGTATTTAAATCATTTTATTTTCCTTGGAGAATAGAAGAGCTTGAGGTTGCTCTTTCCGATAACAATACTGTAGAATTCGATGAAGTAAACAAAAAAGGTAAAATAACATTCGACTATGATAATGATTTTATAAAAAACATGGATGAAAGAGGGATAAGAAGCATAATTCTTCATAATCTTTATCACTTGATAATGAAGATAAATGGAATAAGTTATGATAATATCTTTGCAAAAAGCGATGAGGAAAAGAGAATAATAAAGGCAATGGAAAATTTTATTGTAGATCGAGAGGTTGCGAAGCATTATCCAGACCTTGCCTTTTATAAAAAATGTTATGAGGCAATAAAGATAGAGCCAAATGATTTTATAAGTTGGATTGAGGCAAATCTATGTTGGCTAACATTCTATGGTATTGATGAATGGAACGCAGACTTTATAAAAAGTTTCTTAGAAAATAAAGTTAGTTTTTTAGATTATAAATTTCTCCAAAGACTTTGCGAGATTATCGATACATTAAAGGATGAAATAAAAACAAAAGATAATGTAGAAAAAATTCTAGCAGAGATATTAAATTGGAAAAAATAATTTAATTGAAAATAATTTAAATTTCATTTAGATATAAAACTACTTATAAAGATCTCTTATTAAAAGCCCTTGTAGCTCAGTGGTAGAGCGTCTGGCTGTTAACCAGAAGGTCGCAGGTTCGAAGCGATTTTCGTGCTAGATTTTAGAGAGATTTAAGATTTAGATAAAATCAAAGATTTTATTGTGAAAATCGCAAAAATCCTGCCAAGGGCGCATTTTTATGATTAATTAAAGAAATAATGAAAGATAAAATAGCTTTGGGATGGTAGCTCAGCCTGGGAGAGCGCACGGCTGAAGACCGTGGTGTCGTGGGTTCAAATCCCACCCATCCCATATATTTGTTCGCAACATAAATTTTGGTGTTATATTGCAATGATTGAAAAAGGAAAAGATGATAAAAATAAATATTTGAAAAAAAACAAAGATTTAAAAGAGTTGCCAGAATGCTATCTTCTTGGCGAAAAGGTTATTGCCTTTGATAGAAAAGAAGAGATTTATCTACCAGGATATTATGGAAAGATTTTGGATGATAGAATAGAGCTTTCGCTTGTAGAAGCACTTTATCTTCTAAAAAAAGGAAGAATAGAGATATTTCTCGCAGAAAAGAAAGAAGAAAAAGGTAAAAAAATAAAAATCTCGAAAAAATCTAAAAAAGCGTTGAGTTTTATGGAGTTATATAAAATTGCCTGCAGCATAGATAAAAGATTTCCTCATCGCTATCGTGTTTATGAAGATTTGAGAGAACGAGGCCTTTTAGTAAAAACAGGATTTAAGTTTGGTTGCGACTTTAGATGCTATGAAAGAGGTGTAGAATTAAAGCGCGGCCCTAAATCGCAAAAAGAGCATACGAAATGGGTTGTTTTTTGCGTGCCTGAAGATTATACTTGCTCTTTCCAAGAGCTTTCAAGGGCTGTGAGGCTTGCCCATAATATCAGAGCTAGAATGCTATGGGCAATTGTAGATAATGAAGGAGATGTAACTTATTATGAAGTTGTTAGAATTATTCCTTAGAAATTGTTGGAATCATTCTTTAAAATTGGAAAACTAAGAGAAAATTTATTTAATTGTTTATTTAATTGATCGAAAATATCTTAAGATTCCACTAACCGAGAAAAATTAAGAGAAATTATGAAAAATTATATTGAGAATCAATAAAAAGAAATGGAAAAAGAAAAACAAAAAAATCAAATAAATCCTAAGTTCTTAATTTTTACGATATTACCTCAATTGTGTTTAGACTTGGTACCTTAACCGCTGTGCCTTGTAAGTTGTATACATCATACTTCTGCAATATTGATGTTGCCCATCTTGTTTGTTCTGCTCTTGAACCTGCTACTACCAATGCTACTTTACCAGTAGCAAACGCATTGTCAACGAGCTGTATTAATCCAAACACATCGCCTGCAGCTGTTCTAGCATTCCATGCATCGCATGTTAGAGGCGAGCCTTGGTATGTGAACTTGCCCGCAGCAGCAAGCTCTGCTACCAAAGCGTTTGCACAAGGACCTCCAACAAGGATGAAGTTCTTTTCATTTCTCTCTGCTTGAGTTACCTCGCTATCAAGCTTTGCAAGAGCTGTTGTTACAGGAACTGCTGTCTTGTAAGAAACTGCAGGTGTTGGCCCTACAGCTTCTGTTGTTGACCATACTGGATTGCTACCCACAGCAACCAAAGCGTAAGCTGGCCTGTTGCCTGGGTAGTAAATGTTTATCTTGTCAGCATTTGTATCATGCGTGACAAATGTTCCATACTTCGTTAAATAGTTGTAAACATCACTTGTTCCTACTTGACCTCCTAACAAGCTCTCGTCAAAGTTTGTATCGCCTCCTTCTTCATACGCAATATTAAAGTTCACATCATTTGATGCATAAGCTACTGTTATCTTTAATCCACCATCAGCAGGATCATTTCCTAAGCTGTAGAGCTTTGACTCTGAGAATGTTATGAAATCTGTATTATTCGCACTATCGCAATGGCTTATATCTATCTCTCCACCAGTCTTTGTGAAGAGAGTTACTGTTTCTGTTCCTATACTACCGTCTCCGTTTAGATCTACTTGAAGCTTATTGCTATTGTATTCTACCTTGAACTTGTTCTCTCCTATGTATATGTAAGGATCGCTATTGTAGTATACTTTCTGAGAGCTTCCTGTTGCTATGTCAACGAATGTTGCATAAGGATTTGTTCCTGTTGTTGTTAATGCTGATAATCTATAAATGTATGTTGCATCTCCTGCTGTTAGAACTACATAGTCTCCAATAGTTACGTTCATGGCGCTGCTTTCAGTAATATGTATAGTTCTTGTTCCGTCGTGAGATAGTGTGCAGTTATTATTTTCGTTTAAGTAAAATGCATCAAATGAATATGTTGTTCCTTCCTTGTTTGTAAATGTTAGCTTTACCTTTCTTGTTCCGCTCTCTTCTATCTTGACTAAATCACGAGAAGCACTTGTTAAGCTTGGTGTCATTCCGTTCAAACTGAATCTAAAGCTTCCGAAGACAGGGTCTACGAAAGGTGAATCCTCTCTTAAGTATTTTGTTGTATCAGGAGCTACTTTAATCTCTAAGGAGTTTAGCTTAGTTCCAGAGCTGCTAATTGATACACTTGTTCCACTTAGAGCTTCGTCATTCTTTTCTACTGCTTGTCCATCCTTAAGTACTAGTTTGTCTGTACCTACGAACAAGAGCACAGAAACTGTTTCTTCCTGAGCTCCTGTTCTTATTACTGAAACATCATTTACATAAACCTTTACTCCTTCTACTGTGTAAGTGCTTCCTTCAACCCATCCGTAAGGAGATGTTGCCTTACCATTTACATATATGTAAGCTTTACTCGTTTGTTGTGGGTCCCATCCCTTCACTTCAAATGTTAGAGTCTTACCTCCTATTGTTACAGTTTCTGTATCTCCTACTCCTGTCAACGCTACAGAAGTAGCGCCTGTTGAGGAGTAGAGCTCTATAGTATTGGCGCTTAGATTTGTACCAGAGCCAAATGTATATTCCTTGCCAAATAGCTTTATTGAATAACTTGAATCTACATTTGCTGTATCTAAACCTCCTACAAATATAACTTTTAGTACATATGGTTCAGTGGTTGGAAACTCTACATAAAGCTCTGGCTTATCAAAATCTGTTGGTCTTCCATAAGTTACTGAATGATTCCCGAGCATTATTTGCTCATAGTATGTTACTACATTTCCTTCCTTGTCTGTAAATGTCTTTGTTCCTAACAAGTCTGGAAGGTCATTTCCTGTAATTAATGATTTTACTGTATCAAACTCTTCGCCTAAGTAAAGTTTATTCAAATCATGTGTAATCTGCGTACCTCCTGTTACTGTAATAGCACCTGCTACACCTGGACAAGCAGGGCAAGTACCCTCAAGACCGACCTCGCCAGCCAATCTTGCAGCAAGGTCTATTGCTCCTACTACGTCAGCTGTAGCAGCATTAGCTCCTACGACAACAAGAGTATTTACTCTTCCGTCCTCTACGAATGGTGCAGGATAATCTGCAAGTGTTGCTGGTAAAGCTACTGTTGCTCCGAGCATCATTGCTCCTAAGGCACCAGCGGTTAGGATTTTACCTAACCTTTGCATTTATATTCACCTTTACTCGTGAAGCTACCCCTGCATCAACGATGCAAGGGATAAATATGAGTAACATATTTAATATATCTCAAAATTTATATATATAATTTTCGTGAAACAATTTCATATTTTTAATAAAATTTTTTATATTTTCATTTTAATTATTTGAAAAATTAAAATATTTCATTTAAAAGTTTACAAATTTAAATTTATTATTTTTATAAATTTTTAAATCAAATTTTTGTTTTTAATTTTTATAATTTTTATCTATATTGAATATATTTGAATTTTTATAAAGTTGAGTAGAATGTGGTAGAAATAGGTTAAAAGATCACTATATTCTTCGGTTTTTTAGTAGTTTAATTGGCCAATTTTCTAGCTGAATATTAACTTCTGCTAAAATTTTAATTGCGATGTTAATTTCACGGCTCTGTTAATTGTATAAAAACTTAAAGCATTAAATAAATAAGCGGGGACTGGGATTTTCGTTATAAATGTCGAACCCAGCTGAACCGCTTTCTGCTTTGCTCATTAGCTTTATTTTAGCTTTTTTCCAAAAT
>JAHLMP010000007.1 GCA_018920315.1 Candidatus Aenigmatarchaeota archaeon | reverse complement strand
GGTACTTGTGTTATATTAGAAGATAAAGAAGCAAAAGACATAGAGAAGCTTTCTGCAGCTATAAGTGATACAAAGGCTGGGTACGAAGATATAGCACCTTGCTTAGATGCGCTTTTAAGAAATTTGAAATTAAAATATGAGCTAATCCCAACTACTCATGAAAGTTTTATAGAAGGTAGAGTTGCAAAAATCGTCGTTGAGAAAAAAGAAGTTGGAATTATTGGAGAATTGAATCCTTATGTATTAGAAAAATGGAATATAGTATTTCCTGTTGCAGCCTTCGAGATAAATGTTAACGAGATTCTATCATTGATTAGCAAAAAAGGCAATAAAATTTGAAAAACATGGAAGTCTGATAAGAAATTTAATTTTACAAGAAAAGAACGCATAAAATTAGAGTGCTTGTGCTTATTATTTTTATCAATACATTAAGAGAAGGTCCTACAGTATCTTTGAATGGATCTCCGACTGTATCGCCTACAACAGCTGCAGCATGTGTTGGAGTACCTTTTGTTATGGTTTTTCCTTCTTCATCTTTTAAGCCTCCTGCTTCAATATACTTCTTTGCATTATCCCAAGCGCCACCACCATTATTCATGAAAGTTCCTACTAATATTCCTGTTATTGTCCCTACTATCAAAAAGCCTCCTACTGCTTCTGCTGCATTGAAACCAAGAAGTTTAAATATAATGCCTAGAAGGATAGGAGTAGATATTGCAAGTATTGATGGTGTTGTCATCTCTTTTAAACCTGCTTTTGTTGCTATGTCCACTACCTTCTTATAATCTGGCTTTGCTTTTCCTTTCATTATAAGAGGGTTTTCTTTAAATTGCCTTCTTACCTCTTCTATTATCTTACTTGCTGTTTTTCCAACTGCCCTGAACCCCAAAGCGCTAAATAAAAATACTAATGCTCCTGCAATTAAACTTGCTACAAATACATCTGGTTGTAAAATATTTACATCTATTCCTAAACCTCTTATCTCTCTGACTTTTGAGATATAAGCAGAAAATAGGACAAATGCAGCTAAAGCAGCAGAACCTATTGCATAACCTTTTGTTAAAGCTTTTGTAGTATTTCCTACTGCATCCAATCCCTCTGTTCTCTTTCTTGCTTTTTCTTCTCCACTCATCTCTATTATTCCATTTGCATTATCAGAGATTGGACCAAATGTATCCATGGCTAATAGATAAGCGCAGCTTGTAAGCATACCTATTGCAGCTAAAGCTGTACCATAGAGGCCAGAGCCCTCTAAACTTCCTAACCAATATGAAATTAACAATGCTGCACTAATCGTTATAACAGTAGGAAAGATGCACTCAAAAGCTACGGAAATTCCTGTAAGAATATTTGTTGCTGCTCCTGTCTTGCTCGCTTCTGCTATGCTCTTTACCGGCCTAAATTTTGCTTCAGTATAATACCTTGTAATATAAACAAAAACTATGCTAGTTGCTATGCCAACCAATGTTGCAAAGAAGTATATAACCTTTCCTAGAAGAGTTGTAGTAATAATATAAATTCCAATAAGGCTTATTAAAATCGTAATATAATAGCCACGATTTAAAGCTAATATTGGGTTTTCATCCTCATTTCCTCTAACAGATAATATTCCTACAATAGAGGCAATAAGTCCTATGGAGATTATTAGTAATGGGTAAATGATCCAGTTTATATCTTTTGAAATGGAATACATAGCAATGCCTAATACCATGCCACCTATTATAGCAGCAGCAGTAGATTCGAAGAGGTCAGCACCTCTCCCAGCACAATCTCCAACATTATCACCAACAAGATCTGCTATTACAGCTGCATTTCTTGGATCATCTTCAGGAATACCTTTCTCAACCTTTCCTACTAAATCAGCCCCCATGTCAGCAGCCTTTGTATATATGCCACCACCAAGCAAAGCAAATATTGCAACAAAGCTTGCACCAAAGCTAAAACCAACGATTTCATAAGGTACTATATTTGGTCTCTCTAATCCATTGTAAGCAAAGAATATTCCTGAAATTCCAAGTAAGCAAAGACTAACTATTAAGAAACCTGAAACAGCTCCTCCCCTTATAGCTACTTGTATAGCTTCGTTCAAACTTCTTCTTGCTGCACTAGCACATCTTACATTTGACTTTACTGAAACATACATGCCTATAAATCCAGAAGCACCTGAACATAAAGCTCCGAGCAAGAATGAAATTGCTGTTTTCATACCCATTTCTACATTATTATAACCTGTGGCTAACCCTATTAGTATTGAAGTTATCAAAGCTACTATTGCAATAGTTTTGTATTGTCTTTTTAAATAAGCCATAGCAGCTTCAAAGATGGTTTTACCTATTTCTTTCATCTTTTCTGTTCCTTCGTCTTTCTTAAAAATATTTTTTATGAGAATTAGTGAGAAAATAATGCCTATTATTCCTGAAATTGGAACTATAAAAAATGTTTCAATAGCTTGCATTATCTACACCTTCGAAACAGATAAGCTAAATATACCGAAATGTTATGTTTTTAAAAATTTAAATTTTATGGTTTTGAAAATTAGAAACTTTTTTACATGTTAAACATCCTTAAACCCGGTTTCCAATGGTTTATTTCTCTTTTCTTGAATTCCAAATTTTAATATAATTTTCACTATCTTCCTTGATCCATTCGCTAACCTTTATTTTCTTTATTCCACTGATAGTTTTCATCACAACCTCTTCTATTCCTGCATTTATCAAAATTCTTTTACATCTATTACAAGGGATTGCCTCTACTATTTCATTATCTTTTGTGTTTTCTCCATAGATATATAAAACACCTCCTAAAACATTTGCCCCGGAGCGGGCAGCATTGACAACAGCATTTTCTTCTGCATGCACACCTGGACAAAGCTCATAACTTGAGCCATGAGGAAGATTAAGAGCATCTTTTATACAACCTATTTCATAACAATTCAAAACCTTTCTTGCTGGTCCATTATATCCTGTAGAAACTATTGTATCATCTTTTACTATTATTGCTCCGTATCTTCTTCTTATACAAGGTGATCTTTTACTTACTGCTTTAGCAATCTCAAGATAGTATTCTTCTTTTGATGGTCTATTATTTTTATCCATACACTTAACCTTTCTCTCAAATTATTTATTTTTAAGAAAACAATAAAATGCTCTCTTGAATACTTTCAGCGAAACATGAGTTCGAGAAATATAAAAATTTAGCCTTTCTTTTCCATGGTTTTTCTATTGAGTGGATAGAAATCTATAATAATTTATAAATTGTCGAATTTAATAGAAATGGGTTTATATACTTAACTATATTGATTACTAATGAGGATTCATGAGAAAGATTGCAATTATTGGAGTAGGACAAACAAAATTTGGAGAAGAGTGGACAAAATCTTTAAGGGACTTAGCTATAGAAGCTGGGATAAAGGCAATAGAAGATGCAAAAATAGAAGGAAAAGAAATTGAAGCATTGTATATAGGCAATATGTCTGGAATATTTACCTCGCAGGAGCATTTAGCTGCATTAGCAGCCGATATGGCTGGGCTAAATCCAATACCTAGCATAAGATGCGAAGCTGCTTGCGCTTCTGGCTCAGTGGCATTTAGAAATGCTTACCTTTCAATTTTATCTGGACAGCATGATATTGTAATGGCTGCCGGAGCTGAAAAGATGACAGATATCGTAGATGCCGGAGCATTGAATGCATTAATGAGTGCTGGAGATCAGGAATGGGAGGGTTTCGTAGGCCTTACTTTCGCTGGTTTATATGCTTTGATTGCGAGAAGGCATATGCATGAATTTGGAACAACCCAAGAGCAGCTTGCATTAGTTAGCGTAAATAATCATAAAAATGCACTAAAAAATGAGTATGCTCAATTTAGACAAGAAATAACAGTAGAAGATGTATTATCTTCTCCTATTATAAGCGATCCTTTACATTTATTGGATTGCTCACCTATTACAGATGGTGCTGCAGCAATTATATTAGCGAGTGAAGAAGCGATAAAGAGATTAAAAATAGAGAACCCTATTTGGGTATTGGGTGTCGGCCAAGCTTCTGCGCCTCTTGCCTTGCATGATAGAAAATCATTAACTAGGTTTGATTCTACAATTATTGCAGCGAGAAAAGCTTATTCACAAGCTAAAATATCTGCAAAAGATATAGAGTATGCAGAAGTTCATGATTGTTTTTCTATAAACGAGATACTTGCAATCGAAGATCTTGGCTTCTGTGAAAAGGGAGAAGGAGGAAAATTCGTAGAAAAAAACGGAATAAATGAGGTTGTAAAGGTTAATTCGACAGGAGGATTAAAAGCAATAGGACATCCTGTTGGAGCTACAGGAATAAGACAGCTTTGCGACTTAACCAGAATTTTAAGAGAGAAAGGAAAGTATGGGCTTGCACAAAATGTTGGTGGCTCTGGCTCTACATGTGTTGTCACAATCCTTGGATCTAAAGATAGTATAAAAGGGTGAGATAGCCATGCCTTTATCTCCAATATCCTCGATACCTGTTGCAAGAAGAATAATAAAAAATAGATACAGACTTATAGGTAGCCTATGCGAAAATTGCAAAAGCATGTTTATGCCTCCTCGAATAATTTGCCCAAATTGTAGAAGAAAAGGAAGAATGAAAGAATATGAATTCTCAGGAGAAGGAGAAATATACTCTTTTACAATATTAAACACTGCTCCAGAAGGCTTCGAGTATCAAAAACCATATGTAGTTGGGATTATAAAACTGAGAGAAGGGGTATTATTTACATCCCAAATTATCGGTAAAGTAGAGAGTATTAGGATTGGAAAAAGGGTTAGAGCTGTTTTTAGAAAGATGTCTGTAAGTGAGGATGGATTTATAAATTATGGGTTAAAGTTTGAGGTTATTGATGAGGGATCTTCTTAAATTAGATTATTGATGAGGGTTTGAAATAAAAAGTATATAATAGGGATAAACCTTTTGACAAAGACAAAATGCCTATAAGATAAAAATCCTATAATTTGGTTGTCCCAGAATCCCCTTTATTTCTTATGAAAATGTAAATTGAGAAGGTTTTCGAACAAATAATAAAAATATACACCTAAATTTCTTATAACAATGTTATTTTTTGTTTATCTAAAATAATAAAAATTTCCATAAGAATTTAAGGGGTGTGGTTTGTTATTTGTAATAAATATTTTTAATACCTTATTTTCCAGTGGAGAAAAGTTTAAATATTTGGAAAGACAATGATGTATCATGACCTCTTCTTCGCATGGAGATATACCATGAAACAAGCAAGCTTAATATTCTATAATGGAGAAGGTATAGAAAAGAATGTTAGCGAAATATTTGAAAGATATTTACAATCAAATTCTATATTCAAAGATAAAAGCGTTCTATACCATTCATATTTTCCAGAGAGAATATTACATAGGGATTATGAGCTTATGCAACTTTCTTCTATTTTAGCACCTGCTATAAAGGGCTATAAACCTAGTAATATATTTGTATATGGAGGTGTCGGGACAGGTAAAACGGTCTGTGTTAGACAAGTTTTGACTCAGCTTGAAAATGTGGCCAAGAAGCATGATGCTAAACTCATAAAAATAATATATCTAAATTGTAAAATGAAGAAGACAGCGGATACAGAATATAGAGTATTAAGCCAAATCTTAGAATCCTTTAATATAAAGGTTCCTGAAACAGGATTGCCAACCGAAATTCTTTATAAAAAGTTTTTTGAAGAGGTAGATAAGAAAGATCAGACAATAATAATTGTTCTTGACGAGATAGACGCATTAGTAAGAAAAATAGGCGATGAGTTCTTATACAATATTACAAGAGCAGATCTCGAACAAGCTAGAATATCGCTCATCGGCATTACCAATAGTTTAACATTTAGCAATAGTTTGGATATAAGAGTAAAATCTAGCTTAGGAGAAGAAGAGATACTATTTAAACCATATAATGCAATGCAACTTAAGGATATATTGATGCAAAGGGCAGAGCTAGCTTTTTATAAAATTTCAGAAGAGGTAATAGCAAAATGTGCTGCAATAGCAGCCCAAGAGCATGGAGATGCTAGAAGGGCGATAGACCTTTTAAGAGTTGCTGGTGAGATAGCAGAGAGAGTGGGAGCCTCAGAGATAAAAGAGGAGCATGTAGATATGGCAGAAGAGAAGATTAGTGTAGATTGTGTTTTAGAAGCTATAAAGTCACTTCCTAAACAATCGCAAGCTGTGCTACATTCTATTCTTAAGCTAACAGAAAATAAAAATAGCGTGATGACAGGCGAGATTATTATAAAATACAGAGAGCTATGTAGAAAAAATGGTTTGCGTATTTTGACGCAGAGAAGGATAAGTGATATTTTAAATGAATTAGAAACGTTCGGAATAATAGAAGCAAAAGTTATATCAAAAGGAAGATATGGAAGAACAAGAGAGATAGAGCTTTCTATACCAAAAGAGATTTTAGATCATGTAAAAAGAAATATATATGCCAATTTCAAATAAATTTATAAGTGTAGGAGCGGAATTGAAGAAAAGATTATATTAGCAAAGAAGGTTATAATTGGTAATAAAGAAAAACATTATTTTAAAAATAAAACTATACCATTTCAAATAAAAGGTCAATTACTTCAAAAAATTGATTTGACTACAAAAACAAAAATTGAGATTAATATTATAAAATTGATTTTACAAAATTCTTATATGGTTAAACTAACAAAAAAAGAAATAGTAGAAAAGTTTTTATTAAAAGAGAAATTGCTTACACCAGAGGCTTTAGAAGTTTTGACAAATTTAGATGATATTACAAAGATTTTAGAAAAACTTTCTAAAAAAGATAGGATACTATTAACAAAAGAAGATATAACGCTCGAAAACATGCAAAATAAGGTAAAGATAATAATGAATATAACATCAAAGCCGACAGAACTTACTCCTGAAATATTTACAAAGTTTTACGCTTCTAAATTTGAGAAAATGAAAAATATAATAATAAACAAGTTTCAAAAGGATTTTGTTTCCATAGAAAACATAAAACATAGAAAGCTAGCATATATAATAGGAAGGGTAATTGATATAGAATCTTTTGATAACAAAACAAAAATAGCACTTGAAGATTTCTCTGGCTCTAAGGAATTTGTTTTCGATAATGAAGCAATCCCAAAGGATATTCAGATAGATGATATAGTCCTAGCTTGTGTAACATCAAACCTATACTCTGAAAATTATTTTATAGGAAAGGAAATTTTGTATCCAGATGTTCCTATCAGAGAACCTTCTAAAGGCTATGGCAAGATTGCAATAATTTCTGATTTGCATTTAGACGAAGCCCCGCTTGAAAGATTAGAAAAATTTATAGATTTTTTTGAAAAAAGCGATATAAAATTCTTAATTGTTATAGGGGATATTGGAAAAAAAGAAAAATTCATAGAAATGTTTAGAAAAATAAGAGATAAGGTTATATTTTTAATTCCTGGAGAAGTAGACGATAATACATATCCTTCCTTACCACTTGAAATAAATGGAAATGATATTATAATATCGCTCAGCAATCCAAGCATGATAGAGATAAACAATATCAAGATATTATTAATACATAGATTTGACATTTCTATGCTAAAGAAGAGGTATCTTGGAAAATCAAGGATAATATTTGAGGAAGATTATCTAACATTGAATGAGGTACCAGATATTGTAGCCTGTGGATATACGCACGAACCAGAGATAATAAATTATAAATGTATTACGATTGTAAATGCAGGCTCTTTATTAGCAGATTTTAGGCCAGTAATCATAGATTTAGATACAAGAGAATATAAGCAATTGAGATTCGATTAACAAATCTTTACTTAAGTATAGAGTAATGAATTGAGCGTAGTTATATAATAGAATTCTTAAAAATTTTAATAAATAATATGAATAAAAGATTTGGGCGTGTAGCTCAGCTTGGATAGAGCACCAGCCTTCTATGTAAACATAGAAGCTCTGATAAATGATGAGAACGAAGCAAGCTGGGGGTCCGGGGTTCGAATCCTCGCACGCCCATTTTAGAGATTTTTTCTAAATGAAAATTTTCATATTTTTTAAATCATATTTAAATAACCAAACAGTAAAAATAATTATATGACTAAGATTATTACTATTGTTTCTGGAAAGGGTGGCGTAGGTAAAACAATGGTCACGGCCAATTTAGGTATGGCTTTATTAGAGATAGGAAAAGATGTAACTTTAATTGATGGTAATTTAACTACTCCAAACCTTGGTTTGCATTTAGGAATTCCATCATTTCCCAATACATTGCACGATGTACTAAAAGGAAAAGTGGAAATAATGGATGCAGTATATGAGCATGACTCCGGATTAAAGATAGTGCCAGCAGGCTTAAGTGTTGAGCATCTGAAAGGAATAGATCCAAGAAGATTATCTCAGGTATTATTAGGTCTTTTCGGAAGTACAGATATAATTTTAATAGATGCTGCAGCTGGTATAGGAAGAGAAGCTTTAGCTGCTATAGAAAATAGTGATGAAGTATTAATTGTTACAAACCCAGAGCTTCCTGCTATATTGGATGCACTAAAAATCCATAAAATAACAGAAGAGATGGGAATAGAAACAAGAGGAATCGTGCTTAATCGCATATCAAGAAAGAAACATGAGATGAGAGAAGAAGAGATAACAAGTCTGATAGAGCTACCTATATTGGCAAGAATAATGGAAGACGAAAATATAAAAAAGGCAATTAATCAACGTTTATCTATAATACAATATAAACCATATTCATATAATAGTTATGAGTTTAGAAAACTTGCAAGAATTATTTCAGGAATACCTATAAGTAATTTAAATATACCTTGGTATAGAAGAATTTTCTCAAAATATTTCTTTTAGCTAAAGCGTAATTTTTAGAAGATCTCTTGCTATAATTATTCTATCTCTATATTGGGTCTTATCTTCTATTTTTTCATTAATAATATTTTCAAGCTCTTTATAATTTTGATATCTTCTACTTATATGAGTTAAAACAATTCTCGCTCTTGTTACATCTAAAATTTTAATTATATCACTTAAAGACATGTGAAATCTTCCTTCAATCTTTTCTTTTAATTTTCCATTATTGAAATATGTGCAATCAAGTATAGCTAAATCAGCTTCTTGTAAAATATCTATTAGATTTTTGCAAAGCTTTGTATCACCAGAGTAAACAACCTTTTTACCCCTTTCTATATAAGAAATATCATCAATATGAATTTTCTTTCCTTTATAATTCAGTAAACCTTCTTTTTTCAATTTGTCATATATTTTACCTTTTTCAGGAAGACCCATAGCTATTGCTTTATTTTTATCAACTTTTACTCTATCCTTCTCAACAAACGCATAGGCAACACTTGGAATTCCGTGCTGAACAGGCGTTGAAATAATAAAAAATTCATCCTCTTCATAGACTTTATAATCTTTTGTTAATGGAATATCTTTTGCAACTATTTCAAATCCTTTATGTCCATAACCAGCGTTTAATAATATTTTTATATGCTTTTCTGCTTCTGGTCCATATACAAACAAAGGTTTTTTTCTTTTTTCTAAGGACATCGTTTCAAAAATTCCTAACAATCCGGCAAAGTGGTCAGCATGCCAATGTGTTATGAATATATGGTCTATCCTCATGAAATTAAGATTGCTTAATAATATTTGCCTTTGAGTACCTTCACCACAATCAAACAAAATACACTGCTCTTTTCTTCCGACATATCTTAAATATATTGCTGGATGATTTCTTTTCCTTGTTGGGACAGCTGCAGTTGTGCCCAATATTGTTATTTCCATCATAGTCATTTTAAACCATCTTTTGTAAGTAGAGATGAACCAACATTATTAATATACCTACAAAACATCTTTAAATCTGAAAATTAATTAGCATTGCAAAACATTCTTAATAGAATAATAAGCATCTTCTAAATTACTTTTTGCTTTGTTTTCTTATAGGAACTTTAAGTATTTCTGTAAAACTAAATCAGATAAGAAAACAAGAAAAAGAATAATTTAAGCAATTTATATTATTTTTCAAACTTTTATTTATTTTCACCTTATTTAATTTTGAGTTTTATGCTAAATATATCCTCGATCATAGGTGAAAATATAGAGCTATTTAGAATCGGCGTATCATTTCTTTTTGTTTTTGCACTAATATTTGGAATTTTGCAAATTACAAAAAGGAGGATAAAAGTAGATGAAAAGAATTTTAAAGAAGAAAGGTTATTTCCAGAAAGGGTTAATGTATTATTAGCTCTAGCAATCTCATTTATATGTATTTCATATCAACCATTTATAAATTTTATATGGAGTCTACTTCCAATCTCTAGTATAATCTTCATAATTTTCTTTTTTATAGCTTTTATAAGAGAGAGTATTAGAAGCGAGGAAAAGGATCCAATACCTTTTCTTGTTTCAATAGGAATCTTAATATTAATTTTAGGAGTTTTTGGAGAATTTGCAAATTTTCCTTTTCAAAGTTATTTATCGCTTTCTCAAAAGGACATTTTATGGTTAATTGGAATAGTGCTTGTAGTTTTACTTTTCTATCTTGGGTATCTTAGTAGAGGAAAAGAAAAGAAAGGAGACGAGCATCATTAATCAAAATCATTTTTATAAGTTAATGCTATAAAAAGAAATTGGCATGAAATTAAAAAATGTAGTTACTGGGGCATTTGTCGGAACTATTATGATGAATGTACTAATGCCATTTATAATTACAAAAGGCGCGACAACCAAGGAAGTCATGCTTCTTTATACTCTTCCTTTAGTTGGTGCTCTCTCAAGCTTTGTGATAGAAATCGAAAAAGAAGAAAATTTAAAAAGAAGAATAAATAGCGAAGCGAAAGAAAATATAAATAACATTAGAGAATCTAGCATTGGAGAGTTTAATATTTCATCGTTCTTGGGTAAAAATATAAAAATAAGAACATATGGTGGCGCGCTTATTAGCGGTATTCTTAAAGGAGTGGAAGAAAACTTATTAATTCTTAGCTCCACAAAAAGGCTTGACATACCAGAAAGCGTCTCTAGTGCCATAATCTTTATAGATAAGAAAGATATAAGGGAGATAGAGTTATCAAGTGAAACGATGATTGAAAATTTTAAATAAGAGCAAATTTAGGAAGATAATTTTTTCAAATCATTTATAAGCTTTTCCACACTCTCTACTCTTGAGATAGCAAGTGCTATATTTTCAGATTTTGCAATATCTAATGCTACAGGGTCAACCTTTTCTAATCCATGCAATACTATTAACTCTGGTTTAGGGCTAGTAACCTTTATCGCAATTAAAGGTCCTTTACCTGTTGTAACTTTTGTAAATATTAGTGCTCTTCTTGGGTTAGCTCCATAGATTTTAACAAGCTCAGAAGCAGGTAAATTTACAATAGCAGAGATAGAATCTATTATTGTGTATCCAAAAATCTTTTTTTCGCTATCAATTCTTGTTAATAGATCCGCCTTTATAGTTTTACAGAATTTTATAATATCTATAGGCTCGAGAAACTCTTTCATATCTATGATAGCATTTACTATGCTTGCTCTTGATTTTTCTTGATGTACATCACTTTCAGAATGCTCAAAATTAACGTTTTGCATAAATCCAATATCTACAATAGCATTCACAATTTTATTTATGATCTTAGTACCAGGAGATTTTCTTCTATCTGCTTCATAATCAGAAATTACAGATGGTTTAACGCCAATAGCCAATGCAAGTTTTTTTTGCTGTATTCTAAATATATTCCTCCATTTTCTTATTACACTTCCCGGGCTTTCACTTAAAACTATTTCACCAGCGATTTTAACTTTCAATTCTTCTTTCTCGCTTCCCATGATTGTGAATATTCTTCCAAATTTTTAAAATTAAGATGATAATAATTCTTTGATGAAAGAAAAAAAGAAAAATAAAAAAATTAAAATCGCTTGGTTTTCATTTACAGGATGCGGAGGAGATTCTTCTGTAGTATTTATGGAAATACTAAATAAAAAATGGGTAACATGGAGAAATCTTGTTGAGCTTAGACACTTTTCACTAGTTAAGGAGAAAAGATTAATGAGAAGTATAGACATAGCTTTTATAGAAGGAGCTATCTCTAATAAAGAGGAAGAATCTTTATTAAAAAAGATAAGAAAGGTTTCTAAGGTTGTGGTAGCTGTAGGTAGCTGCGCTATTTCAGGAGCACCTTCGAACCATCGCAACTTTTTTGATGATAAAACGATAGAAGAGATTTCTCATATATTAAAAAAGTTCAAATATAGAGATAAGGTATCTTCTGTTTTAGATATAATAAAAGCAGATGCTACAGTTCCAGGTTGCCCTATGGATGAAAAAATATTCATCGAGACTTTTGAGAGATATATTAAAGAGATGAGAGGCGATAAGAAACATGCATAAGGAGCTAGACATATCATTGGATAAAATAAGTAAAATAGAAGGGAGCGCAAGCTTAGAGATAAAGATTAGAAAAAATCAAGTAAAAAAGGTTAAGTTAAAAATAACTGAAAATAAAAGATTCTATACTCAAGCTATTAGAGGAAAAAATTGTTTAGCAGTTCATCAAATTGTTTCAAGAATTTGTGGTACGTGCAGCGTAGCTCATTTGCTTTGTTGCATAGAAGCAGTTGAAAAGGCTTTGAACATCAAACCAAGCGAGCAAACTATGCTTTTGAGAAAGTTAGCTTTATATGGAACTATGATAAGAGACCATGCTTTACATCTTTATTTTTTCGTGCTTCCAGATATTCTTGGTATAGATTCAATTTTAGAAATAGATGATACAAAAATATTAGAGCAAGCGTTTAGGGTTAAGGCAGCTGGCAATTCTCTAGCTTCTTTAATAGGAGGTAGAGCAATACACCCAAGCTATATTCAAGTTGGATACTTCGAGAAAGTTCCAGATAATAGAGAAGAGATAAAAAAGGTTATCAACAATTTAAAAAGCGTGAGAAAAGACGTTTTGAATTTAATAGAGATTTTTGATAAATGCACCTTTGATTATACTCGACAAAAGATTTTTGTAGCACTCATCACAAAAGACTATACATTCATAGAAGGTGAGATAAAAAGTTCTGATGGAAGCATAATAAAAGAAGAGGATTATTGGGATTATTTAAATAGGGTTGTAATCCCCTATTCTCAGGCAACAGGGTTTCAATTTAAAGGCCGCGAATATATGGTAGGTGCTTTAGCAAGAATGAACTTGAATAAGGATGCTATTCATAAAGATACTAAGAAAGAGGTTGCAAAATATCTTTCAAGATTTCCTTCTAACAACGTTTTTCATAATAATCTTGCTCAAGCCATCGAGATTCTACACTCAATTGATCACTCAATAGAATTGTTAGAAACAAGTGAATTCAAGAAAGAAGAAAAACCAGAGATAAAAATAAAGAGTAACGATGGTGTAGGAGTTTTAGAAGCTCCAAGAGGAACTCTATATTATATGCTTTCTATAAACGATGAAGGAAAAATAAATTATGGAAATATAGTTATACCAACTGCTCAAAATCAAATAATCATGGAGAGAGATATAAAAGATATGGTTTCAAAAATGATAGATAAATCTAAACATGAAATAATTCACGAAATAGAGAAATTGATTAGAGCTTACGATCCATGTATGAGTTGTGCAAGCCATTTTCTAAGAGTGAAGTGGGATTCGGATTAATATTATAAAAAAGAATTTATAAAATTATGTGCAACATAAAAATTAAAAGAAGGAATGAGAAAGAGAATGGAGATAGCAAAAAAATTCAGATATTTGTTTTAGGAAACCCTTTATTAAAGGAAGATTCCTTGCCACTAAAATTAATTCCAAGACTTCAAAAGAAATTTCCGCAAATAAATTTTTTAGAATTCGACCCTACCGAAGATTTATTCGTAGACGATATTATACTTTTGGATGTAGTAGAAGGAATAGACAATGTAAAAATAATAAATGACTTATCAAAGATTAAAACAAGAAAGATATATTCAACTCACGATTTTGACACTGCCTTTTTGCTAAAACTACTAAAAAAATTAAAATTGATTAAAAAAGCAACAATAATAGGAATTCCTAAAAATGCAAAGGAGAAAAATGTTTTAAAAGAATTAGAAGAGAACATCGAAAAATTGTTAGCAGAGATAAAAATTGCGAATAAATAGTAAGTTATATAAAATGCTCTTTATATTTCCATAAAATTTCAGCATCTTTTTTAGAAATCTTTTCAACAACATAATTATAATGCAAAGTTACAAAATCACCTTCCTTTATATCTTTTGCAAATTCTAAAGAGCAAATCCTTTTTCCCATTGGCGTAATTACAACCGCTTCTTCTCCCTCTATCTTTTCAATCTTTCCTGGAAAAACTTTACAATCTAATTTCGAGCCTAAAATATCAACAACTTTATCATGTTCAAACCAAAAATATTTTCTTATCACTTCTTCATCCATTGCATTTCTTTTTATTTTTTTACCAATTTCTTTGCAATACGAATAAGCAATCTTGAAAATCTTTATATAATCTTCCTTTATTTTTTTATTGCTTTTTAAACAATCTTTTATTTCTTCTACATATTCTTTTGTAACTTCTTTACGCTTTATTAGCTCTTCTGCGCAAGGTAAAGCGTATCTTAGAAAAAGATACTTATTTATCATCTTCTCACTTTAATTCATATTCGTAAAACAAATAAGCAATAAAAGCAAATATAGCGTTTTAATTATTACAATAGTCTATAATTTGTTTCACTCTTTTAATAGATTTTGAAGTATTTCAGTAAATGCCGGTCTAGTTACAAATATGGCAATCAATATTCCTAAGATAGTTGTTATAGCAAAACCGCGTAGCAATCCAAAACCAACACTAAATAAAGGTATCATTGCCCCTATCGTTGTACCTGCAGACGTGGCTATCATGAAGAAAGCTCTCTTAATCTTTGCTTTTAAGGAAAGTTCTTCTTTCTTTGAGATAGTTTCATCTATTATCATTATTTGTTGATCCACTCCAGTACCAACAATGATGATAATTCCAGCTATTGAAGCAAGATCTAAGTTCCAATTTATTAAGACAGAGGCCCCAAGCAATATTATAACTTCACTAAAAGATATAATCAAGGCAGGTATACTAATACGCAAATTTTTATATCTCATGAAAATAATCAAAGAGACAAAGATTATAGAAGCGAAAAGAGCTAGCATAACATTTTGTAAAAAGTTTTCTCCTAGCTTTGGAGATATATAATTCAAAGAAACTATTTCTAAGCTTGTTGGCAATGCTCCAGAACGAAGAATAGTTTGTAACCATTTCTTCTCTTCAATCGCTTCTTCTTTTGTTGGCGCAGCCCCTGAAACAGTTGCTGACGTAGTTGGCTTATTTTTTAATGATGATGATATCGATAAGTTAGTAATTTCCTTTCCATCTAAATATAGATAGATATTAGACTCTAAGTAAGATCTACCACCTTCGTATCTTATTCCAAGATTTTTAACAGCTTTATAGAATCTTTCAGCACCGTCCTTAGAAACCTCTATATCAAATTTCCATTCATAGTAGTCCCCGGCTTTTTGAACATAGGAATGTTGAGCGTCTGTGTAAACTCTTACAACATCTATCTTTTCTCCGCTATTTTCAAATACTATGGCTGCAAGATAAACTCTCATGGAACCATTTGTAAGGTTCTCTATTTTCCATAATGTAAATTTTGTATCGTTTCTCGAAAAAGTTTCATTGAGAAATATTTTTTTGTTGTCAATTATTATAGCATTTTTATCCTCGCTTAATTTTATTTCAAACCATTCATTTTCTTCTCCAAATTTTATAATACCACTTGAATTATAAATATACGCTGGAATAGGTATCTTTGCTTCAAAAACCCCAGTAGTGTTTATCAATCTTCTTATCTCATCTTCAGTGCCACCAGCAATTTGAATCTGTATAAAGCTTTTATTTTCATATCTAACAATTTGAAACACAGATTCACGAAGAGATGACATCCTTCTTTCTAAATTTGTCTTTATAACTTCAAGAACATCTTCGCTAATATTCTTTTCTGGCTTTACTATAGCAATAACCCCTCCTCTAATGTCAAGACCAAATTTTAGATTTGTAGAAGGTCTTTTTTCAACAAGCAACTCTTTGCTATTTATATTTACATCAAATTCCCCGCGATTTGTTTTCAATGTCACGAATCCGGTCAAATCTTCTTCTTTAGCTTCTTTTCCGTCAATTTCATAGATTATATCTCCAGGTTTAATCATTTCTGAAAGATTTTCTGAAACGCTTATAACTATCAAACCTTTTCTATCAAAGGATATTATCAAGAATATTGAAGATATAACAAAAATCAACCAAACTATTATTCTTAAATTTTTAATCATGTCAACTCACAATTTTAACTTGATTTACTTTCTCTCCTCTCCAGCCAAAATAAAAATAGATTTGTATTTGTTATCCAAGTATTTATTATATCTGCAGAAAGCCCTATAATTAAAGTTAGGGAAATATCTCTTAGTACAGTACCCCCTGAAAAAATATACATGCAGATTAATGCAGCAATTGATGTTAAAGTCATTGTTATTCCAGTTTTTATCGCAGAAAATATTCTTTCTTTCATCTCCCCACTCCTTTTTAACATTCTTGTTGCAAGCAATACGTCAGTATCAACAGAATAGCCAATTATCATTAGTAAGCCAGCAAGCACAGGGAGAGAAAGCTTAACATCAAGCAAGGAGAGAAAAGAGATTGTAATTATTATATCGAATATTGTTGATAGAACCATCGAAAAACTAGGGATTAAATTTCTGAAAGCGATGAATATTATGATAAAAATAGCAACAAAAGAAAGAATTATGGCAATTCCAGCCTGCCTCCAAAAAACATCTCCAATTGCTGCATCTATTTTTCCAATTTCAATATTTTCTTCATCAAAGTTGATAATGCTCTTCAATTTTTCTATTACTTCGCTTTCATTTCTTTCTTTTACTTGCAATATCAAGATATTTGTGTTATATCCTCTTGCAATTCTAACATGAGAATCTTTAATCGAGCTTTCTAGCTTTTTTACATCTACACTTTCATTTATCGGTATTGTTATTCTTAATCCACCAGAAAGTTCAACATCTCTATCTATGATAAACCCATATGTGAGAATATTATTTATTATTATTGCTAAAGAGAATGCTACAAGAACTATAGGTATAACCATCAACTTTTTGAGATCAACTTTCATAACATTTGTTTTTAATGATAAAGATTTAAAAATGAATTAATGAAAGATGTTAAGAATAGTAAAGTAATAATTGTTGGCGCAGGTGTTAGTGGTAGTTATTTAGGTTACCTTTTAGCTTCTAACGATATAAATGTTATTATTATTGAGAAAAGCAAAGATGTTAAAAAAGATTCTGGAATCGTCTCAAACCGAATATTTAATTTTATAAAAATTGACGATAGCTTGATAAAACAGAAAATAAAAAGGATGAAAATATATTTTGGTGATAATGCATTTAATATAACATCCAAAAAGCCATTTGCAATAATTCTAAACAGAAAAAATTTCGGAAGATATTTGAGAAAGAAAGCGATCGATAGTGGCGCAAAAATAATTTTTGATGAAATCGTTGGCCTTAGAATAAGAAATAAAGAAATAGAAGCTATAGGAATTAAAAATAGATATAGAGGAAAGTTAATAGTGGGTGCTGATGGAGCAAATTCTATTATAAGAAAGTGCTTAGGAATTTCTTCTCCAAAACTTTATCTTGGCTTTCTCTGCAATTACATAGAAAAAAACAAAAATAGAAATGAAAACATTTTCGTTTTTCATAATAAGAGATATTCGAAAAGATTCTTTGCATGGAAAATAGAAGCTAACAAAGAGCTTGGAATGATAACAGAATTGGTAGATTGTAAAAAAAGTATAGATAATTTTATTTCTGATATTAAAAAAGAAAATGAAATAATAGTAAAAGAGAGACATTATCACTTAATTCCATTCGGAACTACAAAATCTTATGGATCAAAAAGCATTTTATTAGGAGATGCTTGTGGACAAGTAAAACCTTTGACAGGAGGCGGGATAGTCTACTCATTAATTTGTGCTAAAGGTGCAATGAAAGTAATAAAGGAATTTTTAGAAAAAAACGATGAAAAGATAATAAAAAGTTACGAAGATATGTGGAAAAGGGAAATAGGTCATGAAATTTGGTTCCAGGAAAAATTAAGAGATTTCTACGAGAGATTAGCTCAGAGAGATATAGAAAAGATTACAAGAAAAATAAAAGAGCTGCATTTTAATGAGTTCGATTATGATATCTCAATCGATATAGCAAAGAAGATTTTTCTACAAACTCCTAAGAAAGATTTAATAGAACTCGCCCCTCTTTTCTTTAAATATTTTCTCTGCTAGCTCGTATTCTTTAATAGTATTTATTGGAATCCAAACATCAGAAGAAACGACCATAGAGTAAAGCTTGCCCATTGATGCTATTTTAGGAAGTACAACACTTTCGAACTCTATGGGATAAGGAGCGTTCATATCAATACATTCTTTTAATATTTTATAAAACTCTGGCTCCACAA
The DNA here is from genome assembly GCA_018920315.1 of Candidatus Aenigmatarchaeota archaeon. Taxonomy (GTDB): domain Archaea; phylum Aenigmatarchaeota; class Aenigmatarchaeia; order GW2011-AR5; family JAHLMP01; genus JAHLMP01. The sequence continues at coordinate 25,260 of JAHLMP010000007.1, read as the reverse complement.
CTATTGTTCCTGTTGACGAGAACTTATTTATAATAGGTTTTTCGATAAAGTTTTTAACTACTCCAAATTCATCAATCTCTCCAACCCCAAATGGATATTTTGTACCAGAAACAAATAAAATAGTTGCGATGATATTTAATCTTTTAACTCCACTTATATGATGTAAAAGAAGAGAAATCGGTATAGAGCTATCTATAAATATATCATCTGGATAAGATATAATAGCTCTTCTATTTGTGTCTATTTTGTTCAATGCAGCTACCAACGATTTTCCTTTTCCCATATTTTCTTCAGGGTCAATTACAAATTTTATTCTAATACACTCTCCGTATTTTTCTTTATTACTTTTTATATGCTCTTCTATCTTCTCATGATGATGTTTTGTTATTAATATAAAATCTTCAAACCCACAAGAACTATAGTATTCAATACACCAATCTATCAGAGGCTTTCTATTTAACTGTAGCAGGGCTTTTGGCATATCATAAAGGGAAAATCCGAATCTCTTAGCACTTCCTCCTGCCATTATTATAACCTGAGTTTTTTTAATCTCTTCTATCAAATTGTTAAATTCTTTCATTTCCATTACCTTTAATCTACTCTAAATATATGTAAATCGTTATATATCGCTCCAGCCGGTGTTAAGGTACTTCTTTTCAATTTAAATTCTCTTACCTCAAATTTTCCTACTTCTACATTCTTATACTTCGAAATAAAATTATAAATATTATTTTGCAGCTTTCCTTTTATTCTTGCAATTGTTATATGAGGAGTAAATTTCTCTTTGTTTCCAAAATCTTTTAGACAATTTCTTACTTTTCTTGCTAATTCGATTAGCTTAGAAGAGTTGCAACCAAGCCATAAAACTCTTATATATTTTTCGTTAGGAAAAGCACCGAGATTTTTAATCTCAATTTCAAATCTATTTTCTTTTATTTTTTCCAAATCGCTTACTATTTCGTTTATTTTATTTTCTTCTAATTCTCCTAAAAATTTCAATGTTATATGAAAATCCTTTGCAAGCTTTATATTATTTGACTCTATCTCTTTCTGAATCTTTTCAATCTTTTCTACAAGTTCATTAGGAATGTCTATCGCTACGAAACATCTCATAAAGTTAATATTACGTCGAACGTATTTAAGCAAAAAGATATTTTTCGAGAAATATTCTAAAACATAGAAAATAATTAAAAAAGCAATTAATAATATTTTCATTACATGTAGAAAAGAATTACAAGGTGTTCTAATGCCATTGATAGAAAAAATCAAGAAAAGAGACGGAAGAATTGTTCCTTTTGATCAAAGTAAAATTACAGAAGCAATTAGAAAAGCCTTTGAAGCAACAGGAGAAAAAGATGGAAAAAGAGCAAAGGAGATTTCTGATAAAGTTGTAAGAAAGCTAGAAGAGATTCAGAAGAAAGACCCAACAAAAATAATAAGCGTCGAAGAGATACAAGACGTAGTAGAAGAAACACTTGTAGATGAAGGAGAGTTTAGAGTTGCTAAAGCTTATATAATATATAGAGAGCAACATCGCGAGATTAGAGAAATTGTAGAAAAGGCAAATACTAAATTGATGGACGAATATATAGAAAAATTAGATTGGCAAGTAAATGAAAATAGTAATATGACCTTTTCCTTGCAAGGACTAAATTATTACGTATCTTCAGAGATAACAAAGGTTTATTGGTTGAATAAAATATATCCTCCTGAGATAAGAGATGCATACAGGAATGGAGATTTTCACATCCATGATTTAGGATTGCTTTCTGTCTATTGTGTTGGCTGGGATCTTTACGATTTATTGGTCGAAGGATTTAAAGGGGCTATCGGAAAGATAGAAAGCAAGCCAGCAAAACATTTTAGGGCAGCATTGGGCCAAGCGGTAAACTTCTTTTACACTATGCAAGGAGAAGCAGCAGGAGCTATTGCTTTTTCAAACTTCGATACTTTGTTAGCTCCATTCATAAGATACGATAATCTAAACTACAAAGAAGTTAGACAAGCTATGCAAGAGTTTATATTTAATATGAATGTTCCTACTCGGGTTGGATTTCAAACACCATTTACTAATATAACACTTGATTTAACACCTCCGAGCTATTTTGCAAATCAACCAGTAATTATTGGAGGAGTGCCCCAAAAAGAGGTTTATAGCGATTTCCAAGAGGAAATAGATATATTCAATAGAGCATTTCTTGAGGTTATGATGGAAGGCGATGCAAAAGGAAGAATATTCACATTTCCGATTCCAACTTATAACATTACAAGAGATTTTTGGAAAAACAACAATGGCAACTTGGAAATTCTATGGAAGGTTACAGCCAAGTATGGAATTCCATATTTTGCAAATTTCATAAATTCTGATATGCGTCCAGAAGATGCGAGGAGCATGTGTTGCAGGTTAAGATTGGATTTACGCGAATTGTATAAGAAGGGTGGAGGTTTCTTCGGTGCGAATCCATTAACAGGCTCAGTTGGAGTAGTTACAATAAACATGCCAAGAATAGGATATCTTTCTAAGGATGATAAAGAATTTTTTGAAAGGTTAGAAAAACTTATGACATTAGCAAAGAATAGTTTGGAAATAAAAAGAAAAATGTTAGAAAGATTAACAGCAAAGGATCTTTATCCATATTCAAAGTTCTATTTGAGAAAAGTCGAAGAAAGATTTGGAGAATATTGGAAGAACCATTTTGCAACTATTGGGATCATAGGAATGAATGAAGCATGTTTGAATTTTTTAGGCGTGAACATCGCTCACCCAGAAGGCAAAAAATTTGCACTAAAAGTTTTAGATTTTATGAGAGAGAAGATTATCGAATTTCAAGAAGAAACAGGAAACAATTATAATCTTGAAGCAACTCCAGGCGAGGGAACTAGCTATAGGTTAGCAAAGATAGATAAAATGAAGTATCATGACATAATATGTGCAAATGAAGAAGAATATAAAAAAGGAGCCGAGCCATTTTATACAAATTCAACACATCTTCCTGTTAATTATACAGACGATATATTTGAAGCCCTTGAGCATCAAGATGAACTTCAATCAAAATATACCGGTGGCACAGTGCTTCATATATTTGTCGGTGAGAGGATAGAAAACGAGAAAGTTGTGAAGAATTTAGTTAAAAAGATATGTGAAAATTATCGTTTACCTTACTTTACAATAACACCAACATTTAGTATTTGCCCAAATCATGGTTATATAGCTGGAGAACATCAAACTTGTCCTCAATGTAATTCTCAAACAGAGGTTTATTCTAGAATTGTTGGTTACTTTAGGCCAGTTAGCCAATGGAATGTTGGAAAAAAAGAAGAGTTTAAACTTAGGAAAACTTATAAAATTTCAAATATTCAATAGAAGATTTAGGTAATAATCTTTGAAAGTTCTCAAGAATAAGTATTATTATAGTTATTTCTATTCTCTTCGCTTAACATTTTATTTCAGATAAAAATAGCTAAATGTATAAAAATAGGTTAAAATGAACATAGTAAAATAAAAAAGAAAATGGCGGACCACGCTATGGGCCCGGCGAGCACTCCAGGCTGCTTTAGGCAAGCTAAAAAAGCTTTCTACCCCGCTATGCCTAAGAGTGCTATTATTAATTAGTCTCTTATATCATATTTAAATCTTTCATTTTAATTATAGATAAAGCATTAATTAGGCGGACTCGTTAGAAACCCGGAGGTCGGTGGTTCAAATCCACCCCCCGCTACTTTTTCTACAAATTTTGTAGAGTCGCATTTTTCATTTCTATTAATTTTTAATTCTATATTACAATTTTTTGTTTATGTACAGATCGCCCATAATCACAGTAATGGGTCATATAGACCATGGAAAAACAACATTATTAGACAGAATTAGAAATACGAGAGTAGCAGACAAAGAAGCTGGACAGATAACACAATCGATAGGCTCTACATTTGTTCCAATGAGTTTGATAAAGAGTATAAGCAAAAAATTTAGAAGTTTTGAGTCTTCCATTCCAGGTTTGTTGTTTATCGACACCCCAGGGCATGAAGCATTCAAATGCATGCGCGAGCGAAGTTGTAAGATTGCAGATATAGCTATACTTGTTGTTGATATTTTAGAAGGTTTTATGCAACAAACAAAAGAATGTATCGAGCTTTTGAGAGAAAGTAAAACACCTTTTGTGCTCGCGGTAAATAAAATTGATAAATTTCATGGTTGGAAGTCAATTTCCCAAAGCTTTTTGGAAAATTATAATTATCAAAATGAGAACGTGAAAATAGAATTTGAAAAAAGATTCTATGAAATAATAAGCGAGTTAGAAAAATTTAACCTTAAGGGTGAAAGATTCGATAGGGTAAGCGACTTCACAAAAGAAATAGCGGCAGTGCCTATAAGTGCTAAAACCGGCGAAGGTATTCCAGAACTTCTATATATTCTTGCCGGTTTGTCTGAAAAATTTCTAAAAAGATTTTTGTTAAAAACTGAAAATTCTTGTGGGGTCATATTAGAAATAAAGGATGTTAAAGGATTAGGAAAGACAATAGACGCGATATTAATAGATGGAAAAATAGAAGTTGGAGATTATTTAGTGACATTTGGTAAAAAAGCAAAGATAACAAAGATAAGAGCGATTTTAATTCCAAAACAAATCCAAGACATAAGAGTAGAGAAAACATTTGAGAATGTAAATTTTATAGAAGCTTCTTATGGAGTAAAATTATTGGTTCAAGACACAGAAGATATAATAGCAGGATTTGAATTCTTTTTGACAAAAGATATTAGAAAAGCTGAACTTATTGCAAAAGATTTAGAAAAGAAATACTCACAAGATTTTACTATTAAAAAAGAGGAAGGAATGATTCTAAAGGCAGACACATTGGGAGCGCTCGATGCCTTGAAAAATATTTTCAAAGATTTCAAGATTAAATATTGTGATATAGGGGAGGTTACAAAAGAAGATATCTTAGAAGCAAGTATAAACTCAGACATTTTTCTAAGAGTTATTATTGCTTTCAATATAAAGAGTAGTGAAGAAATAAATAAAATAGCAAAAGAGAATGGAGTGAAAATTATAAGCTCAGATATAATCTACGAACTTTTTGAAAATTATATGAAATGGAAAGAAGAAAAGAAAAAAGAACTTTTAGAAAAAGAGCTAGAAAATGTTGTTTTTCCCGCAAAGATAAGAATAATTCCAGGATATATTTTTAGAGCAAGCAAGCCAGCAATAGTCGGCTGCGAGATATTAGAAGGAAGAATAAAAGGTGATTATGATTTGTTTAAAGTAGAGGATAAAAAAATAATAGAATTAGGAAAAATAAAAGAGATACAAGATAAAGGCGTTAATTTATCAATTGCAACCAAAGGTATGAAGGTTGCAATCTCTATTACCAATGCTGTTGTCGGTAGAAATATTTTTGAAAATGATATATTATTTTCAAATATAGATGAAAATAGTTATGCAACATTAAAGAAATATGAAAATATTCTAAGCGAGGAAGAGAAAAAGCTATTAGAAGAAATAAAAGAAATAAAGAAACTATAATTCCTAAGAATATTTCTTAGCAATTTTGACCCTTTCTTGGCAATTTTTATAAGCTTATAACACTATTTATCAAAAGAAATAAAATTGTAAAAACAAAAAAGAAAAATCTCTCAAATTATTTGTAGCCACCAATTATTTCTTCAATGTTATATCAATCGTTGAAACATTCATCTGCTTTCCTTCAGATTCTATAGTTTCTGTTCCTATTTCTACCTTCGCTATTTTTACATCCTTAATAAACTTGTTTTTTATTATTTGCGAAACGTCTACAGCATTGCTTATACATCTTCCTCTAGCTTTTATGTGAATCTCCTCCTGTCCATCGCTAAACTGCGTTATCGCTGCTAATACATAAGCCATTGGTGGCTTCTTTCCAACTAAAATAGTGTTGTCTCCTTTTTCTACCACATTTCTCACCTCCTATTTATTTGCTGAAATTCTTGAAGTCTTTTATTCTCAATTAGGAGTTAAACTTTTAAAGATTTTTTAATTCGAATTTTACAGCGAAATATAATATTATTTAATCAAACCTTAATTTATTTATGATAGAATATTGCATAGAAAAGAATATAGAAAACTATATCTCAATATTAAGACATAAAAAGAACCCAAAATTTTTCTCAGCAGAATTAGAAAAATTATTAGAAGAGGCGAAAGAAATTCTTAGCTCATGCGAGCTTTGTGAAAGAAAATGCAAAATAGATAGAAATAAAACAAAAGGATTTTGTAGAGCCCCAAATAAGATTATGATATCTTCAGAATTTCTTCATTATGGAGAAGAGAGCTTTCTTGTGCCTTCTCATACTATATTCTTCATGGGTTGTAATTTTCATTGCGTTTATTGCCAAAATTGGGCGATTTCTAATTGGATTGAGGAAGGAATTGAGATCTCTCCAAGAGAGCTAGCAATAATAATAAGAAATAGATTTCGTGAAGGAGCTAAGAATGTAAATTTTGTTGGAGGTGAGCCAACACCTTACTTACCATTTATTTTGGAGATATTAAAAAATCTAAGAGAATTAAAGATCAACATTCCCATAGTTTGGAATTCAAATTTCTATATGAGTAGAAAAGCAATGGAGATACTTAATGAGGTTGTAGATCTTTTTCTACCAGATTTTAAATACGGAAACAATAGTTGTGCAAGAAGCTTATCAAAAGTAGAAAAATATTTTGAAGTTGTTACAAGAAATTTGAAATTAGCTAAAGGAGACCTTTGTATAAGACATCTAATTCTTCCAAATCATATAGGATGCTGCTCTCACAAAATCATAAAATGGATTGCGAGAAATCTTAAAGAAAGATGTATAGTTAATATAATGGATCAATATTATCCAACTTTCGAGTCTTATAATTATGAAGAAATAAATAGAAGGATAACAACGGAGGAGTATGACAAAGTTGTTGAGCTTGCAAATAGACTTAATATTTGTATTTTAAAATAAATTTTAGGTCTGTATTTTAGAATAATTTTTTTGACTTTAAAACCTATACTCTACTTCTAAATTCATGCCCGCATAATGTACAGAATACTATGCCTTTTTGTTTATTTACTATTATTCTTCCATCCTTACAATATTTACACTTGTTTTTCATTTTATCACCTTATAATAATCATTTAGTAGTAAAATTTAAAAATGTTTATTCTGACGCTTTTTATGATTTTTTCAATGCTTTTATCATGTTAGCAATAAAATTAAATCATGAGAAAAAGAGATAGGAAAGAAATAAAAATTGGAAAATGGATAATAAAAAAGGTATTTACAAAAAGAGCAAAAGAAGCGAAAAAAGGCGATTTTGGAAAGCTTCTTGTAGTAGGGGGCTCAAAGTTATATCACGGTTCTCCAGCTTTTAATGCTTTGGCAGCTTATCGTTCAGGCGTTGATTTAGTTTTCATATTAGCACCAGAAAGAGCAGCAAACATTATTGCAAGCTTTTCTCCAGACTTAATTACATATCCTCTCTCTGGCGATTATATCACAAAAGAGCATTTAGAGACAATTCTATCTTTTGCAAAGAAAAGCGATGCCCTAGTAATAGGCGGCGGTATGGGAAGAGAAAGAGAAACCTTAGATGCTATAAAAGAAATATTAATAAAAGTTACTATACCTTGCGTTATAGATGCGGATGCAATTTACGCTGTAGCAGAAAATAAAGATATTTTGAAAAAGAATTTTATTTTAACACCACATAGATTTGAATTTAAAGTCCTTTCTGGTATTTCGATAGAGAATATGGAAAAATCTAAGAAGATGGTTAAAGATGTGGCAAAAAAGCTGAATTCTATCATATTATTAAAAGGCCCTATAGATATAATTTCAGATGGCTATAGAATAGCGATAAATGAAACAGGAAACCCTTATATGACAAAAGGTGGAACTGGCGACACACTTGCTGGTATATGTGGCTCTTTATTAGCACAAGGTAAGGAAAGTTTTCTTTCAGCATGTTGTGCAGCATACATAAATGGAAAGGCCGGGGATATAGTAGCAAAGAAAAAAAGAGAAGCTTTGCTAGCAAGCGATATTATAGATGCTATACCAGAGGTTTTAAAGAATAGATAGAAAGATTATCGAAAAACGCTTTTAATAAAATTTTATGGAATTAGATCCATTAAGAATTTTTTATGATTCTTTGCCTTCACAAAAGCGCTAGAAAGTAAAACGCCATCTGTACCGAGCTTTATCGCAGTTTCTACATCTTCTCTACTATTTATTCCTGCTCCGCATAGAGGAATTATCTTATTTTTTCTTGCTATTTCTACAAAATTTTTTACAGATTCTGGTGCTTCCTTTGTAATAGATTTTTCAGTACCTATAAGCTCTGGTATTTCAAACGCTATAAATTCTGGCTTAAGCTTTGCAATATCTTCAGCTTCTTTTATATCAGATGCACACACTATAACTTTAAGCTTCATTTTCTTACATTCTTCTATTGTTGCTTTTAATCTTTCATAATCTATTTTTTTCTCCGCATGGTTTAACAAAGTACCATAAGCTTTTGCATCTTTTACAGCTTTCACATTTATCGATCCAGTAAATTTACCATAATCAGCATCAACATGTTGTGCAAGCACTTTTATACTGAATTTAGAGGTTATTTGAAATATATCTGAAGGTTGCACCGCTATCATTATTTCAGTATTTTTAACTCTTACAACATCCTCGCAGATCTTTGCTAATTTTATTGCATTTTTTCCTATAGCTTCAGGGTAAGCCTTAAAATTAAGTATTACAATAGGTTGACGCATTTTAGTATCAACTCTATCAAGTTTAATATTTATTTTAACTTAAATAAAATTGATAGTTATAAATTTTATAATAAATTCGTCCACCTAATTTAGATAACATGAACAAAAAAATATTTATGATAGGATGGGAATATCCACCTTACATTATAGGTGGCTTAGGTAGGGTTTGTTATCACCTAACTAAGGAACTTGTTAATAAAGAATTAGAGGTTATATTTCTTACTCCATTTCCAATTGATAAGAAGGATGAGAGAGTGAAATTTATTTCTCCAAAGCTAAAAATAGTGAAAATAGGTAGTTGGATAAACCCTTATTATTATGAGAAAAAGAAATGCAATATATCAATTCAGGGTGTTAATGGCGTATATTATGAAAATATTTTAGAAGAAGTAAAGAGATTTACAAAAGAATGTGAAAAGATAATTAGAGAAGAGGAGTTTGATATAATACACTGTCATGACTGGATGACTTTTGAAGCAGGTATTCTTGCAAAAAAGATAAAGAAAAAGCCATTGGTTGTTCATGTACATTCAACAGAGCTTGATAGAGGTTGTGGATTAGGGATTTGCAAAGAGATATTCGAAATAGAGAGAAAAGCATTCGAGGAAGCCGATAAAATTATTACAGTTTCAAATTTTATGAAAAATAAAATTATGGAATTTTATAATGTGCAAGAAAATAAGATAGAGGTTGTCCACAACGCATTTGGAAAATATAGAATGGATGATAAAGAGAAAAAGGAAAATAAGAGTTCGATTAGTAAATTAATAAAGAATAAAAAAGTAGTTTTATACTTAGGCAGAGTAACTCTTCAAAAAGGTCCAGAATATTTCCTGAGAGCTGCAAAAATTGTCTCAGACTTCTATAAAGATGTTGTATTTGTTTTTGCTGGTTACGGAGAACTTTTGACAAAAATGATAGAGCTTGCTTGTGAGCTTGGAATTATAGATAAAGTGATATTTACAGGTTATTTAAAAGATGAGGAAGTAGAATATCTTTATAGAATCGCAGACGTTTATGTAATGCCAAGTGTTAGCGAGCCATTCGGAATCACTGCTTTAGAAGCAGCCTTTTATGGAAATCCCACAATCATTTCTAAGAATTCTGGAGTAAAAGAAGTTTTGAAGAATTCAATTCTCATAGATTTTTGGGATGTCAGAGACATAGCTAATAAAATTTTAGCAGTTTTAAATTACGATGTGCTTAATGAAGTTTTAAAAGAAAATGGAAGAAAAGATGTAGAAAAAATTACTTGGAGTATGCAAACTGAAAAGATTATAAATAACATTTATGAAAAATTATGGTGAGAAAATGGCTAGCATATGTTTTTATCTTCATGTTCATCAACCAATAAGACTAAAAAGATTTACATTCTTCGATATTGGTAAAGATATAGACTATTTCGATAAAGAAAGAAATAAATTATACTTAGAAAGAATAATAGAAAAAAGTTACTTGCCTACAAACAAAATAATTTTAGAGCTAATTCATAAAACTGATGGAAGATTTAAGATAAGTTTTAGTATTACAGGAACTTTACTTGAACAATTAGAAGAATATCCTCATGTTATAGAGTCATTCGAAAAAATTATAAAAACTGGTTGCGCAGAGCTTGTCGGAGAAACATATTATCATTCGCTTGCGAGTATATATTCTTTAAAAGAGTTTGTTGCACAAATAAAGTTGCATGAGAAAAAGCTCAAGGAAATTTTTGGAAAGAAGCCAAAGATTTTTAGAAATACTGAGTTAGTTTATCAAAATCAAATAGGAAAAATTGTAGAATCTTTGGGTTATAAAGCAATATTAGCAGAAGGGGCCGATAAAATTTTGGAGTGGAGATCACCATGCTTCTTATATAAAGCAAAAGATGCTAACATCATTTTGCTCTTAAAACATTATAGGTTGAGCGATGACATAGCTTTTAGATTTTCAAATAGCTCATGGAGCGAATGGCCACTAACTCCAGATAAATATATTAGTTGGGTGTCTCAAGTTCAAGGCGATATTGTCAACATTTTTATGGACTATGAAACATTTGGAGAACATCAGTGGAAAGAGAGCGGTATATTTGAATTTTTAGAAGAATTTCCTATAGAAGCACTGAAAAGAGGAATAGATTTTGTTTTGCCTTCTGAAGCAATAAAGAAATTTAAGCCCGTAGCAGATTTAGATTTTCCAAACTACGTTTCTTGGGCAGATACTGAGCGAGATCTTACTGCATGGATAGGAAATAAGATGCAACAATTTGCTTTAAATGAGCTTTATAGTTTAGAGCAAGCTATTTTGGCAACAAAAGATAGAAATATAATAGATGCATGGAGAAAATTACAAACTGCCGATCATTTTTATTATATGTGTACAAAATGGTTTGCTGATGGCGATGTGCATAAATATTTCAATCCTTATGATTCACCTTATGAAGCCTTTATAATATTTATGAATATAATAAATGATATAAAACAAAGATTGAGAGGTGAAGCTGAAATGAAGAAAGAAGAGGCTTTAAGAATTTTAAGTGATTTTAGCGATATTTTTTGGTGCCACGATGGAAAGGTATTTAAAAACTTATACGAGCTAAGAGACGGGCTAAAGAATATGAGCAATGAAACTTATAGCTACCATGCAAATAATGAGAAAAACGACTTTAGCAATTGGGTAAGAGATGTAATAAAGGATGAAAAGCTTGCAAATGATCTGAGAAAAGTAAAAAGTAAAGAGGAAGCTTCACAAATAGTTGAAAATAGAATAAAGGAATTGGAAAAGAAAATCAGAAGAAGCATTTTATAAATAGCGAATTTATGATAAAGACTTAAGAATCTCGGGCGACGAATTTCATATTAACTATTATTAAAGCGATTCATAAATTTTGACTGTTCTTTTTGCAACAATATCCCAAGTAAAATTTTCAACCACACGCTTTCTTCCATTTTTTCCCCATTTTTTAGCTTCTTCTGGGTTTCTTAAAACCTCTTTAATTCCCCATGCTATATCGCTAGGATTTCTTCCATCAACATGCACGCCTGTTCTTTCATCTCCACTTGGTATAACCTGCTCTTTAAGTCCGCTAATACCGCTTGCTCCAACTACTACTGGCCTTTCCATTGCCATTGCTTCTAAGCTTACAATTCCAAAGGGTTCGCTTAGGCTTGGAAATACACAAACATCAGCTAAAGCATAATGTGCAATCCTTTCCTCTTCTGAAACCCACTCCGAGCGTATAACTATGTCTTCAAAAACTCCTAATCTTTGTGCAAGAGTAACAAGCTCACTATATTCTTCACCTTTTCCAAGCATTACAAGCTTCGTATCAGGAAATTCTTGCTTAACTAATGGAAAAGCTTCTATTAACTGCCTTACACCTTTTATATACGTTAACCTACCTACAAATAGTATAACTCTTTTATCTTCAACACCATATCTTTTTTTAAGATTCTCTAATAATTCTTTATTCATATTTTTAGTATTGTATTTATTTGGGTCACAACCATTCCAGCAAACTTCTATTTTTTCAGGCTCATAACCAAGAGCAATTAAATAATCTTTTAAGGAATGTGAAACTGTAATAATTTTATCGGCTTTTTTGCTCGCGATCTTTTCAACCTCTTTTATTATCTCCGCTCCTCCTCCTAAGTTTCTTTGCTCTTCTACAGAGTGAATATGGAAAACACACGGCAAATTTCTTACATTATCTTTTATAGCTATTCCTGAAAATGCAGAAAGCCAGTCATGAAAAGCTACAATATCAAAATTTCTTTTCTCTTTTTTAATAAGCTGATTCACAAACTTAGTAGCAGATAAATAATTATAACAAAAAACATCTGCAAAGAATTTTAACCCTGTACCCCAGCGTTTTATATCCTCTCTTATAACTAAAGGTAAAGTGTAAGTAATATCTAAAATTAATGGGCGATGAACTTCTATCCCCTGCCAATTTTCTAATGTAGGTAAATTACCATCATTTAATGTGAAAACTACAATCTCATGCCCAAATTCTTCGAGCTTTCTCGTTATCTCTATTGCATACGTTCCTAAACCTCCAACCAATCTCGGCCAAAACTCCCAAACAAAGATTGCAATTTTCATTTTTATCAATTATTATTTGTAAAACATTTATTAAACATTTTATAGTAGTATAAATAAGAGTTTTTCTACAATAATCTACAAAAACTCAGGATAGTATTTTTTCAAGGCGTTTTTTATGTCTACTTTCGAAATAAAAGAGAAGATAGCATTTAAGCATATTTTATTATATTCTTCTCTTTTTTCAAAGAAAATTTTGTAAATCTCTTTTAATTTTGATTCGAAGAGTTCATAGCTACTATTTTTTTCATCTCCGAAAATCCAAGAGTTTTTATTATTTTCTACTACTTCTGGTACAGCTCCATCAAAAGAAGTTAAGATCGGCGTTCCATTAACACAGGCTTTCATAAAGCTCGTGCCACTCGCTTCCCATCCAGGAGTAGGAGTAAAGAGAAATATATCTACGCTTTGAGTTATAAGTTTTGCAATCTCAATATTATATTCTGGAATAAAAACTACATTTTTCTTCTCTTGAGAAATTCTATAAAATTCTTTCATCATTTTTAATCCATAAGTATCATGAGGATGAGCTTTTCCTGCAATTATGTAAACTGCATTTAAATCAGGATTTCTTTTTATAAAGCGAAGTATTAGCTCAGGTCTTTTATATTCAACAATTCTTCTAGCCCAAGCAACAACAAGCTTATTCTTTATTTCAAGATTTTTAAAATTGGAGATAAAATTTTCTAAATTATTTTTCAATCTTTCTTTAATTTTTAAGAATCTTTCTATGCTTAAATCATTTTTCTCATAATGCGATTTTATCTCATTATCCATCCATCGATCCAAGTTTATTCCATTTGTTACATAGTCAATTTTATTTGAAAAGTGGGGAAACATTTTATTAATAATTTCAAAATGCTTTTTTGAAACGCAAAATATTTTGCTTGCGGTTGCATTTCCAATTTCTGTTAAAACTACTTTATCATTGAAAAAATCTAGCTCGAATTCTTTCTTAAATAAAGCTTTAGGAAAATCTGGATGCCCCCATTTTCCAGGCGTGTGAATAACAAATCTATAATTATTAAATCTGAAAATTAAAGGAAGAATCGCCGTATAAGCTTCTTGCATATCAATATATTTTATTTTATCAATTTCCATGTTTTTTTCAATATATTCTTTTATTGCTTTTGCAAGAAACACATATTTATAAAATCTTTCTTCTGTCGAATTCTCTATGTATACACGATTGTTTAAAAAATTCCATTTGTTGCTTTTTGCTTCAAAGAAAATAGCATTAGCTTTATTTATGGAAAACTTCCATGCAATTACTTTGACATCTTCGTCAGAGACCCTAACATCAAACTCCAAATCTTTTTTCAACTTTTCTAAAAATTCTTTTGGCTGCGGTTGTGGCATTGGCTGAGGATTTCCATTTAAATCAAATTCATAACTTACATACCCATTTCTATAAAGAAGAGAAAATACATTGTAATCTACACCAAGCTTTGCAAGCTCATAAAATTTATCTCCTTCTAAAGTCCCTAAACCACCCGCATAATTATTAGAATTTTCTATTGCAATCTCCGGCGCAATATTTATTATTTTCATATTCAAGTTTTGCATGCTTATAATTATATTTCAAACTCTTTAATTTTATTCGAGAGGAATGGAGAGATTAATGGATGTTGATTTATATAATTATTCTCGAAATTATTAAAATGAAATGCAAATAAATTAATAACCTGAAAAATGAAATAATAATTATGCATGCAAATCAAGAAACAAGGATAAGAAATTTTAATGAGATTGAAGATAACTTTTGGAACAATTCTGAAATATTAAATATTTTAGAAATTGCGGCAGACAGCTTTATAAAATATCATAATAACGAGGTAGAAATTTGGGCAGCAAGTAGGGATTGGTTCCTCGAACCATGGGGAAGAGATACTTTCATTTCTTTACCAGGGATTCTACTGGTTAGAAATCGTTTTGAGGATGCTAGAAATATTTTTAGAAAGTTCGCAAAATTAGAAAAGAACGGCTTGCTACCAACAAAAATTTCTAATGAGGTAGAGTATAATAATGCAGACGTTTCCTTATGGTTTATATATTCATTGAAAAAGTATATTCAGCATAGTCATGACTTCGCATTCATAAAAGAAATGTTACAAACAATAAAAAATATTCTAGAAAGCTATGTGAATGGCACAGGTTACTATCGCTATGGTGAGTTTCAAAGAATCTATATGGACAGCGATTATCTTATTGTAACTCCACCTCAAGCGACTTGGATGGATGCCAACGCTTTCGGAAAGCTTCAGCCAATAACACCAAGAAATGGAAAGGCCGTAGAAATTAATGCATTGTTTTATTCAGCAATAACTTTTGCAAAAAGTTTGGAATATATTTTTGGGTATGAATTTAACATAGACTTAAATGAAATATTAACTAAAATGAAATTATCTTTTAACAAAAAGTTTTGGAATAAGGAAAAGAAAGCTCTTTACGATGTTATAGAAGGAGATCCTCATGGTAATGCAATAAGGCCAAATATGCTATTTGCAGTGAGCCATTGTAATAACCTTCTGAACAAAAACAAAGAAATGCTTGTTTTTGATTGTGTTAAGAAGCATCTACTAACTCCTTGTGGTCTGAGAACACTTTCTCCAGAAGATGAAAAATATATAGGAAGCTATGACACATTTTTGCCTATAGAGCAAAAGGATTTAGCATATCATCAAGGCACAGCTTGGCCTTGGCTTATTGGAGCTTTCATAGATGCTTTGGTAAAGATTAGAAAGTATCAAAACAAAAACTTAGAAGAAATAAAAAGCGAGATTAGATATTATCTTGCTCCTCTTGTTGATTTTTGTATAAGAAGTCCATATAAATCATTGCCAGAATTATTTTCAGGTGATTATCCTCACGAACCTGGTGGAACAACTTCACAAGCATGGAGCGTAGCTGAAATTCTAAGAGTAATCAAAGAATATAATATTCTTTTGTAATCAAAGAATATAACACTTTTAATATAGAGTTTTTGAAACTCTTTTAATCCTCTCTTTACCTTCAGCACGAGTTTTACCAAGTGATTTAAAAAATAAAATTCTATATTTTATATATGCCTTATATTTTAGATCCATTATTTGCTGCTCGACCAGGAGGAGGAATAGTAGGAAGAACACCTTGGGATAGATATATAAATCCATGGCCAGGTGCAAGAGCAAAATGGCTTGGAAAGGCTTTGCTTATACAGCCATTAGACCAATATGTAATACTAAATCCAACGATGCCAATAGGAAGCTTTCAAAACATTTATTACGCCACAATAGGTTTTTTAACAAACTCAGAATTTTTAGTTAGAAAGGTTGATGAGTGGATAGAGGTCTCTCCTGTTCATAAAGCGTATTATGATTTAGTTTTAGGCGAAAAGGAAAGAATTGAAATAAAGATAAAGACTGTGCTAGATGATATGATCAAGCACATATCTGATTTAGAATTATTAGAACATGACCTGAGAAGATATAAGGAATTTTTAGATTATATTGAAAAAAAGGATGAGCATTCTTTAAAAGCGATATTTATAGATCAAGTTGATTTTCATGCAGGAGAAGGTGCTCCGGGAAGGCTTTCTATGAGTTTTATGCAACAGCAAAATATATTTCCAACGATAATTCAAGATTTTTATGAGATGGAAAGCGAAGAGGATTTGGAAAAGAAGGAGCGATTAAAAGGATTGCCTAAGGTCGAGAAGGATATGCTTCTCACGAAGTGGAGAGCATATCAAGAATGGAAATCTTTGTTTGGAAATGAAGTAAAAAAGAGATATGAAAGATTGAAAGAGCTTATAGATTCTAAAAGATCTATGATAGAACAAACAAGAGAATGGATAAAACCACATATAGCTAGACACAAGCTTTTAGAAGAAGGATTAAGTAGAACAAGTGTTAGAAAAGAGGCAACATCTTCTCTTTGGCATGTGGTTGGAGAGCAAACTAGCGAAGAAGTTATTACACTTTGGGCGTGGAAACAGTTTGAGGTAGAAGAGTTTTTTAAAACTCCAGGAGAGATCCTTGCATTAAGAAATATTAGGCCAGATGATGAATGGACAAAAGAACATTTGATATTTCACGAGGAGCTTGGATTGAAACAAAAATATCCTTGGATCACAGAGAAATGGGTTGAAAATGCAATAAAGGAGATAATGGAAAAAGATGATCTAATGATTACAAGAAGACGAGTAGAAAAAAGATATTTATATTATAGTTTTCTCGAGATAATATTTGATAAAAGAACACTTAGAACGCCTCAAGGAAAGGAAATAGAAGATATGGATATTATTGTAAGATGTTATTTAATGTCACAAAATGTTCTATTAGTAAAATTGCTCGAGCTAAAAGCAAAAGAAGAGGAATTTGAAAGATACATCAATAGGTTATTAGGTTTAGAATCAAAAGTAGAAATAGAAAGATTAAAAAAAGAGCTGATAGACATGAAAAAAGAGGATAAAATAAGGTATTTATCAAGAAATTTTTCAAACCTAAGCGAGGAAGAAATAAAAGCAAAGTTAGAGGCGATCGGCGAACATGTAGATATAGAAGAAGTAAAAAGGTATATGGTAAAGAAGAAAGAGAAGTTTTATGAGCCATTATTAAAAGCATGGGAAAAGTTTTCAGATTTTTTTGGGCTCGATTTCAAATTTATAAAAAGAGGGCCTTATGAAAAGGATTTTGAAAACAGAATTACAAAATTTTATTTAGTAGGAACTGGAAGATACGCCTATGGTCCTCTTGTAGGATTCTTAAAAAGCAAGATAATGGTATAGTTATAATTTTGTGATTAAAATGCCAAAGTGGAGAGAAGATAACAAGCCAATAGGATATATTATTGGTGTTACTCCAGGATTTTCTCAATTTGAGACAGGGGATCTTAGATTAGTTTATATGGGCATGGCAAGAAAGATTACAAAAGCAGCTCGCCTAGGATTTGATTTTGCTCAAATAGATTTTGAAGAACTTGGTGAAGCATTTGAACCTGAGATAGTAAATCAAATTAAACAAATAAAAAAAGCGCAAAATATAGAAATAGGAATTCATGCTCCGGTTAATATAGATTTAACGCTTGCATATGCATTTGAGTGGAGATATTCTCACGACCAACTTAGAATTTGTGCTAAGATTGCAGGAGAATCTGAAGCAAAATATATCCTATTTCATACATCTTCACATCCAAGACCGAATATAACTACAGCATTCTTAGGAAGGCGAGAACCCTATGGAAAATTATTTGGACCAGATGGAAGCAATTTAGGTGTTTGGATAATTAAAAATGGAATGAAAGATTGGTTTATGGCAAAGTTTATAAGAGTTTTATTCTCAGCCATGGGTGCTGCTGGAGATCCTGCGGTCATAGATTATTTTGAGAGTATGGAATCTTTCAGCGATGCAAAGAGATATGCTGAAAGTGTTTATAATAAGGGTGATGCTGCATGGGCAGAAGAGACAATGAGAATTACTGTAAGGCTCGAAGAATTAGAAAAGATTAGAAGAATAAGAGGATTTACAAAAGAAGAGGAAAGAGAATACGAATCTTTGAGAAAAGAATTGGAAAGAAAAAGAACCAGGAGTTATTTAATTGAGATTACAGCATTAGTTAATGGCATTTCTACACAAGAAGCCGAGAGATGCATAAATGTAGCGAGGTATACAATGAATTACGATTTTGATAGCATATTTGACTTTTGGGTTAGGCAAGGAGCAGAGGGCGAAGAATATGTTGCTTATCTTACTGTGGCAGAGTATATGTATAAAACAAATGATAAGATATGGAAAGCAGTAGCAAAAATAAATCAAAGTCCATATTTTTTAGCAAGAGAAGCAAGCAAAAAAGCAGGAGAACTGAGTACAAAAGAAATAGAAAATCTGAAAAAGATTATCGCAAGCGTTGCAGGAAAATATATAGAAGGGCATTTGTTTGCCAAATCTGAGCAATATGGAATTAAGGAGGGTGATAAGATTTATTCAATATACGATTACTGCAAAAAGAAGAATGTAAGAATTTATATAGAAACAGCGATGCCAGAAAGGGGCGTAGAAGGCGAGTTAAGAATTCTTTCAGCATTAGACCATATAAATTTTTGCAAGGCTGTAGATGACGGTAAAATCATAAATTATTGTATAGATTTTGAACATTTATTAACGAATTTAATAGATCCAATAGAAGAAGCGAAACGCTTATTAAAAGAACAGCCAGGAGATGGAAGATATATCTCTTGCTTGCATACAAATGCCCCTCGTCCAATTATTGGTGCACATGCACCAATTGAAGTTATGTCAAACGACATATTAATATTATATAAATGGCTTCACACTCTAAGAAAAGCGGGGATGAAAGATTCTTACATTATATGTGAGATGGGAAGTTTTGGTGTAAGACAAAGTGCAATAGCTTTTAGAAAGATAGTAGAAGAGTTGGAAAAGGATACTCCACCAGAAAACTTGCCAAGAGAATTTTATGGAATTGATAAAGATTTCGAGGCAAGACAAAGAGCAGCAATTATGGAACATGCCTTAGATCCTATAAAAAATCTATTAGTAATGCCAGAGGATAAGTGGAGCGCAATAGGAAGGAGAGCAGTAGAAAGAGGAAAAGCTCGGGAATGGGAAGAAGAAAAATATAGATAAACATCATGAGATCTTTTTAAACATTTTTATTTATAATCTTTCTTGTTGCATAATCTCCAAATTTTTTAATTCTCACAACATTAATATTCATTTTTTTCACAATATGTTTAACGCTGTTAGGAAGCTTTTGGTCATAACCCAAAGCAATTACGCTAGGCTTCTCTTTTAAAACAACTTTATAAAAATTTTTTGGAGCCCCGATTATTACTTTATCTGCAATTCTCAATTTTTCCAAATTCCTTTTTCTTTCTTTCGCAGAAACTCTATAGGGTTTTTTGTTGTTTTTGTCATGAGTAAGAACAACAACTAGCGAGTCTCCAAGCTTTTTAGCTTCTTTCAGAAAGAAAATATGTCCTTTATGAATTTTATTAAAACAACCTCCAACCAAAACCTTTTTCATAAAATCACAAATAGTAGAATTCTGAAATAAAATTAATTTTTAAACTTTTATTCTAATTTTGAATTTAATATGGCAGTGTTTAAATTTGTTATTTCAGATAATGGGAAAAGTTATCAGCTTGAGGTAGATCAAGCTAAATGCGAAGGTATAATAGGATTAAAAATAGGCGATAAGTTTAGCGGTGATATTATAGGATTAAATGGTTATGAGCTAAAGATAACTGGCGGGACAGATAGAGATGGATTTTCGATGAGAGCTGACATAGAAGGAATGGGAAAGAAAAGAATTCTTATATCAAAGTCATGTGGCTTTCGTGGAAAAAAGAGAATAAAAAAGAGAATGGTAAAGATAAAGGGATTGAGAAGAAGAAAAACCGTAAGAGGAAATACAATAAGTAATTTTATATCTCAGATTAATTGTGTAGTTGTAAAAAGAGGAGAAAAGAGTTTAGAAGAGCTAATACCTAAGAAGGAGAAGAAATAATAAACAAATGCATAATAATCGATTTCTTAAAGTTTAAAAATTTTTACTTTTACATAGTTATAACATGACTCCACAAATCAATCCTTGGGAAATTACATTGAAAGTTTATAAAACAGGAGAAAGAGGAAGAGAGTATCCGGTAACTTCATATAACGGAGAGTTTGATGTGAGAGGCGTATTAAAGGGATTAAGAGAGGAAAATAGCGATTTACCAACAGATTATTGGGTAGGGATAAAAAGAGATTTCTATGAGGGTTTATTTCGATCTTTAGAGGATAAAGTGAGAAGAGTTTTCGAGCTAGACGGACATTCTGTTTGGGATGTTAGCGTCTCTCCATTAAATGGAATGCCTGAATACTCATTCGGACAAGGAAGCATTTATATAACTTTAAGTCCAGATAATTCATCAATAAAAGAAGAGGTTGTAAGGCATTTGTTTTCAAGTGCGCTAACAGCAGTATTAAGAGAGTATGTAGGTAAGGCTAGAAGAAAATGTAATAATAAGTCTTCACGTCACCCAGTGATCAGAATTAGAGAATATACTCAGTAA
Source organism: Candidatus Aenigmatarchaeota archaeon (assembly GCA_018920315.1). Lineage (GTDB taxonomy): Archaea > Aenigmatarchaeota > Aenigmatarchaeia > GW2011-AR5 > JAHLMP01 > JAHLMP01. Next base: position 4,349 of record JAHLMP010000007.1, on the reverse strand, counting down.
TTTTTTATTTTCATTTTTAATTTAAATTTTTGTAATGTTCTAATCCTCTCATTTTTATTCTGATAGCATCAATTATTGAATTCTCACTTTTAATACTCTCTCCAATATTGTAAGCTTCTAGCCCAAAAGGATATAAAAGGTCTCCAACCTCAGAAATAAACGTATCCCACTCTTCACATATTTTATTGGCCTTCTCACATTTTCTCGAGCAAGGCAACATTCTTTCTATAGATTTAGAAAACATTTCTTCTGGGCCGATTATTTTTCCGCTAACTAATAGAGATATTGGATAAACTTCTCCATTTAATATCAATTTTCTTATCTCTTCAATAGAGATATCTTCTATAGGTATTCCTAAGCCTTCGATTATCTCATTTCTACATTCAGAGTAAAATGGATGCTCGCTAATACTTCTATTAGAGTCAGCCCACTTTCCATAACAAACAGAGCAGCAACCAGGATAACCAGTTAATATTGCCACATCCTCTAAAAATCTTCCTATTGTATACTTTTTTCCATCTCTTTTTCTTCTATCTCTTGATTCAGCATATCTAGAATATATTTCCTTTGTAGTATCGTCAGAGAAAACAAGTAGAATATTTTTTTCTCTTTGATATGGAAAGTTCAACTCTTTTAAAAATCCTTCTATTTCTGTATCGTATCTTAAATATCCGATATCTTTCCCATGCTCCAAGCACCAACCTCTTGTTCCATGAACTAATATTATCTCTCCAATATCTCCTGGATTAGGGGTTTTCGTTTCTATTAATTCATATATTTGCTTTATAAAATCAAATCCTATTCCCCTTCTGTAACCTTTACCAAAACCATCTGCTCTAGATCTATTGCGCTGTGTTAATCTATCATATCTTTTATTATCTACTAAAGCTCCCATGATTAGGCATTGAATAAAAACATTTTAATTTTTATTTAGGTTAAACATATCACCTTTTATTTTCAGCCTTTTAGATAGATAAATAAAAGATAAATAACCTAGAATCATACTATAACCCAATGTTGCAAATCTACCTACGAAAACTATAGCTCCTGCGGTAGATCTTTCAAATCCTATCGAAATAAGAATATAAGTCATTAAAGCTTCTGTTCCGCCAATTCCGCCAGGAAGAAATGTCAGCAAGCTTGCAATTATTGAAATCGCGAGAGCAGAGAAGAAAAACCATAGATTAATGCTTACTGTTAACTCTTTGTTTATAGATAGTGCGATAAAATAAAATATTAGTCCATCCATTATCCAAGCAAGAAATGTTAGCAGACTCGAGCTAATAATTTTTTTACTTTTGATTTTAGTCGCAGAGTAGAAATTATTAATAAAATTTTCATCTAAAAAAGAGAAGAATCTGAAATTTTTTAAAAAATGAAATATTCTTACTCCAAAGGATCTTTTACTTAATAAAAGAACCATTAAAAAAAGAATAAAGGTAAAAGTTGCAACAGAGATTATTAAAAATTTGGAGGAAAGATATTCGCTCGAGATTAGAATTCCTAAAATACTCAGGAGAATAAGTATAAAGATATCAAGAATCCTTTCTAAAATTACAGAAGGTAATGTTTTTGAGATCGCAACTCCTTTCTTCATCTTCAATAAAACAGATTTTATAGGCTCTGCAATTTTGCCAGGAGTCAAATTACTAATAGAAATGCTAAGAAGCTGAATTGGCAAAATTTCTCTCAGAGTTACATTGTCAAGAAGCACTTTCCATTTCATGGCTCTTAAAATAGTAGAAATGTTTGCAAGAAAAATTACAATAAGAATTGTTAAGCTATCTATCTTTTTTATTTCGTTGAGCAATTGTATCGGACCCAAATAGATTATTAACAATATTAGCAAAATGGTAGATATCAAAATAAAAAGAATTTTATTCATAAGCCTATAAACACTTCAAATTTATTTAAGTTTTTTTCTCGTTTGTATTTTTGCTTTCAAACCTCTGCAGTTCGGATATATAATCAAATAACTATTTCATAAATCTTTGCAACAACTTCATTATTTTCTTTAAACTCTTTAACAAGCTTCAAATGCTTTTTTAATTCAGGAGAGAAAGGATCATAATCGCTCATGTTATAAGGTATTACAAGCAAAACATCAAACTTTTTTACGTTATCAGCTCTGTTTGCAGGATCTAACCAATACTTTGTTCTTAAAAATTTTACCCCATTTTCAGATAGATAATTAGCATAGTTTTTAATATCTCTTATTAGTAAAGGATCAAAAATATCTACTAGATTTCCTTCGTCATCAAATCGAAAATCTAAAGAAACCCAATTAGCTTGCCAATAAAGATATTTTATATTATATTTCTTTACAATCTCCTTTATTTTTTCAGAATTATTTCCATAGAGCAAAACCGCTGCATCTGCCCAACGAGTATCGACATCTACATACATGCCAGAATGAGCTCTCCTAGAATTAACAACCTTTCTACCAGAGATTGCGTTAAGCATGAATGAAATTTCATTTGTACTTAAGAAAACATCATTAACATTTGTATTATTTCTAATCCAAGAAGAAACCTCAATTAAGTAGTTAGGCAAGCTCATTTTTCCTACTTCTATCCACCTATCATTTTTTATTCTATAATCAAAGATAAAGATAGAAAGAATTAAACATGAAATTAGTAAAATTATAGAAAAATATTTTTTATTACTGAAGATCTTCTCAAGAATGAAAACTAGGCTAAATGTAAATAAGATAGGTTTTAATGTGACCCATATATAGCTCACTAGAAGCCTTGAGAAAAGGTCTATAGAAAATAAAGGAATTGTAATAAGATAATGAAATCTTGAAAAAATCAAAGAGATTAGAATAATTAATACGTAGTTTTCTTCAAAGCTTCTTTTCTTTAGTAATAGATAAGATATTCCGAGCAATGAGAAAATAGTGAAAATAGATGTTTGAAAGCTAGAGAAATCAAGGAATATCTCCTTAAAAGAATTTATAGTATATTCTATTAAATCTATGCTTTTTAGATTAGGTTGATCATATTCTGATATTCTATTTGGAGTAGAGAGATGGTGCTTAAATATTGGCTTAAACCAATAAAGCTGAGAAATTAATAAACCAATAATTATTGCAAGAAAGAAAAATTTGTTTTTTGATATAATATTTTTTAAAACAGAGAAATTAATGCTTAAATGTTTTTTAGATATTTTTAACCAAAAATCTTTTTCGCTTTTTTCGCTGCGATCTTCAAAAAATCCTAAAAAGAAAATGAAAAAGAATAAAACAAGTATGAAGAATGTTGCCATGAAAAAAGCTATAACATGCGAAATACCAACAAGACCATAAGTTAAGCCAGCTAAAATCCAATGTTTCGAATCATTTTTCTTCAATGCCAAAAAGAATGTATAAAAGAAAAGTGGCATAATCAAAACTTCTGTAAAATAAGAATACTTAAAAACAGGGAATTGAGAAAGAATAAAGCAAACTGGAATTATCGCTATTATTTTTTCTTTGAAAATTTCCTTTGATAAAAAGTATACTATTATAGAAGAGATAATCATGAATAGCAAACTTGAGTAAATATTAGCTATAATTAGGCTTGTGTTCAAAACTTTTGAAATAAAAACTATTATAATTTGATAAAGAAAAGGCGCCCAAGGCGTTTCATTAAGTAATTGAGAGTTTTCAAATATAGAACCGCCATCAAGAAAATGATACATCATTCCAAGATGATAATAAAGGTCTCCTCCATATAAAGGGCTTGGCAGAGATTTGAATTGAGAGATTAGATTATAGTTAATTATTAAAAATATCGAAACAGATAAGGAGAGAAAGATTTTATTAATTTCCAGTTTTATTTCCATAAGTTTTATTTATATTTTAAATGTTTTATATAATTTAACAAATATTTTGCTGATCATAAATAATATGAAATGATGCATATGAAAATTCTCATTACAGGCGGAGCGGGTTTTATAGGAAGCCATCTTGTAGATAAATTTATAAGAATGAAGTCGGAAGTAATAGTTTTAGATAATTTGAGTACAGGAAATATTGAATTCATTCAAGAGCATTTAAACAAACCAAATTTTAAGTTCTATAAGGTGGATTTATTAGATAGAATTGAAGATTATTTTAGAGATGTGGATGAGGTATGGCATCTTGCAGCAAATCCAAATGTTAGGATAATAGATCCAAAAATTCATTTCGAGCAAAATATTTTGGCAACAAAAAGTGTATTAGAAGCCATGAGAAAAAATGATGTTAAAAAAATATTTTTTACATCAAGTTCAACTGTATATGGTGAAGCTATCTCTTCTATTAAGAGTGTTCCTATCAAAGAAGATTCTCCGACAAATCCTATATCTTTATATGGAGCATCGAAACT
>JAHLMP010000006.1:36577-45635 GCA_018920315.1 Candidatus Aenigmatarchaeota archaeon | reverse complement strand
CCTTTTATTAATGAATTTGGTCCTATAATAGCGTTATTTCCTATCATTGCTCCTGGCATTATGCTTGCTCTTATCCCAATTTTTACATTCTCTCCTATTATAGCTCCAAGTGAAGTTAGCTTAGTATTTACTTTTTCACCTTTTACTATTGCGTAAATTTCATTTCTATCTAACCTTTTATTTGCTGTTATTATTCCAGCGCCTATGCTAGTGTTTCTTCCTATTATTGAATCTCCAACAAAGCCAGAATGAATAGACACTTGCTCTTGCAAAATACTTCTCGTAAGCTCTGAATTTGCTCCAATGGTGCAATTATTTTCAATAATGCAATATTCTCTTATTAATGCATTATTCCCTATGATGCAATTATCTCCTATATAGCAAGGACCTCTTATCGTAGCATTCTCGTAAATTTTTGTATTTTTTCCTATGAAAACATTTCCTTCGATATGAACATTCTCGCACAATTTCGCACTTCTATCTATATTTTGCTTCTCTTCTTTTTGCTTCTTTGCTTTATTACTTTTTTCATAGCTTTCTATAAAAATAGAATCTAATATTACTTTAGAGAGTTCGAATAGATGCCAAGGATATTTCAAGCTTATTGTCTCCTGCTCTTTTACAACAGCTCTTGCATCGTATTTTTTAATCAAACTCTGTAAAGCATCTTCAAAATCATAATGATGCTTCTTAATCCTTTCGTATTCTTCAAAGTATTCATAAGGAAGAAGATAAATACCTGTTGCCTTTATGTTCGAATCGCTCTCTTTAGGTTTTTCAACAAGAGATAATACTCTATCATGATCCAATTTCATTATACCATAAAGCCATGGCTCTTTTGTTATGCTGCCAGCGATTACGCATTTTGCTTTCTTACCTTTTTTAATAATCTCTGGTATAAACTCATCGCAATCAATTCTCTCTGGATTTAAAACAAGAAAACTATTTTTCTTTATAAGAGGTTTTGCACATAACAATGCGTTTCCCATTCCTAATTGCAATTCTTGTTCTACGAAATTTATCTTTCTTTTCTCTATTAGCTTTATTAAACTAGATTTTCTTAGCTTCTCTTCAACATCTCTCCTTTTATTTTGCACAATAATAATTTCTTCAATACCTAATTTGATAAGCTTCTCTATTGTATATTGAATAATTGGCCTTCCGCAAATCTTTATTAGAGATTTATGTCTTGTATTTAAAGGCCAAAATCTCGAAGATTCTCCAGCAGCCAAAACTATTGCTTGCATGCTTTAATCACAATTTTAAATTATCTTCTTTAGTTTAAGAATGTTTAAAATTATAATAAAAATATGGAAATAGAAATAGGATGTTCTACTCTATGCTTTTTATTGACAAAAAATCTTAGAGATGGCTTGAAAGAATTTAAGAAAAATAATATTCATGCTGTTGAACTCGTAGATGAGTATCCAATTAGATTAAATAAAAGAAGAGTAGAAATAATAAAAAGTTTTGATTTTGAATATAGCGTTCATTGTCCTTTTGTTCATTTAATGCTTCCTCATCCTGACAAAATGATAAGAAGATTTTATCTTAAGTTAATAGAAAAATCTTTAAAGTTTGCAAAAGAAATTAGCGCAAGCGAGTATGTACTTCATGGCGGAGTTATTCCAAAGATTTATTTAGAGCGAGAAGGAGGAAAACCGAGAATATACTTCTTAGATTTATGGATAAAAGAAATAGCTCCGATTTTAGAGGATTGTGAAAACATAAAAATATTAGTAGAAAATCTTAGCCCAAAGGAGGTATTTGGATTTTCTGAGGATTTTGATTACATAAAAGAAAAGATAGAAAATATTGAGCTTTGCTTTGATGTTGCTCATGCCATTGTTTTCAATACTTTTGAAAAATGGATTGAAAAAGATTTTAGTTATATTCATTTGAGTGATAATAACCTAACGGATGATGAGCATCTAGCTATAGGAGAAGGAAAGATAGATTTCGAAAATATTTTAAGAAGAATTTTAGAAAAATCTGAAGATAAGAGAATAAAAATAATATTGGAAGTTAGAAGCTTCAATGGTTGTTTAAAATCTATTGAAGCTTTAGAAAAAATTATTGAGAAAATAAAAAATAGATAAACTATATAACTTTCTCGATATATTTAGGAAGTTAAGCTATTTCAATAAATCTTAGCCAACTTTTCGCAAATAAGTTTTGCGGTCAAGTTATTACAAATACTCTAAAAAAGTATTCTTAAAATTTTCTCATCGTTTCTATTAGTAAACTAAGCTCTTATCACTATGCCACCAATCCCAGCGGTTGCAAATTGATGAATAAGGCTAGCAATAAAATTCGCTATGTTTTGCATCTCATCTATTTTTATTTTCTTTTCTACTGGCTCTAAAATCTCTACTGCGCTTGGAGCATAAAGCACTATAGCAACTATTAATGCTAATAAATCTCTTGCAAGAAGCGTTACCTCAACAACTTGAGAATAAGCCTCTTTAACATTCTTTGGCGGGTTTTCAACCTTTTGCACATCTTTAAAATCTTTGCCAATAACAATGATATCTTTCATTTTTGATAATTTCTCTACATGCTCTTTTAATGACTTTTCTGCAATCTCTTTGCTAGTTGCCATAACCTCGATGGCAAACCATGTTTTAATCCAGCCTTCCTTTATCTTTTCCTCTATCTCATGCTTTTCCATAAAATTCACATTAATTTCTAAATCTTTAAACCAGATATCAAAAACTTAAGATTTAAAAATTTCTTATAAATTATATTGATTGTATGCAAAAAAATAAAATAAAACATATGCTAAATTTTAAAGATTATTCTTCTGAAGAAATAAGAAAGATTATTGAAAAGGCAATAGAAATAAAAAGAAATCCAGAAAGATATTCTGAAATTCTAAAAAATAAAACATTAATAATGCTGTTCCAAAAAACATCTACAAGAACAAGATTATCCTTTGAAGCTGCTATGACCCAACTTGGAGGTCATGCCATATTTTTGGATTGGAGAACAACACAATTCAGAATAGCTGAGTTTATAGATGAGATAAGAGCTGTAATGCGTTTTGGTGATATTCTCATGTTTCGTGCATTAAAGCATGAGTTACTTGAAGAGGCTGTAAAATTTGCTAGCATTCCAATAATAAATGGATTGTGCAACAAATATCATCCTTGCCAAGCTTTGGGAGATATGCTAACTATGGTTGAAGAGCTTGGAGGAAATGTAGATAGCATGAAAGGAAGAAAGCTTGTCTATCTTGGAATTGCTAATAACGTAAGTAATAGCCTTGTAGAGGTTTGCACAAAGCTTGGAATGAGAATAACTCTATGCACTCCTGAAAAGGATAAAGATGCTTATGACGCTGATTTAGAAGCAAGAGCAAGAGCCACTGGACTATATGAAGAAACAACCGACTTAAATTGCTTGAGCGATGCGGACTTTGTTTATACAGACACATGGATAAACATGGAATTCTTTGATGAAAAAGGAAATGTTGTTCCTGAATTTAGAGAAGAGTTTGAAAGAAGAAAACGCTTGCTAATGCCTTATCAACTAAATCTAGAGTTGCTTAAAAGATATGGAAGCAAAGCAAAGATTATGCACGACATGCCTATGCACGCAGGATATGAGATTTCAAGAGATGCTATAGAAAGTGAAAATTCTATAATATTTAAGCAAGCAGAAAATAGATTGCATATACAAAAATCGATAATTCTTTTCTTGCTTGGGAAGATCTGAATATTAGTAAGATTTGAATATTGAGAAAAAATCAAATAATAAATTTCTTAACTCAAATAAAAATTTCTTGAGAAATAAAGTGAAAAATCTTTGCAATTGCACTTGCATTCTATTTCTCATATTTTCTCTTTACTGCCTTCTATAAACTCTATATATAGTAAAAACTTCATGTGGCGGATCTTCTCTAACTAATCTTGCAAAGATTTCTAAATCATAATTATCGTGCATATACTTACAAACACTTGATTTGAAAGGTTCAAATAAGCACCAAACACCTTCAAGCCACATTACGCAATTTGTCTCATTAAATATATTTGCAACTACTCTCGCATCTTGTGCATACCAAGTTTGCAAGCTCTTTCTTCCAGCAACTAAAAATATGCTTGGATTATGAGAAAATACATAGCAATTAGGATCTATTCTATACATGTTCTCCATAACAAAATCATGCTTATCTCTTGCATACTGAGCCTGCTTATCAGGAATTGTAATATATGGCAAACAAAAGTAAAATGAAAATAGAATCGTAAGAAGTGTTGCGACTCTAAATATTTTCTTATCAGAAAATTTATCTTCTATCTCTTTTGCACCATAACCTGCGAGCAATATTGCTGACATAACATAAATATTAACAAACCTATGACCTATTCCTCCTGATTCTACGCTTCCTGCATAGAATAAAACAAAAAGAACAAAAAATGATGAAAACCATAAGAGAAGAAATGATGCTTTTCTGATTTCTTTTCTCAAAAGCAGGAAGAAAATCCCAGCAAGAGAAAAGAAAGTTATAAAAATCGGATGCTTCTGATTGCTAAACCAAAATGCTATGTTATCTCGAAGATTAAAATCTAAATACTCTATACCAAATTTTCTTCCATTTGGAGCGCCCCAATCACCCTCTTTAAATGTATACATCTGCACAAAGTGTGGCAAAGAAAGAAATAAAAATAAGATTAACAACCATAAAAAATTTGAATCAAAAATCCTTCTCTTTAATTTATTATCAAAAACAAAAATAGCAAATGCAAAAATTAAAATAAATAAAATACCTTCTGGCCTTATCTGAATTGCAAATGCAAGCAAAGAAATCGCTAAAGCTAATGCTTTGTATTCATTTGATTTCAAGAATAATAATAGCGAGAATATCGAAAGTGAGGAGAAAAACAAGAAGTATAGTTCTGTAGCAGCACTTCCTGACCAAACAATGTTTACAGGAAGAAACGCAAAAAAGAGCGAAGCATATAAAGATGCACGCTCATCATCAAATAATAGAAAAGCTATCAAGAATGCCAAAAGAATAGAGAGTGTTCCTATAATCGTAGATAATGCAAAAGCTATGGCATCGCCTTTTCCAAATATTCTGAAAAATATGCTAACAAAAAATGGAAATCCACTTGGATCTTTGTTTAATATTCCTTCATAGCATTTTGTAGGAGTACCATAGTTGCAAAGTATTGCTCTATTTTCTGTTGCTATGCTGTTTGCAATTCCTAGGTATAAATCTTCATCGAAAAAAACGCGATGTGTATGAACAACTAAAAAAGCTCTGAACAAAAAGCCAATAAAAATAATAAGAATTAGATAAATCTTCGCTTCTTTGCTTATTTTGCAAAATCTTCTTATCAAATCTAAGTTTAAAACAAAGAAAAATACTATTAGCAAGAAATCTATCTCAAAAAATATTGGTAAGATATTTATCAATTCATTTGTAGAAATTCCAAGTTGATAAGAATTTAATATAATATAACTCCAGAGAAACAAAGCATTTATAAAAATTAAAAATGATATAAAACTCTTTTTCTTTTTGTAGCTCGTAAAACTCATATCTTGTTTTCACCTTTTATTTTTGCTTCTCTCGAGCTAGATTTAAAATTTACTAATTCTCTTTAAAAATTATTCCTTCAATTCTACAAAAAAATCTCCTAATGCAAGATATTTTGTTTTTGTTTTTAGCATTGTTCTTATCGCATCGTCTGGAGAGCAAACAATTGGCTCGCCATGAATGTTAAAACTTGTATTTAATATTATTCCATAGCCATTTTCTTTTTTCACATGCTCGATTAGCTTTCTATATTTTTTATTCTCTTCTCCAACCATTTGAGGTCTAGCAGATAGATCAACATTAACTACTGCTCTTGTTGCATTTTTGGCATCTTTTCTTACCATGTATCCCATTGTCATGAATCTATCTGGGATGCCATCATAATCATCTAAAATATTATTAGCATCTTCCTCAAGCATAGAAGGGCAGAATGGCTGATACCACTCTCTTTCTTTAACTTTTATATTTAGAAGATCTTTAACTTCTTCACTATCAGCAGGAGCTAATATGCTTCTATTTCCTAAAGCTCTTGGCCCATATTCCATTCTTCCTTGAAACCAAAATACATAGTTGCCTTTGCATATAAGCTCAGCAAAAAGTTCATCGATATCACTTCTTCTTTCATAATATAATTCATTATGTTTTTTTATTTCGCTTTCTATAAAATTCTCATCATAATCTATTCCAAAGTAAACATCATTAATTCTATGGCTTTTTGTTCCATAAAGAAGATTACTTACATATAAAGCTGAGCCAACAGCAAGACCACCATCACCCATATGAGGAAATACAAACCAGTTCTTTAGTCCAGAGTATAAGCGAATTATTCTATTTAGCTTTATGTTTGAAGCAACTCCTCCTGCCCAGCAAACATCTTTAATACCAAGCTTCTCAATAGCGTTTCTAAAAAGCTCTAAAACATTTTTCTCTAAAACTCTTTGCGCCATATATGCTACTCTTTCTCTTGGATTGTTCCAAACTACTTTCTCTATTAGTTTATAAGATTTGCTTGTTGAGAATTTTGCCTTCATATTTAATCCATTCACAGAAAAGAAATCTATGAATTTATTTTTTGAATCATCTATTGGATAAGAATAATCTGCCATGCACATTACTTTACCTTCATCTTCTAGCTCGCGAAATCCTAATAAATTCGTAACCTGCTCAAAAAATATACCTATAGAATCTCTTGCAGAAATAGAGGAAATTCTTTTTATTTCATTATTTTCAAAAATATTTATACTACCAGAAAGAGCATCGCCAACGCCATCTAATGTTATGCAAATCGCTTTTTGCATGCCAGAAGTAAAGCAAGCGGAAGCAGCATGCGCTAAGTGATGATCAACAAAATATAATTTGAAGTTTTCGAAACCCATCTTCTTTAGCTCTTTTTTTATTAGCCATTCACTAACCTTTTTACAAACACCAAAAAAGTTTCCATAGCTTGTAAGCTTATACTTCAAGAAATGTTGAAATCTTGTGAATCTTGGCTTCTCTACTTTTCTTCTTCTAAAGAGATAGTAGCGCTCTTTTAAAGATGGAAATAACCTTGTTAGTGTTTTTGAAAAATCTGTTGTAGTTGTTGCTACTATACTTATATCAGTTGGCTTTAGATTCAAATAATTTAGGCAAGCTTCTATCGATCTCTTCGGAAATCCTACGTCAAGCTTTCTTCTTGAGAGTCTTTCATCATTTATTGCAACCTTTATCTTTCCATCCTCTACGATGCATGCTCCTGCATCGTGCCCGTCCCATATTCCGAGAATTTGCATGGTTATCATTCACTTAATTATAAAATCTTCAATAAATTTATTTAGAAATTATTAAAAATTAAGTTAAGGTTAATAAAGTTAAGGTGCATAATAGATTTTTGGGTCAAAAAGATTGTAAGGATATTCTGAAAAATTAGATTTTATCACAGCTATTAGTTGCCAATCTTCGGGTGGATTAAAAACGCATGAAGGATAACTTTGAAACATTGGCCAAAACTCTATCCAACCTCTAGTAGCATTAATTATTACATATGCATCTTTAATATCTTCGCATCTTACATAATCAAGTGCTCGAAAATCTTCGTTTCTTTTAAACTGAAAATAAAACATAAGATGACCTATAGTTCCGTAATCAGAATATACAACTTTTTTAGGCTGATCTTTTAAAAATTCAAAAATTCTTATAGTATCTTCTACAGCACCTTTTTGCATATAATGAATATGTTTAATATATATCAGAAAACTTACAATTAATGCAAAAACTATAACACTTGAAACTATTTTTCCTAATTTGTTTTTTCCTAAATAATAAATAAATATTGAAAATAAAATTATGGATGGGACTTCTATCGTAGTAAGATGTCTATCTAGTCTATGCATTGGAATGTATTCAGTAATGCTCATTGTTCCGAATTGCATATATAAAAAAATGCTAACAAACCAAAGAATGATAATATAAGCTTTCTTGATCTTTTTCAAAATTATAAAAATAATTGAGATCACAACAAAATAATAGAAAAATCCGAAGTATGTGTATTTGTTATTCCACATTGGCCTGTAATTATAATCTAAGTTAAACATAACCATTGGATAAAAATGAAAATCTGTTACAAACTCATATTTTAGTCTTTCTTTTTGGGCAAAGTAACTAAAGCCGGAATGAACTTGAAGCAGAAAGTCTCCAGTAGATATATAATAAAATAATCCTTCTGCAATAAAAAACAGTAGATAACCAAAAAATATGAATATCGCGTTTAATTCTAATTTCTTTTTGATTACTCCCTTAATTATAAAATATGATGCAAAAAATATGAATATCAACAATCCGAAAAATTTAAGTGAATAGGCAAAGCCAACAAATATACCAGAGAGAAAGAAAAACAATCTCTTTCTATTTATTCTCTTTTCTTTGAATTCTGCTCTTATAAAAAAGTATGCACTTAGCGAAGTGTAAAAAGCTAGAGGTACGTCTCCCATTATCCATGTAGCATAGTTTACATCTAATGGAAAAAATGCAAGAACTAAAGTTGCAATAATTCCAACTTTTTCATTAAAAAGTAATCTTGAGATGAAGAAAATTATAATTATATTACCTAATGAAAGCAAGAATGGATACAAAGCTGCTGAAGCTTGACTAACTCCAAAAAGTTTAAAACATAGTGCTAATGGAAATATCATCATAAGCCTAAGAGAATTTACATAACTTGGCCTATAAGTTCCTTTTATTATTTGGTCTGCCAAATGAACGTAATTCACATCATCCGACCAATTTAATCCAATAAAAAATATTAATCTGATTATTATAGCGAGTGTTAGTATAACTACTAGTATTAAGGCTGATCTAGAAGAAAAACTTCTTTGTATTTTTTTAATAAAGATGCTGGAAAATTCTATATTACTTTTCTTTTTCTTCATTTTAATTTACCGTTTATTTATTGTGATATATTTCTTAACAATTTTTCTAAAATCTTTGCTAATTTTCTAAAATCTTAATCTAATTTTAATAGAGATTATTAAAAACTCTATC
>JAHLMP010000006.1:1883-36194 GCA_018920315.1 Candidatus Aenigmatarchaeota archaeon | reverse complement strand
GTCCATCTCAAAAATTATGCTCGCGTCTTCTTTCAAAGCTCTTTTAAATCCTGTAATATAGGCTGAGCCTAGCCCCATTTTTTTCTTTCTAACAATTAAAATTATTGGATATCTTTTTTGAAATTTTCTAACAATCTCAGATGTTCCATCAGGAGAGTTATCGTCAATGATTATCAAACTTCCATCTATTTTATTTTTTCTAAATGTTTCAAATATTTTTGGAATTAGAATTTTTATATTATCTTTTTCATTATAAGTTGGTACTACAATAGAAATTTTCATGGTAATCTTCTTACTTTTTTAAATATTTTTAGTTTTTAGATCAATTTCAAAATATTACTTACTATTAGTTGATGCGCCTCGCAAGGTGTCCAGCAGTTTGGACATTTTAATCTTATTGTTTTTTCCTTTATATCTTTTACTTTCTTCGATTTCAAAATTTTTCTTAAATCATAATTGTTTTCTCTTAAATTTCCTATATTCTCGCCAAAAATAGTACAAGGAAAAACATTTCCATATGGATCAAGAAAACAAGACAAATTTAATATATTACATCTTATTGGCGTTCTTCTACTTTTAAGATATCTCATCGCGAGCTTTAGATAAATTTCTTGAATTATATCTACGCTGCTTATTTTCTTTTTTCTCATTTTTATTATTTTCTCGATCTCTTTTCTTGCAGCTTCAAAATACTCCTTAGTTTTACTTATACCCAAATTATGATAATAAAAATCAGAAATCTCAAAGAGATTAAAGTTAAAATTATTTATCGTTACCTTTTCTTTCAACTCTTTCTTAATCGCTTTATAAGCATTTTCAAATAGTCCAACATTTTCAGGATATATCGTATAACCAAAAACTACAGAAAAATCATTATATTTCTCTTTTAATCTAAAGAGTCTTTTATATAGATTGACCGCATTCCTCCAATTACCTCTAATTCCTCTTAGAGTATCATGCGTAGCTTCATCTCCATCCAAGCTTATCGATACTATATATTTTCCATCAAAGAAATCAAGAACCTTTTTTATCGTTTTATAGGATAATTCTGAAGCTATTGCATTGGTTGGCGTTGAAACTAAGCAAAGTCCAGAAGAGTTTTCATAAAAGGCTTTTAATATTTCAGAGTAATCCCTTCTCAAAAATGGTTCTCCTCCTGTTAATCTTAACCATTGCACAAATCTAGCTTTCTTCGCTATCTTTTCTATTTCTTCTAAAGTTAATTCATTTTTTGATCTTATTTTCCATATGCTACAGAATTTACATCTGCTATTGCATTTATAGGTTATAGCGAAGTTCAGCTGATATGGATTTGAAAAACCTAGATTTGTAGCAAAAATCTTATAAGCAAATTTCATTTCTCGTAGCATTATGTTCACTCCTTAGACAAAAATTCTCTGATTATAGTTGATAAAATCTTAAACCCATCTCTAAAAGTTCTTAACTTTCCTTTTCCACTTCTTCTTGATTTTTCAAAGCTTGGAACCTCTAAAACTTTCAATCCCTTTTTCGCGGCTTTTATTGAAATCTCTGTCTCTATTCCAAAACCTTCTGATTTCAAATTTAATCTTTTTATTGCTTTTCTATTGAATGCTCTATATCCATAGCAAAGATCAGAATATTTCATTCCCCAAATAAGATTAACGAGAAAAACAAAAAATTTATTTCCAAGCTTTCGATACCAAGGCATGTCTTCTGTACCTCCGCCCTGAATAAAACGAGAGCCCATGCAAATATCATAGCCGCACTTTATTCCTTCGATTAATAATCCCATCTCTTTTGCTACCATGGAGCAATCTGCATCCATCGTAATTATTATGTCACCTTTCGCTGTTTTCATTCCTTTTATAAGCGCTGCGCCTTTGCCACCAGAATCATAGATTACTTTTGCACCAAATTTCTTTGCGATTTCAGCCGTCTTATCTACAGAATATTTGTCTATAACAAGAATCTCATAATCGTAGCCTTCTTTTTTGAAAAAATTTTTAACGTCTCTTAGCACGTGTGCAATATTTTTTTCTTCATTCCATGTTGGTATTACTATAGAAATTTTCAATCCTTTCTTGATTTCTTTCACCTCTTAATTTTTTTCTCTTCTAATCTTTCTTTTAATGAAAGATAGATAAATAAAAATAAAAGTATTATAATTGTTGTGATTGAAATTTTTACTTGAATTGGTAAATTCAAGAAAATATCTTTTTTACTTTCGCTGCTTCTCGAGTAAAATTGCTCGGCTATTGCAACGTTAGCACCAGCAACTAAGGAAGCGTGCACTCTTTTTCCTTCTACTTCTTTTTCTTCTTCTAACAATGCAAAAACAAAATAATTGCTTCCTACAAGACCTTTTAAATTTTTGATTTTAAAATAAAATTCTTTCTCACTATTCTTAGGCAAGACCGCATCATTTATTTCATTACTTCCGCTAAATTCTTGCGGTAAAAATAATTTTATATTTATTTTCTTATCTTCTTCGTTTGGATTATAAACCTTTAACTTTAGCTCACCCTCATTTAAAATACTTATACTATTAAGAGAAGCATAGATGCTTGGATAGCTTTCTATTTCATTGATAACAATTGCAAAAGTTACTAAAGAAAATTCATAATTGTTCGCATCTTTATATTTTATCAAAATTCCAATATAATAACTTCCTGGCAAAATTTCTTTTTTATTTACTAATCTTATTTTAATTTCCTTTTCTTCATTTGGTTGAATATTTCCTATAGATATAGGCTTGCCATCGAAATAGTTAGAAATTATTTCAACTTGCAAATCAAATGCTGCCTCATTGCCAAGATTTTTAATAATCAAGCTTAGAATCGCTTCATTCTTTATTTTGTCAAAATAACTTGTATTTGCTGTAGTAGAAATTGATATAAAACCGCAAAATCCAAGAGAAGAGTGAAGAAAAAATAATTGAAACAGAAATGTAAAAATAATTTTGTTATTAGATAATTTCTCAGATATTGTTTTCAATATTTTCTTTTTCTCGTATTTTTCTCTAAGCTCCATATAGTTATTTCTTCTTCCTTTCCTTTTTAAGATTTTTAAAAACTATGCTAAAGGTTGATATTTCCCAAGGCTTTAGGAAAATTGTTAATAAAAATGTTACGAGATAAAAGTTGATTGGATAGAGGAAAAGCTCAGAGACAAAATAAAGAATAAAATATGTTAAGATGTAAATCGTAAAGAAGAACATTTTTAAAAAGAAAATGTTAAACCAATTATTTTCTGTTAACTTCCAACTCATTATAAAAGATTTTATTACGCCAGCTCCATCTATAGCTATCGCATACTCGTAGAATGCGACCTTTATAGAGATTATTAAAATAACTATGAGAAATATAAAAAGTTCGATTGGCTCTAGAAATTGAGAAGATAATAGCGAAAGAGCACCCAAACATAAATATATGAGAGAAGCTATTACGAAGCTTCCTACAATTCTTTCTACATATTCAAAGCTTTTTTCTGGATTTTTCTTTTTATCACTTGAAATTCTGATCATTAAAGCTACTAAAAATCTTTCAAAGAAATAGGCGCAACAAAATAGTATAAAAAGAAGCATTAAAAAAATGAAAACTCTTAGCAATGGTAGCGATAAAAGTCTTGGTAAAGTTACGTTGAATGAGTAAAGAAATGAAGCTAATATGAAAGAATAAATTACTGAGATTGGTAGAAGTATTTGATTTCTTTTAAAATTTTTCAAGCCATCCTTTAAAGATTTTACTTTATTCATCTTAAATATAATTTCTCTTTGTTATATATAAATTTTACAAATTATTTTCAAGACAAATTATTTTCCAGAAAGTTTTTTAAAGGCTTCGAGAAATGCTACAATATTTAGAGAGGAGATAAAGGCTTGTAAAATTATAAAAGATAAGATTCCTAACCAATTGAAAATTAAATATAGAAGAACACAAACAAAACCAAGAGATAAACTAATAATAAAAAGAAATATAAATAAAGCAAAAATTCTAAGCCAGTTTCCATTTGTTATTTCCCAGCTTCTTTCTAATGAAGTAATTATGCCTTTATTTTCGATTATTATTGCGTATTGATAAAATAATAGTTTAATTAAAAGAAATATACCTGGTATTATTAGAAGTAGAAGTCCTGCCCCAACTATTAAGCCAAATAATATTGTAGAAACCAGTAATATTAAATATTTACCAAAAACAAATTTTATTGCTTTTGATATATCCACTCTTTTTTCATATGCAATTTTTATCAGTAGAGAAGATACAAAAATTTGAAGCAAAAATAATATAAAGACAAATAAAAATTCATTTAATAGAGATGTTTCTATCATCAATTCTGCAAATCTATTTCCACGTCCATAAAAAGTATAAGGAAAACGACCAAAGAAACTATAATCAAATAAAAAGACTGAGAAAGATATTATAAGCGCTATAAAAAATATAATTGGTTTTTTCTTTAGCAATGCAAAGCCATTTTCTATTGCATCAATTGGATCAAACTTTCTTACCATTTTCAAAACCAAAAATTAAAAAGATAATAAATTATTTCTTTCACTAATATAAAAAGATTTATGATTCTTTATATATTTTTAAAAAAAATAAGATGAGTTTTAACTCAACTGAATTTTTAAATAGTTCACAAGAAGATTAGCTAGTAATTCACTTCTATGAATTAGATTACTTCAATTCTATGAGCAAGGGCATTATACTTTATTATTATTGTTAAATCTCTTCCACCAATTGTAGCATTCCAGAATATTTTGTTCTCATTACCGCAATCATACGAAGATTTTTCCAAATCCAAATAATTGTTTTGAATATAATTACATTGTTTTCTGCTTTTTAATAAATCTGTTATCTCTTTTTCGCTAATTGTTTTTGGATTCTTAACAAAAATCTCGAAGCATATAAAGCTTTTTCCGCTTTTGCCTTCATTCGCTTTTCTCCAGCAGTTAATAACATAGCTAAGAAGAGTTGTCTCCTCTAAGGATTCTAAAGCAACCCTACTTGTTATTTGAGCTTCAAAACACTCTTGCATACTTGGCTTTAGAAATTGTGGTAATGGCAATGCAAGAACAAGATTGTAAAATTTACAAATACCTTCTCCAACAAAATTTGGATACATTTGATTTAATATTATTAACAAAATAAAGATTAAAGAAATTGCGATCAAAGCTTTTGCAATTAAAGATAGTTCCAAACCTTTCATAAATTTTATTTATTTCTGAGTTTATTTAAGTGATAATTAATGATTAAATGACAATTAATGAAGAATTTGCATTTTTATTCAATTTCTCCTCTTCTTTTTATAATCACAAAAGATGCAACTATTATCAGCAATCCAATTACTGGAATTATAATCAGCCAAAGATTTGTTTCACTTCTTTCTTCTTCACAAGATTCCTTACAAACCATATCGCTACAACAATATAAACCTTCGCAACAATTTTGATAAGCACAAGAATCTCCAAGCTTAGAGCATTCCCTTATTGTTGTAGTTTCTCTTGTAGCTATTGTTGTAGTTGTGCTTGCTCTCTCTACCTTTTCTTCTATCTTTATTGTTTTTTCAGCAGAATTTCCTTCTAAGCAAGATGCTCTTACTTTTATTTCTTCTCTTGGATTATTGCAATCATCTAGATAGATTGCTGCAATACCTTTTTCGATTGATGGAAAACAAAAAGCATCTTGAATACTACCCTTATAAATCATTAGAATGCCATCTGTGCAAATGCCAGAGATTCTACAAATACAGAGCTCGTTGCTATAACAAACCCAAGGTTCTTTGCCAGAAGAGCATTCTGTAATTTCTATTTGTTGCGCATTGACTATAGAGGCTGTAAATAATATTGAAATGAAAAACAATTCTATATTCTTTGTTTTCATATTTCTCCTCTTCTCTTAGCAAGTAAATGCTACTTTTACAATTCTATCTAATTCATTCTCTACATCGCTCTGCTTAAATGCAATAGCAACAACTTTAAGTTGCGCGCCTAAAGTACAATCTCTTATCTTTAACAGCGGTACTTCTCTTCTTCCAGAAAATCCTGGAGATATGTCATCATTGGCAGCATAGTGTATCCTTCCTTCTGGAATGCTAACTAATCTTATCAATACTATTCCAGGCTCTTTTATTGTATTTTCTATATTGTACATACATTTCGTTGGTGTACAAGAGATGTTAATGAACTTGAATCTTTCTTCAATCTTCTTTACTTCAATCTTTGCAAATGTTTGCTCTCCTGGATCATCATAATCATTATCGTTGTTCTTATCGATGCAAGCATAATAAGTATAATTGCCTTCTTGTTGAGGAGCAGAAAATTGACAATTCTCATTCGCTTTTGCAGTGCAGGCTAGCTCACCACTACAAGAATCTTTTCTTATTGTTACATTATATCCTTCGCAGTATTGCAAGCCAGATATGTAAGCTCTTGTAAGAGAACTTGTGCTCACAACACTTGGTGAAATATTCAAAGTTACAGCTCCGGAGCATACATTCTTTACCTCAATTCTTTGACTTCTTGTTAGCTTGTAAGGAGAGTAGCATTCTAGAGTTAGCAAAACCTCGCCTGCTTGATATGGTTTGAAAACTAAAGAATAGGGAGATGTAGAAATTACCCTTACTATATCATCATTTAAAGGATTCTCTTTTGAATTGGTCAAATAAAGCCATCCATATGTGCAATTCTTAATCTCACAGCTACAGCTACTCTCAACAAAGCATGAGGAGCAATTTATTTCTACTCCTTTTTCAACCTTTAAATCAAAGCTTGAAGTTACGGATGGTTCTCTACAAACACCTACAACAGATATTATACCTTCGCTAATTATCGGTCCTATTTCTATAGAAAATGGTGGTATTGGTAAAAGGATTGGCGACTCTAATGGCTTTCCTTGTTTATTAGATGCAAACCAAGTTCCTTGAACACAATTCTGAATAGAGCAATTTATTTTTTCTCCTATCAAAATTACACTTTTTTCACAAGTTACTTTGACTTCTGGAATAGTTGTTGTAGTGGTTGTAATGGGTGGTAAAGATACAGTAATTGGTGTGCATACAGAAGATTGACCAGTATCACAAATAACCTTGAGATAAATTATTCCTTCTCTTTCAGGAGCTAATGTTATAGAATTTCCGGTAAAGTTATAGGTGGAGGTTATATTTTTACCACAATCTTGAGATAAGTATATCTCTACATATCCTGAATTACATCCACTAATTAAGCATGTACAATTACCTACTCTACATGCAGGACATGATATATATACTTGCGGTAATGTTGTTGGTATAGTAGTTGGTTGTGGAATTGTTGTTACTAAGCAACTTGGATGCGTTGGGCATGCTCTGCAAATATCTTGGCAACAACCATCGCTTCCTCTATACAAATGGCAAACATTATCGCATTGGCAAGGAGCTTGAGGGTTGTAATTTCCGCATCTTCCCGCACAACTTGCTGGGATTGATATGGTTGTTGTAGTTGTGGTTGGAATTGTAGTTACTATTGTTGTAGGAATTGTTGTCGGTCCTGGAGGTAATGTTGTTGGAATTGTGGTAACTATCGTAGTTGGAATTGTTGTAACTTGACAGAAAGGTAGATTTGGACATGCTCTACAAACATCTGAACAACAATCATTATTTATACGACATTGCAAATCACATTGACAAGGAGCTTGAGGATCGTAAGTTCCACATCTTCCAGCACAGCTCATCTGAGATGGAGCGGTTGTTGTAGTAGTTGTGGTTGTAGTTGTTGTAATAGCCCCTCTCTCAACATTAAAGGTACCTCTCCCAGCCTCTATTTCTCTTCCACAACCTCTTGCATACATTAAATAGTAATAGAGTCCATTTCTAACATCTATTCCATTATTATCTCTAAGATTCCATGTAAATGAATTACCATTGATCCAATTTCCTGTAAATATTTCTGCTCCTGTTGAATCATAAATTCTTACTCTTACCTGCTCTATATTATTACCTACAGCGACAAATGTAACTTGAGTGCTTGCTGGTTGAGGTGTAACGTCTACACGATTTATAGTTATGTTACATTGTGATGGAATTGTAGAGGTTGAGGTGGTTGTTGTTCCACAATGTATGAGACAACTATCCTTGCTACTTACTATATAAGATAAACTTCCCATTACACAACACCATCTAGAATAACTTGTGGTTTGTGCATTGCCACCACAGTAACATCCTACCGGGTTCTCTGCTTGGCACTTTGTGTAAGGACAAGGTTGAGATTGAAAGTTACACCTATTTACGCATTCATCTTGAGTTGATGATGTAATATTTGATTGCGTTCCTACGCAACACCATCTTAAACTACCTTCTGTGATGAGATTACCACATCTACATCCTATTGGATTAACACTTTCGCACCTTGTGTAAGGACATGCCGAAATTGTTGAAGTTGTTGTTGAAGTTTGAGATATAGCTACGCAAGCGCCATTACTACACACCTGTCCAGAAGGACACGAAGCTTCTCCATAATTATAATAAGGGTAAGAGTTAGTACAATAGTATTCATATAATGTATTTTGACTCGCACATCTATCACAATATTGATTTCCACCCACATTTACACATCCATAAATGTCTATTCTGTAACCACCATCTGAATCTGTGCATTGAGAATATCCTAAATTTTGAGCTAAAACAAATATTAAAAAAATACATAAAAATAATTTTTTCTTCATTTTTAATCCCTTTAATTAATATTTAATTTTGTTGCGATTATATTTAAACTTTTTCAACAATTTTTTCAACAATTAATTGTTTGCATTTCATAACTTTTTGCCCACGCTACCGGATTTGCTAGCAATAAATCGCTTTCTCTATAAGCTTTCCAATAAACCCTGTAAATACCCTTACCTACTAAATCGCAGAATAGCAAACCGCTTACAGTACCTTCTCCTTTTTGTGCTGTGGATAAAGATATTGAAACTACTTTTCCTTTTGAGTCAAGAAATATGAAGATCAAGTTTGCATTTTCTCCAAGTTGATTGTCATAATTTATATAACATCTGTAACCATTTACAATCTGAGTGCAAGTAAATAGTTTTGCAATGAATTGACCAGAAGGTTGTGGAATTGTTGTTGGTATTGTTGTTGGTCCCGGAGGCAATGTAGTTGGTATTGTTGTTGGTATAGTAGTTGGTTGTGGAATTGTTGTTACCAAGCAACTTGGATGCGTTGGGCATGCTCTGCAAATATCTTGGCAACAACCATCGCTTCCTCTATACAAATGGCAAACATTATCGCATTGGCAAGGAGCTTGAGGGTTGTAATTTCCGCATCTTCCCGCACAACTTGCTGGGATTGATATGGTTGTTGTAGTTGTTGATACTATCGTAGTTGGAATTGTTGTAACTATCGTTGTAGGAATTGTTGTCGGTCCTGGAGGTAATGTTGTTGGAATTGTGGTAACTATCGTAGTTGGAATTGTTGTTGGCCCGGGTGGAATTGTTGTAACTTGACAGAAAGGTAGATTTGGACATGCTCTACAAACATCTGAACAACAATCTCCTCTTCTTCTACAATCTTCATCACATTGACATGGCAATCCTGAATAAAATCTTCCACATCTTCCTGAGCAAGTAGCTTGAGGTATAGTTGTTACTCCTCCTATGCAAGCACCATTAGAGCAACCTTGAGGGCAATCAAAAAGCTCTAATCTTCCAGCATCTTTATCACAATAATATTCCATAACTTTATCGTAACCAACACAATAATCTTCATAAGTTGTAGATCCTATTGTCACGCTTCCTTTTATATTTGGATTTTTTCCATTGTCACTATCTTTACAAGATGATATAGAAGGGTCTCTAATTACGCAAACATCACATGGAAGAGTGCCTGTAAATATCGGTGGTATTTTTGTTCCGCACCATGCAGTATCTGTACCTTGATGCGTATAAAGTTCTGGCCCAATAGTTAAATGAACTTTTAAATCTATTTTTATTTTTCCTTCTATTGGAAGATCTATCCCTGTAAGAGATTTTATAAGCTTTCCAACCTCTATCTCTACTGTTCCAATAGCTAATTGGTCTGGTGTTATTAGCCCAAGCATGAGAAGCACTTGAGCCAAGTTAAAACTTTTTATCACAGAGCATTCTTCTCCTATTTTACATCTTCCATCGCTCCATTTCCATTCCCATAAACCACTATTAAACCTTGGCTTTACATAAACATCTCCAGGATTTCCAGAAAATGGGCATGCTGGCAAGTAATCTAAACTTACAGGCTCTATTTTACAAAAGCTTGTTGCCTCTCCTATGCCTGCTGGAGCTGATGTTGTTACGCTTCCAGTATATAAACTACTAGTCCATGTTGTATGAGGCTGAAAAGCAGACCACCATGGCCTGCATTCTGCCTTTTTTCCAGAGCCTAAAAGTGCTCTAGAGCTCCAATCACAATCTTTTGGCTTTACCCAAATACCAGAAGAGTCAGAAAAAGAACATGAAGGCAGATTTAAAGAGCCCGTAGGAACTATTCCACCAAAAGATAGAGAAGAGAGTAAAAATAATGCAATGAATGTAAGCAATATTTTTATTCTCATTTCATCACTACCAAATTCTACAATTTCTATGTACTATTTATGTAATATTTGTTTTTCTTTATTTATAAATTTTTCTTTAAGAAAATAAAAAGATTTGGAGAAAATTTCGCTAAAACTTCATTATCATTTCTTGAATTATTTTAAAAAATTTCTTACTAAGATTTTCTAAAAACTCCAATATCTTCTTGGCTTTCCAGGCACTTCATGATGAGCTATGCACCTTGGCTCATAAATATGTTTTGGAAAATTCTTTGCTTCTATATTTTCTTCAAGCCCTCCTCCAACAATTATTGTTTCCGCATCGTAAGGAGATGGTGTATAGATTGGCTTGCCATTCTTAACATCAACTAAATCTAATCTTTGCGTTCTCGTTGCTTCTAAACTACCGCATATCTTGCACACAGCCCTTCTTTTGTAAACTTCGTCTGCTATGCTCATAATCTCTGGTATTGGCGAGAATGGCTCGCCACGATAGTTTGTATCTAAGCCTGCACAAAATACTCTAGAGTTTCTTCCATGAGAAAAATATTCGAGAATTTCTAAAGCTTCGCTAGGAGAACCTTTAAACAAATTTAGCTCATCTATCCCTATTATTTCTAATTTTCCATCGCGCTCCTCTATTCTTTTTACTATGTTATAAATATCTTCGAAGCTTTCTGCTCCATAGCATTTTATTGAATTTCCGGAATGCGAGTCGATGCTACCTACATAAACTCCAAACTCTTCATCAGATCTAAAATCTGAATATCTTCTATCTATTATAGGCTTTATTGCGACATAAGAATTTCTATTTCTAATTTCTCCAGAAATTCTTGCTGCTTCCAACTCGCTAAGCAGAAATGTAGTTTTTCCAGAAAACATTGGACCTGTGTATACAACTATCTTTCCGCTCATCCCAAAAATTCTATAAAAGAAAATTTTTAATTTCTATTTTTTAACTATCGAAGCATCATCTCTTAATAAATCTTCATTAAAGATTATTGTTTTTGTTGATATGGAACATTTATAAAATTTGCTATCCAAATCAATAACATGGTAAACAAAATAGCATCAAAAAAGGTTTTGTTAGTAATAACAATAGCGATCATAGCAATTATTTCCATCTTTTTTGCAATTCCAAAAACAGGTCTTTTAACCTTTAGCTTTGCATCAAAGCAAGAAATAGAAAGCAAAGTGAAAGAGATCTTTGAGCTCTCTAATCCTGGAACAACAATAGAGATTGCAAGCTTTTCTGAGGAAGGAGAGCTTTATAAAATTTTAATAAAGGCCACAGGAAGCTTAGGCACAAATTATATGGAAATTTACATAACAAAGGATGGAAAATACCTAATACAAAATCCAATATCTATTGAAGCATCAATAGAGAATATAAAAAGATTGAACAAGCTTGTCGATTGTTTATATGAAAAAGGTGTAAGAATCTATGGCTTAAGCAACGATACTGGAACATTGCTTCAGTTCAACGTTCTAGGAAGAAGCTCTACAAAGCTCTTTGTACTTTGTGATGGAGATATGCTACAACAATGTATTAATGCAGGAATAGAAGAAGTTCCATCAATAGTAATAAATGGAGTTATATATAAAGGTGCTAAAACAGCAGATTGGCTAGCAGAGCAAGCAGGATGTAAGATATAGAGAAAGAGTAATGGAAGTTAAGATATAGAGAGGAAAAAATATAAAAATGGCTGAAGCACAAGATTTGCTAGAATAGCAAGCTGTATTGAAGAAAAGTTTTAATTTAACTCTTTTATTTGCATAGAGAAGGAGAAAAGACAAGAAACAATAATAAAAAATCTTTAGAATATTTAGTCTTTTTTAATATTCTTCGAATACCCCGAAATTATTTTTTCGAAATTATTTTTAAATTATCTTAAGACGCAAACCTTTGCGATAACTCTGCTCAAGCTTCCATCAGGATTTTGTATTATTATTGGCTTTTCATAGCAACCGACGTTTCTCGATTCTTCTACTTCTTTCTTTTCTTCTCCATAACTTGGCTTTACATATATTTGCATAGTATTTGAAGATAATTTTGTAGTTAATGGATCGCGAACTGTAACATTTATAATATATGTTCCTACGGCAAGAGGTGCATAAATCGTAGCATTATATTCTCCTAGAGCATTTGTCTCTGTAATTGCGCTTAGAATATTTCTAACATATATTCTAACATCTGAGTAAGGATCTTGAGAAGTGTCAACCCTAGAGCCATCATCTCTTTCTACTATTCCGCTAATTAAAATACTTTCATTCCACCAAACCTCTGTTGCATTCAAATTTATTGAAATTCTCAGTGGCCTATAAACTACGAAGGTTCCATTCCTTTCTGAGCAATCGTTATCTAAATCGCAAGCTAAGCATTTTGCTAAATAAGTTCCTACTGGATCGCTACCTACAAACTCTCGATAGAATGTATTTCCTATTCTTGAAGCAGTTGCATTGTTCCATTGTCCATAAGGATTTCTAATAGAAATATTAACTTTCAAATCTTCAACTGCATTTTCTACATCGCTAACATTGCAAGATATTGTTATGCTTTCATTGATCAAAATACTATCTGGCTCGAACATTAGCTCGCTTATGTTAGGGGGGTTATTTAGTATGTTTATTGTTACATATGATGTTGCATTTCCATAATTAATTGTAACGGCCTTAGCATATATATTCTCAGGGCCTATTTCATAGTTTATAGGAATCTGCCAATAAGCTTCTTTGCCAGTAGCGATTTGATGCATTGAAGCATTATACCAAGTTAAATTATACTCTTCTACTTCCCCGCAAAATCTTGAAACTGTTGCATTCAAAAATATTGTTTGATTTCTATAATAATTTTCTCCTTCTTTCGGAGAATTTATCGTAACTATTGTAACATCTTGAATATTTATTGTAAAGGATGCTTCATTATTTGTTTCATTGTGCTCATTAATCAAATTAAGAGGATCTACTTTTATAGTAATATTATTGCTACAACTTGTTATCCATAAGCAACGAGCTATAGCGCTTTCTCCCATGGTTACATTTATAATATCAGAATCGAAATAAGTTCCGTTAGCATAGCAAGAGACATTAGCATTTGTTGCATTATAATCTCCTATATTCCAAATGGTTATGTTAAGTTCAACGGCATCCCCATATCTTGGAGTCTCAGTAATAATCAAGGAAGATGAATTCACAACCAAATCTGGCTTTAAAATTTTGCAACAAAGCTTATAATCATAACTCAAGCCCACGTGAGCATTTGTCTCGTTATAAAGCGTTATAATTTGGGTTTCTTTATCTAAGCAGGCATCTCTTACACTACAATTCAAAAAATTGCTTGGGTCTTGATATCTTACACAAACCTTTTTTCCATAATTCGCTAGCGTTGGTGCTTCTACGTGGGTATCATTCTCCTTATATGCTAAAAGCATAATAGCTTCGTTATAATCACAATTATCCTTTATGCTTGCTGAAATTATATCATCGCAACAAAGCCTATTCGCAAAATATCCGCAAGAGGCGATGTGAGAATTATCTGTATCATAAAGAGAGAATATGCAAGTTTCATTCGAAAGACAACTACTTCTAATATTGCAAGTAAGGCTAAACGATGCTTTTGCATAGAGCAAAAAAGATAGAGAAAATAAAAGCAAAAATATATTTTTTCTCATACAATTTATTATTTATTTCAGCTTATATTTAAATTCGGGTAAATTCTTTAAATTCGGTTTTAAACTTTGTTATCGAAATTCTTTTATAGCAAAAATTTTGCCATAGTGAAAATTACAAAATTAAAACTCAAGAAAAAAAGAATAAAAATAGTGAAGCAATTTATATTTATTTGAACGGTAATTTGAAATGGGTAAAAATATCTTGAAAAGGATTTTATTAGCGATAATCCTATTATTAGGTTTCTTTACTTTCCACATAGGATTGATTCTTGCAATGCAAGGAGAATATTTTTATAAAATTACTTCTAGAGAAAAGTTCAACGAGTTGACAGACAAGATTATTATTGAGATGATAGAGAAAAGAGATGATTTTAAAGAGATTTGCAAATCTCTTAACATCTCTTGCAATAGCTTTGAAGAAATAGTTGAGAAAACATGTGAAAAAAGCAAGGAGATTAGAAAAGAGTATGAAAACTTAATAAAAAATATTACAAGGAATGATAATCTTACTGAGGAAGATGCTATAAGGCTAATATGCTCTCATAATAAGGATGCTTGTAATCAAATATCAATAGCTAGAGATTATGTAAATCAAATAGAAAATCTTTGTTCTGAACTAAAGAAAAGTAAAGAAGATGTAGAAAGAGAGAAAGAAAAGATATATGAAAAGAATTTGATTGACAATATTTCTTTAAAGAAGGTTAATGAAAGTTTGAAAGATTCTTTTTATTATGGCATTATTCTAATTTCTACTGGAGTATTGCTAATTTATCTAGCAACGCGATCTTTTCAAAAGCTTTTCAAGAATGTTTTTAAAATAACATTAATTACTGGTATAATATGCTTGTTAATCTGGTTCTTTGGAACCGAGCTCTTAATAAAATTTTTAAGCGAAAAGATAGAAGGCATGGCATTAAAAAATTTCATCTCAGAAATCTTCGAGTTCGAGAAGAATTCAGGAATTTTATTATCTTTGGTTGGAATCTTTGGTTTTCTTTCAGTTTATGTTATTTCTTTTTATCTCTCTCCAAATCATAAGAAAAATAAGAAAATGAAAAATGAAAGAAAAATAAGATGATGAGAAGGAACATTTATTTCTCGCTCTTTATTTTCCATTTTCGTTAATTTTCTCTTCTCTCTCGTTTCCTTATCTCCTATCTTCTATCTCCCTATTCTATCTCGACTCCCTATCTCGACTCCTCTATTTCGTTTCCTCACTTCCTATTACATAACTTGGCTCTACGGAAGCGTATTTCTTTCTATAATAATGAGCTCTAATCTCCCCTTCTGATAAAGCTCTATTATAAATTCTAACTTCATCTAATATTCCAGGATTAAAAATCATTAAAGGATTTGTATTAGTGTTTATTGTTCCTGAAACAGTTTGGGTTTGCAAGTGAACTGAATTTACATAAAGCTTTTGCTGCATAACTCCTGCTATATACTCTGCTGTCATCACAATATGATTCCAACCAGAAGATAGTGAAGTAGAGATTCTAACTCCATTAATAAAGCTGAATGCATCTGTAGTATTTGCTCCTAAGCCATAAGCATTTCCTTTTGCTATCATTAGTGCAGGAGTTTCTTCTCCTAATGTTAAACTAGGTTCTGGATTAGCATATCCACGAGCAATTATATAATCAACCCATCCGGTATCACTTCCTGCACTTCCAGAAGCATCTTTATCATATCTCCAAACTAGTGTATGACTTCCTGAAGAAATATCTGTAAAGGAGCGTAAAGTCCAACCAACAGAACCTGAAATTATCGCATACTCGTAACCATCCATCCAAAATCTTAGGAAATCTTTATTTGCTTCTGAGCTTACAGACCAATAATAATCTATTCTCCATCTCATTGGAAAGTTTACAATCTTATATAATTCTACATATTGTCCATCGTTTATTTTACTATTTCCAGCAGAATATGAGCCTTGATATTTATTCTCCCAATATGTTTTCCAAGCAGGAGAGACAGAACCTCTCATGCTCCAATAATTTGTATCTATGCTTCCAGTTTCCCAATCTTCAAAAATATAAAATGTATTCTTGCCATCACTCATCGAAGTTGCACTTGGATTTCCATAATACATATAGATAGTTTTGCTTCCAACAGGAATTGACGGTACGCGAACCCAAATTCTTGTGTTGGAAGAATCACAAGTAGATACTGTAACTTCTAATCTTATATCAAGATAACCTCCTCCAGCTCCGCTATTTTCTCCTCCATTTGCTACCCAACATGCAAGAAGATTATTACCCTTTACTAGATAACTGCCAGGGATCTCTACTATTCTATTCCAATATGAAGCTACTCCACCTGTTCCCAAAACATCTACAACTATATTTCCATTTATATAGCATCTTATACCATCGTCGTGAGAAAGATACAATCTTCCTGAAATAGGAGCTCCGCCACTTATTGTGAACCATTTCCTAATGAAAAGATCATCAGGAGCAGACGTTAATACATTAGTGCAAGCAGATGTATATACACTTTGCGCTCCGAATGGTGTTACTCCACTTGGCCAACTAGAATCATCAAAACTAGTAGTAAACCAATTTAGAGGTTCGCAAGGATGAGTACAGTAATAATACTTAAATGTTGGATTTGCTCCACAATTAGCGTCTCTTGTTCCAGTATTGAAATCATCATCACCTTGGATTATTAAAATCGGGGAAATTGCATTGTTTGTTTCTATCCAATAGTTTAGAGGTGAGTTTACGCTAGGATCAGTAAATCTTATATCCCCGCAATCACTTCTCATCTTTCCTTGAGAGATTAAACTTGCTGTATCAAGTGTAACGAGAACTTGGTAATCTGTTAAAGCTCCTGCTGTATTTGTTATTGTTATAGGCCTTCTATAGCTAAAGCTTCCTCCTATTGCTCTTGGGTTTACCCAAGCTTCTATTGTTATTGCATTTTGAAGATTTAGCGAAGATGAATGTGGCACCTCTACAAAAGAGAAAGCGTTTGTAAAGTTTATAGATGCTCCTGTAGAGAACTTTACATCGCTTCTTCCATCCCATTGGCCACCATCGCTTGCAACCCAATAAGTACCAAGATTTTGATTAATTATATTTCCATTATTTCCATTTCCAGATGCATCGCTAACGCTTGTTCCAGAGCCTTCATCAAAATGCCATAGGCCAACAAGATCAGAATCTTCGAAATTCTTTGTAAATACTTGATCGAAGTTTGATTCTGAAAGCAATGAGCTATTTCCATAATAAACATAAAGCCTTGAAGTTCCAGATGGAATGCTTGGAACCTTTACCCAAACCTTTGCCCAGGAGTTTGCTTGATATGTTTCTAGCCAATAAGGAATTTGTTGCTCAGCAGAGCCATTAAAGTAAGTGAACCTTAGATCTGCAAAGTTATAGGTCATGCTTGAAGAATAGCTTATATTCAATGCAAGCTGATAATTTGTTAGCGCTGAACCAGAGTTTGTAACGTTTATTGCTCTTCTCTTAGGAAGGTTTGAAAAGTACCAGGAAATTGTTGTAGTAGTTGTGGTTGATGTAGTGGAAGTTGTGGTTGTTAATGTAGTAGTTGTCGGTTGCACGCCTACAGTAAAGATTGGAAACTTATCTCCCCAATTAGATGTTGCTCCTTGATTATCTATTGCTTGGCAAGTAGCTCCTATAATGCTTCCAGCTGGCTGATTTATTGTCCATTGATAACGAAATTCATTGCCAGCATAATATGTCATGCTAACGTTATTAAGAATCCATGTGTAAGCACTAGAGGTTGTGCAATTTGCCGTAGAGTTGTAATTACATCTTCCAACCCAAAGTCTTACATTAAGCGAAGAGCTTGATTGCTCGTTATCAGTTGCATTTGTCATGAAAGTTACAACAGAGCCTTGAGTTGTACTTCCGCTAAAGCTTACAGGCGTTACTACAGGCGGGGTATTTGGTAATGTTGTTGTAGTGACTCCCGAAGGTAGGGTTGTAGTTGTGGTTGTCACTCCTGGAGGTATTGTTGTAGTTGTTATAGTTATTGGAATTGATGTTGTTGTAGTTACAGGTCTTGGAACTTTTATTCTTCTTTCTTCTTCTACGCCAACCCCTATAGTAATCTTTACTTTATGTTCTCCTGGAGGAATGGACGGAGAAAGTTTTATAGAATAAACTTCATTTGGCCTCAAAATCTCTTCATCTATAGTAAAATTATAAAGCTCTTCATCAACATAAACTCTTATTAGACTACTATTTATTTCATATGGAGCGTGTAATCTTATGTAAATTTTCTCTGGTGTTAATGATTCAAAAATTATTTTTGTATAAGTGAGCTTGTAAGCTTCTTCTGTTTGCTCTGTTGTTCCTGTTTGGATTGTTTGTTGAGTTTTAGATAAGTAGTAATATGTTGTTATACCCATTCCTATTACAATCATAATTAAAAGAACTACGGCAATTATTGGAGATATTCCCTTAAAAAAATTTTTTCTGTGCATAAATTAATAAATTATTAATTTCTGAAATTTAAATATTTCAGAAAATTCTTTATTGCTATTATTCCTTAATTTTCTATTATTTCGTTCTCTTATCTTGTTTCCTCACTTCCTATTACATAGCTTGGTGGTGTTGCTGAATACTTTCTTCTTTCGTAATGGGCTATAATCTCGTTTTGAGATAAAGCTCTATTATAAATTCTAACTTCATCTAATATTCCTGGATTGAATATTATTAGCGGGCTATTGCTAGTTGCTATGGTTTCTGTTTTTGGTGTTGAAGCTGACTCTAAGCCATTAACATATAATCTTTGATATGAGCCATCGTAAGTTAATGCTATGAAAACCCAACCTTGCGGGATTGGAGCAGAAATCCTATTATTGTTTATTATACCGAATGCATGAGTAGTATTTGCTCCTAAGCCATAGTTAGTTCCCTTATTTATCATAAATCTCATCTCCTCAGCTCCAACGCTCGTCGTAACGTCTTGCGAATTCTTCTGAATGAAAAGCACATCCAAATATGGCGGAAGATGGTTTGCAGTAGCGGTGTGAGTGTGAGTATCGGAGGCTACATTAGTAGTGCAAGGAGACGAATCCACACATTTTGTAGCACTTGGTCCAGATAGAGTATGGGTATGCGTTTCGCTACCTCCTGTTCCTCCGTAAGAAGAAGAGCCACGAGGGAAGCGGTTGTCAAAACTACTTACTCTTGTCCATCCTAAAGGAGGTAATGAAGTTGCCATTACTATTGTTCCTGATGGTGCTGGGCCATCGCTATTAACCTGAGCAAAAATTGTATCAATATATGGCGGAAGATGGTTTTCTGTACTAACAGTATGAGTGTGAGTATCGGAGGCTACATTAGTAACGCAAGGCGAATACACACATTTTGTGGCACTTGGTCCAGAGGTTGTATGGGTATGCGTTTCGCTACCTCCTGTTCCTCCGTAAGAAGAAGAGCCTCTTGGGAAGCGGTTGTCTAATTGAGAAAATCTTGTCCAACCAGAAGGAAGCGAGCTTGTACTAAACATTGCTATAGAAAATCTTCTCAAATATAAATTATTGCTACTACAGAAAATCATATTAAGATATGGCGGAAGATGGTTTGCAGTAGCGGTGTGAGTGTGAGTATCGGAGGCTACATTAGTAGTGCAAGGAGACGAATCCACACATTTTGTAGCACTTGGTCCAGAGGTTGTATGGGTATGCGTTTCGCTACCTCCTGTTCCTCCGTAAGAAGAAGAGCCTCTTGGGAAGCGGTTGTCTAATTGAGAAAATCTTGTCCAAGGTGTATCACAAGGCACGTCTGAGAGAACAATAAACTGGCCGTTCCACATCAAACTTGCTGAAACTGCGTCAGGATTTCCATAATACATATATATTTTCTTACTTCCGCTTGGAATTGATGGGACAACAATCCAAACCTGTGTTGCATTTGTATTACAACCTCCTTCCAAGAAATACTCTAGCCATGTTACTCCATCGCTATCAGTAAATCTTATATCCCCGCAATCACTTCTCATCTTTCCTTGAGAAATTAAACTTGCTGTATCTATAGTTACCAAAACTTGATAATTTGTTTTTGCGCTTCCAGGATTGTTTATTGTTATTGGTCTTCTATATAACCAATTTGTTTGTGATTGTGAACTTTGTTCAGATCCAACGCTTGTAGTTGGTTCTGGGCTTCTGTACTTTCTTATTCTTACCCAATCGTAGGATGTATCTTTAATATTATTTGATAGGCCAGCATAGTAACCTAAAGAAATGTAATTCATGTTTTTACTCCAGGAAAGAGAGTAGTTAGCAATCCTAGAATAATCCCTCCAAAATCCGACAGTTGATGATGTTGTCTCTATTCCTATAATATACCATGTGTTTAGGCTCATATCAAATAGCGAGACAGCATTTGCTATATTATAACCTGTAGAAGCTCCGTTTGCGACCCATCCTTTTACATTTACGTTTCCAGAAGGATAATCTACCATATAAAGTACTGTAGCATCGCTATTAGCATTTCCTCCTGCTATAAATCTATAGCTTGCTGTCTCTAAGACTCCGCTATAATCAGATTCTGAGTTTGTATTATATTGAATTCTTGACTCTACCATATAGCCACTATTCAGATTAAAAGGTAATGCGCTAATTAGACCTATAGCACCTTGATTTATTCTCAAAATTCCATTACTTACTTGATAGTTAGAGCCTGCGACAGGATACCATCGAGAAGATGTATCTAAGGTATTAAAATCATCGAAAAAATCAAAAACAGCTGCTCCATTACTTTCTGATGTTACTGAAGAATTACCATAATACATATAAATAAGTTTTGTAGATGTTCTAGGAATTGAAGGAATCTTTATCCAAATTCTTGTATTTGCTGAATTGCATCCACTTTCAATCCAATAACTTAATTTTGTAGCTCCATCGCTATCAGTAAATCTTATATCCCCGCAATCACTACGCATCTTTCCTTGAGAGATTAAACTTGCTGTATCAAGTGTAACGAGAACTTGGTAATCTGTTAAAGCTCCTGCTGTATTTGTTATTGTTATAGGCCTTCTATAGCTAAAGCTTCCTCCTATTGCTCTTGGGTTTACCCAAGCTTCTATTGTTATTGCATTTTGAAGATTTAGCGAAGATGAATGTGGCACCTCTACAAAAGAGAAAGCGTTTGTAAAGTTTATAGATGCTCCTGTAGAGAACTTTACATCGCTTCTTCCATCCCATTGGCCACCATCGCTTGCAACCCAATAAGTACCAAGATTTTGATTAATTATATTTCCATTATTTCCATTTCCAGATGCATCGCTAACGCTTGTTCCAGAGCCTTCATCAAAATGCCATAGGCCAACAAGATCAGAATCTTCGAAATTCTTTGTAAATACTTGATCGAAGTTTGATTCTGAAAGCAATGAGCTATTTCCATAATAAACATAAAGCCTTGAAGTTCCAGATGGAATGCTTGGAACCTTTACCCAAACCTTTGCCCAGGAGTTTGCTTGATATGTTTCTAGCCAATAAGGAATTTGTTGCTCAGCAGAGCCATTAAAGTAAGTGAACCTTAGATCTGCAAAGTTATAGGTCATGCTTGAAGAATAGCTTATATTCAATGCAAGCTGATAATTTGTTAGCGCTGAACCAGAGTTTGTAACGTTTATTGCTCTTCTCTTAGGAAGGTTTGAAAAGTACCAGGAAATTGTTGTAGTAGTTGTGGTTGATGTAGTGGAAGTTGTGGTTGTTAATGTAGTAGTTGTCGGTTGCACGCCTACAGTAAAGATTGGAAACCTATCTCCCCAATTAGATGTTGCTCCTTGATTATCTATTGCTTGGCAAGTAGCTCCTATAATGCTTCCAGCTGGCTGATTTATTGTCCATTGATAACGGAATTCATTGCCAGCATAATAACTCATCTGAACACCATCAAGAATCCATTGATAATTACTTGAAGATGAGCAATCCCCACTAGTACAAACACCAACCCAAAGTCTTACAGTAAGCGAAGAGCTTGATTGCTCGTTATCAGTTGCATTTGTCATGAAAGTTACAACAGAGCCTTGATTTGTACTTCCGCTAAAGCTTACAGGCGTTACTACAGGTGGGGTATTTGGTAATGTTGTTGTAGTGACTCCCGGAGGTAGGGTTGTAGTTGTGGTTGTCACTCCTGGAGGTATTGTTGTAGTTGTTATAGTTATTGGAATTGATGTTGTTGTAGTTGTAGTGGTTATCGCAAGATTAACATATCTTGAATCTTCTATTCCAGCGCCTGCTGTAACTTTTATAAGATAATCTTGCTCTCCCAAGGGTTGAGAAAGCTGCAAAGCATAAACCCGATTTGGCTCTAATATCTCTGTACCTATAGTAAAGGAGTATGTTTCATTATTCACATATAATGTAAGAGAAGTTGAATTTATTTCAAAAGATCCAGCATTTCTTATATATATTTTTTCTTTGGTAACAGATTCTATCTTTATTTTTGAGTACATGGCTTCAAAAGCTTTTCCTGCCTGTTCTTCTGTACCTTTTTGCAAAGTTTCTTGAGTTCTACTAAAGAATAAGTAAGCTGTCAATCCCATTCCTATTACAATCATTACTAAGAGAATTACTGCAATTATTGGTGAAACGCCCTTGAGATTTAAACTCTTATTTTTTTCCTTTATCATTTTCGAAAATCACTTTCAAATTATGAGCATTCAATTATAGACATGAGTAAAGTTGATGCTTTTGCAGTAATATAAATAAATTTTGGATGTCGTACTATAAAAATATTTTACTTTAGCTATTTAAATAACTTTATATTTTAGTGCTATCATTCACATTATTTTTTATGTTCGGAATAAGAATCTTTTTCCTTTTGCATTTCTTTCGAGCGATCTTGCACTTTCTATTTTCCTCATATTTTAATTATTTCTTATTTTAAAATTTCATTTAAAAATCTTTCTGAGAATTAGAAAGATATGCAAGTAGTTTTTGAAGTTAGTAAAGAGAATAAGAACAAAGTGGAAAATATTATTAAGAAAGATGATCTGATTAGTAGGCAAAGCATAGTAGTTCGAGCTTTCGAAGACAAGTTTTACTTTCTAATAGATGGTAATGAAGAAGCTATAGGCAGAGCAAGGGATATCTTAAAGGATATTGCAAAAGAGGCAGAGAATAAGGAGGAAATAATAAGAAAGATAAAAGAGGAAGAGGAGCAAGCATTGCTTGGGTTTGGAAGCATCCTAGGATGAATTTTATTTGAATAAAATTATTTCATTAGCGTGATTACATTCATTTCATTATCGCGATTATTTAATTATTCTTTTTTTAATTTATTTTATACCATGCGATTAGTTTAATTAGAGCGAGCAAAAAGATTTTTTATTGAAAAGATTTTTGTTTATTATTTGCACTTTGGTATACTCTTTACTTGAGCATACCGTACTTGGACATACAGATGATTTATTAGCCCGATAATTTATTTTTTAGAAGAAACTCGTATCGATAATTTATTTCGCGAAAGCAAAAATTCTTACAAACTCTTGATCATGAAATCTCTATTTTATTCTCTTTAGTTATTATTTCTCTTTTTGTGAAGAGCTTTGAAAGCCAGATGCTATTTTTTATATGCTCCGTAATGTTTGGAATAATAAAAGAAGAGTTGCCAACCAATGAAAGAAAAGGTATTAGTTGATCTGCAAGATGCTCATCTAGAGTAGCACCTGAAAAATAAATTTTGAAGAGATTTCTTGCAACTTCTCTTCCTAAATCTTCTGCTCTAATTTTCAACTCTCCTAATGCATCGCTTGCTAAGATATAATTTTTAGTTTTTATCATCGCTACAATGCAACTTCCTGATGATGCAGAATCTACATAATCTTCCTTGGTTAATATATTATCAATTTTTATTTCTTTTTCACTCAAAATTCTTCTTACTTCATCTAAAAATGCTTTATTTTGCCTTTCTGCAACCTCTCTTCTTTTCAAATCATTTGATGTAGTTGAGATAGCGATTATTTGCTCTATTTCTTCTTGCTCTTCTAAATTTAGAGGATTTAACTTATCTTTTACTAAAATTTTAGCTTCAACCTCAGCTTGACCCTTAGGATAAAACCCATGACGAATAACATTTAGCTTTACATCTATTCCTATCTTTCTTAGCATCTCAAATGTTGCATATTCTAAAAATGTTATCGGTGGTGCCCATTTCCCAAAGGTTGCACCGCCAACTATTCTAACCCTAAGCTCTTTTAATTTAATAGAAGCTAAAATTAAAGGATATAAAACTAAGCCAACTGAACCAGCTGTTGATATTTTCACAAAAATATATTTTTTAAGTTTATCACTTGGATAAAATTCTATTTCTTTTGAACCTAAAAAAGCTCCTTTAATTCTTCCATTACAAAGATCTGAAAGTGCAATAACGCCTTGCAAATGTTGCTCTTTTATTCCTGGTTGGGGTCTTTTTGCCCTTATGTTAATAACCCTTATAGGAGTTTTTGTTAATATAGAAAATGCTAATGAAATTCTTAAAATTGAGCCACCTCCTTCAGAGCCATCAATGACTAGCATGTCTTTCTTGCTATTCATGCTCTTCCCTTTCCTTCTCTTTGCTTTTTTCTTCTTTTTCCTTTTTCTCTTCCTTATTTAAAATTTTTACCTCTTTTTCCTCCTTTTTCTTTTCTTTACTTTTCAAACCTTTCTCTAAAAATTTTATGAAATTCTCAATGCTTTCTGCTATATATTCTAAAGTGCTTGCAACAATCTCGCTAATTCTCCATAGAATCTTTAGCGCATAATAAAGAAGAAATACTCCAATACCTAATATTGCAAAAGATAATATCGTTTCTAGATTTAATGGAATTGCCAAGCCAAAGAGCTTATTTGCAAATATTGGAAAAATCGTTGAGATTAATAAAATGAAAATTAGCTGCAGAATAAACTTTGCAACAAATCTTGCGATGAATAAAAAGATTATGAAAAATACAACTATAAAAATTCCATAGCTTGTTGCTAAATTCCCAAATAACTCAAAAAAACTTATCATTATGAATGATTTAATCATCGAGAAATTTAATATTTTTAGTTTGCTCATTATATTCTCTTTCAAAAGATTCTATTTCTAAAAAAGGAATAGAGAAATACAACGCCTAAGCCAGCATAAGCCCAAATTCTAAATATATAATCTCTTTTTCCGGGAGCTCTTCTAACAAGCTTTATCATTTGATTTCCAATCTTTCTTTTAGGAAATCTATAATTTCTATTCATATAACTTATTATCCAATCGTATGAGCATTTTATCCTTTGAACGCTCCAATCAGTTATTATTTTAGTTGGTATATATCTACAATCTATTTTTACTTTTCCTTTTTTTATTGCTTTTAAGAAATTATCTATGTTGCTGCAATCTTTAAATATCGTAACGCCATAGCCAAGCATATCTATAGTATGAGCATCGCTTCCAGCTACTTTGCTTTTATTATCAAAAAACTCTTTTGCCTTATCGTTTGAAAATCTGTCGATGTTTAGAGCGTTAAAAACTTCTATAGCATCGCAAAGCTTTGCAAATTCTCTTATTCCTTTTCTTCTTATATCGAAAGGGTGTGGAGCTATTGCGATGCCATCTTGCGATCTTATTTTATCTAATGTTTCTTCTAAGCTTAGCTTTGGAGGAATTTCTTCTTCAATTCCTAGCGCAACTACATGGCCACGAAGAGTTGTAATCTCTTCTCCTGGAATTAAGAAGATGTCAAACTTCCTTGCATACCTATTAGCTTCTTTTATTCCTTTCATTGTGTCGTGATCTGTCAAAGCAATGCAACCAAGGCCCAACTTTTTTGAATGAATTATTAATTCTTTAGGAGAGTTTAGACCTTCTGCTAATATCTTCTCGCCAACTGAATAAATAGAATGGCAGTGAAGCTCTGCTATTATTTCATCTTTATTCATGTGATCAACTCTTTTTAATTATGAATGTAAAATTTTGGGAAATATTTGTTTTTAAGCAAGGATATATAGGCAAATTTCTATTAAGATATTAAAAAATCTATTCGATAATCTTTTTATGCTAATAGAGCTGGTATTAATTGCAACAATACTTGTAGTTTTATACATAAACTTTCTTCATATAATACTTTGGAAAGAAAGTAAAAGAGATTTTATAGAAAGAACTGCTAAAAATCTTCCAAGTGTTAGCATAATAGTTCCAGCGCATAATGAAGAAGGAAATATTTCTAGAATAATTAATAATATCGCTAAACTTAACTATCCTAAAGATAAGCTTGAGGTTATTCTTATAGATGATGGAAGCTCTGATGCTACATATGAAATTATGAAAAAAGAAGTTAAAAAAATGAAAAGAAAAAATGAAGCAAAGAAGATCTCTTGGAAGATATTAAAAAATAATGCTCGCTTAGGAAAGGCTACTTCGCTTAACAAAGGAATAAGAATAGCAAGAAAAAGATTTGTTGCTGTTATAGATGCTGATTCCAAATTGCATGAAGATGCTCTTTATCATTGCATGCTTAGATTCTTTGATGATGGGAAAGAAAATCTAGATGTTGCTGCAGTTACTTCGAACATTCTTGTAGATAAAAACTCAAGATTATTACAAAAACTCCAAAACATAGAATTCATGCTTATAGCATCTCTTAGAAAATTGCAAGAAAGACTTAATATTATTATGGCAACCCCAGGCCCTCTTTCTGTTTTTAGAAGAGATGTTTTGTTAAAGCTTGGTGGATTTGATGAAAGTAATCTCACTGAAGATATAGAAATAGCCTGGAGATTGCTTGCGCATAATTATAAAATAAGAATGGCATTCGATGCTAAAGTTTGGAGCGATTATCCTGCTACGCTTAAAAAATGGTGGAAGCAAAGAACAAGATGGAATCTAGGGGGTTTTCAAACATTATTAAAATATATTAAAGAAGTGAGAAAAAATCCTGCGCTAAGAAAATTTATAATTCCATATTCATTGGCTGGTTATCTTTTAACAACGCTTGGTGTTTTCATTGCAATATATTTATTTTATAATGCTATTGCAAACTTTCTTGATTACTTTTTCGAAGCTTTGAGAGTTGGAATTAATCCCATCTCAAGAATAAGCTTTAGATATGCAATAGATGTTTTCACAATTTTTGGGGTTTTTGTTTTTTCAACATCACTCTATCTTCTTTACAATGGAATAAAAATGCAAAGAAAAACAAGCGTAAAAAAAATAATAAAAAATGCGAAATTGGAGCTAATACCTTTAATTATTTTCATTACTTTTTATATAATGCTATTCCCAATTGTTTTGGTCTACTCTCTTTTCAAGTTTATATTATTAATTAAAGAAGGGGATATAAAGAAAGCTTGGCTAACAAAGTGATAAATTAGAAGAGTGATGAGATATTAGGAGAAAGAGCAATATTAATGAAAATGATGAAAATAAAAAATACGAAAATAATCTAAGTCCATATGTAAAGGCAACAATACTTACGATTATTGTATTTTCAGCAGGAGTAATTTTAGGAATATTTATTGATCAGTATAGATTAGAGGATATAAAAGGTAGAATAGCTTCTCTAGATGTTTCTTGGAATGATGCAAGATTGCTTAATCTTTATTTCCAAAAGTTGCAAAAGGATTATTGCGAACTTGCTTTAGAACAGAATCTTGCATATAATCAAAAGATTTATCAAGAGGGCCTAGAGATAGAGTTTGCAGAAAAAGCAAATAGGTTTACTCCAGAGCTAATAGACCAAAAAAGAAGATATATACTACTTCAAACGCAATTTTGGTTTAATAGCATAGAACTTAAGGAAAGATGTAATTTTACATATCATAATGTTGTTTATTTTTATAAGCAAAAGAATTTGACAAGAGAAGAAATTATAGATCAAAAAACGCAAGCAGCTGTTTTGCTCGACTTAAAAGAGATTTGTGGAAATAAGATAATGCTTATACCTCTTGCAGCAGATTTGAATCTTACTGTTATAGATGCGATTATAAAGCAACATAATATTACAGAATATCCTACAGTAATTA
Source organism: Candidatus Aenigmatarchaeota archaeon (assembly GCA_018920315.1). GTDB lineage: Archaea > Aenigmatarchaeota > Aenigmatarchaeia > GW2011-AR5 > JAHLMP01 > JAHLMP01. The sequence continues at coordinate 8,041 of JAHLMP010000006.1, read as the reverse complement.
TCGACGATATTGTTTTGCAAGGATTGAGAAATCTAGATGAATTAAAAGAGCTTGTAGAATGTTGAATTAAGAGATTGTAGAATGTTAGATTGATCCATTTCATTCAAAAACTATTATGAAAAATCCTAGAATAAAATTCAAGGTTATATTTTTGAAAAATGGTTATGATTTTGAAGAGATCAAAAATAAGATAGAAGAGCTAATAAATTGGTGCAGCATCTTTGAAGATCTTTCTTTAACAAAGCCAGAAAAGGAAGATGGAAAATACTCTTCTGGCAACTTGAGTTTTAGAGCAAGCAATGATTCATTCATAATTACTGCCTCTTGCTTAAAATCGAAAAGAGATTTGAATAAAGATGATTTTGTTCTTGTCAAATCTTGCGATCTAAGAAATAAAATAGTTTATGCATGTGGTTCTAAAAATCCTTCTTCCGAATCAATGCTTCACTATGCTATATATAAAAATAGAAAGGATGTTAATGCTATTTTTCATGCACATTTTCCTTCAAAAGATTTTGAAGAGAGAATAAGAAAGCTGGCTTTAGCGAATAAAAACAAAACAAAGGAAATAAAAATTGCTTTTACAAAAAAGGAAGAGAAATTTGGAACAATATCTCTTGTAAATAGTGTACTTGAAATTTTGAACAAGAAGAATTTTATTATAATGAAAAATCATGGCTTTCTCTCTTTAGAAAAAGATATGAAAGAAGCTGGAGAAATTGTTTTAAAATTGTTGAAAAATCTAAGCTATGTCAAATGAGTTTATTTGATAAAATTTGCTTCAATTCTTCGATGAGATTTTCAATCTTAATCTTTTTTTCCTCGCCTGTAACCATGTTTCTTAATGTTACTTCATTATTTTTCAAATCTTCCTCTCCAACGATTATAACAAACTCTATTTTCAATGAATTAGCATACTCCAATTGCTTTGCCAATTTTCTTTTCATCAAATCAAAGTCAACGTTAATTCCATTATCTCTTAGCATTTTTATTATCTCAAAGCCTTTTTTCAAAACCTTATCACTAGTTAATGCTACGTAAATCAAACTTTTCTTTGGGAAACGATCTATAATCTCAGCAATTCTATCTATACCCAAGCTTATGCCAGTAGCTGGAATCTTCTTTCCAGCAAATAGTTCTATAAGATTATCATATCTTCCTCCTCCAGCTATGCTTCCAAGCTTTCCTTCTTTTTTTGCAATTATCTCAAAGATTACGCTTGTGTAATAATCTAATCCTCTAGCTAAGCTAAGATCTATTTTAAAATTCTTTATTCCAAAGCCATCTAGATAATCTATTAGATTTTCTATCTCTTCTCTTCCTTCTAGAGCAATAGAATCAAAATCCATTTTAATAAAATCAAATATCTTATCTATGCTTTTTTCCTCAATCTTTATCTTTTTTAACTCATCTTTTACGCTATCTTCTCCTATCTTTTCTAATTTATCTATAGCTCTTATAACTTCTAACATCTTTTCCTTTTCTATCCTTGCGCTTTTCATCATAGAAAACAAAATTCTTCTACTATTTATCCTTATCAAGAAATCTATATGCAAGCGTTTCAAAGCTTCTGAAGCACATGCTAAAACTTCTGCATCTGCAAGCAAGCTTGAAGAACCAACAATATCGATATCTGCTTGATAAAACTCTCTTAATCTTCCTTTTGAAACATCGCCATAACGCCAAACCTTTGCTATCTGATATCGCTTAAATGGTAATGGAAGATTTTTATTTAAAGCAATAACTCTAGCAAGAGGTACAGTAAGATCGTAACGCAATCCAATTTCATTATTAGATTTATCCTTAAATCTAAATGTTTCTTCTAAAATATCGCTACCCCCAACGCCCTTTTTTGATAGAATATCCCAACTTTCTAGTGCTGGTGTATCCATCTGTCTAAAACCAAACCTCTCAAAAGTTTCTTTAACCTTTTCAATGATATAATTTATCTTTTCCATTTCTTCAAGTATATAATCCTTCGTACCTTTTACCCTTGAAATCTCTGTCATATCTCTTCGCCAATTATTTACAATACTAAAAATTATTTTAAACGCAATCTAAACAAATAATTTTTCAAAATTCAATTATTTTCAAATTAATTAATACAAATTAAATAATCTTAACTTCAATATTATTTCTCTTGGAAATCCATATAACCGGAAATCCATATATCCTCAGATACCTATTCTCAGATACTATTCTCAGATAAACCCGCAAATTCTAAACAACTCTTGATAAATCCTTTAAATATTGGGCTTGGAGCCAAAGGCTTTGAGGTAAACTCAGCATGAAACTGTGTTGCTAAGAAAAATCTATGAAATGGAAGCTCTAGGATTTGCATTATATTGCTATTTGGTGCTTTTCCTGAGAATACCATTCCATGCCTTTCTAAGATTTCTACATAGTTTGGATTGCATTCAAATCTATGTCTAAAACGTTCTCTAACCAATAACTTTCCGTAAAGTTTGTGAGCAAGCGTATTTGGAACTATTTCAACATCTTTTCCTCCTAAACGCATAGTGCCACCGATTTCTTCTATATTTTTTTGTTCCGGCAAGAGATCTACTACAGGATGTTTTGTATTCAAATCAAACTCTCTTGAATTAGCATCTTTTAGATTGCAAACATTTCTTGCAAATTCTACGATTGCTAGCTGAAACCCTAAGCATAGACCAAGAAATGGAATATTATTTTCTCTTGCATATTTTATGCAAGATATCTTAGCCTCTATACCTCGCTTTCCAAAACCTCCTGGAACAATAATTCCATGAACATCTTTCAAGCTTTCTTTAACTAAATCCTCTTTTACATTATTATTTTCATCTTCGAGCAAGCTTGCTTCTATCCATTTTATTTCTGGTTTCGCTAAGTAGTAGGCTGCTGAATGCTCCAATGCTTTTATTATGCTTATATAGGCGTCTTGTACCTTAGTATATTTTCCTACAATAGCAATATTTATTTTCTTATTGCTTTTCTTTATTTTATCAACAAAAGAGCTCCATATTGAAAAGTTTATATCGCTTTCTTCGTTTTTTCTTTCAGAAATTTTAAGAACCTCAAAAATTGCTTTGTCAACATTATTATCTTTAAGAATTAAAGGAAGTTCATAAACTGATTCAACATCTCCTAGCTCGAAAACATTTTTTAAAGGAACGTTCGAATAAATACTTATTTTCTCTCTTATGCTTTCATTAAGCTTACTTTCACATCTGCAAAATATTATATCTGGTTGTACTCCAAGCTCAAGAAGCTTTCTTATTCCAAGTTGGGCTGCTTTACTCTTTTGCTCTTGCAAAGATTTTGGCTCTATGATATATGTAACATTTATGAAGCAAACATTATGCTCTCCTTCTTCGTATCTTAATTCGCGCATCGCCTCTATAAAATAAGAATTTTCTATATCGCCTACAGTTCCGCCAACCTCTACTAGAATAACGTCTGCTCGAGTTTTTACTGCAAGCTCTCTTAAAAAACCTTTTATCTCTCCTGTAACATGTGGAATAAATTGCACATCTCTTCCAAGAAATTCTCCTTTTCTCTCTTTCTCTATTATTCTCTTAAATATCTTTCCAGCAGTTAGATAATTATCCTTTGTGTAATTTTGATTAGTAAACCTTTCATAAGAGCCTAAGTCTAAATCGCACTCTGTTCCATCGTCTAAAACAAAAACTTCGCCATGGCGAAATGGGTTCAAAGTACCTGCGTCATAATTTAAGTATCCATCAAATTTTATCATAGAGATTTTTAATCCATGGCAACGAAGCAAGGTTCCTAAGCAAGATGTTAATGTTCCTTTTCCTACGCCACTCATAACGCTTCCTGTAACTATAATGTATTTTGTTCTCCCTCTTTCATAACCTTTTGGTATAGGAAGATAGAACTCGTGCTTTTCTTTTTTATTAGATATCTCTTCAAGATTTTCTAAGTAGCCCATTTAGATTTCACTTATTTTTTCAATAATATCTTCTGAGCTCTTATTCCATGTCATCTCGTGAGAAAACTCACCTTTCTTTAATAGAGTTAATAAAAATATTAAATAAGAGGTGAATCCTATAGAGCTTAGCAATATGTCAGATGTTTCTATAAAAGCTCCGAAAAATATTGAAAATATACCAAAGGAAAGAAGAAGTAAAGAATCAAAAAATATGAACTTCATCTCATTGCTCCAGAGTTTTTCTCTCACCAATCCGCATGACAATATACCTCCTGCAAGACCAGCAAAGAAATATCCAATTATCTCTGGGATTCCATGTAAGGTAATTGCTAGCAAAGCGCTTGGCATTCCAATAATATAAGCAATAGTTAGCTCAGAGCCTTTGGCAGCAATTGTTTCTACATATGCAGCAACATATGTTGCTATTATAGAAGCGTTCCATGTAAGTATTAACAGAGCACCTGTACCGAATAAAAGAGAGGATATGAATGAAATTAAAAGAACGAGCAAATTGTTGAAAAATATTAACTTTGCCTTTTCTAATTGTATTGAAGCTATGCTAGCAGAAAAGGTATCGAAACTTAAGAATTTTCCAGATGTTGCTAAGGAAGCTATCCTATGCAACTCCTCTATCTGCTTTTTAAAAACCACAAATTTTATTGGCTCTGGAAGAAATACTGCAAACAAGCTTGATGTTATTATTATGCCCAAGAAAAATGCTCCAAAGATTTCAATCAAGTCGCTGTGCCTTTGAAAAACATTTGCAATTCTTATTCTATGCTTTATTGCATATTCTTCCTTTGCTTCTTCTGTTGCAAACAATCTCTGAAAGAATGGAGAAAACAAAAGCGTTATATAAGCACAGATTAAAACAGAGCTGTGATCTGGAAACAAAAAATAAGAAAAGAGTATAGAAACTGTAGTAAAGAGAGAAGCAACGAGAAAGACTTCTAATGGATTTTTTATCGCATGCTTAGGATCTAACAATGATTCAAGCATAACATTATTTTATTTATTAATGCAAGAATAAAAATTTGCAAAATTTAGTTTAAGAAATTTATTTTGCTTCTAACTTCAATTTTCTAAAATCAAATCTCTTCCCTTATAGCATTTATCGCAGAGTAAGCGATTAGCATGGTTGCTATTAGAAACAAAACGAAAGCTAATAATATCGAAAGTATATAGCTTTCTGTTGTAGTTCCTAGCGTATATTCTACATTGCCTGCTATCATTGAAGCTATCAAAAAGAAGAGTGCTGCCAATATCCAAAGTCCATGTATATAAAAATCTATTTTCATTTTATTCACCGAATTTAAGCTTCTCACAAAAATTATTTCTCTCTCAAAAATTATTAATGAGAGAAAGCTTAAAAGCGTTAATAATTATGAGAAAGGTAAAAAGTTATAAGAAATTTAAATTTTTTTCTTCTTGACTTAACGATTTTATTGCTTTTTTCATTTATTTGCTTTCTATTCATTTCTCGCTTTCTCCGAGCTTTGCTCTTTTTTGCTGTAGATATAGCTTCTCTATTGTTTCTACCGTATCCGCCTCTTCTATGCTCTTTTCTTGGTCGCGAAATCTTAGCAAGCGAGGAAAACGCAAAGCATAGCCAGTAGGATACTTTGGTGATTTTTGTATCTCTTCATAAGCAACTTCTACGACAATCTTTGGTTTTATCTTTACCTCTCTTCCCTTCTCTTCTATTATCAAATCTTTTAGTTTTTCAGTAATCTCTTTTAGCTGCTCATCTGTCAAACCAGAGCCCATCATACCTGTAGGAAGAAACTCATTTGTTTTAGGGTTGCGAGCACCTAAAACTAAAGAGCCCAAGAGATGCGCTCTCTTTCCTTCACCCCATTCGGCACCAATAATAACTAAATCTAATGGTTCCATTATTGGCTTAACCTTTAGCCAATAGCCAACTCTTTTTCCTGGCTGATAGTGAGCATCAAGATTTTTGACAATAACACCTTCATAGCCTTTGGCTAAGCAATCTTCATAAAACCTTTTTGCTTCTTCAAAATCCTTTGTTTCTATATGCTCCGCTAATTTGAAGTTCTCACTTTCTTTTATTATCTCTTTCAGCTTTTTCCATCTTTCTCTTAGTTTTTTATGCATAAAATTTTCTCCATTAACATAAATGAGATCGAACAAATTTACTTGTACAGGAATTTCAATCATCATTTTTTCTATTTCATACTTTCTTTGAATTCTTCTTGAAAGA
>JAHLMP010000006.1:0-1364 GCA_018920315.1 Candidatus Aenigmatarchaeota archaeon | reverse complement strand
CTTGCCTTTTTCTCTTGAGATTTTTCTCCACTAATCTCTGCTATTCTTCTTAAATTATCAAAAACCATATCTACAGTAAGTTCTCTTTTCATAAGTGTTGCTTGTCTTCTCTTCTCAACAAATTCTTCTGTAGCTAACCCTAAATCTCCTTTTTCTTTAAATTTCTTTTCAAGCTCTTTCTCAGTTATTCCCAAAGCTTTTACAATTATCTTTTTCATCAATTCTTCTGCTATTCCAAGCTCAAGCTCCCCATGAGGATAAATAACGCCCATAGAAAGAAGTACAACCTTGTAAAGGGTTTCGTCATCGCAACTCTTATAAAGCTCTGCCAAAATATCTCTTTTCTCTAACTTCTTTGTTGTTTTTTCTAATCTTTCATAATTTTTTGCAAGCTCTTTATATAACATAATCTTAAATATTTTTTAGAATGATTTAAATGTTGAAAATTAAATTCTAATTAATGGCAAATATGTTAATTTTGCTGAAAAGTTTTATAAAAATATCAAGCATTAAGAGAAAGATAAAGGTAAGATTCTTAATAGAAAAATTTTTAATAGGTATACTGATAACTCTATCTTTAATTATCGCAACTTTATTTAGCGGGTGCGTTAAAAATGATATCGAAAGATTTGGTGGACTTACAATAAATTTGGATGCACCGGAAATTGTAAGAAATAAGCAAGAGTTTTCTGTTTTTCTTGAGCTAAGTAATAAAGGAAATCAAAACTACAAAATATTTGTAGATTTCTTCGATGTTGGTTTATTTAAGAAAAGATCTGAATGTAAAAAAGAGTTTGATTTCAAACCAAACTTAGAGCAACATGTTGAATGCAAACTTATTTTTGAATCAGATAAGGATTTTACAAATATTATAGATGAAACCGTTCACTCACTTATAAGATATAATACTCAATTTTCAATCGCAAAAAATTTCGTTGTTATGAGTCAAGAAGAATATGAAAATAGAAGAATTACAGGAAGATTAAAAGAATTTCCAAAAACCTTTGTAGAAAGTAATGGAGATCTAGAAGTTACAATAGAATTTTCTGAAAATCCTATTGTTGCGAGAAACGAAGAATCTTATCTTTATATAAAAATAAGAAATATTGGCAATGGTTTTGCAAACGATTTGAAAAAAGGTGATATTGAGATCAACATAATTCCAAATATTCCTATAAATTGCGATATTGATGAAAAGATATCTATAGAAAAGGGTGCTGGTATAATTCCTTGTAAAATAGAGATTAAAGATTTAAAAGAAAGTTATTTAAATGCCTATGTGATAATTAATATAAAATACGAATACGAAATAAAGAAAAGTGCGAAGATAAAAATAGTGAAATAAATTTTGTTGGGTAGAATTT
>JAHLMP010000005.1 GCA_018920315.1 Candidatus Aenigmatarchaeota archaeon | reverse complement strand
AAGAGAGGCTGGAGATTTTTTGCTAATGAATTTTAGAAAATCAAGCTTGAATAAAAGAGCTCATGGTAAAGATATAAAAACAATTTACGACATAGCATCTGAAAAATTAATAAAAAATACAATAGTGAAAGAATTTCCAGATCATAGCATTCTAGCTGAAGAAACCGGATTTATTAAAAAAGATAATGACTACATATGGATAATAGATCCTTTAGATGGAACTTCAAACTTTGTAAATTCAAACCCATTTTTTGCTATAGCTATTGCTTTTGCTTTTAAAGGTAAGTTAAAGCTAAGCGTAGTTTATGCACCTTTTCTAAAAGAATTGTTCTATGCAGAAGCAAATAAAGGTAGCTATCTTCTAGATTTATTCACAAACAAAAAGAGAAGGATAAGAGTATCGAAAATAAATAGATTAAGCGAGAGTTATATTGTAACATGCGAAGGAGGTGAGAAAGATAAAAAAAGAATTAGTGAGATAAGAAAGAGATTAATCATAAACGCTTTAGATGTTAGAAAACTTGGAGCAGGCTCTTTAGAATGTGCTTGGGTTGCATGCGGAAGGAGTGATGCCTTTGTTACAACAAATATATCTCCTTGGGATATTGCTGCTGGTGCATTATTAGTTAAAGAGGCTGGAGGAGATGTATTAGATTTTAATGGTAATGAATGGAATTTTCTCTCTACAACAGATGTAATTGTAACTAATGGAAAGATAAGCTCTCCATTATTATCTCTTTTGAAAGATTTGTAGCAGCAGTCCTAACTTGCTTTTTTCGCTCTTTTTATTTCTTTTTTAACAATTGTTAATTTTCATCTCTTTGCTTTTTTTCATTTCTTCGAAACCCTCTTTTCATTTCTCCAAATCCAATCTGATAAAATTTAAATCCCGAATTCATTCTCTTAATGCTATCTCAACGCTTTTTCTATTTCTTTTCCAAACTTTTCGGCAGCTTGAGGACCATTTGCTGTTATTATATTTCCATCTATTTCAACATCCTTTCCAGTATATATTGCTCCATTTTTCTTTAATTCATCTATAAACTCTCCATTCCATACTGTTGCATTTCTTCCTTCAAGAACACCTGCTCTAGCAAGAATAACAGGGGCTATGCATATTGCAGCAAGAATTTTATTATTTTCGTTTGCTTTTCTTGCTATTTCTAAAGCTACTTTGTTATCAAAATATTCCTTTGCACCACTTCCGCCAACAAAGATTATTGCATCATAATCATTGACATCTACATCTTCTATGGTTATATTTGGCTTTACTCTTTTTCCAAACATTCCAATAGCTTCTTGCAAAGAGCTACTGGCAATAGTTACTCTTGCAACCTTAGAAAGAATTTGATAAGGTTTTTCAAATTCCTCGTCACGAAAATTCTTGTTAGCTATAATAAAAAGCACATTCTTCATATATTCCTCACTTCCAATCTTTTCCTCTTTAATTATACACATAGAAAACAAAACTAAAAAACTAAAAACAAGCAAGAGCAAAACATTTTTCATTAAAATATTTATCTTTCACGAATTATTTTAAAATTATTTTTCATAAATAATTCTTGTGCATTTATGGCCGTGATTGTGTAACGGTAGCACAAAGGCCTGTGGTTTTTTAGCAGAAAGCCTTTAGTTCGGGTTCGAATCCCGATCACGGCCCTTAAGAAATTTATTTCTCACAAATCTTTTTCGAATCTAAGTAAAATAATATGAAATCTAGCTCAGCTGGTATTATTCTCTTTTTTAAAATCTTTGAGAGTTCTTCAGATAGCTCTCTAAGCTTATTTTCTATTTCAAGATATTTTCTTTTTGGTAATGATTTTGGAATTTCTTTGATAATGTTGTGCTTCTCCAATATTCTTAAAACATGCCTATCAAGAATAGCAAAGTTTTTATAGCCAATATTTCTTAAAAAATGAGAAGCTTCTTTCCACCCAATACCTTTTATGTTTTCTACAAGCCATTCTCTAATCTCTTCTGGGCCTTTTCTTCTAGTTATTTCATACAAGTCATTTATTTGCTTTCTTGCTTCTATAATATATTCTGCTCTTTTGTTGTAAAATCTATACCCAAGAGATTTCAATTTTCTTCTTAACTCATCTTTTGTTGAATTTAGCAGGTAATCGTCTAATCTTTTCCATATCTCTAAGGTTTTCTCAAGATTATTATTAGCAACTAGTATGCAAAAACATATCTCTTTGAATATATCTTCTCTAGAGAAAGATTTACTACGTTTTTCTATTTCCTTTATTTTTTTCTCAACCTCTTTATAAATATTTTTGTAAACATCCTCCAATTCTCTTAAAAAGTATTTTTTAGTTAGATTATCTTCCATTAAAACTAATAGAGACGAGAATATTTTAAAGCAGGTTTAAATCTATTCAAAGATGCAAAACTACCGAAAAGTATTTAAATACAATCGAAATAAATATATTTTGCTATTATTCTGAGTCTCTTTACGAGACTATGAGAAAGAACCTCTTTTATAGGTTCGATTAATGAGGATCTAAAAAATAATATTTTTAGGTCTGAAACAAGTCTTTTCGCGGCTAAAGAGTATAATAAGAGCAGGGGAGATGTAGCACTCCCTCGCAATTCCGGTTGATCCTGCCGGAGACCACTGCTATCAGAGTCCGACTAAGCCATGCAAAGCTATTGGTACACACGAAGGTAAAAACTTCATGTGTACCAAGCTGTACTGCTGAGTAACACGTAGCTAATCTATCCTAGGGATGGGAATAATCTCGGGAAACTGAGAATAATTCCCAATATGCGAGAGAGGCTGGAATGCACTCTCGCTGAAAGGATGTAAGCTAAACTTACATCGCCCTAGGGTGAGGCTGCGGCGGATTAGGTTGTTGTTTGGATAAAAACCAAACAAGCCTATAATCCGTAGGGGTCTTGAGAGAGATAGCCCCCAGATGGACTCTGAGACATGAGTCCAGGCTCTACGGAGCGCAGCAGGCGCGAAACCTTCGCAATGCCTGAAAGGGCGACGAGGGGACTCTGAGTGCTCTCTACTCTGTAGAGAGCTTTTGTCGAGTGTAAAAAGCTCGACGAATAAGGGGTGGGCAAGACGGTTGCCAGCCGCCGCGGTAATAACCGCGCCCCGAGTGGTGGTCACGTTTATTGGGCCTAAAGCATCCGTAGCCGGTTCTGTGTGTCTTCAGTGAAATTCTCTTGTAAACAAGAGAACTTGCTGAAGATACTGCAGAACTTTGGGATAGGAAGAGGTCGAGGGTACTCTCGAGGTAGGGGTTAAATCCGTTAATCTCGAGGGGACCACCTGTGGCGAAGGCGCTCGACCAGAACTAATCCGACGGTCATGGATGAAAGCTAGGGGAGCGATCGGGATTAGATACCCCGGTAGTCCTAGCCGTAAACGATGCCCACTTGCTGTTGCAAAGCTCTTGGGGCTTTGCAGCGGCGGAGCGAAGGCGTTAAGTGGGCCGCCTGGGGAGTACGGCCGCAAGGCTGAAACTTAAAGGAATTGGCGGGGGAGCACTACAAGGGGTGGAGGCTACGGTTCAATTGGATGCAACGCCGGGAACCTCACCAGGGAAGACAGCAGGATGAAGGTCAGCCTAAAGGGCTTACCTGACAAGCTGAGAGGTGCTGCATGGCCGTCGTCAGCTCGTGCCATGAGGTGTCCTGTTAAGTCAGGAAACGAGCGAGACCCACGCCCATAGTTGCTACTTCTTTTAGAGAGAAGGCACTCTATGGGGACTGCCCGCGTTAAAGTGGGAGGAAGGTGTGGGCGACGACAGGTCAGTATGGCCCGAAATCCCTGGGCTACACGTGGCCTACAATGCGCGGAACAACGGGACGCAACTCCGTAAGGAGAAGCCAATCCCTTAAATCCGCGTCCAGTTCAGATCGAGGGCTGCAACTCGCCCTCGTGAAGCCGGAATCCCTAGTAAGCGGGGGTCATCAAAATCACATTCAGCTAAAAAATTATAGATAAAATATCTGAAAGTGATTGTGAAATCTCTCGCTGAATATGTCCCTGCTCCTTGCACACACCGCCCGTCAAGCCAACCGATCGAAGATTCAACGAGGGCTACTTGGCATCGTCTTGTAAGTATTCCTTATAAGATGATGCCAGGTTAGTTCAAGTTGAATCTTTGCTAAGGGGGGCTAAGTCGTAAAGTGATGAGATGGGCGGTTTGATTTACCGAGAATGAAGATATATCTTGGCTTGACTCTAACTCGGTAAAGATGAAATAAAAATTCATCTCATTGCTCGACAAACAAGGTAGCCGTACGGGAACGTGCGGCTGGATCACCTCAACTTTTATTACTCAGCTAATGCGAGAAGACTTAGCTATGGGCCGGTCGTCTAATGGTAGGACACTTCCCTTGCAAGGAAGAGGCTCTGGGTTCGAAAATTCGGGAATCCCAGCCGGTCCATTTAACATGACGTCCTACAAAATAAAGTTTTGTGGGACTGAAGTTGATGGCAAAGCCAAATGAAACTTCGCATAGGTTTATAAAAACAGAAAAGGCCTAAGAGAAGGAAAGCTGGCTCCCAAGCCATCTGGTGGATGGCTTGGTTCGGGTAGCGATGAAGGTCGTGGCAAGCTGCGATAAGCCGCGAGGAGACGCACGCAGTCTTAGATTCGCGGATTACCGAATGTCACATAACATTGGGCTGAAGGCCCAATATTCTGGCTTTTAAGCCAGAAGGCGCACGCGGGGAATTGAAACATCTTAGTACCCGCAGGAAAAGAAATCAACATGAGATACGGTGAGTAGGGGCGACCGAAAACCGTAGAGGGCAAACCGAATGCCTTAGCGAAAAGTTAAGGCAGATGTGGAGTATGGGATGAGAGTACAGCTTAACTTGTCGAGCCGAAGTCCCTTGGAATAGGGCGCTATAGAGGGTGATAGCCCCGTAGGCAAAGACAAGAAAGCTGATTTCTCATTTCCCGGAGTACGATTGGTTGAATTTCCAGTCGGAAGATGGGGGTCATCTACCTCCAACCCTAAATATAACCCGAAACCGATAGCGGACTAGTACCGTGAGGGAAAGCTGAAAAGAAGGGATAAAACCCAGTGAAAAGATCCTGAAACCAGATGGCTATAGTTAGATGGTATAAGTTCTTAGCTTAAAGCTAAGGATGAAGCCATCGTCCGTTTCGAAAAACGGGCCAGGGAGTTTATACCTATGGCGAGGCGAAAGCCGAAGCGAAAGCAAAAGTAACGCAGGGCTTTATAGCCTGAGGTTACTCCGTACGAAAGTGCGGCAAGTCATAGGTATAAGACCAGAAGCCAGGTGATCTACTCCTGGGCAAGGTGAAGTTCCCCGAAAGGGGAATGGAAGCCTGAAGGGGTGCTGGTATCACATCCGCTCCTCTGACCTGGGAGTAGGGGTGAAAGGCCAAACGAACCTGGCGATAGCTGGTTCCTCCCGAAATGAGTCTCAGCTCAGCCCTACCCGAGTGTGTTATGGGGTAGAGTTACTGATTACATGAGTAAGGGGAGAAATCCCCGCTCATGTTGTCAAACTCCGAATCCATAACACATGTAGAAGGTAGGAGTGAGGGTATCTGGAGTAATTTTGTTACCCAAGAGGGAAACAACCCAGACCGAAGTTAAGGTCCTTAAGTGCCAGCTAAGTGTAACGAAAGTAGTTTCACACCTAAAACAACAGGGAGGTTGGCTTAGAAGCAGCCATCCTTTAAACAACGCGTAACAGCGGACCTGTCTAGGTGTGAAGCGCTGAAAGTTGGTTGAAGGAGGTAGATAAAAATGGGTAAAAAGAAAAAAACAGAAGAAACTGAAAAATAGACTATGAAAAACAATTTAAATAAAATTTGAAGTAATTTACTTTTTATTTTTTGTCTTGTTATTTTTCATCCTTCAACTAACCAGTAAAATGGACGGGGCTAAGCTGGCCACCGAGGCTTCGGATCACTTTTGCATATAGCAAAAGTGATGGTAGGGAGGCGTCCTGAGAGGGTCGAAGCCTTCTCGTAAGAGAGGGTGGACCTCTCTGGAATGAGAATCCTGGTGGGAGTAGCAGCAAAAGTTGGGTGAAAAACCCAACCACCTACTCGGCAAGGGTTTCTCACCAATGTTAATCAGGTGAGAGTTAGCCGATCCTAACCTAAGTCATAACTTGACCTTAGGGAAAGGGAAACCGGTTAATATTCCGGTGCCACTTAAGTTTCAATGAAACATAGATAGATGCTTCAAGATAATCCGACTATCGCCATCGCGATAGTCAAGCACAGAACCTCAGGGAGTCTCGTCATGAGGAGAACTGAGGGAATGTGTTATGAGGCCTGCTTAAGCAGGTTTCGGACGATTCTTGGAGCCCATGAAAATATCTATGCTAGAGAACTTAAGTGATCGTACCCAGAACCGACACAGGTGCCTTTGCTGAGTAGGCAAAGGTGTCTGGGAGAATCCAACCCAGGGAATTCGGCAAATTGGTCCAGTAAGTTCGCGAGAATGGATGCCTGCTCCTCTCTGAAAAAGGGAACGAGCAGGTCGCAGTGACAAGGGAGGTCCGACTGTTTAATAAAAACATAGCCGACCGCAAAGTGGTAACGCTTTGTATGGTCGGTGAATCGTGGCCACTGGCAGTGTGTGAAAGCTCCTTCCAAGGAGCCCAAGCCCTGCTGTAGGCCGGCGGTAACTCTGACCGTCTTAACTGGATGGTCAATTGAGCACAGCAATGATAAGACCACTAGGGACTTAGGTAGCGTAATCCCTTGCCGTTTAATTGACGGCCTGCATGATTGATCAACGAGATCTCCACTGTCCCGGGTTGGAACCCAGCGAAACCAGCTTTCTGGCGATTAGGCCAGAGACCCCCAGTGGGAAGAAGAGACCCCGTAGAGCTTTACTGCAGTCTGCTGTTGTGATACTTTCAAGATTGCATAGTGTAGGCAGGAGTCATCGAGACAGCTCTTTCGGGAGCTGTGGAGGCGACAATGTAACACTGCCCTATCTTGATAGTATCGCTCATCTCTTGAGAGAGAAACAGCAGCAGATGGGCAGTTTGGCTGGGGCGGTACACCCTTGAAAAGATATCAAGGGTCCTCAAAGCCTAGCTTATCAGGGTCATAGTAGAAGATAAGAGGATTATAATGAGTGCACATTTTTAAGGTAGCTTATGAATAATCCTAATCTTCTACTACCCTAAGGAAATCCTGAGTTAAGTGCAAACGCAAAAGCTAGGTTGACTGGATCCTGAATAATAAGGGATCCAGGGGTGAAAAATTCTGAACTTGAGTAATTATGAAGTTAGACAATCAAGTTCAGAATTTCATAAGCCGGAGTTAGCGATCCGCAGTCAGGCATAGATGGCTGGCTGTGGCAAGAGAAAAGCTACCTCGGGGATAATGGTGTCGTGGCGGGCGAGAGTTCATATCGACCCCGCGCGTTGCGGCGTCGTTGTTGGCTCGTCCTCTCCTGGCTGTGTATAAGCAGCCAAGGGTGCAGGAGTCCACTGATTAAAAGGGTACGTTAGCTGAGTTTAAACCGGCGCGAGCCAGGTTGGACTATATCTGCTGGGGGTGCTGCGAGTCTGAGAGGAAGGAAGGATAAGTACGAAAGGAACATCCTTCCGCGGCCTCTGGTGTACCGGTTGTCTGACAGGGCATCGCCGGGTAGCTACGCCGTGTGCCGATAAGAGCTGAAGGCATCTAAGCTCGAAGCGGCCCTCGAAAATAGACTCGCTGGCAGCGGGTAGACGAGCGCTTATGAGGCAGTGGTGTAAGTACCAAGCGAAAGCGAGGTATTCAGCCTACTGCTCTCTACGCCAATGCCAGCCCTTAAACTCTTAGGTCTTGAAGGAATTATTTTTAACTTAATGAAAAAATAGAAGAAAGATGACTTGTAGAGAATATTCCCTCTAAGGAGGAGGAAGCTCCACCCACCATTTAAAGGCATGAAAGCAGAGATGCTTGGAGTCAGAAACAGAAACGATATTGGCTAGAAGTTGATTTCATGATACTTCTTTAACTTCGCAAAAAGCGAAGGGCCAAGTGAAACGGTCTGACTCATATGCTCGGTGCAAGCCTTAAGGCGCTTAGATAAATTATTCATTACCATCTAATGATTCCTCTTTGAGAGGATGAATGGTATAACAAAAGGTGGACTACTACAAGTCATCCTTCAAATCATAGATAAATATAGATGTGAATTTTTTCTTATTTCATATTTATTATATCTTCCCAATTTAGACTTGAAACAATAACATCCAAGGAAAATTTTTGAAAAATTAAGATAGATGCTAATATAACAAATTTAGTATTTAGAGATAAACAAAGCTAAGAAAGAATCAATGCTTATTCAAAGTTTATTTTCATAACTTCTAATCAATCAAGATTTGCTATATACTTAGTTACAATTACTTGGTCAACTGGTGGTGCTGCTTCATTATCGTAGGCAGAAACTATTTGAACAAAGTAGCTCTTACCTCTTTCTCCAACATAAGGTAATGGGAATACTCTTGTCTTTGAAAGAATTACAATACCATTTTCTCTTCTTCCTACAACATCATTCAATGTTCCAACATCTTTTTTATCGATTATTCCTATCCTTCCCATATATCTTTCATCTTTATAATGCTCAAGGAACATGTTATTTATTTTACTTTCATCAAGCTCGCCGTCAAATTCTCCAATAAAGTATATGTTTGCAAAGCTCCCATCCACAGTAGGAACTCTATAGGATAAGCCGTCCATTTTACCTTTCAGAGATTTTATTACTAATCCAGTTGCCTTTGCAGCTCCTGTTGTATGTGTCCATATTTGATTCAATGATTCTAATATTCTTTGCGAATTTGTAGCTGCATGAACAGTATCCATAAGAAGGGCTCTTATATGAATACCACAATCCATTAATAATTGTAAAGGCGATGCAAGTGCTTTTGTTGTGCAAGAAGCATTAGATATTATATAATGCTTTTCAGGATCATATTCATCTAAGTTAACGCCAGCTATTAGTGTTATGTCAGCACTATCAGCAGGATAAGATAGAATAACTCTCTTAGCTCCATTTCCTATAAAAGGCCTCGCAAGACACTGTTCCTTAGCTGGAGATTTAACACCTTTTGGATCTCCATAAAATCCAGAACATTCTTCTACACAATATATATCTAAATCTTTCAAAGGTATCTTTAATACATCCTTCTCTGAAAACACCGGAATCTTATGTTCATTAATTTTTATTGTGTGGTTATCTATCTTGTCTATTTGCCAATCATACTTTCCATGAACAAAATCTTTTTCATAAAGGGATTCTACCAAACGATCTATGCCAATAGGGTCATTTATCCCACCTATCCATTCCTCGTCTAATATTCTTGTTATTTCATACGTTACCATTCTTCCTATTCTACCACCAGCTCCATTGATGAATAATTTTTTATTATTATTTTCTTTTTTACAGTCGCTCATAAATAGAACTTATAAAATATATTTTAATTCTTTTTTTATTTCTCTAAAAAGATTTTAATTCACATTTACTCTTAACCAAAGATTTGTGCACATATATTGGAACATCAGCTCTTACAGCAATTGCTACCCCATCACTAGGCCTTATATCTATTTCTTCATGTTTAAAAATGTCTTTTAAAACAATTGTGGCATAGTAAGTATCATTAATAATTTTATCTATTCTTAATAGTTTTGGCTCTATTTCAAATCTTCTCATTATCTCAATGATTATATCATGAGCTAATGGTCTTTTGATTTCAAGATTTCTATACGCGATCTCTATAGAATTTCCCTGCTCTTTTGTTGTGTAAAATTCAAAATAGTAGCAAGAATTTGATAAAGTTATTATAGAAAAATCTTCTTGATAATATATATCAACAAGGTTTAGTCTGATATAATCTTTCGTGAGATAATCCTCCTTAAATACTTTCCAATATAAAATTGTAAAGAAGAGCGTTAAAAATATTATAATTACGATAATATTTTTTAGCTTCTTTTTTACAATTTTTTCTCTCTTCATATATAATCTAAATTTTATATAATCTTTCAATTATTTATTATTCATGCAATGTATTTTTTGTGAGATAGTAAAAGGAAGTGTGCAGTCTTATAAAATCTTCGAAAGCGAGAATTTTCTTGCATTTCTTGACATAAATCCAAGGTCAAAAGGACATTGCCTAGTTATACCTAAGCAGCATTATCAAAGCTTGCTTGAGATGCCAGAAGATAAGATATTTGGGTTGTTTAACGTTACAAAACATGTTGCAAACAAGATAATCTCTAAGCTCAATGCAAAAGCCTTTAACATATGTATAAACAATGGAAAAGACGCTGGACAAGTAATACCTCATCTACATGTTCATATTATACCAAGATATGGAGAAGATAAAGATGTTGCTATAGAAGCAATACTTCCTGTAAAAGAGGAATTGAAAAATAAGTTAGTAGAGATTGCAAATATTTTGAAAGGTTAAATTTTGAAAATCGATTGCTATGATTCAAGGAAATAAAAAGGATGTTGAAAAGATTATGAAAAAAATGGGAATGGAGTTAAGTGAAATGGATGCAAAAGAGGTTATAATAAAAACCTCTGACTATCAAATTAGAATAGAAAATCCAGAAGTTATCATTGCCAATATTCTTGGAAAAAAGGTTTATCAGATTTCAGGAGAAGAAAAGCTAGAAAGGCTAGAACCAAAGGAGGAAGATGTTAAACTTGTGATGGAAAAGACAGGAAAGGACAGAGAAACAGTAGTAAATAAATTAAAAGAGCTAAACAACGATTTGGCAAGGGCAATAATAGAACTTACAAGTTAATTACTAGTGAATTCTTTTTCATCTTCTTTAATGAGAGCATCTTTTAATAAAAAACCAACAATAATATGATTAAAGGTTTGTATGAACCCAATAAAAAATATTATAAAGAGGGCAAGAAAAATACCAAGCGAAGAGAATTTGAGAAAAGAGATAAGAAAAAGATTTCCAGAACTAGATTGGAGAGACGAAGACGAAATGATAAGAATTGCAAGAGAGACAGGAATTAGAGATTTGGGAGCGTTGAGAGAAGAATTGATAAAAAGAAAATTAGAAAGAGAAAGAAAAGTAAAAGGCTCTGAAGAAAATGTTAGAAATTCTTGGAGTATTTTTCAAAAAGAGCTACAAGCAATAAAAGATATGAAAATATCTGAAGAGAAGAAAAGAGAATTGAGAAGCGAAGCTTATAAGAAGCATTTAACAAGAATAGGTGTTATTCCTGAAGAAAAGAAAGAGATAACTACTAAAGAAATAGAAATTGCAAAAAGAATTTACTCAGAAGAAATTTCTAGAATACTTCAAATGAATATACCAGAAGAAGAGAAAAAGGAATTAGCAAGAAAGGCTTATGAGAATTATCTAAGAATGATCGGTTCAGAAAAAAGCTTAGAAGAGTTAGAAAAGATCTTTAGTGTGGGAAGGCCAAGAACTTATACTATTAAAGAATCTGAAAAAATCAAAAAAGAAGATTTAGAGATAATTAATGAGCTAAAAAATATTCCAGAAGAAGAAAAAACGAAATTGACAATTGCTGCAATTAGAGAGCATGAAGCAAGGGCAAGGGGCGAGACATATGGCCTTCCAACAGGTTATCCGGAAAGTGTAAAACCATTTAGTAAAATAATATGGAGAGCAAAGGTGATGTGGCCTTTACATAAGTTAGAGTCAGAAGAAACAAGAATGATAAGAGCTATAGCATGGGCAAAAAGAAGGCTTGATTTCATTGCGAGAACAAAAAATAAGGATGTTGTTCTAAAACACAAGATAGAAAAGATGAAGGAATACGCAAAGAGATTAGAGTTGAAAGAATATGCAGATAATGTAAAAAAATTAAGGAAAGAGTTAGATAAAATTGAAAAAGAGATAAATAGAGAAAAAAATAGGCTTTCTTCTTTAGGTCAACAATCTTCAACACCACTTGAAGCTTTTTATAAAGATAGAGAAGAAACGAGAATAAGATTAGATAATGTTAGAAAAGAATATGAAAAACGTAGAGAAGAGCTTGAAAGATTTATCCAAACCAATGCTACAGATTTAGCTGTCTTAAAAGAAATTCTAAGAGGAGAAGTTCCAACAGTTTTGGAAGAAACAAAAAAGATATTTCATATATCTTCGCCACATCTTGTTGAAAGACTTAGAAATTCTTTAATGGAGTTTGCTGATGCAGAAGCTGCGAAGATGATCGAAACAAATTATAAAACAATTTATCAAGCAGCAAGGTATAAACTTGGATTTTTTGTTAAAGAGATATATCGCCCTGTTGGTGGTCCGTTCGCATCTCTTTATGATTTAATTGGAATAATATTTAGATTTATATTCGATTTTATATTTTCTCCAATAGTTATTGGAACAATACTTCTCTGGCTACTTTTCTCAATATTCATAAGATATATGATAACCGGTCCTACATTGGCCGTTTTAATCATTACAACAATTATTACTGTTTTAATGATATTAGGCCAGTATTGGGCTAACATATTTAAGATGTTTGAGTGATGCGTATGGCACCGATATTGATAGTTTTATGCATCTTAGCATTTATCTTTTGGTTTTTAGGAAGAACAACAAGATTTAAGGAGGTAGAAGCTCTAGGTGTTTCCATAATGTGTGGAATGATGATCGCCTTAGATATAATGTTGATTTTAGCTTCTTTTGATGTTTATCCAGGATTCAATAAACCATTCCTAATAGGTTGGCTTGTTTCAATATTTTTCTTAATAGGTTTTTATCAATCTGGAGGTCCTCCGATCATATATACATTTACAGTACTTTGCATAATCTTTGGTTATTTATTTACAGGACCATACTCTGGCTATATGAAACACTATTTAGAGCAGGTTAAAGCTCCTTTAAGAATAACATTTAGGCTTCTAAGCCTTTCTTTTCATGACATGATGCTAATGCTTACAAATCCTCAGCAATATATTTATGAGCAACAAATGAAAGCTGTAAAAACAGAAGCACAACAAACTCAGCCCAAAGGTGTAGAGCTTTCTAGTGTTATGTTTTCTCCGCCAGAAGTTCCATTATATCAAAAATTCTACATTGAGGTTAGAGCTGAAAATCTAGGAAATATGAAAGCGGAAAATATAACTTTAAATGTAACATGCATTAAAAAGAAGTGTGAAGAAAGTTATAATTATACTATAGATAAGCTAGATAGATTAGAAGGTTTTGTACAAAGGTTAGGACCATTTATTGCTAAAGAAGAAAAGCCTGGAGCGCAAGTAGATTTGAATATAACATTAAGGTCAGAATATTCTGCAAAATCATCTTTAATAGTTGAAGTAATGAATGAAGAAGAGATAAGAAGAATAATGTTAGATCCAATAAAAAGATACGAACTTTTTAGAAGCGTTGTTGCTACAGGAACGCCTTCTCCAGCGATGCTTGCATTAAGTGTTGGAGATCAGCCATTGTTTAACTCTTCTACTCAAGTTTTAACGGTATCTGTAGTAAATAAAAGAATAGGAGAATACGAATTTATAATACTGAAAAAAGGAGCTAGAATAAACATTACACTTCCAAATACTATTGGAAGCGGATTGAATTGTAGCGCAATCGGAATTAATTGTGGAAATGCAGAAAAGAAAGAGAATAAAGAGGTTGTAAGTTGCGAGGTGGAGCAAGAGATAAGGATACCTCCAATGGAGTTTAATAAACACCCAATTGTTTGTGAATTTACTTCTTCGAATATAACTCCTGAACAAATAAAAAGAAGCGATGTTATTACTGCTGAGCTTAGCGGCTATATATTTGAGATCCAAGTAAAGAAAGGACCAACTGTAATGCTTACATCGGTTTGTGCAAAGGAAGGAGAGAAATGCGATAAGTTAAGATGTTGTGGCGTGCTTCAATGTTGCGAAGATAAGGTTTGTAGAGAAAAATGCGAGAAGAAAGAGGAAAAGAAGGAAGAGACTCCTAAGGAAGAAAAAACATCCGAGGAAAAGCCAAATGAAGAAGTAGCATTAGGAGATGAAAAATACTGCGAATGGAAAAAGAGTAAATATCCAGAAAATCCTGATAAATGGTGTATAGAAGGTGAAGGTAATTGTAAGGAAGATGAGTGTAGTACGAGTATAAGACACGAAGGAAGTGGAGCAGAATTAAAATGTAGAAGTGGAATAAAAGGAAAAGTTTTGATAGAAGGAAAAGAAAAGGAGGTTGAGTTAAAGATAAATCTTTGTTGCTTCGAAGACCAAGATTCTCAGTCATGCCTAGAAGATTATATAAGGAAAGGAGGTTATCTTCCTAAATAATCTTTAAATTGTATTTCGTTTCTGAATCTATTGAATAGCCTAATATTTCTTTAAGTGGAATTTGAGATGTTTCTTTTCTCTCCATAAGGATTTTCTGACATGCTAACACGCACCTCTTCTGGAGAATAGAAGTTTCCAACGAGATCATCTAATGTTTTGGCATTTAGATGAGCTTCTTTGGAGCTATTTTTGGCTATTACTAACACCTCTTTTATATCCTATTAATGTGTCAAAGCCAAGGAAATCAAGAATACCAGCAGTCATGTAACCAATACATCTCCTTTTAGTCATAGTAAATTTCCACAGTAGATAAACTCTTTGTAATTTATTCAATTCTTCATTTTGTTCAGGCGTTGGCGTTTGATTCTTTCTAATCTTCTTATTATTTTATTTTCAGCAATATCTAAGGCAGAATTCTCTTAACCAAAATTAGAAGTCAAGAGATTTTCATTCAAATAATCCCTTTCATTTCTAAGCTTCTCTAACTCTCATCTTGGGCGAGCGTTTTACCACTCTATAATACAGTTTCAATCTCTTTTATCCATTTCAAATACTTTTTGGTAACAAATTAGCTTCGTTTAACTAATTATTTTTCGTTACTCGCCAGAATAAAGTTCTCTCATCATTTCTCTTATTTTTCTGTTGTTAATTCCTCTACATAAATATTTAATAGTATGACCTGCAACACAAACACCAGCTGGGATTAATATACTCTTGAAAAAGTCATTGCCTGTAGCCGATGAAATAATTGGCGAAGCAACAGGTGCTAAGGTCATTATTGTGCCTGCTACTTCAAGCGGCGCCTCTCTCACTAACCTTCTCATGTATTGTGGAAAGGTTTCCGACTCTTCTCTCCTATTTCTATACTCCTGGTAAGCATTTATGGCTTCTCCGATACCATAAGCGCAAAATGGGTATTGAATTGCGCGCGTCAAATCCATTCCTATATTGTGAATAACTTCATTTAGTACATAATCTTTCACACCATTATACCACTTCATTGCCGTCCCAACTACACCAAGCCCAGCACCACATCTCATCAAGTCGCCTGCCTTTTGTTTTAAATTATTCATTTTCATTTATAATCACATTTTATCACCTTTTAGTAATATATATTTTAAGTATTTAAATAGATTTCTATACATGAATATATACTTTACAGTAGCAACAATTTAACTTCTATTGTTAAACTTATGCGTAAAAAGAGAAATCCCTCCATATTTTTGTGGTTTTACCTTCGCTTCTGGATATCTGAATAATGCCTTCTCGCTTCCTAGGAATTGTATGTTGAAGATAGCTATTTTGTTAGTTTTCCAAGAGAGCTAGGCAATGGTAATAGGTTTGGCACAATCTTTTTGCTGAGAAGATACGAGAAGGTTGGTGCTATCTCTTTCATGACATCTTCTATATAACTTTCAGGTAATATATGTAGAAGATTATATAAGGAAATGAGGAGAGATATAACCAATTATTCCTTTCTAACGTTCTTCTCTAGTGTAAAATATTAGATTTCGTGCATCAAGAATATAAACGGGCATATTGTTGGCGTCTCTTTCGATCCTTAAACTAACTTTATCTTCCGGAGCTATTGGATATCCTCCAACAATTAAAGGATCGACTAACCCAAATGGATTTCCTGTGCATTTTGCTTGTTTGGCATGGCATAAAAGAGTTTCAAATTTTCGAGGATCTCTCTCATAAATAGAAAAATTAACTATGCCATCACATCCTCTTGCTGAAATTTTAAGAATGTTTGTAGTTCTTCCTTCAACATTTACTCCTCTAAAAGCTTCAAGGCTCTCTACCTCATATAAACATCCTATAAGCTCACCCAAAGTTTTAACGTAAGTTTTTTCAGCTCTTGGCTCTTCTTTCCTTCCAAATATTCCATAACCTATTCCTATACCACTACCGAGCAACGCTAAGCTAGTTGCTCCAATTGCAACACCCTTCAAAATTCTTTTTCTTCATGTTATCAACCTTCTTGTTTTTTCTACCTTTTTATTTTTTCATGTTCTTACTTAGAATTCTTTTATATTAACTAAATTTAAATACTTTTCGGTAGTAACTTTTTATACAATTTTTGAAAACTTTGCATCTATAACAACATGAAAGACTTTTGGCGAATAGCTTTTTACTATTCTCTTATCAATAACTTCCTCTAGCTTATAATTATTTTTCGTCGCATAATCTTTTAGCTCTTCTACAGGCTTATGCCAAAGTTCTTCTTTTTTATAAGTATTATGAAAGTGTAAAACACCTTCATTTCCCAAGAATAAAAAGGCATAAGGAAGAAATTCTTGCGTGTTTTTCAAATAACCCATAATTACTCTGTTCGCAATATTTTGAAGTTCTTTTTGCTTTGCAACTTCTCTACAATCTCCAAGTATTGGTATGATTTTATCTTTAACTTTATTCAATTCTATATTTTTCTTGAGTAGCTCAAAAGCTTTTGGATTTTTTTCAATTGCATATATAGTTTTTGGTTTTGCATACTTTGCAATACCCAAAGAAAAATATCCTATGCCTGCGAACATATCAACAATAATTTCATTTTCCTTTACTAAGTTTGCTAACCTTTTTCTCTCATACAAATTTCCTTTTGAGAACATAACATCAGAAATATCTATCTTATATAAAATTCCATGCTCTTTATGAATAGTTTTTGTATCATTTCCAAACAAGATTTTTAATTTCGGCTTCCTAAACTCACCTTCTATTCTTTCTAGCTCGCAAACAGTTTTTATTCTCGGCATCCATTTTTTTATGTCATTGACTATTTCTATTTTTTTCTCTTCCGATAGCTTATCCTTAAATTTTAATAAAGCAATATCTCCAATTATCTGAAGTGTGTAAAAATTTTTTCTCTCTTCTTTTTTCATTTTATTAAATTTGAATTTTAAAATTTATTTAATTTCAAATATAAATTTCCTACAAAAACAATCGTGAGTAATATGAAAAAAGAAAACAGAAAAAGAAATATCGCAATCAAAGAAGGAGATATAAAAAGGTTAGAGGATGCTGGCTTTAGATTTCTTGGTAAGTATAAGCATAGTGCAATAAAAACTTGTGAGTGGACAAGAAAAGCTTTACGCAATGATGGATTTTGCTATAAACAAAAGTTTTATGGAATAGCTTCACATCGCTGCCTTCAATTTACACCAGCACTACCATTTTGTACACATCGCTGCCTATTTTGTTGGAGAGATATTAACATAACTTATCCAAAGTGGAGAGGGGGCATAGATGAACCAAAAGAGATAATAAAAGAAGCGATAGAAAAGCAACAAGAAATGCTGCAAGGGTTTAAAGGCAATCCAAAGGTTGATAAGCAAAAATTTTATGAGGCAATGCTACCAAATCAAATCGCAATCTCTCTTGCAGGTGAGCCAACACTTTATCCAAAGCTTCCCGAGCTTATAAACGAGACTAAAAAATTAGGACTAAGCTCCTTCTTAGTTACTAATGGAACTATTCCAAATATGATTAAAAAGCTTATAAAAAACCCTCCAACTCAACTATATATTACTTTGCCAGCACCAAATGAAGAGATTTATATAAAAACTTGTAATCCTTTTTTGAAGGATGGTTGGAATAGGATTATGCGATCACTCTCATTATTAAAAAGTTTTGAGTATAATGCAAGAACTGTTATAAGGCTAACGCTTGTAAAGAACTTGAACTTTTTAGATCCAAATGGCTATGGAAAAATAATAAAAGAGTTCCAACCACAATTTGTAGAGGTAAAAAGTTTTATGTCTGTCGGATTTGCAAGAGCAAGATTGCCTTATGAAGCTATGCCTTTACATGAAGAGATAAAAAAATTCTCTAAAATCTTAGCGAAATTTTGCAACTATAAAATCATAGACGAAAAGAAAGAAAGTAGAGTAACTCTCTTACAAAGAAATAATTTTTAGAAAAAATAAAAAAAGAAAAAAGAAAAAAACGAAAACTTCAATTAATTTATTTCTTCTTCTTTTTCTTCGCCATTTTCACTCACTAATTAAGATAATATACGAACTTATATTTAAAGATTTCGAAAAAATTTCACTTTGAAATCTTTTTTCTCAAAATAAAATCAAATTCAAATCTTCAGATATTTTCTTTCAAATCTTCCAATATTTTCTTGTAGATGCAAATGATTTTTCTGCTTCAAAAATATATTTCAGCAATTCTTCTTCGCTTTTCGGCATCTTTGCAAGAATTCTTGCAGCAGTTTCTACTCCGACACCTCTTGCAGCATGGGCTAAAGCATATCTTTTTCCATAAGTAATCATCAATGAAGCCGACCTTTTTAATTTTTCTAATATTTTCTTCTCTTCTTTTGTCAAGCTCTTCTTTTTCAAAATTTCTTTCGGATCCTTTTCTTTATAATCCCAAATTCCTATAAGCTTTGAATTGCATTTGGGACATGTAGGAGAATCATCTAGCTCTTTTACTTCTGTAGTTATAGAATAATTCCAACAGTTTGTGCATATTATTCTTATTCTTGTTTGCATCAATCTTCTCTTAAATGCTTCATAAATCTCTTTATAAGGTCTTTTAGGCTTTACTATATCAAAGAAGTGGATTTCTATTCCTCTTTGCGCTAAAGGTGAGAATTTTCCTTTTATTATTTTTATTTTTATATTTCCATTTTTTATTTCTTGCAAGATATTCTTTGTTCTTTCTATATCCATCTTCTCAAAAAATATTGTACGAATAGCTTCTTTATATATTGGAGAATCGCTAAAAACGCTTATTAATCTATTTATCTTTGCTTCATCTATTGTTGCTTCTCTCCCTATGGTTCCAAATCTCTTAGCAATTTGGAAGAAATTCCATTTAAATAGAGAGCTTTTTTCTAATCCAATTCTTATCGTTTCCTCCAAGTCTTTTGCGTTAGCTATTATTCTTTTTACATCATCAGCGCTTGCGAAAGTTTTCATTATTATTCTATAAGGGTCTATCTTTACTTCTACTGCTTCACCACGCTCTAATGTTAGTACTGTAGCAATATATTTTCCTAATGTTTGGTTGACAAGATTCCCAAAGCAGGAATGAATAACAATAAATTCATCGCTACTTTCAATAAAAATATTTTTTTCATCTGGTATGAAGTATTTGCTCTGTTCCTTTATTATTCTTATCATCTCTCTTGCAGCGTTCTCATCTGTTTTATAATCTTTTTTTAGAAAATCTATAATCGATTTTTCATCTTCTAAAGATGCATAAATAATCCTTCTCAATTTTCCAACCTCCTGAGCTATCTCAAAAGGTACTGGTATTAGCTCTCCTTCCCAAGCAGGAATTGCAGATTCAGCATCTTCAACATATTCAACAAGAACTTTATTATTTTCCACTTGAATTATTCTCCATGCACTACCTGCACATATAAAAGTATTGCCAACATCTCCATATTCTACTACAAAGCTTTCATCTAAGAATCCTATTATCTCATTTGTTGCTATATCAAAAACCGCAAGTTTTTTTACATCTGGAATAGAAGAAAGATTTTCATAATAATATTCCCATCCTCTTTTTCTTCGCTTTATCTTTTTATAATCATCTGAAATATAAACCAATTTCATCTTTTCCAAGAATTCTATAACAGAGAGAAAATCATCAAACTTCAATCTTCTATAAGGATATGCCTTTTTTATTATTTTGTAACATTCTTCTATTGATATCTCCTTTCTATCTAAAATTATTCCAACAATTTGAGTTGCTAAAATATCTAAATTGTTCTCAGGTATTTTAATATTCTCTATACTCTTTTCTTCACTCTTCTTAGCTATTACACAAGATTCAAACGCATCTTCATCGCTTGTTATAATAATTCCTTTGCTTATTCCACCAACACGATGACCACTTCTTCCAACACGTTGCAAAAGCTTAGTAACTTTTCTAGGAGAAAGATATTGAATTACCAAATCTATACTCCCAATATCTATCCCAAGCTCAAGAGAAGAGGTAGCAACTATTGCTTTTAGCTTGCTACTCTTAAAAGCCTGCTCAACTTTTATTCTTAGATTTTTTGACAAAGAACCATGATGTATTTCTATCGGAAGCTCTTTCTCAAATAACTTAAATCTACTACCCAAGATTTCTGCTGTCTCTCTTGTATTTGTGAATATTATTGTATTCTTATGTTTGCTTACAAGCTCTTTTATTCTTTCTATTCTTGCTTCCACTTCGCTTAAATTCTCTTTTTTTGGAAGTTCTACTGAAATTTCATATAATTTTGTCTGTTCTGCATTTATTATTTTTACATCTTTTCCTAAAAATTCCGCAACCTTTTTTACACTGCCTATTGTAGCAGAAAGGGCAATTCTTTGAAAATTGTTCGCAATTAAAGAAAGCCTTTCTAAAAGGATTGAAAGCTGAGAACCGCGCTTATTTTCTACGAGCTCATGAATCTCATCAATTACAACGTACTTAACGTTCTTCAGGTGCTCTCTCATTCTTTTTCCAGGAAGAATTGCACCAAGGGTTTCGGGCGTAGTAATTAATATATGCGATGGCATCTCTCTTTGCTCTTCTCTCTCTTTTTTACTTGTATCTCCATGTCTAACATAGATTTCCAATCCAAGCTTATCTGCCCACCAAAATAATCGAGAAAGTAAATCACGATTAAGAGCTCTCAGAGGAGTTATATAAAGTATGGCAATAGGTTTTTCCTTATTTATATAAACCTTGTCCAGTAAAGGAAGCATGCAAGCTTCTGTTTTTCCTATTCCTGTAGGAGCAACAATCAGAACATTTTTTCCTTTCATTATCTCAGGAATTCCTAATATTTGTGGTAGCGTAGGCTCTATAAAACCCCTCTCCTTTATTAAAGATTGCATCTTCTCGCTAAATAATTCGAAAACCATATTATTCCTTTGCCTCAAAATCTTTAATTTTACCAAGATAAGTACCATCAAGAAGATAAACCTCAAACTCCTTCTTATTCATCTTTTTTGCAATAGGGCCTATTAACTCTTGCTCATTTACTATAGTTGCACCACACAACTCATTAAAGTTAGGCATTATTATTATTTCTCTTTCATCTTCATATCTTAACCAAACTCTTTCATAATAGCTTGCCTTTAATCTATCAATCATTCTAATGTAGGGGTGAACATGAGCAATGATAATTCTTTTTGCCTTTATGTTTTTTATAGAAATATGTCCATGAGTCAGCAGGGTATCTTTAATTCTCATAAATCTTTTTTCTATCTTAATTTTTTTCGTAACATTTTTTAAAATCTTTTCTATTTTTCCATCATGGTTTCCTTTAATTATGAAAATTTTATCGAAATTTAATCTAGAAAGGAATTTTACTATATCCTTGAATTCTTCTTTCTTAGCACTAGGAATATTATGTTTCAGGTCACCAAGTATTATAAGATTTTTCGCATTTGTTTTTTTCGCAGCATCATTTAACTTTTTTGCAAAGGTTTCTCCTTGAGATGGCAAATAAATACCATGATCTTTTAACTCTTTTGTAATTCCGATATGCAAATCTGCTGCTATCAAATATTTTTTTCTTTCAGCTTCTAATAATGCTATAGGCTCTTCTCTAAGAAATAAGAGCATAATGGGGCTGCCCGGATTTGAACCGGGGTCTGGAGCTTTCATTTTAAATATTAAACCCAAGGCTCCGATGCTGAACCAAGCTACACCACAGCCCCTATTTCTTTTCTTCAATAAAATCTTCTATTCTCAATTTAAATTCTTCATCACTTTTTATTTCCCCTCTTTCTTTTAGGATCTCTCTTGTAAGAAGATAGAAAATTAATGCTACAGATTTTCTTCCTTTATTGTTGCAAGGAAGTATAATATCTACAAAAGATGTTGAATTAAAAGTGTTACATAAAGCTATGATAGGTATTCTCATTTCAACTCCTTCTTTAACTGCTTGTTTGTCAAGATAAGGATCTGTAATCAAAATAACTTCTGGCTCAGCAAAATTTTTAGATTTAGGATTAGTTAAAGTTCCTGGCATAAATCTTCCAATAATAGCATTTGCTCCTATAGCTTTTGCAAAAGTTTCTACAGGCTTTTTTATTTTTCTACTCACTACAAGAATATCTTTTTTAGAAGCCAAAAATTTAGAAACAATTCTTATTCTATTGTCAATCATTTTAAGATTCATCACGGCAAGACCATTAGTTATAATCTTATAAATAAACCTTCTCATATCATTTGTTTTTATACTTGTACCTATGTGAATCCCACACTTTAGATATTTTTCTCTACTCACAAGAAGGTCTTCACTCTTCTTTTTAGACTTCTCATCCTCTTCATCAATTTCAACATTTTCAATCTCATCTTCTTTTTCTTTCAATTTTTTCTTTGCCATAATATCTCACTTTCTTACTACTATTTTTCTCATTCTCGGATTTTTACTTTCTTCCCAAATTCTTAAAAGCTCATTACAACGTTCGCAATCTATGCCTGCAACGCTAAATTTTGCAAGGTCAGCAAAGGTTGCTAATTTCGCTTCTGACGTGCATGCTGTTTTTGTTGATCTGTGACTTACTACTGAGACTATTTTTTTCTTTCTTGAAAATTTAATAATATCTAAGCACTCGCTAACATTTCCTGCTTGATTCGGTTTTATTATTACAGCTTTTATAATATCTTTAAGCTTTTTTAATCTTTCTAATTTTGTTGCTATAATATCATCGCCACATATTAAAATATTTATCTTTCTTGATAATTCTTCAAACCCTTTTTCATCATTCTCTTCTAGAGGATCTTCTACATAAAAGAGATTATAATCCTTTATAAGTTTTATTACATAATCTATTTGCTCCTCTTTTGTTAATTTTTTGTCATGATATATGTAATATCCATTTTTGAATAAAGAAGATGCTGCAAAATCTATACCAACCTTAGCTTTATATTCTTTTACAATATTTTCAACAATCTCTAAGGCTTCTTCATTCGTTATATTTGCCAGCCAGGCATCCTCCGGATTCAAACCGCAAAGAATTTTTTTCTTTTTCAATACATTTCTAACTTCAAGCCATATCTCTATAGCAGTTTCTATCGCTTCCCTTATACTCTTTGCGTTAGGCATTACTAATATTTCTTGAATCTCAGGTTTTTCTAAAAAAGAGTGTTTCCCCCCTCCAAGTACATTTACTAAAAGATTAGGAAAATAACTAACATCTTTTCTATATTTCATTTCAAACTCCATAGAAAAAAAAGCCATAGAAAGAGATGTTGTAGCTATTCCTCCAAGTAAATTTTCATTTTCTTTTAATTTTTTATCAAATTCTTCCTGAGAAAAATCTCCTAAAAATTCTTTTTTTATTTTTTCAAAATTTTTTATAGCGAGCTCCGGTGAAATAATCTTTGCCTCTTTTAAACTTCTACTTATGCCACCAGAGCTACTTGCTGAGAACTTTTCATTTATTATCGCTTCTATTGTTTTTTCTCCAAAAGAATTGTATATCACTCTAATTTTTATGTTATTAACTTTTGTCATCTTTCAATTCTCCTCAAAACCTTAAATGGAATAACACCTTTTTCAAACTCAAGTTTCGCAACCTTTATGGGATCTGTCGTCTTAGTTTTTATTAATGGTTTTGCCCCAGCAGCTATTTGTAGTGCTCTTGCTGCTATAATTCTTGCTCTTTCATATTTTGTATAATTAAGTTTTTCCATATTCATAAAAAATCTTTATGAAATTTAAATTTATTAATTTTATGAAAGTTGAGTATATAAGTAATTTTTTGAGAATTTATGAATTTTTTATTTATTAATATATAAAGGTGTTTGCTTTTGTCAAAAATAATAAAAAAGAAACAAAGAATAATAGCAATAATTCCAGCGTTTAATGAAAGCAAAACAATAGAAAGCATAGTTAGAGAAACAAAAAAATATGTAGATGAAGTTGTTGTAGTTGATGATGGTTCCTCAGATGCTACAGGAGAGCTTGCAAAAAAAGCTGGAGCAAAGGTTATAAAGCATAATAAGAATTTTGGACTTGGAAGAAGCTTAAGGGATGGTTTCCACTATGCACTTAAAAAAAATTTTGATATAATAATAACTCTCGATGCGGATGGTCAACATTCACCAAGGGATATACCAAAGTTTATAGAAGCTATAAACGAAGGCTATGATTTTGTTTTAGGAGAAAGAAACTTAGCAAAATACCCTCTAATAAAAAAAATTGGCAATTTATTTCTAAATTTTATGACAAATTTTATTTCTGGAACTATTCTAAAAGATACGGAATCTGGCTTTAGAGCTTACACAAGAAGTGCGCTTAAAAAAATTATAAAATATATAAAAGCTGTTCGTTACGAAATCGCATGCGAAATAATTTTTGCAGTAGGATATTATAATTTGAAATATAAAAATGTTCCAATAGCTTCTGAGATTTACGTAAAAGGCGTTAGAGTTAGAGATGGGATTAAAATATTTCTTTATATGCTTAGAAGAAGAAAAAGAATTGGAATTAAAGATTACTTAATAGATACAAGCTATGTAATAAGAAAGTGGATTGAGAGGATTAGAGATAGGTTTTGATTTTAGTACGGATTTCCAACATTTTAAAAGTTCAATTTGCTATTATATTTTTAAATTTTCAAAATTTTGTTAATGAAAATTTAAATTTGAAGTGGTAATATGGAAAGAAAACTTGCAATATTAAGTTTTTTTTCAGGAATTGTTTTTGGATATTTGTCAATAATATTAACAAATATTGCAAAAACAAATCTAATAAACATCATAGTTGTAGTAATTTATATGGTGCTTATAAAGCTAATCCTAGAGCAATTAAAAATCGTAGAGAAGAAACCATTTAATTGGTGGTTTTCAAAATTCTATGGAATGTTTATTTTGTTTTGGTTCATATTCTGGTCAATATTTTATAATCTTCTATAAATAAAGAGTTGAAAGAGATGAAGTTAAAAATACTTGGAAGTGGAAGAGAAGTTGGTAGGTCTGCAATACTTCTAATTCATGATAATTGTAAAATTTCTCTTGATTTTGGAGTAAAGCTTCAGCCAGAGCCTCCAAGCTTTCCAATAATTCCAAAAGAGATAGATGGAATAATAGTTACACATAGTCATTTAGACCATAGCGGAGCGATACCTTTACTTCCAAATGTAAATTGTTATATGAGCGATATGACAAAAAAACTAACAAAATTATTGCTTATAGATTTTGTGAAGGTCGCAAGAATAAATAATTATCATATAGGATTTTCTAAAAAAGATGTGAAGTTAGCTTTGTCGAATTCTTTAATTGTTGAAAAAGATTTTATTATAAAAGATGTTGCTTGCAAGTTTTTTGATGCTGGACATATTCCTGGTTCAAAAAGCATTTTACTAAATGTTCAAGGTAAAAATATCTTTTATACTGGAGACATTAAATTAGAAAAGCAAAACTTAATAGATGGATGCAAACTTCCTAAGGAGGAGATAGATATATTAATTATAGAAAGCACATATGGCGATAGAGATCATAATGAAAGAAGCAAAGAAGAAGATAGATTTAAAGCAGAGATAGACGAGACTTTAAATCAGAACGGTATAGTCTTACTTCCTGCTTTTGCTGTAGGAAGGGCACAAGAACTTTTGCTTATACTAAAAGATTATATAGACTACATTGCAATTGATGGAATGGCAAAAGATGCTACAAAAATAATAATGAATTATAATTTGAAGTCAAGCACATTGTTAAAGAAGATTTTTAAACGAATAAAAAAGGTTAATACAAAAAAAGAAAGGGAGAGAATTATTAGAAAAGGTAGTAGAATAATTATTACTACGTCTGGAATGCTAAATGGAGGTCCTGCAGTTTATTACATAAAGAAGATTTATAAAAGAAAAGATTGCAAAATCTTATTCACAGGGTTTCAAGTAGAAGGAACGCCAGGAAAATATTTATTAGATACAGGAATATTTAGAAATGAAGATTTAGAGCTTCATGTAAATTGCCCAATAGCCAGATTTGATTTTTCTTCTCATGCAGGAAGAAGCGAGCTATTTAAAATTATTGAAAAATTAAATCCAAAAAATATAATTTGCGTTCATGGAGATCATTGTAACGAATTTGCAAAAGATATTGAAAAGAAGTTTGGAATAAAAACATTCTCCCCAAGCAATAACGAAATTCTCGAGTTTTAAATTTTTATTGATTTATGATATAAAAATAGATAAATTGGGCCGGTAGCTTAGCCTGGTTAAGTTTTGAAGCTCCAGAAAGAGCGCCAAGCTTTTTGCTTGCGCGCATGTCTTATAAGACAGCTAAGCAAACTGGAGGTCGAGAGTTCGAATCTCTCCCGGCCCATAAATTTTGATATAAATATTTCAAATTAGTCAAAAATCTTTATTTTTAAATTATCAATAATAAGATAAAGATGAATAAAATGAAAATAGTAATAAAAATTGGAGGTTCCTTGCTTTTCGACGACTATGGAGCAATTATATCTCGTGTAAAAAGTTTTGTAAATATTTTAAAAAGAATTAAGAAAAAACACCAATTAATTTTAGTTGTTGGTGGTGGAAAATTTGTAAGGAATTATATGAAGAGAGCAAAAGCCCTTAAAATATCTAGCAAAAATCTAGAATGGATCGCTATAGAAATTCTGAAATCTAATGTTAGATTGTTTTCTTATCTTTTAGATCTCAAGCCAATTTTTGATTTAAATGAAATAAATGAAAAAACAGAAGGTGTGCTCGCAGGAATTTGCCCTGGGAGAAGCACAGATGCTAACGCTGCCATAGCTGCAAAAGCGATGAGAGCTGATATGCTAATAAAAGTTACAAATGTCGACGGAATATATGACAAAGATCCTAATATATTTAAAGGTGCAAGGAAAATTGACAAAATTAGCTTTAATGAACTTATGAAATTTGCAAAAAGAGGAAAACCAGGAAGCTATGGAATTCTAGATAAGTTGGCAATCGAAACAATAGTAAAAAATAAAATCAAAACATTTGTTATTAGTGGTAAAAATCCAAAAAATTTACTAAAAGTTATTGAAGGAAAGAATATTGGAACTGAAATCTCAGAATAAAAATTTTTATTGGTGATTGTTTTGAGAAGAATATTTCAAAAAAGAGAAGAAAGATTAAGATGTATTTCATGTGGTAAAGAAGCAACTATAGAAGCTTTTTGCGATGATTGTTGGCTTAAGAATAAGACACTTTTCCAAATAGAAGATTTTGAAATTAAAGTTTGTAGAAAATGTGGAAAGATTTTAGATAATAGAATTGGGAAGTATGATTTAAATGACGACTTTATAAAACAAATTGCAATCAACAAAATAAAAACAAATAATAAAATAGTTGAGAAAGAAGCATTTGTAAGAAAGATAGGAAATAGATATTCTGTTACAATAATTTGCAAAGGATTTATTTTTCCTTGTAAAAAACAAAAAGAGGAGAACAAAAATATATTTATAAAGATAAGAGAAACGCTTTGCGAGCTATGCAGAAAAATATCTAGCGAGCAATACGACGCTATAATTCAAATTAGAACTAATAAGCGTTTACCAATAAAGCGCATGAGGCCAGACAAAATAGAGAGAGTGAAAGAAGGACTAAACTTATATTTTTTATATAGAGACAAGGCTCAAAAAGCTTTAAAGTTATTGAGAGAATTTAAAATAAAAAGATCTTTCAAACTTATTGGAGAAAAAGATACAAAAAGAATATATAGAGAATATTATTCGGTAAAAGATTATGAACCAAGAAACTCAAGAAGTAGAGGAGAGGATAAGAGTTCCAAAAGAAGGAGAAGTGCTTGGAATCGTTGAAGCAAAATTAGGTGGAAAAAGATTTTCTGTCCGTTGTTTAGATGGAAATTTAAGAATTTGTAGAGTTCCAGGAAAATATGGAACACACCTATGGATAGCAGTAAACGATGTGGTAATAGTAAAGCCATGGCCTGTCCAAGGACTTGAAAAAGGGGATATTATTTGGAAATATTCAAAAGCGCAAATAGAATGGCTAAAACGACATGGATTTTTGAAATGATAAATTAATATTTCTCAAATCTAAATAATATCTCTTTATCTTCAAATTTTATTTTTCCAAACTCTTTATCAACTCTTCCAAAAATTACATCTATAGCATTCACCCCTTTAGCTATTTCTTCTTTGTAAGGAGCTAATGTAACATCTGAAAGATGCAATACAATTTTTTCACCTACCTTTAAGCCTTTTCTTTTTCTCATCTCTTGCACCATTCTAGTTATTTCTCTTATTAAAGATTCTTCCCTTAAAACACTTCCTAATTCTACATAACCTTTACTAAATTCCTTTCCTTTTCGCAACTCTCTTAAAATTTCAATATTCATAGCATTTGCAAGAATTTTTATCTCCTCTTTAAATGTTTTACAAGCTTTTAGTGCTAACGCATCATTCGTATAGATGATTATTTTGTCTATTATCCATCTATTTTTTATATTTCTCTCTTTCTTTAATGCATTCGCCACCTCTATTATCTCCTTTACTATCTCCATTTCTCTTTCCAATTCATCGTTAATCATCTCTTCTTTTATTTTTGGCCATAGCATTAGATGCACGCTTTCAAGCTCTTCAAATCTTTTGAAAAGGCTTTGGTACATATCTTCTGTCAGAAATGGAATGAATGGAGCTAGAATTTTTATTAATTCTAATTGAACTGTATAAAGTGAATGAAGTACAAGCTCTTTATCTTCTCCCCTGTAACTTTCTCTAACCTTTTCTCTTATGATATGGATATACCATCTTGAAAAGTCATTTAATATAAAATCTTCTATATTTTTCGCCGCTCTGAAGAAATCATAATTTTTCAATAGATTTTCTACATTTAACTTCGTATTTTCTAATTTAGAAAATAGCCACTTATGTAAGTTATCCATCTTATAAATTCTCTCTTTCTTAGGATCAAAATTATTCACCTCTATATAAGTTTTCACATAGTTATTAACATTATAAAATATGTTTAACTTTCTTTTTATCTCTTTTGCTATATTGAAACCAAAATTCAAATTATCCTTAGGATCATGAGTAACATATAGCCAGCGCATAACATCTGCACCGATTTTATCAAAGGCATCGTCAAGCCAAATAACATTTCCTAAGCTTTTGTGCATAGGATTTCCTTTCTCATCAAGGATCTTTTCATACAATACTACATTCTTATAAGGAGCTTTTCCAGAAATTACAACGCTCATTAAAAGTAAAAAGAAAAACCAAAGTTTTATTTGCTCTCTCATTTCACAGACCATATCAGCTGGATACCATTTCTCCCAATAGCTATGATCTGAAAAATAATTTAAAGTAGAAAAGGCTACTATTCCTGCATCTAGCCAACAATCTCCAACTTCTTTTATTCTTTCAATTTCCTTTCCACATTTTGAGCATTTTATTTTTACTTCATCTATCCATGGGCGATGCAACTCTTTTAATTTTTCTAATCCACTCGAAGCTTTTTCTTCCAATTCTTTTCTAGAACCAATAACCTCAATATTTCCACAACTACATTTGTAAAAAGGTAAAGGTAAGCCCCAATATCTCTTTCTTGATATACACCAATCTTTCATGTTATTAAGCCAATCGATCATCAGTTTCTTTCCAAATTCTGGATACCAATTTACTTTTTCAGTTTCTTCTATGAGCTTTGCTCTTATTTCATCCATCTTTATAAACCATTCTTCTACTAATCTAAAAACAAGTTCTTCTTTACATCTCCAACAAACAGGATAGCGATGAGAATAATCTTCAATCTTAAGAAGAATTCCCCTTCTTTTTAAATCTTCTATAATCATTTTATTTCCATCTTTATAATAAATTCCAGTTAGCCAATCAAAACCTTCTTTAAAAACTCCAAATTCATCAAGCGGAGATATTGCTTTCAAATTATATTTCATTCCTAGTTCATAATCCTCTTCTCCACAGCCCGGAGCAATATGCACAATTCCAGTACCTTCCTCTTCAGAAACCATATCCCAAGGAATCACTTTGTGTTTTATATCTTTTTGCTCTGTAAAGTATGGATAAATAGATTCATATTCAAGCCCTATTAGTTCTTCCCCCTTTAATCTTTTCAATATCTCATATTCATTTTCTTTAAATAATTTGCTAACAAGCTTCTCAGCAATGTAATAAATTTCGTTATTATATTTTATTTTAAGATAAAAGAAGTTTGGATTAATCGCCAAAGCAATATTTGAAGTTAGCGTCCAAGGAGTTGTTGTCCAAACAAGAAGATATTCATCATTTTTCCCTTTAATCTTACATTTCAAATAAACTCCTGGATGGGCCATCTCTTTATAACTATCTAACAATTCATGTTGAGAAAGCGAAGTGCCGCAGCGAGGACACCATGGCATAACTTTTACACTTTCGTAAAGCCATCCATTCTTATGACACAATTTTAAGAAATACCATATAGCCTCTATATTGTTTTCGCTCATAGTATAATAAGAATTGTTCCAATCCATCCATTGGCCTAATCGAATTGATTGCCTTGTTTGTATTTCAGAAAATTTTGCTACGCGCTCTTTACACTTTTCTATAAAATTTTCTATTCCGAACTTTTCTATATCTTTTTTAGATTTAAACCCAAGCTCTTTTTCTACCTCTACTTCGACCCAAAGGCCATGACAATCAAAACCATTTTGATATCTTTCTTCGTAACCAAGCATTGCATAAAATCTTTGAAACAAGTCTTTCAATGTTCTTCCCCAGGCATGATGCACGCCCATAGGATTGTTTGCAGTTATCGGGCCGTCGAGAAAAGAGAATCTTTTATTTCCTCTATTTCTTTCTCTCAACTTTTCAAATATCTTTTCTTTTTTCCAAAATTCCAATATTCTTTTCTCTATTTCTTGTGGGTTATACACAGAACTCTCTTTTTCCTCTTCGAAGCTTGGCATAAATTTTTTAATTTATAGAAAAATTTTAAAAAATCAAAATATTTTTTACTTTGTTCGTTTTTTCTTTATTTTAAATCTTACTCTCACTACAAAAATTAAAATAGATATTATTATTGCAAGCACGATTCCTATCATAATGCCTATTGCTAAATATAGTTTGCATGAAGTTTCTTCTAAATTTACCGGCTTAATTTCTATTTTGCTATAAGGTTTTGGTGTTTCTCCTCTTACTATATTTGAAAGTTCTACCGCATTTTTTGCGTAATTTTTAGAATATATAAAATACTGGATGGAAGCCATTGAATTGGTGTTTTCAAGTTTTTCTCCATATTCATAATAGCTGAGTGCAAGGATTGGAGAAACATTTAAAGTTTCAGCATTTCTTATGCTTCTTGCTGCATCGTTCTTTACTTTTTTAATTATCTCTTTAGTATCATTTCTTATGCTCTTTAGTGTTAAAGCAAACTCGATCTCTGATTTTGTTGTTATTAAATTAAATAGAGCTGCAGAATATTTCTTTTCATTCAAGTTTCTCTGAGCAATAGATAATGATTCCTTCGCTTTGCTTGTTTCTACACCCAAAACATCACCATAGCCAATAAACGATATTAGTTCGCTTATTTTATTTTTACACAAACCTTCTAATTCAGAAAAATCAAAATTTATCTTTTCATCTGTAAAATTGTTTATAATTGAAAGCCATGCTTCAGATGTTTTTTCTCTTTCAGAAATATAAGCGATATTTCTTATGGCTTCATCATAATTATAATTATAGTAATTTTTCCAAGCCTCTCTTAAAGTATTTTTTGCATCTATTATTCTATCCTCTGCTATTGATATTATCTCAACATCTGTAATCGAATCTATCTCATTTTTTACATCTTCTATTTTATTTATCTGGTTTCTTATTTTTTCTTCCAATGAATTAAGATTATTTTCAATTACCCATTCTTTCTTACCCTCTTTATAAAATTCAAATAGATTTTCAAGATAAGCTAAATCTATTCCAACTCCTAAAAAATAGCTTGAAGCTGTATAATATGCTTTATCCTCATAATATTTCTTTGCTTCTTCTATTCTCTTTTTTATAGATTCAAGAAGCTCTTTCAAATATTTCTCTTCACTATAGCTTATTCTAGAATAATTTATTTTATTTTCTAAATTTACTATTCTCTTTTCAATATCTTTCATAAAGTTTTCAGCAATGCCTTTCATTATCTTTCTCAAATCTTCTTTCTCTTTCACTTCAATATCCTTCAATCTAATCTCATAACCACTCATATATTTCAAAGCTTCGACAACATCTTTTACTTCTATTACAGTAAGATTCCATTTTAGCTTTGCATACTCTTTAATATCAATATCTTGAATTTTTGATTGGCCATAAGGAATCAAGAAGATCGTAGCGTTGTGCTCTGCAGCAGCTCGTGCCTTTTCCAATATTCCACCAACACTGCCAATAGTTCCATCAATATTAATTGTCCCTGTAATTATAACACGTGGATTAAGAGATAGATTGAGAAGTGAAGCTATTGTACCTATTGCGATAGCAGCACCTGCTGAAGGACCACCTACAGCAGGGGAATCTGATCTTATTACTATAAATAGATCATAATTACTCATATCTAAATCTAAGATAGAGCTGACAACCTCTCTTGCTATTCTTGCACTTGTTTGAGTATCAATTTCTGTTAATGGCATCGTATCAATAAATATATGACCATTTCCTTCTTTTGCATAGATCTGAAGAATTGCCATTACCCCTCTTTCAGTATCATTAACCCTTTCTATAGCAGGTACTAATAATGTTACTAGATTTCCATCTTTTTCAATCGCTATTGCAATTTTAATATTTATTAAAAAAACAAAGAAAATAACAAGCGCTTTATTCATTTTCATAATTTTTCTACTTTATATGATAAAATTTAAATTTGAATATTTTGCTTATTTATTTTTCATTCATTTCTATTTGCAAGCTTTTTTATATCAATCTCTCTAACTTCTGCCCATTCTTTTGTTTTTCCTGTTATTACTAAAGGCCTTTTTCTAAGCTCCTTTATATCTTTTGCGCCTACCAAAAACA
The DNA here is from genome assembly GCA_018920315.1 of Candidatus Aenigmatarchaeota archaeon. Taxonomy (GTDB): domain Archaea; phylum Aenigmatarchaeota; class Aenigmatarchaeia; order GW2011-AR5; family JAHLMP01; genus JAHLMP01. Next base: position 20,931 of record JAHLMP010000005.1, on the reverse strand, counting down.
TCGCAATTTTAATTTCTTCAATAATCTCTTTTAGTTTATTTTCAACCTCTTCACTACTTTTTAAAGCAGGTTTTAACAATGGCAATGCTATTCCGCAAGCGATAGCACCAAGAGCTAAGCATTTCGCAATCTCCAAACCATTTCTTATTCCTCCAGACGCTATAATAGGAATCTTTGTTACGCTTAAGCATTCAAGCAAAGAGATTGCGGTAGGAATTCCCCATTCTTTTGCAATTATGTTATTACTTGCTTTCTTTCTTCGAAGCATTTCAACAATTCCCCAAGATGTACCTCCTCTACCAGAAATATCTATAGCAGATGCTCCTGCAGCTTCTATCTTTTTTGCAACCTCTTTACTTATTCCACAACCAGTCTCTTTTACTATTACAGGCTTTTTTATACTCTCACAAATCTTTTTTAATTTCTCGTAACAGCCACTCCAATTTGTATTGCCTTCTGGTTGTATAGCCTCTTGCAAAGCATTGAGATGAAGAGCTATGGCATTGGCGTCTATCATATCAATAGCTCTTTTAACTTCTTTTATTCCATAACCATAATTAAGTTGAATAACTCCAAGATTTGCAATTAAGAAAATATTAGGAGCAACATCTCTTACATAATAAGTTTTTTCAAGATCTTTATTTTCTATTGCAGCTCTTTGAGAACCAACACCCATAGCAAGATTAAGATTTTCGGCAGCCTTTGCAAGATTTTTATTTATTCTTTCAGCGATTTTAGCCCCTCCTGTCATTCCAGATATTATTATAGGAGCATTTAGCTTTTTTCCAAGAAATTCTACGCTTATATCTATTTTTTCTAAATCAACTTCTGGTAATGCATTGTGAATAAAATCTATATCTTCAAATTTCCAAAATGATATTTCATCAAGAAGCGTAGAGCCATGCTCAATATTTTTATCTAAGCATATTTTAATATGCTCTTCTTTTCTCTTAGAGGTTTTTTCGCTCTCAGATCTTACCTCTTTTCTCCTTTGCATAAATTTTACTTTAATCTAAACTCATTTAAACTATTTTTATATTCTAATGTAACACCTTTAACACCAAGATTTATTTCTATTTGCTTATAGCCAATAGATTTTATTAATTCTTTCATCTTTTCCTTATCTTCATGATAGCAAAGCACTATACCACCTCCGCCAGCTCCACAAAGCTTTGCAGCCCCGCCAATCTCTCTAACTTTTTCACAAAGTTCATCAATCTCCTTGCAAGACACTCCAAGCTCTTTAAGCAGTCTTTGATCTTCGTTTATAATCTCCTTCATTCTTTCAAAATCTCTTCTTCTCAGAACTTCCAACATTTCATAAGTTATTTCTCCTATTCTTCTAATCCTTTTTTCTCTATATTCTTCCGGAAGGTTTCTAACATGTTGTACAAGTTCTCCAGTAGTTTTTTCAGGAGGTTTTGTATAAACAATAACAAAATTTTCTAGCTTATATGGAATTTCTTCCTTAAGAGATTTTATCTCAACACCGCTTGCAAGCTTTCTAAACAAAATCAAGCCACCATAGCAGCAAGCAGAATTATCTCCTCCACTTGGAGTTCCATGAACTATCTTTTCAATTTCATATGAAATTCTATTAACCTCTTCTAAATCCAAATCATTTCCTAAGAATTTAGACAATGCTAATGTCATTGCCACTGCCCTAGATGCTGAAGATCCTATACCAGCGCCAGTAGGAATCTCGCATTCTATTTCAATTGAGCAATTTTCAAAAGCATTTAACTCTTTCATTATAATTCCAATAGCAGAAGCTTTATAATTTTTAAATCCATCTTTTTTTATAAAATCAAATAATTCTGAAAAATTATTTTTTTCTTTGCAGATTTTCCACAATGAAAGCGTTTTTTCTGTAATCTCTTTTATTTCATTTATACTCCACTCATATTTTACTTCAGGCCATGTAGCGTCAAAATAACTAACTTTTTCGTTTTCTTTAACCTTTACATAAGTTCTAAGACCAACTGATGCTAAGATTGCTGGTTGACCATAAACCACTGCATGCTCTCCAATAAGATGTAGTTTTCCTGGAGCAGAAGCGAGAATCACTTTTTGTTTCATAAATGCAAATTCTTTTGAAAACTTTTAAATAACTTTTAGATTTTCATAAATTTTTGCAAAATTTCTAAGAGAGATAAATTTTAAAACTTTTAGTATATTAGATAAGAGAGTTATAAGCCTAAGGTGATTTTATGGAATTTTGTAAGAAATGCAACTCTTTAATGCTTCCAGAGAAAAAAGGAAAGGAAGCTTATCTAAAATGTACTAAGTGCGGGCATAAGGAAAAGATAGATGCATCAAAGTCTTCAGAGCTAAGAATAATTAAAAAACATGAAATAAAAAAGACAATCACAATTGAAAAGGAAGATGTAAATCTACCAATTACAGATAAAATGTGCCCTTCTTGCGGTTATACTCAAGCATTCTATTTCCTGCAACAAACAAGGGCAGCAGACGAGCCACCAACTCAATTCTTCAAGTGCAAAAAGTGTGGACATATTTGGAGAGAGTATTAGAGTAAAATATGAAAAAAAGTTAAATATACTTAGCAAAATTTTCGTCATTAAGAATTTTGTTAATTATTTGCAAAGTATAGTTTGTTAGGTTCATTCTTTTCATCTCCTTAATAGAAAAAAATCCAAATTTTTTAACTTCTCTATTTTTCTTTAATTTTCCAACAAGCTTTCCAGAAAAAACATAGCACTCATGCTTATGATTAATTCCAACATCATGAACAAAAGAAAATAAATAACGCTTATTTATCTTTACTTCACCAACTTCCTCTTTAGCTTCTCTTACTGCAGCTTCAAATATATTTTCATTACTTTCTACATGTCCTCCAGGAAAACCCCAATAATTTCTCTCTGGTGACCCAGCTCTTTTTGTTAAAAGAAACTTTCCATTATTTTTTATAATAATTGCAATAGTTTTATGAATGGTCGGAGAAATAATAGAGATCATATCATTTATCTCATTTTCCAATTTTTCTAATTGCAAAACCTTTATTTTCATTTCTTTCGCAATCTTTTCATGCTCCTTTGTTGTGTAACCCCAAGATGCGAGGGCAAGCCTAGCATTACTCTTTCTTTTTATCATTTTCAGATTTTCTAGCACATCATCAATAAATATTATTTTTTCTTCAGGTATTTTAGAAATCCTTGAAATCATTTTTACATGTTTACTTTTATCATTTGAAAATTCTCTTGAAAATATTTTATTTTCAGGAATTTTTATTCCCAAGCTTCTCAATATTTTTACAATCGAATTCTTATCTTTTGTGCTAGAAATAAATATGTTCCATCTTTTATAATTTCTCTTTATTAGTTTTACAACATTTTCAAATGGCTTATGAAGAGAAATCCATTTTTTAATATCTTCTTTTCGAATCTCTTTTCTTATCTCATAGAATCTCTTTACAAATTCTTTCTTCTTTTTCTCGAATTTCTTTCTAGAATTTTTTATATAATCTTTATCAAAAATACCATTTTCTATCATTTTTAGCGCCGGTAAATGATCTTCAGTTATTCTCAAGTAAGGTCTATATTTTTTATAAAGAAGTTTTGCTTTATTTGATAATTTTATATTACCACCAAGCTCGTTATAAGCTCTTACCGAGACCAAGAAACATTCATCTAAGCTATCTACTATTACGCCATCAAAATCAAAAACAACAGCAAAAGAGTTTTTCATGTATTATAATAATTTCTACAAATTAATAAATTGTTTTAAGATATTCAAATTGATGAAAGAAGTAGAGACGAAAAAAGAAATTGAAAAAGAAGAAATAAGCGATATTGAAATTTTTGATGAGAGTACAAATAAGTTTTATAAACTAATTTATACAAAAACATGGCCTACTGTTCAAATTTCAGGAATTCAGATGCATAGAATAAAGGAGTGTGATCCAAAGAGGGATACGATATTGAAATTAAGAGCATTAGGAAAGATATATGGAAGAGTTTTAGATACTTGTTGTGGACTAGGATATACATCTATTCTTGCAGCTAGAAAGAAAGGAGTAAAAGAGGTTTTTACATTTGAAAAGGATAAGAATATTATTAAGATTGCAAGAATGAACGAGTTTTCAAAAGAGCTATTTGAAAATGCGAAGATAAAGCTAAGTATTGGCGATATCTTTATAGAAATAAAGAAATTTCCAAATGAATTCTTTAACATTATAATTCATGACCCTCCTACTTATTCTTTAGCTCCAGAATTATATTCCAAAGAATTTTATAAAGAATTATTCAGAGTTCTTAAATGGAATGGAAAGATATTTCACTATATTGGTAATTTCAGAAGTAATAGAGCAAAGAGAATTTTAAAAGGAGTTTTAAAAAGATTACGTGAAGCAGGTTTCTATAAAATAAAGAAAGTTAAAAGTGCTCATGGCTTACTTATAATAAAATTCTAAGATAAAATTTTAGAAATTGTATAACAAATAATTTTTGATAAAGATGTTTTCATTATTGGGCTCGTGGTCTAGTGGTTATGACGTCGCTTTCACAAGGCGAAGATCGCAGGTTCGAATATTTTTAATCATTTTAGAAAATCCTGCCGAGCCCATTTTATATCTTATTTAATTTTTGTTTGGTTCGAATGAAAGAAAATAGAAGAAGAAAAATACTAATTAAAATAATTTCAAAGCTCGAAAGCGAGAAAAAGAAATTTGAAAATCCATTGATAAGCAAAATAGCAAGCAATGATAAAGATCCATACAAAGTTTTGATTTCATGCATACTTAGCTTAAGAACGAGAGATAAGGAAGCATATAAAGCTTCCGAAAGACTTTTTTCTTTAGCTAAAAATCCTAGAGAAATGGCAAAACTGAGTGAAAAAGATATAGAGAATGCAATAAAAGGAGTGAATTATTATAAGACTAAAGCAAAGAGAATAAAGGAGATTTCTGAAGTATTACTGAAAGAATATAATGGAAATGTTCCAAAAAATATAGATGAATTATTAAAACTAAAGGGCGTTGGAAGAAAGACAGCAAATATAGTTCTTTCTTATGCTTTTGGCAAGGATGCAATAGCAGTCGATACTCATGTGCATAGAATTTCGAATAGATTAGGGGTTGTTAAAACAAAATATGCTTTTGAAACTGAAAAGGAATTGATGAAAATATTGTCAAAGAGATATTGGAAGAGTGTTAATCAAACTTTCGTAACTTTTGGGCAAAATATTTGTTTGCCGAGAAATCCTAAATGCAATATATGTAAAATAAGAAAGTATTGCAAAAGAGTAGGGGTAAAATAATTTTTTATTTATAAAAAATATTCAAATATTATGAAGAATTTATTTTTAATTCTTCTAATATCGATCTTTGCTGCTTTTACACTAATTTTTTATACTAATACAGAAAGCGATTTGATATCTACTAAACCACCAGAACCACCATTTATAGAAGGTAATGAATTTTGCGGAATATCTACATATGGAAAATGTTCAAGAGATTACGATTGTATTAAAGATGGATGCTCTCAACAAGTTTGTCGATCTATCTATGAAAAAGAAATTATAACAACATGTGAGTGGAGAGAATGTTACGATGCCTCGCGATATGGTTTAGAATGCAAATGCATAAATAACGCTTGTCAGTGGGCTTAAAATTTAATGTTAAATTTTACTAAAAATCCATTTTCAATTTCTTTTACACTTTTTATTTTTCCATTAAGTTCCAAATCTCTTAGAAAGAATATAAAATCTTCAAAATAATCATAAACACCGCATGACTTGCAAAAAGGTCCGAAAAACACCAATATTACGTAATTATCTTTAATTTTTTCTATCTTGATATTAGCTTCGGGAGCTCTATACTTATTATATTCTTCTACAGCTCTTCTAATTTTGTATTTAGTCTCAATATCTTTCATTACTTTATCAATTTTAGAGTAAAGTTCTTTCAATCTTCCATTATTTTTTATTCTAAAATCAGAGTATTTTATTGCCTCGTGAAATCCGAGCAACTCTTCCTTTTTCTCTTGCTCCAAAAAATCTTTCCATGTTTTTGGGTCTTTCTTCGTAGCCCTTTCTTTAAGTCTTTTGAATCTTATTTTCTTGTTAGCGTAAATCTCTATAATATAAAAATCCTTGAAAAATCTTTTTGGATATTCAACATCTTCTCTTCTTCTAAGCTCTTTAAGTATTATCTTATCTTTTCCAGAGTTCAAAGCTTTTTCTACTGCTAGTTTAGCAAAATAATCCATTCCATATTTCTCTCTATATTTTTTTGCAATCTTTTGCAAGTTTTCTCTTGTTGGTTCTAAACCTTCTTCTCTTACTTTTTCATGAACAAGCTCGCTAAAAGATATAGGAGTATATCCATATTTTTCCTCTATATATTTTGCTGCGGTATCTTTTCCTGCTCCTATTAATCCAACAATGCCAATGACGATCATGTTAAACATTAAAATAAAATTCTGTGCAGCTCGGACGCTCCAACCTGGCTAAGCTACCGCCCCATAGTGGGGCAGGGGAGATTTGAACTCCCGACCTTCCGGTTATCAGCTTCGTCGCTGCACAGATGCGAGGGGCAGGATTTTCGCGACTTTCACATCAATTTTTATTATATTATTTTATTTTTTCCAAATTCAAAACTTAAGATTGAATTAATTTAAAAAAATGAAAATCGCTTCGAACCTGCGAAGGCACTAAGCCAGTAGGTCTTGAGCCTACCGCCTTTGACCGCTTGGCTACCCTCGCTCTCATGTCCGAGATTCCCAATTATACTTTAATTAATTTAGTTAAAATTTTAATTTATGTTTAAGTTTGCTCACATTTCAGATGTGCATTTAGGAGCATTTAGAGATATAGCATTGAGAGAAATGAACCTAAACGCATTTTTAAAAGCTATGGATAAGTGCATCGAGAATAAGGTTGATTTCATTATTTTTGCAGGAGATCTTTTCGATAATAACATGCCAGATGCAAAAGTCTTGAGCATAGCTGTAAAGAAGATGAGAGAAGTCAAAGATAATGAAATAGAAATCTATGTTATTTATGGTTCGCATGATTATTCGCCTATACAAGCATCTATAATAGATGTTTTACAATCTGCTGGATTATTTATAAAACTAGATAAGAATTTTATAGAGGATAAAAAAACAAAAGCAAAGATAGCAGGGGTTTCTGCTCTTAAGCGAGGAGAGATAGAGGAAGATATATCTCAAGTTAAGCTAGCAGGCTATGATGAAAAAGATTTTAGAATATTTGTTCTTCACGCAGCAATAAGCGATGTATTTTCTGATCCTAGATTAGAGCCCATAACAATAGGAAGATTAAAATATGAATTAGATTACATAGCATGTGGCCACGTACATCAAAGAGCTATTGAAAAAATTGGAAATGCTACTATAGCTTATCCAGGTACTTTATTTGGCTATACATATCAAGATCTTGAAGCAACAGCAAATGGTGAGAAGAGAGGATTCTTTATAATTACTGTTGATGAAAACAAAAAAATAAAGCATGATTTTATAGAAATAAAGGAAGCAGAAATAAAATTTTTAGAATACGATGCTACAGGAAAAACTCCAAGTCAGGTAGTAGAGGAAATAAAATATTTTCTAAATGATGTCAAAAATAAGGTGATATTATTAAAGATTTTTGGAAAACTTAGTATAGGAAAACCATCAGACATAGATTTTTCAGATATAAAAGAATATTACCTAGAGAAAGGGGCTTCAATAGTTTACATAAATAGAAACCAACTAATTGGGAAGGAAGAGACAGAAATTGAAATAATAGAAGAAAGTAGAGATGAAACAGAAAAAAGATTGTTTGAAGAGCAATTAAAGAAATTCCAATTTAGAAATGCAAAGCTAAAAGATGTAAAAACAGCATTAGAACTTTTAAATGCTCTAAAAGAAGAAAATAAAGGAGAAACAAAGGCTGATTATGAAAAAAGGATGAAAGAACTAGGGATAAAGATTCTTGGATAATTTATTGAAAGGTTGATGTTAATGATAATAAAAAGGCTGAAATTAAGAAATTTCAGATCTTATAAAGAAGAGGAGATAGAATTTCCAAAAGGAATTATTCTCTTCGAGGGAGATGTTGGTTCTGGAAAATCATCTTTGCTCTATGCTATAGAATTTGCACTCTTTGGTTTAGGTGAAATGCGTGGAGAAATGCTTATGCGCGTTGGAGAAAGTAATTGCTCAGTAGAGTTAGGATTTGAAGCTAATGGAAAAGATTATGTTGTTTATAGATCTCTAGCTAAAAGAGATAAAGGTATAGTGCAAGATGATGGATATATAATTATAGATAATAGAAAGATAAGATTGACATCTTCTGAGCAAAGATCGAAGATAATAGAGATACTTAACTTTAAAGAGAGCGCAAGAACAAGAAGCTCCTCATTTATTTATCGTTATGCTATATTCACGCCTCAAGAAGAGATGAAAGAGATATTAAAAATGAAAGTTGAGGATAGATTACAAACCCTAAGAAAGGCCTTTGGAATAGAAGACTATAAGATAGCTAAAGAGAATGCAAAGTTGATACAAGATGAAATTAGAAATATGATAAGTTTTATAGATGGGGAAATTAAGAATCTAGATAATCTGATAAAAGAACTTGAAGAAAAGAAAGTTTTGATAGAAGATAGTAAAAAAAGATTGGAATCCCTTAACATAGAAAAAGAAAAAACAGAGAAAGAGTTGGAAAGCATTTCTAGAAAGATAGAAGATTACGAAAGATATATGCTAGAGATAAATAAAATATCTGGAGAGTTACCAGCTTTAGAGAGAATTGAAAAAGAAAATAAGAAAACAATAATAGAAATTAATCAAGAAGATGAATACCTAACAAAAGAAAATGAGAAGATGCTAAAAGAGAAAGATAGCATAACTATAGAGAAAATAGAAGCAGATGAAAAAGATTTGTTTGAGAGATTGAGAAGCATAACAAAATCAAGAGAAGATAGAATATCTGAAAAATCTGAGCTAAGAATTCTTGTTAAAAATCTAGAGAGTATAATGGAAAAAGGCATTTGCCCAACTTGTCTTAGACCAATATCTTCAAATGAATTTGAAACAAAACTGAGAGAAATGAAAGAAAAGTTAGAGGAAATAGAAAAAGAAATAGAAAATTCTAGAATAAAGGAACAAGAAATAGCTGAAATACTTGATAAGGTGAGAAGATTTAGAGAGGATTTGAAAAAGATAGAAGATATTAATAGACGTATTGAAGAAAATCTAAGAAAAATATCATTAAATAAAGAGAAGATAAAAAACGCTGAGGTAGAGCTCGAGAAGGTTAGAAAAGAAATAGAGGAAAAGAAAAGGATTATAGAAGAGAACAAACAAATATCAGAGGAATTTTCAAAAATGAAATTGAGAAAAAGAGAACTTGAACTACTTCTTTACAATCTAACATCAAAGATAGGAAAGCTTGACGGAGAGATAAAAGCTTTAGAAGATATGAAAAAGAGAATAGAAGTGGAAATTGAAGAAAAGATGAGGAAAAAAGCAATGAAAGAAGATCTGGAAGAAAAGATGATATTTATAAGAGATTTTTTCATACCAACACTCGATGAGATAGAAACAATTGTGATGAAAGAGATCAACTACGAGTTTAATGAAATATTCAAAAAGTACTTTTATATGCTTATGGAGAATGAGATAATAGCAAAAATAGATGAAAACTTTTCTCCTTTAGTTGAGCAAGATGGCTACGAAGTCGATATAAACTCTTTAAGTGGAGGAGAAAAAACCTCTATTGCTCTTGCGTATAGAATAGCATTAAATCTTATGGTGAGAAAGGTTTGCACAAGTATGAAAGAAAATCTACTAATTTTAGATGAGCCAACAGATGGATTTTCCAAAGAGCAGATATTCAAATTGAGAGATATACTTAATGAGCTAAAATGTGATCAAGTAATAATTGTTTCTCATGAAAAAGAACTTGAGTCTTTTGTTGATAATATATTTTATGTGGAAAAGATTGCTAATGTTTCTCAAATAAAAAGAAGAGAGGGCTCGTAGTCTAACGGCAGGACATCGCGTTCGCAGCGCGAAGGTGCGGGTTCAATTCCCGCCGAGTCCATACCTAAAATTCAATTTAATTTAAATTTTGTAAAAGATTTTATTTTATTATGGTTAGTATAGTTTCTATAATATCAACTATCTTAGTAGGTGCTTTCGCATTCTACTATGGTTTTCATACATTTAGAAAAAAGAGATTAATAGAAGATATACCAAGATCTAAGATTCGCTCAATAGCTATGGGTCTTGTAGAAGTTTACGGAGAAGTTGTGCCAATAAAAAATAAGATACTTAAAAGCCCATTTACACAAAAAGATTGTGTTTATTATCTTTGTAAAGTTGAAAAGTATGTGAAATCATATAGAGGAGGCGGAACATGGGTTTGTGTAGCAAAAGAAGAAAATAGTACACATTTCTATCTTCAAGATGAAACAGGTAAAGTTCTTGTTGATCCAAGAGGAGCAGAGATAGATCTACCTCCATCATTTACTTTTTATTCTGGAATTGGAATAGATCCCCCGCCAATAATTAAAAAATTTTTAGAAGCAAAGCGATTAAGTTTCGAAGGATTATTTGGAATAAATAAAAGAATGAGATTCACAGAGTATTGTATCTTACCAGGTAGCAAGATATATATATTAGGGACTGCTGGCGATAATCCTTTTATGGAGGAAGGATGGGCACAATTTGGTATAGAAGACGTTATGATCCAAAAAGATGAAAATATCTATTATATTTCGGATAAGAGCGAAAAAGAAATCTTAGCTCATCTTAAATGGAAATCAATCTTCTGCATAATCTTAGGTATTTTTTTAATAACATTTGGTCTTCTCTTATTTTTATCTGATTTCATTTCTTAAAACAAATCTTTTTATTTATATTACGATATTATAAATCTTGATGGAGATGAACTTAGAAATAATACTTGGAATAGTAATAACACTCATAATAATTTCAATAGTTATTTGGTTTGTCACAATATATAACAGTTTAATAAGACTCAGAAATAACATAAACAAAGCATGGTCTAACATAGATGTTATACTTAAACAAAGAAATGACGAACTTCCAAAACTTGTAGAAACTTGCAAAGGCTATATGAAATATGAAAAAGAAGTATTAGAAAAGTTAACTGAGTTGAGAACAAGATGGAGCTTATCTAACACACTCAAAGAAAAAGCTAAAATTTCTGATGAAATTTCAACTGCTTTAAAAACATTATTTGCAGTAGCAGAGAATTATCCTGATTTAAAGGCAAACAAGAATTTTTTACAATTACAAGAAAGAATAAGTGGATTGGAAAATGAACTCGCTGACAGAAGAGAATTTTACAATGATAGTGTTAATAATTATAACATAAGAATTCAGTCTATACCAGACAAGTTCATAGCAAGAATTCTGAGATATAAGCCAATAGATCTCTTTAAGGCTACAGAGGAAGAGAAGAAAGATGTAGAGATAAAGTTTTAGAAAATAACTTAATATTATGGAGGATGCAAATCATTCTAAATTAATTAAAATATATGATATTTTACTAAATCACTTCGGAAGACAAAATTGGTGGCCAATTATAGGAAGCAAAAAAACAAAGAGATTAGAGATAATTATAGGAGCAATACTTACACAAAACACATCCTGGAAGAATGTGGAAAAGGCTATAAAGAATCTTGTGGAAAAGAGGTTGATAAATAGAGAAAAGATAATAAAAATTAAGGAAGAAGAGTTAGAAAATATAATAAAGCCATGTGGTTATTACAGACAAAAAGCAAAAAGATTAAAAGAGACCTTAAAGAGAATTAAAGGAAATGTTACAAGAGAAAAACTTCTCAAGATTAATGGCATTGGAAAAGAGACTTGCGATGCAATCTTGTTATATGCTTATGAAAAGCCATATTTTGTTATTGATGCATATACAAGAAGAATATTAGAGAGGACAGGAATATTAAAAAATGCTTTCAAGATGGGTTATGATGAGCTGCAAAGATTTTTTCACGAAAACCTTCCAAAGGACATAGAAGTTTATAAAGAGTATCATGCTTTGCTAGATGAGCTAGCAAAAAATTATTGTAAAAAGAAATCTCCACTTTGTGAAAAATGTCCTATAGCTGCGATTTGTGATTTTTGTATGAGTTTCAAATCTAAAAATAAAAGATGATTAGATGAAAGAAGAAAGGTTTTTAGAGATAGATTTTGCAAGAGGAATAGCTGTATTAATGATGATAATATTTCATTTTATATTCGATCTCTATTACTTTCTAAACATTAAACTAATAAAAAACTACCTATTCTGGTTCTTTTTTCCAAGATTAGTAGCAAGTATCTTTATTCTAATCTCAGGAATATGCATTTACATCAGTTATAAAAGATCTATAAAAGATATGAATAGAAATAAGATATTTTTTAAATTTCTCAAAAGGGGTATAAAAATATTTTCTTTAGGAGTGCTTATCACTATAATAACGTTTATCTTTCTTAAAAACGATTTTATAATTTTTGGAATTTTACATTTTCTTGGAGTTTCTTCTATTATAGCTTACCCATTTTTAAGATTCAATAAACTAAATTTTATTTTTGGTTTTTTCTTCATTTTAATAGGCTTATTTCTCTTTCAACTCTCATTTAATTTTTCTTATTTACTTTTTCTAGGATTAGCCCCTAGAAACTTCTCATCTTTAGATTACTTTCCTATTTTTCCATGGTTCGGACTTATTTTAATTGGAATATATTTAGGAAATGTTTTCTATCGCGATGGAAGAAGGAGTTTTAAAATAAGAAAAATATCTTCTTTTAAGTTTGTTAAGCTGTTTGCATTTTTAGGAAAAAATTCTTTAAAGATATATTTTTTGCATCAGCCAATAATTGTCTTAATCATTTTCTTATTTATAAGTTTATTACCTAAATTTCTTTAACATCCTTAAAACTTCATTCTTCCTTGGTAATGCTGTTATCGCTCCTTTCTTGCTAACACAAAGTGCTCCGCAGATATTTGCTATTTTTGCTGAGGTAATTAGATCATAACCATTAATCAAGCTAAATAGAAGGCCAGCATTCCATGCGTCTCCTGCTCCTGTAGTGTCGATAACCTTAACCCTTATTGCAGGCATTTTCACTATCTTATTTCCTTGTATTATCATAGATCCTCTTGCTCCCATTTTTATTCCTATCAACTCGAATTTTTTTCTTATATTTTCTACTAGCGTTTCAAGATTTCTTTCTTCAAATATCATTTTACCTTCCTCTTCAGTCAAAAGTAATAAATCAACCTTCTCAAGAATTTTTCTTACCCAATCTAGCGTATCTTCTTTCCAGAGATTCAATCTTATGTTTGGATCAAAACAGATTTTTGCTCCTATTTTCTTTCCTATCTTTATTGCTTTTAAAACAGCTCTTCTAGATGTTTCAGTTATTAATGGTATAGAGCCAAAACAGATGTATCTAAAATTATCTAACTCTTCTCTTCCTTTAATGAACATTTCCGCTCCTCTATAAAAAAGAAATTGCCTTTCTTTTATATGAGAGACAAATGCTAAGCCAGTTTTATACTTTTCATCAATCTCAATATAACTTGTATCTACCCCTTCTCTTTTCAAAGTATCTAAAAGAAATCTGCCAAAGGCATCATTGCCAACCCTTGAGATTATTCCTACTTTTAATCCAAGCCTTGAACAAGCTATAGCAAGATTTCCAGGAGCACCACCAAAGCATTTTTCGAAAGTTTTAGTTTCCTCCAAAGATCCTTCTCCGCCAATAAAATCTATGAGCAATTCTCCTATTGTCAAAACATCTTTCATGTAATCAACACTTATAATTATTTTCTACTTTACCTTAATAAATATTCTAAGCAAATCTCTTTAGTACCCTTTCCTATAGGATAACTTGCAACATATCCATTTCTTTTTCTCACAAGCTCTTTTATATTCTCTTTTGAGTTTGAAGGACATGCAGGATGTTTAACTAAATCTAGCATTGGAATATCGTTATTTCCATCCCCTACGGCAGCCACATCTGATAATGGCAATCCTAAAAGTTCGCAAACTTTTCTTATACTATAACCTTTGTCACAACCCATTTGATTTATATCTACATAACAATTACCAAACAAAATATGTAGATTAGGAAAGCAATCAAGATTTTCATGTAAAAATCTTTCTACAATCTCTTTTTCTCTAGGATCAAATAATAAAGTTATCATAGACTCTTTATCTTCTTCTCTAATATTGCATACTCCCTTTTTGCTCGGTATCTCATAAATGTTATTAGAATTTTTATATCTTTCTAAGTGTTCTCTTGCTTTGTATAAATCTTCCATATATCTATCGTAAACAATTTTAGAGCCATTTAAACTTATTATCCCTCCATTTTCTCCAATAATTATGCTGTTCTCATATAGAGTACCTGATAAGGAGGCACATTCGAATAAATAATCACAACATTTTCCAGAAGCGTAGCCTATTATTATTCCATCTTCATTTAATCTAGATAAGCCCTCTATTGCTTCTTCTTCAAATCTTTGAGCTAAGCCTTGAGGGGAGTAATCTTTAAGCACGCCATCAACATCAAAAAACGCAGCTCTTACTTTTTGTCTTTCTCTATACATATATATCGAACTTGCAAATCGATTTTAACGTAACTTTATCGCAAGGCAATTTATACTACTTAGTATTACTTTATACTACTTTATACTATTTTTAATATTTAAAGATTTTGGTAGAATTAAAAGTAATGTTATTGCTAGCTAAATAACCTTACTAATATAGAAAATATCGAAAATGAAAAATAGTCTAAGAGATATGGATCCACTTTCCAGAGAAATTATACGCATAGATCTTGCCTTCGCTCGTTAGCTTTGGAAAAACATCCTTTTCTAAAGAACCTTTCTTTGGTATGATTTCAAAAATCTTTGGACTCATAGCATAAATGCCAGCATTTATAGAGAAGGTTCTTTCTCTAGAGCCATAATCAAATTTTATAACTCTATTACCTTCAAACTCTATCTGATCCTTACTTTCATTTAATCTTGTCGTTGTGGTTGCTATTGTTACAAGACCTCCATGTGACTTATGAAACATCATCATTTTATTCAAATCAAAATCAAAATAAATATCACTTGCAACAACAAAAAAATCAGAGTTTATATACTTTTCACAAAGCTTTACTGCTCCAGCAGTACCAGAACAATTATCGTCTATATAGATAAAATTAACCTGTTGCATATCATTAAACAAAGGAATTATCTTATTTGCTATAGGGGTTGCTATCATCACTTCCTTTACCCCATATTTCGATAGAATTTCTACTGTATTCTTTATTATTTCCTTACCTTCTATTTTCATTAGTGGCTTATAAGTATTTTTATATCTAAGCACGCTTTCACTTCCACCAGCGAGTATTATGGCCTTTTTCTCAACTTCCAGAAAATTTTTGACAATACTCTCAATTGCTTGAGATCTATTCTTTATTTTCGAATTATCAATTAACGAATCTATATATTTCAGAAATCTATCTTCTATCGTTATTGAAATCTTTTTCTTCATAATTTAATTTTGTTTATTTTCTTTTTTATTTTTGATTTTTTCGCTTTACTATATATTCTAAATGCATATTAATGTAGTCCTTTTCTTCTCTGCTCCTTATAGGATAATAATGCTCCTCATTTCCTTTCACAACCTTATAATAATATTCTCCTTCTTCACTTACATATATTTCTCTCCTTCCTCCTTCTATGTTATCAAAAATTCCCAAAAATTTTAATTTTACCATTTTATCACCTTCTTCGCTATCTATACCTGCTTTAATTATAAAATCCATTGGAAATAAAAGCTCAAAATGAGGGCAATAGTCTCGAGGAAATGGAAGGTTAACGAAAATAGCATCTTCACCAATATCAAATCTCTGATAAAATCTACCTTCTTTACTTATATATATTAGCTTTCCATTATCATCTTTTCCAATCCTTTTAAGCCTTTCCATAAAAACATCCGAAAAATAATTACAATCTTTAATCTTTAATTTTAAATTAAAGGTTTTTGCTAGAACGAGATTTCGCCTTAATTTTTTTATCTTCGAAAATTGCAGTAGAACTTAAAGGCTCTTAGAAGCTATTGACAGTATTTCTACAATTTATCAGCTTAACATAACCAAGGTCTATATACTTCGAATCTTTTTTTAATATGATATTGAAGCAAGAAATCGAATAAATCTACAATATAATTTGAAACGCTTTCATCTAGCTCCTCTATTATAACCGATGATTTTGCATATCTTCTACTCGAGCGATTCTGGCTATTATGATGATCTATTAACTTGTATAGCTTTTCTCTTTCATCATCTAATATTATAGTATAAAATTTATTTTCTTCTTTTAATTTTACAGTTCCTAAATTTCTTAATCTCATAATTTAATAATTTTAAAGAAAAGGTTTAAAATCTGAAAAAAAGATTTTGAAAAAAACTATGTGCTTTGTGTGATTTTTCCTCCTCTCTTTCTACTTAGCAAGAATGTTACAGCTAAAATTGCTACTATTATTATAGCTAAAATCATAATTATAATAATATCGCGTTTCTCTTCTTTCAATCCCTCTTCTTCTACCGTGGTTGTTGGTACATATACTGTTGTTGGAATAGTTGTTGGTATTGTAGTAAATTCTATTGTAGTTGTTGGTACAAACCTCTCTCCTAAGATTGCAAAAACTGAAAATCCAGAAGTTATAGCTTCAAAGCGATAGTAGCGCTCATCCATTGCAATTAATCTTGTAGGGAGTCTTGTCCAAACACCTTCTGAAAATCTTGCTAATGATATGGTGCTAGGATCTATTCCATTCTCTTCTAACCAAGAACGAGGAACATCAAACCTTATTGTTATTAATGTTATGTTATTGTTTGGCACAGAGCAATTTATTATAAAGTAAGAAAAGACAAGCCCCTCACTCGAAGCTACTATCCCGATAGGAGAAGGCACCCCACTTGGTAACGAGTCTACTCTTTCAACATCTATTCTAGTACCGCTTGTATTAGAAGCGAACCTTACTTCTATCTCTCTTATCATCAGATCGCTCGCTTTCGAGAAGTTGAATATGTAGCTTTCTCCAGCTTTTGCACTTCCTAAATATGAAAACGCCTTCATACTTGAAATAACTGTTGTGGAAGGTCTTATTGGCCCAATAACTGGATATGAAACCCCTTGCGATATGGTTGTAGTTGTTGTGATTGTTGGTTTTTTAAGTGTAATGGTATAATCTGAGCTAGAAAACATGTAATAATTATTTCCACTTTTTGCTGTTGCATAGAATTTTATTGTATAATCTCCATCACTAAAATCGTTTGTGTTCCAACTTATATTGAAGAGAAGCTCAGAGGTTTCATAGCTTGGATAACCATACCCGTAACCATAACCATATCCATAACCTTCGCCAAATGTATAGTTCTGAAAGCCCCAAGAAGAACCATCATACCCATACCCATAGCCAAAAAGATACCCATATCCATAGCTTAAATAACTATGAGAAGGAGTTATGTTAATTGCTCCGCACTCCTCACTAGAGCCATCGAGCAAACTTCCATTTATGTCAAATATGCAAGTAATCTTTTCTCCCCCATCTACATGGATAATCTCCAAAGTGAAATTCTGGAAAGGCACGCGCTCGCTTGTTTCAATATCAACATAAGTTTGAAAGCTTACTTCTTCTCCAACATTAATTGTTTCTGGAAGCCCAATTATTCCAACCCTCACAGCACTTGCTGGTCCTGAAAAGAGTATCGCAAATACTAAGATTAATGTAAGCACAAGAGATACTACCTTAGAATTTTTGAATATAGCGCCCCTTTTCATTAGATCACATGTTACAATTCAATTACTATATAGCAACAAATTTATATTTAATATTATTTTTAGAGTATATAAATTTTTTTTTCCTGGAGATTTTTATAAATTTATAGTATTTTTATCAAATTTTTAATCATTACTTTAGAATTTTATATGAATTTTTAAATAAAATCTTAGATATTCAATTTGAAGAGAAATGAAAAAAGATTTTTATACCAGAATTTTGTCAGAGGTTTTCATCTTCTTCATAATATTTACGATAGCAGTTATAATATATAAAAGATACAATCCTTTTGTACTTCCAGAAATAGAATGGAGACTAATTGTAATTCTCGCTTTTTTAGGGTTTTTATTAGTGCTAACAAAAGTCATAAGAATAGATCTTTTTAATATTAAAATTAGTGTAAAGAAGAAAGCAAAAACAAAAACGAGAAAAATATCAAAGAAGATTGTATTAAGTGACATAACACTATCACTAATCGCATGGGCAAGAAAGCATCCTATAAGAACAATTCTTTTTATCGTTTATCTTTTCTTTCTCTACATAATATATCCAACTATGAGTATTCACGATTTTTCCTTCTTTGCGCTTTTGCTATACATTCCTATATCCATAAAGCTAAAATTAGATGAAAGAATTCCTATAGCTTTTGCTCTATTTCTTCTAATAATTTCAGCAATAGCCTTAGCGCAAGGCTTCGAAGATAGAGCAAATCTTATAGCGATATATGCTTACTATTTTTTGGTTATAGGCGTTATTCTTCTCTTTATTGATTATATGAAGAGCTCTCATATAAGAAGCTCTCGGTTTGAATAATTCTTCTTCGATCTTAGATTAAGTATAGAATGGAATTATAAATTCTCACTTCATATAATAAAGTATTATCCAACATATTGAATTATCTTTGTTTCCTTTCTTTTCATCCACTTTTTTATTTCTTCTAATAGAATTCTTTCAAAATATTTTATTTTACCACTATTAAAATTAAAAAACTTTAAATATTCATAGTTTAGATTTTTTATTTTCTATGCTTTTCTTTATTGTTTGAATAAAGAGATAATTTTAGAATGAACAAAAAGAGCGTATCCTCTTTATCTTATCATTTTAGTAGTTTTTTCATTCTTAGTAGAAAACTTTTAGCATTCTCAACTATATCCTTTGCTATTTCTTCTGAATATTTGTACCTATAATCTGCATTTTCTCTCCATTCCATTGCAGCTGAGAAATAATCTAAATATATAGCCTCTAGTTTACCTTTCTTGACTAAATCTTCTAATACAACTTGAATAGCAAAATGCCTTCGTTCTTTTAAACCTATTGAAAACAAAACTGCTCTTGCTGCATGGAACATCGAATAATAGCATTTTATTATACACCACTTGAAATCTTTTTCTTCTATTGCACGGATAGCACTATTTAGATCATATTCTGCTTCTTTCAATTCTTTTTCTATAAGATTTGGTTGAGGATTTATTCTTCTCAAATAACCCTCATTTATACATTCATCTATGTTCATCAAACCAGCTCAATTTTATCTTTTTCTACTCTTTCATAAAACGCTGGGTCTATTTTTTGCATTTTGAGCCACTCGGCTCTGCTAAAGATGCTAAGTTTTATATTTTTATTAAATTTTTTTCTTATACGAGAGATATCAGGCTCCAATTCATTTGCTCTTATATCTCCTATGACTAATATATCCCAATCGCTATTTTCGTCATCCTCTCCTCTAGCTACAGAACCATAAAGATACATTTTAATACCAAATTTCTTGCCAACTTCTTTTAATTCCTCAACTAAAGGCTTTGAAAGATTATAAGCTATTTTCAAATATTTTACAACCAAATTATCTCTATTAAGCTTGAAAAAGTTCATCCTACCATACTTTTTTAGAAATAGGAATTTTTCTTTTGCTAACAATTTCAAATATTTGTTCACAGCACCTAAACTTAGGTAGGTTTTTTTCTGGATCTCCCTTTCATAAAATTCTTTGTTCGGTGTCTCAAAGAAAAAAAGAAGCAATCTCAAAGCAGTATTTGATCTCCAAATAATACTTTCATATGAAATTGTTTTCATATAGATGAACTTATTTTCATATATATTTAAACTTTATTCTTAGCCTTTAGAATATTTGTAAGATTTTTAATAAATTATCGCTCCTTATATCTAATTATCGCTCCTTTATCTCTCTTAAAAATTATGCATCTTTCTTAATAATTTCAAATTTCTCATTTTTTCATTAATGCTCTTTTCCAATCTCTTGGCCCATATATCACCTTTGCTTTTTCTCCAATCATAAATCAAATAGAAAATGCAAAAAGCAAAAGTAATTCCACTAATGACCAATCCCATTTCAAACCAGTCTTGAGGGGTGTATCTTATAACTATTTCTAAATTCTCGCCAGTGGTATTAATCCAAAAGCCATTTATAACTCCATATAATTGAATCGACTTCGCGACTTCAACCTTCTTTCCATCTTTATAAACCCTTGCTTCCCATAAAGGATCATAGCTTTCAGCAAAGCTCAACATAAAAGGCTTTGAGGCATTCACCCGAACTTTCCAGAGAGTAGGGTTGATTTTTGAATAATTCAAAACCTCTGCCGGAGTTTCTTCAGAAGCAAAAAGATCTTCTAAGGTTTCATTTCTTTCTACGGAATAGAGCCAAACTACATCAATATCGGCACTGTCATTAGCTAAAATCTCTAGAGTGTGATTACCTTCTTCTAGATACATTGGATTTAAATCAATCCATGTCAAATTTTTAGTTTCGATTTCATAACTTATATTATCAATTTTTATAATAGCACCTCCATTAATCCTCAATGTAATTTTATAAATTAATGAAAAAAGAATAAAATTAAACATCAAAACAAAATAAAAGTTCTATTCAATTATAAAACCATCAATTTTATTCTTTACGAAAAAGAACTAAGTATCTTGTAGATAATTGCGGTAACCTAGATAAAATTTTATCTACAATCCTTACAAAGGGGTTGGGATATGGCATTTTTAAACCATATTTCTTTATTACATTGAAATTATAATATTCTCCCAACTCTACTAAAGCTCTTAATGTACAGGTATGGATATGACCAACATTG
>JAHLMP010000004.1:2752-64617 GCA_018920315.1 Candidatus Aenigmatarchaeota archaeon | reverse complement strand
AAAAGCTTTTGAATCCACGAATTAGGTTCATAAGTAAATTCCTCAAGAACGAGCATATCATATTTTTTCATCAATTGCAAAGCTCTTTTAATCACACTTTCATTTTTTAGAATCTGATCAGAATCCATCATTAGGATAAAATTTCCTTTAGATTTTTCAAAGCCTAAATATCTTGCTCCAAGAAGCTTCCAATCAGTTTGAATAATATTTACTCTAAATTCTTTAGAAATTTCAACTGTTCCATCAGAACTAAAAGAGTCAACAACAATAATCTCAATATTTTTATAACTCTGATTTTTAATGCTTTCCAAGCATTTGGCTATTGTCTTTTCTGAATTGTAGGTTGGGATTATTATTGAAACTAATGGCTTGGGGGCATTTTTCATATTATAAAAATAGTTAAGCAGATTAAAAATGTTCTTGTCAAAAATCTTATTAATAGAAAAGGTTTGGAAATCTTGCAATAATTACTTGGGATTATGAAGATGAGGTTAAGGTTGAGAATAAGAAAATTTTATTTAATCCTATATGGAAATGGTTTTTGAATATTTCCCTATAAATAGGGAAATATTTTTATAAATCTTTCCCTATAAATATAGATTATGAGGGAAACGATAGAAAGGTATATTTTAAATAAAAAAGAAGAAATAAAAAACATAGCTGTTAAGGAAAGATTAATATCAACTCCTCTTTCAAAAGAGTTTATTTCTTGCATGATAGGGCCAAGAAGAGCAGGAAAGACATATTTTCTATACGATATTATACTCAACAAATTAAAACTAAATAATGAAGATTATCTTTTTATAAACTTTGAGGAAGACGAGGTTAAAAATATTGAAAGAAGATTGATTTCAGATATTATACATATTCATAATGAGCTATACGGAAAATATCCAACATATATTTTTTTAGATGAGATTCATGCTTTAGAGAGATGGACAAACATCGTTTATTCTCTTTACGAAAAGAAAAAATTCAAAATATTTGTTACAGGCTCTTCTTCAAAGCTGTTGAGCAAGGAAATCGCCACTCAACTAAGAGGAAGGAGTTTAACAACAAGAGTCTTTCCATTTAACTTTAAAGAAATTTTATCAATCTGTAATTTTGATATAAAAAAAGATGTTTTTTCTTCATACGAGAATTCTACAATAAAAAATATTCTAAGAAAATTCTTACAAATGGGTGGCTTTCCGCAAATATGGTTAGAAAACATAGATGAAAAATTGTTTTTCAAAGAGTATATAGATCTCGTTATTTTTAAGGATTTGGTTGAGAGATTCAGAATTAAAAACCTATCTGCTATTAAGACGATTATATCATTAGTTATATCATCTTTCTCAAAAGAATTTTCTATACATAAGTGTTATAACACATTTAAATCTATGGGAATTAAAGTTAGCAAAAATTCTCTATACTCATATATTTCAATGCTTCAAGATGTTATGTTTTGTTTCACTCTAAAAAAATTTGATCACTCAGAAAAAGGGATTTTGATTTCTATTCCCAAGATATATCTATGCGATTGCGGCATTCCAAACTTTTCTTTATTGTCAAAATTTGATGAAAATATAGGGAAACTAATGGAACAAGCCGTATTTTTAGAATTATATAGAAATCAGAATATAGATATTTTCTACTTCAAGGATTATCAACAAAATGAAGTTGATTTTGTTTTAAAAGAGGGCTTGAAGATAAAGCAATTGATTCAAGCAACTTACGCAAGTGCTCGAGATGAGATAGAGAAACGTGAGATTAAAGCTTTGCTAAAAGCAAGCAAAGAGCTAAGGTGCAAAGATTTGCTAATAATTACTTGGGATTATGAGGGTGAGATTAAGGTTGATAGAAAAAGTATAAATTGTATACCGCTTTGGAAATGGCTATTGAGTTTTTAATTATATGGTTTTAATATTAATAATTCATAGTATAAATATTTTTTAAATCTTTATACTACAAATATAAATATTTAAATAATTTGAAAACAATGTATATCTATGGGAATAGAAGAAATAAAGTCGGCCATAATTGAAAGAGAGGAAGAAATGAAAAGAAAATTCAAAGAAGAAAATATAGTAAAAAGAGAAAATTTGAATTTTGTTAAAGATAGAATAGTAAGAGATGTTGCAAACATAATCCTTGGTATTAGAAGATGTGGAAAATCTATATTTGCTTTTCAACTTTCTGAAGATGAGAATTTTGGATATATCAATTTTGAGGATGAAAGATTAGAAATTGATGCAAAGGAGCTCAATAAAGTTCTCGAAGCTTTATACTCAATAAAAGGAAATGTAGATCTCTTAATTTTTGATGAGATTCAAAACATTCCTGGATGGGAAAGATTTGTTGCAAGAATCTTGTCAACAAAAAAGGTTATTATAACTGGAAGCAATGCAAGACTTTTGAGTAAAGAACTTTCTACATTCTTGACAGGAAGGCATATAAATTACGAATTATTTCCTTTTAGTTTCAGAGAATATCTTACATTTAATAATATAGATTTTTCTAAAAGGGAATTTTATATTACAGAAAGAATCGTTAAAATTAAGAAATTGGCTTCAGATTATTTAAAGAAAGGAGGATTCCCACTTGTAGAAAAACTTGGAAGAATTTTTATAGTAGAGAACTACAAGGATATAGTGGAGAGGGATGTAATTCAAAGATTTAATATAAAAAACAATAGAACATTTAAAGAATTTTCTCGCTTTTTAGTTTCAAATTCTTCTAACGAGATTACCTATAATTCATTAAGAAACTTTTTGAAAGTAAGTGTTAGAACTATTTCAAAATGGGTAGATCATTTAGAGTCCGCTTTCTTATTTTTTATTTTAGAAAGATTTTCTCCAAAGATAAAAGAGCAAATACTTGCACCTAAAAAAATTTATTGCGCAGATAATGGCATAATAACTTCAGTATCTTTTAGAACCTCAGAAAATTTCGGCAAACTAATGGAAAATTTAGTTGCCATAGAATTACAAAGAAGAAAGAGTTACTGGTTTGGTAAACAAGAAATTTTCTACTTCAAGGATTATCAACAAAATGAAGTTGATTTTGTCTTGAAAGAAGGCTTGAAGATAAAGCAATTGATTCAAGTAACTTACGCTTCAAGCAAAGATGAAATAGAAAAAAGAGAGCTTAAGGCTTTGCTCAAAGCGAGCAAGTTGTTAAGATGCAAGAACTTGCTAATAATTACATGGGATTATGAGGGTGAGATTAAGGTTGAGAATAAGAAAATTGTTTTCAAGCCGTTATGGAAGTGGCTTTTGAATATTTCTCTGTAATTCTATTCAAGATCATGCAAAAATCCACTTTTCCATTAATTTACTTTTTACAATTATTTTTATAATCCTCTTAATTATTTAGTGCTATGCTTCAACTAAAAATCCCTCAAGTCAAAAACAAGATAGCCTTGTTTTCTTAATCTCTCTTTATTTTCTATCTTCTTTGCTATTAGGCCAAAATATTCCCTTCTCTTTTCATTATGCCATTGGACAAATTTTGATTTTTCTTTTAGTTTATCAAGAATTTTTAGAGCCTCCTTTTCCTTTAGATCTTTCCACTTACACTCAAAAAAAGCAGCTTGTTTTGAGTTTTCTTCTATTGCAGCAATATCTATCTCGATTGTTTCTCTTTTTTCACCTTTTCTGAAATAACCCCACCACCTTCCAATCTTACTCGGAGAAAATGGCAGATTCAACGATCTTATTAATTCCTTTCTTACCAGCTTTTCAAATGCTTTTCCGACAAAGGTGTTGAAATTCTTGGAAAAATTTTTCTTGAATGCATTCATTTCACCTATTGTTAAGTCTGATTTGAAAGGTTCAATGAATCTGAAATAAAAATTGAAAAAGTTGTCATCAACAAAATAAATGGTCTTTTTAGATTTTGGGTTTTTTTCTGTTATTATATTCTCTTTTTTTATTATTCCCAATCTTAAAAGGGTGTTGATATAACGCGTCAATTTATTGCTTTCTATTCTTGTGTAGTTTGAAATATCTACAATTTTTGTATTACCTTTTGCAATACCCTCGATAACAGTTTTGTAAACATCGGGTTCTCTCAATTCTTCTTTTAATATAAAATCTACTTCTTCAAACAATCTTCCTTTTCTAGATGCTATTTCATTTTCTACGTTTTCTAAGGTAGAAATATTTTCATTGAATTTTTCCATGTAAAATGGTATACCTCCTGTTATTGAGTAAAATTCTATATTTTTTTCCTTACTATTTTTTGGAAAAAATGAAGAAAAAGAAGAAAATGGCAACTCATCTAGCTTAATATGTCCTGTTTTTCTTCCATACAAAGGACTTTTATAACTAAGAGCGCCCTCTTCCATCATACTTATGCTTGAACCACAAAGTATCATAAAATGGTTTGTGTATTTTAACACTTCATCAATAGCGCGAGAAAATACAGAAGGTATTGCATCATCTTTCTCTACTAAATAAGAAAATTCGTCAAAAACTATTACAAGCTTTTCGCCTACCTTTTTAACCAAATAGGAAAATATCTCCTCTAGATCATTACTCTCTATTACAGGTTCGCCCAAAAGTTCAGAAATTTTTGTTTTAAATCTTTTTATGTTACTTTCAGTTCCTTTCTTATCACAAAGAAAATAAATGTGTTTTTTATTTTTGGTGAAATTTTTTATCAATTCTGTTTTTCCTATTCTTCTCCTTCCATAGACAATTATCAATTCAAAATTATCTCTTTTATATCTATCTTCCAAAAATTTAATTTCAAACTCTCTATTGTGAAATCTACTCATAATCATTATGATTGTGTTCAGAATATTTAAAGTTTTTTTATGATTAATACTATTGCATCATAACCTTCTAATTCACATTTATTAACAGCCTCTTTAACAACATTTGAATCTAAATATATTAATAGAAAAGGTTTGGAAATCTTGCAATAATTACATGGGATTATGAGGATGAGATTGAAATTGAGAATAAGAAAATTGTTTTCAAGCCATTATGGAAATGGCTTTTGAATATTTCCTTTTAAAAAAGAAATATTTTGTATCTACTCATAATCATTCCGATATTTTTAAAGGTGTTTACAGGAAACATATTTAAATAAATTTGTTTCCTTAATATACTTTATGGAAACAAATTTAAAAGAAGTTTTAAGCTCATGGTTAACAAAAGATTTGCCTGAACTAATAGAAAGAGAATATCCAGTAAAGTTATCGAGAAATATAGTAGCAATAATAGGTCCTAGAAGAGCTGGAAAGACATATTTTCTTTTTCAGATAGTTAAAGAGTTACTTAACTCTGGATATGAAAGGGAAAACATAGCTTACATAGATTTCGAAGATATAAGATTGAAGAATCTAAAACCAAAAGATTATAGCACTTTCATAAAAGTTTTGCATGAGGTCTTTAAAGAGAAGAATGATAAATTGATTTTATTGTTAGATGAAATACAAAATCTAGAGGAATGGCAAAGTTGGATTAGAACTTTACACAACTCTAATAAATACTACATTTGGGTTACTGGCTCTTCTTCTAAACTATCTTCTAAAGAAATTGCAACCCAACTAAGAGGAAGATATTCATCTCTTTTACTTCTTCCATTTTCTTTTAAAGAATTTTTAAAGTACAAGAGTGTAGAGACGAAATATTTAAATGTACCAGAAGTCAAGGGAAAACTTCTTAGAAATTTGAGAGAATATCTAAGTTTTGGTGGCTTTCCAGATGTTGTCAAAGAAGAAGGAGAAAAAGAAAAGATCGAACTACTAAAAATATATAAGGAGACTATTTTTTATAGAGATATTGTAGAAAGATTTTCTATAAAGAGTGTAGCATTTCTTGAGAATTTCTTGACGATTATAATGGATAATTTCGGAAATTATATATCTTTATCTAAGTTAGAAAACTATTTCAAAAGTATTGGATTGAAAAAAAGTAAGAAGACGCTGTCAAACTATGCTAAGTATTTTGAGAATGCTTTCTTTTTATTTACTGTTGAAAAGTTTGGCTATAAAACCAAAGAAAGAGTTCAGCAACCTAAGAAAGTTTTTCCGATAGATTTGGGATTTTATAATTTGATACCTAAATTTTCAGAAAATATAGGAAGATTAGCAGAGAGTTTAGTTGCTATTTCTCTTTATAAATCAAAATTCTATAATGGCATAGATTTCTTCTATTGGAAGGATTATCAACAAAATGAGGTAGACTTTGTTTTAAAAGAAGGCTTGAAAATAAAGCAATTGATTCAAGTAACTTACGCTTCAAGCAAAGATGAAATAGAAAAAAGAGAGCTTAAGGCTTTGCTCAAAGCGAGCAAGTTGTTAAGATGCAAGAACTTGCTAATAATTACATGGGATTATGAAGATGAGATTAAAATTGAGAATAAGAAAATTGTTTTCAAGCCATTATGGAAATGGCTTTTGAATATTTCCTTTTGAAACCATTTTTATAATCTTCTCAAACTCTCTCGCACTTTTATCCCAACTAAACCTTCTTGCCCATCTTAATGCGTTCGTGCTCAACTTATTTCTCAACTTTTCGTCTTCCAAAACTTTTATTATAGCATTGGCTAAGGCCTCTACGCTTCCATTCTCTTTGACAAGTAAACCAGTTTTTCCATCAACTATTGAATCTCTTAGTCCAGGAACATCATAAGCGATGCAAGGAGTTCCACATGCATTTGCTTCTATAACATTTATTCCCCAACCCTCTCTTATAGAAGGATTTATAAGAATCCAAGCTTTTGAAAGTAGATCTATTTTTTTCTTTTCATTTACATGACCAAAAAACGTTACTTTTTTATTAGAAATCTTTTCTAAATGAGTTCTCAAATAACCTGAACCAACTATCCAAAGCTTAGCTTTTGGTATTTTTTTCTCAACAATATTAAATGCTTTTATTACGTGCTCAACTCTTTTGGCTCTTTTTAATCTTCCTAGATATATTATTGTTGGTTTCTCGCTCTTATCTGGAATTTTTCTTAATGGATGAAAGCTTATTCCTTCAGATACTATAAAAACATTTTTAAATCCTAAATTCAATAAATCATTCTTTGTAGAATTAGAAACGGTTACTGTTGGTATTTCTACATATTTTTTTAAGATACTATTCTCCAAAATATAATACCCTATAAAATTTATCGGAAAAAAAGTTTCGTAAAACCAATACTCTCTTGCAAGTTGATGAATTAGCGCTATTATATATTCTCCTTTTTTTACAAAGCTTGGTGTAAAGAAAGGCAATGTATTTATCTCATCTATTATTACATCATAGCTCTCCTTAGAAAAGAAATTGTTGTAATACTTTCTTGCCTTTATATAAACAGAATACCTTCCCCCAGCTCTTATTATTCTTATGCTATCTATGAATTCTTCTTTCTTACAACCTTTGAATTCACTCGAAAATATCGTAACCTCATGTCCCATTTTAGTGATTCTCTTAAAAATTTCATGAGTAAATATTTCTGCACCCCCATGTTCTGGATTTTTTATATCTCTCCAATTGAATATTAGGATTTTCATACTATCGTTCCAATTTCCTTTAAATAAACTATAAATTCTTCGACAAATTGATAAAACTCTTTTTTGTCAATCTTTATCAGTAAAAGATAATCCTCTGATCCAAAAGGGAAATTCTCAATTGAGAAAATTCTAAGATTTTTCTTCAAGTTATCTCTATACTTTTCATAGAGTTTCAGAATAAATCTAGTTTTCTCTAAAATTTTATCTCTCATATCAGTATATTTGATATTAAATTTTTTCGAGATCAAGTAAACATCTATGAAATCTCTTTCCTTAATTCCATTTCGAGTTAAAATAGCTCTTATCTTTTCACAGAAGATTTCTCTGATGTCATAGACATTAAATCTTACTTTCGTGGTGTATTCATCATAAATATCAGGAAATAAAAATTGCAGTTCTTTTGACTCATCTAACAAAGATTTTAGCAAAACCTTCTTAATAGGAAATATTATTTTTTCAATAAAATTGATTTGAATTTTTATGAAGGTTTCTCCAATAAATCGTGAGTTAAACCAAATCTTGAAAGTTAAGAATTTATTACCTCCTCCAAATTCAACATATCTTCTATTTTTCTTATCGCATTTGAAATCCAGTCCTCTTCTTTCAGCTATATCTTCAAAAATATTACCAATTTCATCTATCTTTTCTGATAATCTTCTTCTTATCTCTTTTTTTGATAAATTACTAAAAATATTTTGATTAATGAATGTGAAATCCAGATCAATAGAAAATCTAAAATAGCCAAGATAATATTTCATAAGACAGCTACCTCCTTTAAATGCAAATTCATTAGCAAACTTAGTTTTAGATAAATCTAGAAGTATTTGGTGAAGTAAAATATCTCTTTCTATTAAATCTGTTCTTGCATTAATTTTCCTGCTTACAGCTTCTATAAATTCCTTCATAACAATTCATCGATAATTTTCCTAATCGTTAATGGATATTTTTTAGAGTATTCAAGCAATTTACTTTTCGAAGCTTTTTCTACAAGATCAGAAATGTTAACCAATATTCTCTCTTTTGGCACGCTTCTATATCTCCAAAGATAAACAAAATCTAGAATTGTTTTTTCCAAGTCAGAGTATCTTAAATTTTCTTTTTCTTTTATACCAAAAATCAAAGATGGTTTTACTTTTATAAATTTAAAACTATAGCCAGCGATTTCTATTTCATTTGCCCTGAAAATACTATCATTGATGACATAATTTACTGTAAAATATTCATGAGTAATGTTATTCATGACCAAAGCTGTATATAGGCCAAAATACCATCTTTTTATACCCTTTATAAATAAACCTTTAGCAACCAAGTTAAATGGATTTTCATACATTATCTCTAATTTTATTTCTTCTGGTGATTTAACATAAAATATTCCTTTAAAAATTCTTATGAGAGAGTGCCTTGCCAAAAGGTAGCGTAATATACTTTCGTAATTTATTTTAAGCTCCTTGGAAATAGCTTTAATCTCATCCGATTTTACAAATTTCTTTCCACTCATCCATAACTTTTTCATTATCATTTCTGATTTTTTCATTTATATCACAATATCATATATTTAGTACATTATGATATAAATACTTTTTTATAATATTTTTATATCTTACTATTTTAAGATCAATATCTTCATAATCTATCCTTCAATCGAATTTTCTTGAAAACGCTTCGTATGGAAGATTTAGAACTATGAGAAATATCAACAAAGATAATAATACTACTATAGTTTTTGTTCCAATAGTAGGAAATAAAAGCGGATTGAAAAGGGTTTTATACAAATAAATGCTCCCCATAATTATAGAGAATAGGATGAAGGTATCTCTTAAAATTATAGTATATCTTTTTAGAATGTAAAATCGATAAGCTATTGCCATAGTATCGAAAAAAATATTCATAAGCATTCTTAGATTTACTCTTCCCCATCTTTTCTTTGAGAATTTTAAAGTTATAGGAGCTTCTATAACCTTAAATCCAAGAAAATTGGCGTAGCATAATAACTCAACATCAAATGCAAAGCGCTTTACTCGAAGCAAAGGAAATATGGTTTTCAATGCATCTTTTCTTGATAGTTTCAACCCAGTTTGAGTATCCTTTATTTTTATGTGAAACAAAAATCTTAGAAAAATATTATAAAAGCTGCTAAGAAGTTTTCTCATTCTAGGATAGTATTCTATTTTAGAGAGGGGATGTCTTTTGCTTCCTATTACTATGTCTGCTTTGTTTCTTTCCATATAATCATAAAAAAGCTTTATCCTTTTTGGGTCTATCTCCGAGTCAGCATCTATAAAGACAACTAAATCCTTAGTTGCAAACTTTAGTCCATATTTTATCGCATATCCTTTGCCCTTATTTTTTTCATAACCAACAACCTTTAGATTTGGAGATTTTCTTTCTAAGGATTTAGCGATTTTATAAGTATTGTCAGAAGAACCATCATCTACAACAATAACTTCCAAATCTTTTGTAATACCTCTCAGATATTTTATTACATTTTCTATAGTTTTTCTTATCCTCTTCTCTTCATTATATGCTGGTATTATTACAGAAAGTTCTTTCATATAGAGCACTTACTTGAAAATCTTCATTTTGAAAGAGAGCAAAATGAAAAGCATTAGATTAGCGATAATGATATCATATATTACCATAAGCAAAGAGGAATGAAGAAGATAGATCAGCAAGAATTGAATTATAGAGAATATTATGAATGACAATGAACTAAATGTTACATTCTCTCCTATCGCTAAGCTATAATTCGCTATAACTTGATTCAAAGAAACTATTAAAATAGCGATGCCAAAAGGCAAGAGAAGAGGAGAAGCACCTGAAAATTCTTTTCCAAAAGTAAATATAGCTGCAAAATCTGAAAATAAAGCAACAAAAATTAGAACTATTATTGAGAATGAAATAATATATAGCAAAGTGCTTTTCAAAATATCTTTTGCTTTCTCTTTATTAGATGATATCTTTGGAAACATTACAAATATTATAGAGCCAGCTATCCAAAATATCGCCTTCATTAAAGTTGAAGATGCAATATAAAATCCTGCTTCAGTTTCTGAAAAAATTGCTTTTACTATAATTATATCTAAGTTTATCATCGCAATAATGCATAAAGAGATTATAAGAACAGGAAATGAATATTTTATTATTTCTCTGCTTTCAACCTTCTTTGATTCTGAAGTTAAAAGAAATGTTAGAAACAAAAAGCTAAGAATACAGATTAAAATAGAAGAAGAAACAAATCCAAACAAAGCTCCGAAAACGCCAAAACCAAGAATCAATAAAGGTATTCCTATTGCGAACTTTAATATTGGGTGCAAGATAGTTAATATAGAATATTTATAAAACATTTGTAAGCCACGCATTATTCCAGAGAATAAAGAGAATAAAAAAGAGATTGGAATTAGAATTCCTATCATAATGATTAGCATATGGGATTCTATTCCCAAAGTTCTACTAATTAGCGGTGCCAAAAGATAAAATATTGCAAAGGAAAAAAGGCTTATCAAAAGAAGCTTGAGTGAATATCTTAGAAAGATTGTTTTTATCTTTCCATAATCATCTTTATAATCAGAGCAAAATTTAGCAATGCTAGTATTTATTACTCCACCAAAAACAGAAAAGATATAAGTTATTGCTACCAAGCTTCCAAAAATACTATAACTAGCAGGTCCAAGTAATCTACCAGTAATAAGCTGATAAAAATAGTTTATAAGCATTGCAAGAGTATTTGCAAAAGCAATCGCTAGGCCATGTCTTAAAAGCATATCATCTTTATCTAAGAAATTATCAACCTTTTTTCTAAGCTCAGCTATAGAAATTTTATCCATTATAGAAATCTTATTGTCCATATTTTGATTTTTTAACAATGAAGAAATTAAAATAGATTATGAGAAGAGATTTTTTTGTTAGTTATGATGGATATCTAATTATATTTTTCATTTCATTGCTAGTAATGCTTCCTTTATTTTCTAAGGGCTATATATTTACTTTAGATCATGTAACTCATGAAAACGCAAAAAGCATCTTTTTCGATTATCTTTTAGGATTTTCTGAAGATAATGATGGAATATTTTTAACAACTTTGCCAATTCCTAATCTCTTATACATGTTTTCTCTTTTTATTTTTGGTAGCATCTTTTCTGTAGAAGTTTTTCAAAAGATATTCTTTTTGTTTTTATTATTCTTTTCAGGAGCAGCAGCTTACTATGCTTGTCCAACTAAAAAGACGGGAAAGCTATTTGCAGGAATTTTATATATGATAAATCCATTCACTTATGTTAGATTTTTAGCAGGTCATACATATCTTCTATTATCTTATGCATTTCTTCCTCTTTTCTTTAAATCATTAATGGATTTTTCTAAAAGAATCAAAGAATGTATTAAGATAAAACAAAAAGAAAAGATATTTTCGAATACTTTTTCAAATGTTCCGATAAAAAGCGCAGCAAAGCTTTCTATCCTTGCAACAATTTGCATAGCAACTACCCATTATTTGCCTATTATTCTTGGCTCTTTGCTGGTATTTTTTGTTTTGGATTTTTTTATGGAAACAAAGAAGGAAATCAAAAAGGTTTTAACCTTAAGCTATTTATTTACATTCATCTTATTTTTTGCGCTTAACTTTTACTGGATAGTTCCTATTTCCGGAGAAACCTCGCCTCATTATAAAATAGAGCAATTCTCTGAGCTTGATTTAGAGCTATTTAGCTCAAAACCATCTCTTGAATTTAACACAATTTTCAACACAATTTCACTACATGGCTTCTGGAGAGGTGGCTATGATTATGCAAAATATCATATAAGCCTTTGGCCATTGATCTTCTTCGTAATACTTTTCTTATCTGTTCATGGATTTTTAGTTTTTAAGAATAAAAGAAAGTATGCTTTCTTATTAGTTACTGTAATTTCCTCTATAATAGCCATTGGAATAGGTTATCAACCTTTAGAGAATATAATTAAACTTCTCTATTCAAGATTTGAATTTTTGATGGGATTAAGAGAACCTCATAAGCTATTGGCTATTCTCTGTCTTTTTTACTCTTATTTTGGAGGAATAGGGATAAGCGATTTATTAAACCCATTGGAAAAAATTAAAATAGGAATAAAAAGATCAAGGGACATAAAAGCAATACTATTTTTGAAGTATCTTCTCATATTTGTAATTATTACTCTTCCTATAATTTACTCTTACACAATGCTCTTTGGATTTAATAACTACTTAAAACCAACTAACTATCCAAAGGATTGGTATGAGGTTAACGATTTCTTGAAAAACGATGAAGAAGATTTTAATGTTATATTCTTTCCTTGGCATCTTTATATGGATTTTAAATGGATAGAAAATTATGATAAGAGAATTGCAAATCCAGCAAGAACTTTCTTTGAAAAACCGATAATCTCAGCTGAGAATATAGAAGCTGGTGGAATTTACTCGCAAACATCTAATGCTATATTAAGATATATAGAGCTTCTATTGTCCAAAAGCTCTGAGATAGACAATTTTGGAGAACTAATCTCTTTAGTAAACGTAAAGTATATATTATTAACGAAAGAAGTAGATTGGAAAAATTATCTTTGGCTAAAAGATCAAAAAGATTTGGAAATTGTTAAAGAAACAGAAAATTTCATCATCTTTAAGAACAATAAATATAGAGGAAAGATTTACATCGCTAAAGATATTTTAAAAGCGGAAAACTGGGAAGATATTTTGAGAATTTCTAAATATGAAGATATTAGCAAGCTTGTTTTTTCTAAAGAAGATAAAAATAAAGAATATAAAAATTATGAATGCAATGATGTTTCTATAGAATATAAAAAGATATCTCCGATAGAGTACGAAATAAATTTGATCTTAAAAAATACCGAGAACAAGAGCGATAGCAAGAGTAAAAGAGTTTGCTTAGTTGTTTTTTCTTCTAGATATTCTAGCAATTGGATGTCTAACAAAAGCAATAGCATAAATATTTTGGATATTGCAAATGCATTCGAAGTTGAAATAGAAGAAAACAATCGAGAAAATTTAAAAATATTTTATAAAAACTTTTTACATAATTTTTATTTGCTTTCTGTTTTTGCATTCTTTATTCTAGTTTTTATTGCAGCTATTTAGAAATTTTGAAATTTCTAAAATCTCGAAAACTTTTCTATCTTAACTATAGCGCTATAATAAAAATGCTCCGTCCGGGATTTTCATTTTTAAAGATTTTGAACCCGGGTCTCGGCCTTTCTTCTCATAGCAAAGCTCAAATCTTTCGCTTCAGAGCGAAAGGGCCGCATCCTTTCGGCAAATTTTGACCGGACTAGACTAACGGAGCATTTTCGTTTTTAACTTTTAATTTTATTTGTTGCTGTATTTTTAATCTTTTTGGAGAATGAAATAAAGAATGGGCCGGGGCGGATTCGAACCGCCGATCTCCACGTTGTAAGCGTTCCGCAGCTTTATTGCTTTGGCGTCATAGCCACTAGACCACCGACCCTTCTCTAAGATTTGAACAAACAATATTCTTTCTATAACTTTTAAAAATAATTACTTTAATATCTCCTTAAGCATCATTCTTATTATCACAGGGTCAGCTTTTCCTTCACTTTCTTTAAAGACCTTTCCAACCAATCTATCAAGAGCCCCCTCGACGCCTTTTTTATAATCTATTATATCTTGTGGGTTTTTCTCAAGAACTTTATATGCAATGCTTTTTATTACTTTCTTGCTAGTTATTATTTTTTGGGATTTGTTATCTTTCGACATCTTTAAATTATTTTATTGTTTTACCTTAATTAAAAATTATCTCTTAAAAAATACAATTTTAAAAAGCAGTTTAAAAAGGTGCAGCATATGCCAGCATGCAAGATATGTAAAAGAATAATACCCACTATGATATGTCCTGTTTGCAAGGAAAAAGGTACTAATGATTATAAGGGCATTATAATAATTTTCGACACAAATAGCGAGATTGCTAAGAAGATGAACATAAGCGAAGAAGGAGAATATGCCGTAAAGGTTTAGGAAGAAGGTGATGAGATGGAATACGAGATTATCAGCGATAAATATAATCCGTTTTTGAAAAGAAGAGAACTAAAGATTTTAGTAAAGCATGAAAACGCACCAACGCCACTTAAAGGATTATTACAAAAATTCTTTGCAGATATTTTTAATGTTGAAATAAAGCGTGTAGATATTTGTAAAATATTTTCAAAAAAAGGTATAGGAAACTCAGAAGTAATCGCAAAGATATGGGACGAGCCAAAAGTAGAAAATCTATGGGAAAAGATGAAAAAAACTGAAGGAAGCGAGAATAATAACGAAAAAGCCGAGTCAAAATAAAATTTAAAAGATAGGGTTGAAGGCGTATAAGAACTAGAGCAATGAAAAAATTAAAATAATTAAATATTTGATTTATTAGTGAATTAACATGCCAAAAGAAGAAAAGGAAAAAAAGTCGCAAAAAGAAAGACCGAAATCCAAATGTAAGCATCGTAAAGTCCAAATATGGAAGTTCTACGAGGTTAAAGATGGAAAGGTTATTAGGAAGAAAGAAAGCTGCCCAAGATGTGGTACAGGAACATTCTTAGCAACTCATAAAAATAGAAAGTTTTGTGGTCGATGTTTCTGGGGAAAGATAGAAATATCTAAAGAGCAGAAATGAACATTTTAAACTTTTATAAATTTGGTCTTAAACTATAATTATTTTTTAAATGGTGATAAAATGCTATCAAAAATCCCGATAGATTTGGAAAAGGTTAATAGCAAGGATTTGGATAAAGAGATTCTGAGAGTTGGCATTATAGCAGAGCTCGATGCTGTAAATCTTTATGAGCAATTAGCATCTATAGCAAAAGATGAGAAAATAAAGAAAGTTCTTTTGGATATAGCAAAAGAGGAAAAAACTCATGTAGGAGAGTTTCAACAATTGCTAATAAATAGAGATAAGGAGCAAAAAGAAGAGATTGAGCACGCGAAGAAAGAAATAAAAGAATTGGTTGGAGAATGAGCTACATTTGAAAGATAGCAAATAATTATTCAAGCAAAAAATTATTTGAAAGAATTTATAAGGAAACCAGAACAAGAACTGAGATGAAAGGAGTTTATATATTGAAGATAGTATTAAAAAAGGATTGTAAAATAATTATTGGAAGTATTGGGGCTATAAAACTCAACAAAGGCGATTATGCTTACGTTGGCTCTGCGCAAAATAGCTTAGAAAAAAGAATAGAAAGGCATTTGAGAAAGAGAAAAAAGAAATTTTGGCATATTGATTATCTTCTTTCTAAAAGATTTGCAAAAATAGACGATATATTTTATAAGAATGCTGGAAAAAATGAAGAATGTAAGATTGCAAGAGATTTAATTAAGATAGCAAATCCAATATATAGATTTGGCTCTTCTGATTGCTCATGTAAATCTCATTTATTTTTTATAAATGATATCGAAAAATTTAACGAAGTGCTTAAAAAATATGGAATGAAAAGAATAGATAAAAGGTATTTTATCTCTTGAAAAAAAGCCATGCATTCTTTTCCTTTCCAAATTTATTACTTTTCATTTTTAGCAAGATATACTCTCCTTTTACTTTCTTTCCATTTAAATTAAATATTATTTCATCTTCTCCAAACTTTATTATCTCATAGTATCCTTTGTCCCAAATCTCAACCTTTCCGGCACCATAGAATCCTTTTGGTATTTCTCCTTCAAAGTTTGCATAATCTAAAGGATGATCCTCTACTTGAATTGCAAGTCTTTTAATTCCTTTCTCTTTAGGAGGCTCTTTTGGCAATGCCCATGATTTTAGCACGTTATCAACTTCTAATCTCAAATCCCAATGCTCTTTTCTTGCAAGATGATGATGAATAACAAATATTGGCATATTCTTATAATTTTTTTATTAATAATAAAATCATGCTTTCGCTTGGTATAGAATCTACTGCTCACACTTTTGGTATAGGTATTGTTGATGATAAAGGAAATGTTTTAGCAAATGAAAGATATGTTTATCAACCACCATTAGGATATGGAATAATTCCAATAGATGCAGCTAATAAATTAAGAGAAAATGCTGAAAGCGTTTTAGAAAAGGCTTTGGATAAAGCAAAAATAAGAATTAATGAGATAGATGTTATTTCTTTTAGCAGAGGGCCAGGATTGCCACCTTGTTTAAGAGTTGGAAAGGATTTTGTAAATAAAATCTTGGAAAGATTAGAAAAAGATGTAAAGATTTATGGAGTAAATCATTGTGTTGCTCATGTTGAAATAGGAATATTGAAAACAGATCTAAAAGATCCTGTAACTCTCTATGTTTCTGGAGGCAATACCCAAATTCTTGCTTTTGTTGAGAAAAGATATAGATGCTTTGGAGAAACATTAGACATAGCTATAGGCAACATGCTTGATAGCTTTGCAAGAGAAGCAAATCTTCAGCATCCTGGTGGTCCAAAAATAGAAGAGCTTGCAAAGAAAGGAAGTTATATAGAATTGCCTTATGTTGTTAAAGGAATGGATTTTAGTTTTACAGGAATACTTACAGCTGCAATAAGAAAATTAAAAGAAGGCATAAGGTTAGAAGATCTTTGCTATTCAATTCAAGAAACTTGCTTTGCAATGCTAACAGAAGCTACCGAAAGAGCCGTAGCACATACCGGAAAAGAAGAGGTATTATTAACAGGAGGAGTTGCTGCAAACAAAAGATTGCAAGAAATGCTTAGAATAATGTGTGAAGAAAGAGGAGCAAGCTTTGCTGTAGTTCCAGGCGAGTATGCAGGTGATAATGGAGCAATGATCGCATGGTTAGGAATTTTAATGAGTAAATCAGGTTATAAAACTTTAAAATTAGAAGAGATTGATATTTTACCAAAATGGAGAACAGAAGATTTTGAAGTAATGTGGAAATAATATTTTTCTAAAATAATATTCATTTTATCTTCTTAACAAGATTTCTTAAAATCTTAATACCATTATTTAATTCTCTCCTTCCTTTTGTTGTTATCTTATAAAAATTTCTTTCCGGGCCAAGCGAGCTTTTTTCTTTCCATTTTTTAACAAAGCCTTGAGCTTCCAATTTTTTTAGAACTATGTAGCTTGTTACACTTCCTGGACTAAATCCAAATCTTTTCTCAATTTCATCTCTTAATCTATAAGGATAGTAATTCTTCTCTGAAAGCATCTTAAGTATATATATCCAAAGATTGTCTTTTGTTATCGAATCCTTAAGCCTTTCGCTAGGTTTTCTCATATCATAAACTTTGTTTTCATAATTTTTAATTTTGCTGGGCTTCTGAAAGCGATTATAAATATTTATTAGATATGCAAAGATTTTTGCCGATAATCCTCAGTATTTTACATTATAAAATTGTAGTATTTTACGTCATAAAATACTTAAATACTTTTCTATTATTATTAATCAATATGGGAAAGATAAGAGTAGCGATAGCTGGCTTAGGAAATTGTGCTTCTGCTTTAATTCAAGGAATATTTTATTATAAGAATGTTGAAGATGATCAAGATTTTGTTCCTGGCTTGATGCATAATATTTTAGGAGGGTATAAAATATCTGATATAGAAATTGTTGCTGCCTTTGATATAGATAAAAGAAAGGTTGGAAAGGATGTTTCTGAAGCAATATTTGCAAAGCCTAATTGCACTAAGATATTTTGTAAAGATATTCCTAAGATAGGGGTTGAAGTAAAAAGAGGACCAGTTTTAGATAGTTTTGCTCCTCATATGAAAAATTATCCAGAAGAAAATACATTCTTGATTAGCGAAGAAAAGGAAGTAGACGTAGTTGAAGAATTGAAAAAAGCAAGAGCAGAGATTTTGATTAACTATCTTCCAGTCGGCTCGGAAAAAGCAACAGAGTATTATGCAAATGCAGCATTAGATGCAAATTGCGCTTTTATAAATTGCATTCCTGTATTTATTGCTTCTAACGAGAGATGGGCAAAAAGATTTGAAGAGAAAGGATTGCCAATTATAGGTGATGACATAAAATCTCAGATAGGTGCTTCAATATTGCATAGAACTATTATGAGGTTAATCGAAAGTAGAGGTTGTATAATAGATAGAAGTTATCAACTTAATTTTGGTGGTAATACAGACTTTCTTAACATGCTTGAAAGAAGTAGATTAACATCAAAGAAGATATCAAAAACAGAAGCTGTAAACTCTTTGCTCTCTAGAAAGCTTAGCTATGATAATTTGCACATAGGGCCTAGTGATTGGGTTCCTTGGTTGAATGACAATAAAATTTCTTATATAAGAATAGAAGGAAGAAAGTTTGGAAATGTACCTTTTGAGATAGATGTTAAGCTTTCTGTAGAAGATTCTCCGAACTCTGCTGGCTGCGTTATAGATGCTATAAGAATAGCTAAGCTTGCTTTAGATAGAAAGATTGGCGGAGCATTGATTTCAGCATCAGCTTATTTGATGAAACACCCACCAATTCAAATTCCAGATGAAAAAGCAAGAGAGATGTTAGAAGAATTTATAAGAGGAGAAAGAGAAAGATAAAAGTTAAGCAAAAAGAAATAGCTTGAATAAAGGTGTTTTTAATGGAAAGGATAAGAGGCGTAGTTTTTGATTTTGATGGGGTTCTTGCAGATACTGAAAGATTGCAATATGAAAAGTGGAATCTTGTTCTTAAGAAATTTGGAGTTAGAATTTCGAAAGAAGAGTATATTAGAGATTATCTTGGAAAATCTTCTAAAAATGAGATTCCTAAGTTGTTGAAAGAAAAATATGAAATTCCTATAAGTGAAGAAGAGCTTTATAGCGAGTCGCAAAAATTTTTAAAAACTCTTTTCGAAAAGAAAGCTAGAATAATGCCTTTTGCTCTAAAAGCTCTAAAGAAAATTTCTAAAAGATATAAAATCGCTATAGCATCTGGAGAAAGCGATAAGCAGCTTGCTATGAAGTTAAAATCCGTAAAATTAGAAAATTACTTTCCTCCAGAAGTTAGATCTACAGAAGAAAGAGCAGGAAGAGGAAAACCTTACCCTGATATGTATATACTTGCAACAAAGTTGATTGGATCATCCCCAAAGAATTGTCTTGCATTTGAAGATACAGAAAAAGGTGTTATAGCAGCGAAAAACGCTGGATTATATGTAATAGCTCTTCCTAATGATTTTACGAAAGGCCAAGATTTTTCAAAAGCAGATAGAGTAGTTTTTGGTGGTTGGAAGGAATTCTTAAGAGATCCGTATCCGCTTGAGATTTAATTTTTTACTTGAGATTTAATTTTAGTGATAATTATGCTAAAGGAATTTTTTGACACAGATAAAATTTCTCTCAAAGTTGGAAGAATATTTTCAAAGCTTCCTCTAACTCCAAATCAATGGACATTAATCTCTATAATTCCTGCATTTTTTGGTTTTTATTTTGCAATAGAAAGAAAAATTTTAGAGGCATTTTTTTCATTTCTCTTTGCTGGCTTGCTAGATGGCATAGATGGTGGCGTAGCAAGATTTAAGGGAAATGTAACAAATTTTGGAGCCTTCTTAGATGGAAGCTTCGATAGAATAGTTGACTTTCTTTTGATATTTTCCTTTTTGTTTTTGGATTTGGAATCAAGTTTATTAATGCCAACAGAATATTGGATTACAATGCTTGCATATTTTTGCTTAATGCCAACATTTGAGGTTGCATATGCAAACCATAGAAAAGCTGTGGACGATCCTAACGAAAAGGTAATATGGAGAATTATGCATCGAACAGAGATCTACCCAATGCTATTACTAACTCTTCTGCTTGCAAGATTTTCTAAAAAAGCAAGCTTTTTGGTTTTAGTAGCGACTACAATACTTTGTATTATAACTACGGTGCAAACTATAATTTTAACTTATATAAAAGCAAAGAAGCTAGGAAGAGTATAAACATCTTTTAATTTCGAGACGAAAAATCTAAAATATGGAGAAAGACAAATTGCAAAAAGAAAAAAAGGAAATAAAGCAAGTAATAATAGTTAGAAAAGATCTGAACATGTCAAAAGGAAAGATAGCTTCTCAATGCTGTCATGCATGTTTGAATGCTTATGAAAAATCTAACGAAACTATAAGAAAAATTTGGAAGGAGCAAGGAGAAAAAAAGGTTATTTTAGCAGTAGAGAATTTAGAAGAATTGCTTAAGATAAAGAGAGAAGCAAAAAAATTGAGAATTCCTTCATTCCTTGTAAAAGATGCTGGAAAAACAGAGCTAAAGGAAGATACAATAACATGCTTAGCTTTGGGTCCAGATTATTCTGAAAAGATAGATAAAATAACTGGAAGATTGAGAACTCTGTAATTGAGAAAAGCCAATTGATGAAAAGCTTGCTAAAAATAAATTTAAATGTTTTTAGATAAGAAATCTATCAACATGGCTAAAGAAAAGGAATACAAAGAAAAAGAAATGAAGAAGGAGAGGACAGAAGATAAAGAGAAAAAACAAGAGTTTCAAGAGAATCTTTGGGAAGACCTAAAGCTTTTTGGAAGATGGAAAAGCGATGTAGAGGTAAGAGATCCTGGATTAAAGAGATATATAACCTTGAAGCCAACGATAATTCCTAAATCTTGTGGAGCTCGAGACTATCGAGAGAGATTTCAAAAATCAAAGATGCATATCGTTGAAAGATTAGCTCTACATCTTATTGTTAGTGGTCACTCTGCAAAGAAGCATAAAATAACTTCAGGAAAGTTTGGCGGAGGATTATATACAGCGCTTAAAGTTATAGAGAAGGCATTTGAAATTATAGAAAAGAAAACTAACAAGAATCCTGTAGAGGTTTTGGTAAGAGCAATAGAAAATGCTGCTGTTTGCGAAGAGGTTGCATCTTATCAACTAGGTGGAATAATCGCAAGAGTGGCAGTAGTGACATCGCCCCAAAGAAGGGTTGATAAAGCTTTGAGAATAATTTGCCAATCAGTATATAAGATCTCTTTTAATAATAAAATAGATATCGCAAGCGCTCTGGCAGAGGAACTAATAAATGCTTCAGAAAACTCTAGCAAGTCCTTAGCAATAGCTTATCGCGAACGAACAGAGCAAGAAGCTATGGGTGCAAGATAAAAGATGAATATTAGATATTAAGATTTATGACAGTAAGAGAGAAGTAAAATATCGAAAAGGAAATCGTAATGAAAATTACTATTTCAAATATTTCATTTTCAAAGTGTATTAGTTTTTTATTTTCTAAGATATATAGATAAGATAGTGAGGTTATGCCACAAGCATTTCGCTATGTTAAGTTAAACATCCCTGGTATTGATAAGCTATTGCCAAAAGGAGTTCCAGAAGGAGAACTTATCTTACTATCAGGAGCTTGTGGAATGGGAAAAACGATATTTGGTTTGCAATATCTCTATCTTGCAGGAGAGCCTGGCTTATATGTTAGCTTTGAGGAAAAGATAGAAGAGCTCAAGAATCAAGCCCTAGCATTTGGTTGGGATTTTGATAGATTAGAGAAAGAAGATAAGATAAGAATGATAAAGTATGATCCATTTAGACTTATGGATGTTTTTGAGTTGATAGAGAACAATATTCGTGAAATAAGAGCAAAGAGAGTTGTAATAGATTCTATATCAGCTTTCTCACTTCATATTAGAGCAGAGGCAGAGGTTAGAAGATCTCTACTAGAGCTTTGTGATATATTGAAAAAGAACCTTTGCACATCAATACTTATCTGCGAAAGCGTGCCTGGCTCTAACTCAATTTCAAGGTTTGGGGTTGAAGAGTTTGTAACAGATGGTGTAATAGTTTTAAGAAGGATTTATCAGCTCGATGCCTTTAGAACAGCATTAGCAATATGGAAGATGCGAGGCACTATGCATTCAACAAGATTTCATTTTTATGAGATTACAGACAAAGGTATTGTTGTTTTTCCAGATAGAATAGTAGACATGGATAGAGCAAAGATCTTTTGGTAGCAATTTTTGATTTAAAATTAAGGAAAAATAAATATTTATTTAGGTTGATAGAAATGGAAAGAGTAAAAACAGGAATTCAAGGCTTAGATGAGATAATCGAAGGCGGTTTTATTCCAGGTTCTACTATACTTGTTTGTGGCCCCACAGGCTCTGGAAAAACTATATTTTGCGGTCAATTTCTTTGGTATGGATTAAAGAATGGAGAGCCTGGAATTTATGTAACTTGCGAAGAAACGCCAGAGGATATAAAAAAGGATTTGATAAGATTTGAGTGGGATTTCGAAAAATATGAAAAGGAGAAAAAGTTTATGTTCATATTTTCAGATCCTTTTGGAATAAGTAGAGAGCATACCTCTACTTACACTATGTTTGAGACAGCATTCATTGATGAATATGTAGAAGCGATAAAAAAGATAAAGGCAAAGAGATTTGTTTTTGATTCTGTTTCTATAATGGGGATGTATTTCAAGGATATTCATGAAACAAGAAGAAAGTTATATCTTTTAATTCAAGCGCTGAAAAAAGCAGGTGTTACATCTTTATTAACAAGCGAAATACCAGAAGGTTCTAACACGCTTTCACGCTTCGGAGTAGAAGAGTTTGTTGTCGATGGAATAATTAGACTAGATTTTGTTAGCATAGGACCACAAGCTGGAAGGCATCTATTAGTTAGAAAGATGAGAAGAACAGCGCATAGTGATAATTCTTATCCTATAGAGATAGGAAAGGATGGAATAAGGGTTTTAAAATTATAAAATTTAGGAATGAGGCACTAGTCTATCATAATAAAGCCATTCTGGAGAAGGATTGAAAATAGTTTTAATCTTTTTCCATTTTTTGCTAGAATCTTGAATCACTTCTTATCCTAATAGGGCCTAAGAGGATATGCGAAAAATTTTAAAATTTGTGCACCAAAGTATATTTAGTGCATTAATGCACAATTGTGGCAATAATGTCACGAGAAAAAATAATTGAAGCTCTTGAAAAAAGGCCAAGTGGCCTAACTATTTCTGAGCTCGCAGAGGCTACAGGATTGCATAGAAATACTGTTTCTAAGATTATAGAAGAGCTAGAAAAATCAGGAGAAGTAAAGATGAAAGAAGTTGGAAAGGCAAAGCTTTATTTTCTAAAAAATTATGAAGCCATTCATACACCTCTATATGGATATAGAGGAGCAAATATATCTATTGGTATAGGAATATCTGATCTTAATGATGGCTTTAACGCAGCTGTCTCTGCAGCAAAGCAAGCAGCGATGCAATCTTCTAAAGGCGCTATGCCAACTTTTAGTATTGTTTTTGTTTCTTCTAAGTATAACTCACAAATAGATAAGGTTGTTCAAGG
Organism: Candidatus Aenigmatarchaeota archaeon; assembly: GCA_018920315.1. GTDB lineage: Archaea > Aenigmatarchaeota > Aenigmatarchaeia > GW2011-AR5 > JAHLMP01 > JAHLMP01. The sequence continues at coordinate 40,895 of JAHLMP010000004.1, read as the reverse complement.
CATCAATAAGATTCTTGGAACTAACTGGATTGGCTGTACAACAGATAGAGAGATAAATTCTATTCTTGGGTATTCAGAAGGTACTATAGAAGTTTTAAGTATTGATACACAATATATGCATTTTGGTGTTGGGATAAGTGAAAACTATAGAAAAGATCCTATAGAAGAAGGAAAAAAAGCAACAATGCAAGCTATTGAAAATTGTCCTATAGATAGATCGAGATTTGCAACAACACAGTTTATGAGAGGAAGTAAAAAAAGTTTTTATGAGATCATTAAGAATCCACCATACTTTATATTGACATTTATCGGTGGAACTTATTATGAAAATAAAGTTACTATTTCTGGGATGGAAGGAGAATTTTTAGATGGAATAAAAGAAGTTGTAGGATCTTTTATTCCTATTGTAGGCGCTTCAGCATCTTCAAAATTAGAGGATATGATGGAGTTTAAAGGTGAAAATTATGTTTTTGCTAATGGAAGATATTATAAATATGGTGCAGTTGTTTGCTTTGTTGTTTCAGAGTTGCAGTTCTCTTTTGGGTTTTCTCATCCTTACGACTTAACCAATGTTTATGGAGTTATAACTAAAATTTCTAAGGATAAAAAAACTATAGAAGAGATAAATAATAACCCTGCGAAAGAAGAGTATAGAAGGCTTGTATCAAGTGTAGAAGAAAGATTTTCTTTGGATGCAGTGCTAGAGAAAATATTTGCAAAAAAGTATGAGGATGTGTTACTTTTTATAAAATATCCGGCAATATTTGTAACTACGCTTCATGAAGGTTTTCCATTAGCACTTCGGCCTTCTTTAGATAACAAAACTCTAATCTCGCCTCAAAAGGTTACAGAAAACATGAGCTTCGTTATAGGCAAGTACAATAAAAGAAAAACAGTAGAAGCAACACCAAATTCTATTAAAGAAGAGATTAAAGCGGATAGACCCGTTTTTGCGCTGTTATTTTCTTGTGCTGCTCGAGGATTTTTATTACATAAAACACGTGCAATGGATAAATTTGTAAAAAATTTGAATAGTTTGCTACCAAGCTATATTGGGATCTTTGCAAACGGAGAAATAGGTGGTAGAAAAGAATTTAAATTTATGGGTTTTTCAGATATATATATAATGTGTTTTGACAAAATGGTAGTATAATTAGGTGAGAAGATGGATATAAAAACAAAAGAAAGAAGCTATAGGATAAGCCCAGAAGAATTAAAGGAATTGAAGTTTGCCGGCATAAGAAAAAATTTTGAACATCATTATACCAACAACCTTTTATATAGGATGTATTGTGAGCTTCTAGCCAAACACGGGATAGGAAGAAACGTCACCCCAGATGATATAAAAACTTACGAGGATTTGTACAAAATACCTCTTATTCCATCAGACTTTTTTAAGGAGCTTTCGAGAATTGGTAAAGAGCGTTTACTAATAACAAGAGGGGTAGAAGCATCTATTTACTTTACAACTAGCGGGACTACAGGAACTCAAACCAAATATTTTTTCGATAGAGAGAGTTTAAAAGAAATAAATGAAGAGAACGTATTTACATGCAGGGATATACTAGAGGTTAACGATAATGATGCAGTAATATTCCTAACACCACCTATAGAAAAAAGCAGGACTGGTTTAATCAGAGGAGGTTATATGATGTTTAGAGAAATTGTAGGAGATGATAACATCTACTTCTTGTATCAGGAGGAAATTGAAGAAAACCCAAGTGAACTTCTAGAAAATCTTGTAGGAAAAATTAGAGATAAATGTCAAGGAAGAATCCATCTCTATGGTCCACCATTCGTGTATTATGAAATCGTAGAAGAATTAAGAAATAAAGGCAAGAGAATAGAAATAGATGGAAATGCAATGACTACTGGCGGATGGAAAAGATGGGTGGGTGGTGAAATACCAAAAGAGAAATTGTATGAAGGTATTGATGAAAGGCTTGGAATACCTGAAAAGAAAATAAGGGATGGATTAGGACTTACAGATATTTTCATGTGGTGTCCTGAATGTGAGTATCATGAAAAGCATGTGCCTCTAGGAGTTCACGTCTCTGTAAGAAATCCAGAAGAATTTACAGCTCCTGTGGAACCAGGAGAAGAGGGGTTGCTATCGTTTATGTCTCCTTATATAAAATCCTATCCTGCATATGTTGTAACCGGTGACATTGGTGTCGAAACAGTTTCTGTGGATGAATATTGCAAGTGTGGAAGGGTAGGAAATGCAGTTGCACATAAGAGAAGAGCAAAGGGAACACAACCAAGAGGTTGTGCACTAGTTCTTGAGGAGTTACTAAAAAAGATGGAAAATGAAAGAATATAGAGCTTACAGCATTCCAGGAAATAAGACCATAAAGGAATTTTCTATAGAGATTAATGGAGTTAAAATTTATTATCCTTCGAGCCCAGAAGAGTTGGTTGAAGAGTTTATAGAAACAGTAGATGAAAGACGAAGTCGATTTAGAAGTAAATACAAAGCAAAAGAAATACCAAAGATATGGGAAGAAGCAGGAAAAAGATGTAAAAAAGCTTGTATGGAAAATTTAGAAGTTTTAAGTGCAACTACAAAATTTCCTGAAGAGGCCTTAATATTATATATAGAAAATATTTTTGACAATCTTAAAGAGGATTATCTTTCTGAGATTGTAGAAGCAGAGCTTGGTAGCATGGATTATCTAGACGGATTTGGAAAATATCTGAAATCAAAAACTACAAAAGTCAAAACAAAAGCATTTGGGCCAAGATATGTTGTGCATATTTTCCCAGAAAGTTTAGGTCCACAACCAATATCAACATTTCAGTCAAGCGTGTTAAAATCTCCATCCATTTCAAAACCTTCATACAACGAGCCCGTCTTTACAACAATTTGGATAAATTCATTAAAGGAAGTAGATGAAGGTATTGGAGATTTTCTATGGTGTATCCCATGGAAGGGAGGAGAAGATTTAGAAGATAGGTTATTTGAAGATGAGAATGCAGCAATTATTGTTTATGGTGCTCATGATACTATAAACAAAATAAGAGCAAAAGCCAAAGGAAAGGTTTTAGGATACCCTCTTAGAGCAGGAGTAGAGATAGTAAGTCTAAAAGATTCAAGAGACGTGAAAAAAAATGCTCCTAAAATTGTTAGGGATATGACATATATGGATCAGACTGCTTGTTTTTCTCCGCATATAGTTTATGTAATTTCAAGAGATTCTTCATATCCAATAAAATTGTGCGAAGAAATGGCTAAGATTATGAACGAACAAAAAATCAGAAGAAAGAGACTAAGCGTGGATGAAAAATCTGTTATTTCTATGTTATATCATACATACTTACTTGAAAAAACCGCAGGGTTAGATTTAGATGTATGGAAAGGAGAAGAATATCTCATTATATATGATGGTACTAATTCTTCCTTTGAACTTTCACCTCTATACAGAACAATAAGAGTAAAGCGAATTGAAAATTTAGAAGATTTAAAAAATACGCTTTACGATTATAGGGAATATCTTCAAACAATTGGAACAAATTTAGAAAAAGAAGAAGTAGCAGAGCTTTTCGCTGATTATAACATATCAAGAATCGTGGATGTAGGAAATATGCCCATAACTAAAATTTATCATCACGAAGGTATGCCGCTCTTTTCACCTTTGATAAAATGGATTGATATTGAGGAAGAAAAGAGACCAATAAGAAAAATAGAAAGGAAATTTTCGATAAGCTATAAATCTAAAAGTATTTAAAAAATTTCTATAATAGTATTACTATTAAGTGATGCTATGGTAGTAGCAGATAAAACTAAAAAAATAATAGTTGAAAACCCATGGAATGGAGAACTATTAGACGAAGTTCCTATATCTGATGAAAGAGAAGTGGAGAGAAGTATAAAAAGGATGAAAAGAAGTTTTGAAAAGCATAACATTCCAATAAAAGAAAGGATAGAAATAGCAAAAAAATTTGGAAATTATTTGGAGAAAAATGCTCAAGAGTATGCTAGATTAGTTGCAATGGAAACAGGAATGCCAATAAGCCATGTAGAAGCAAGATTAAAAATAGCTTATGATAAATGGAAAGGCGTTGAAGATTATTTGAGAAATGTTTTTGGAGATGAATATGAAAAAATTCTATCAGAAGAGTGGGTTCATGTAGAAACAAGCAAAAATGGTAGACATTATGTAAGAAAGCTTCCAAAAGGAGTATATCTTTTCTTGCCAGCAAATACAGATCCAATGGGTACTATTCATCACTTGCTTGATTTTATATTGGCAAACAATAGAGTAGTAGTAAAGCCAGGAACAAGGGCACCACTTAGCACTATAATGGCAGTAGAAGATATGAGAAAATTCGGATTAGAAGATTATATAACTTATGTTATAGGCTCTGGTGAAGAAATTTTAGACACGGCATTAAATTCCAACTACTTGGATGGAGTATTTTTCATAGGAAGATCTGAGCACGGAAGAAAGATCCAAGCAAGATGCGCAGAGAAAGGAATTCATTATATGGGCGATTATGAGGGAAATAATTTTATGTTTATTTTGAACGATATTTGCTCAGATGACAAAAAGCTAGAGCTTGCTGTTTCTGATTTTACTTCTCTCTCAACCTTCTTTAATGGTCTAGCATGTACTGCAATAAAAGCTTGCTCACCAGAAGAGAATTATGAAAGATTTAAAGAATACTTAATGCATCAAGCTGATATTATAAATAATCATATTGGCGATCCTACAGAGAGAAGCACATTGTTAGGTCCATTAATTTCTCCAAAGCTTGTAGATGAATGCTTATATAGTGTGGAAGACGCATTAAGAAGAAACGGCAAGATGATAATTGGAGGAAAGCCTATAAGAAATCCGAACACAGGAAAATATAACATCATGCCTTACACAATACTTGAAGATATAGGAGAGGGGGCTTATATTCTTTATACAGAAACACCTGGTCCAGTAGTTTGGATTGAAAGAGATTTTAAGAAGATGAAAAGAAGAGGGGTTAAAAATGAAGAAAGATGGAAGGATGAAAGGCTTGGGCGAAATGGTTTAAGATATATCATAGCAACCGAAGATGAAGAGAGAATGAGAGAATTTGCAAAGAAATATAGAACAGCATTTATAACTAGAAGAGCTACAGATGTAGATCCAATTTGGATGTGGGGAGGCTCTGGAAAGACATCTACATTTGGCGGTGCTGAGTTTTTGATAAAAGAGTGCATGGATACCCAAACACTTTATGATACAGATGATTTTCTCGAGCTTCTTTATGGTTGGCATGAAGTAATGAGAAAAAAATAAGTAGAAAAGTAATGATAAGCCGATGAAATAAATTTTACATTTTAATAAATTTCTTGCAAAATAAAAAGTCATGATAGATTTGCAGGAGATAGAAAAAAGATGGCAAAAAGCATGGGAAGAAGAAAAGATTTTTGAGACAAATGCAGGAAACTGGGATGAAAAGAAAAAATTTTTTATAACAGCAGCTTATCCTTATGTTCAAGCTCCTCAGCATATTGGACATGCAAGAACTTATAGCGTTGCAGATACTTATGCAAGATTTATGCGCATGCTTGAGTATAATGTTCTTTTCCCAATGGGTTGGCATATAACTGGCACGCCCATAATAGCAATTTCAAGAAGAATAAAAGAAAGAGATGAAAAATTGATAAAAATATATCGAGATGTTTTCAGAGTTCCAGAGAAAAAAATCAAAGAGTTTGAAGATCCGAAAAAGGTTATAGAATACTTTATAGAAGAGATAAAAGATGGAATGAAAAGAATGGGCTTTTCTATAGATTGGAGAAGAGAATTCAATACTGGAGATGCTTGCTACAACAAATTCATTGAGTGGCAATTTTATAAACTTTACGAAAAAGGTTTATTGAAAAAAGGAAAGCATCCTGTTGTTTGGTGCCCTTGTTGTGAAAATCCTGTTGGGGAACATGATACATTAGAAGATAAGAAAGGAAAGCTCGAAGAGTTTACAATTGTTAAATTCTTGCTTAAGGATAACGAACCTAAGGATAGCGAGAAGAGAATTTTCCTGACGGCTGCAACTCTAAGACCAGAAACAATATTTGGAGCTACGAATCTTTGGATAAATCCAAATGAGAATTATGCAAAAATCAAAGTTGGCAATGAAATTTGGATAGTGAGTGAAAAAAGCGTTGATAAATTAAAACTTCAAAAAAAGAATGTAGAAATTTCAGAGATAATAAAAGGAGAAGAATTGATAGGAAAAGAGGTTATTGTTCCAATTTTAAATAAGATTGTGAAAATCCTCCCAGCAAGTTTTGTTGATGCAAACCATGCTACAGGAGTTGTTTATTCTTGTCCAGCCCATGCTCCTTATGATTGGATTGCCTTAAAAGATCTTGGTAGTAACTACGAAGCTGATAAAATACAGCCAATATCTTTAGTTTCTACACCTGGCTTAGGAGAATTTTCTGCAGTAGAGATTTGCAAGAAACTTGGAATTAAAAATCAATTAGATGAAAAGCTCGAAGAAGCAACTCAAGAGATTTATTCTAAGGAATTTCGTGAGGGTGTTTTAAAAGAAAATACTGGAAAATATAAAGGCATGAAAGTAGCAGAAGCAAGAGATGCTGTTAAGAGAGATTTACTCGACGAAAATCTTGCTGACATAATTTATGAGATAATGAATAAGCCAGTAATTTGTAGATGTGGTAAAGAATGCGTAGTTAAAATAATAGAAGATCAATGGTTTATAGATTATTCAAATAAGGAGTGGAAAGAGCTTGCCCATAAAGCAATAGAAGAAATGAATATCATTCCAGAGATTTTTAGAAAGGAATATCATAATACAATAGATTGGCTAGAAGAACGAGCATGTGCAAGAAAACGTGGCTTTGGCACAAGGCTTCCTTTTGATAGAGAGTGGATTATAGAAAGTTTGAGCGATTCAACAATATACATGGCCTACTATACTATTTCTCACATAATAAAAGAACATAAAATAAATGCTGAGCAACTCATTCCAGAGGTTTTTGATTATATATTCTTTGGAAAAGGAAATATTGAAGAAATTTCTAAATCTTCAAAGATTAGTAAAGATATTCTTGAAAAGATGAGAAAAGAATTCTCTTATTGGTATCCTTTGGATTCTCGTCATTCTGGTGAGGATTTGATTACTAATCATCTTGTATTTTTTGTTATGAATCACGTAGCAATCTTTCCAAAAGAGCTTTGGCCAAAGCAAATAGTTACAAATGGATTTGTTTTAAACGAGGGGCAAAAGATGTCAAAATCCTTAGGAAATATAATTCCTTTAAAGGATGCTATCGCAAAGTATGGAGCAGATGTAGTTAGGCTTTCTGTCTTGCTAAATGCTTCATTAGATCAAGATACAAACTTTACAGAAAGTTTAGCAAGAACAATAGAGAATAAGATTAAAGACATATTTTTGATAATAGAGAAAGTGACCGATGCAACACAAGAAGAAAATGAAAGATGGATAAGAAGTAGATTGGCAAGATGCATAGACTATGTAACAAAAGCTATGCTAGAACTTAGAATTAGAGATGCTTGCAATTACTTGCTATTTATTTTTACAGAAGATATAAAGTGGCATCTAAAGAAAAATAACAAAATTAGCAAATCTTTGCTAAATGATTGGATAAAAATGCTATCTCCTTTCATGCCATTTGCAAGCGAGGAGCTTTGGCACATGCTTGGAAATAAAAGTTTTGTTTCAATTGAGAAATGGCCCACAAAAAAAGATTTCGATGTTTATGCTGAATTAGAAGAAACATTTGTTAAAAATTTGATAGATGATATGAAAGAGGCACTAAAGCTTTCAAGAAAAGAAAAGGCAAATAAGATATATGTCCAAGTTGCAGAGGATTGGAAGTGGAATTTATTATTATTTATAAAAGAGAAGAGTTTAAAGGATGCTTTCAAGGAGTTTGGAAAAGACACAGAAAAAATAAAAATTTTGCAAAGGTTGGAAAAGATAATCGAAGAATTCGGAAAGGAAGAGATTATAAGATTGAATGAGTTCGAAACATTAAGAAAAAATAAAAAATTTATAGAAAAAGAAATAGGAGTAGAGATAGAAATTATTAATGCATTTAGAGATGATTTGAAAAATATATTTAAGGAAAAAACATCACTACCTTTAAAACCAGCTTTGTATATAGAATAAAAATTTGAGGTGATTTTTTGAGCGAAAGTGAAAAAAAGGAGAGCGAGATAAAAAAATCTCCTAAAAAAGAATTGGAAAATATAGGTTTCAAAATTCTTCAGCAAATAGAGAAAAATGAAAATCCTTACTTGGAAGTTCCTATAAGAGCACTTTCGAATGTTTGCTATGACGAAAAAACTAAATTATTAAAGCTAGGTGAAAAGAAAGCAAAAAGATATTTTCTCAATATTGCGCATGCCAAAAAATTCATGCAAACGATAATTATTGCAAGCAAATGCAAAGAGCTTATTGAAGAAAATATTCATACCTCGCTAAGAGATATGTTCTATGCAGTAAAAAGAACATTGCCAGATAGCGATGAGAATACATTTGATGAGCAAAATGAGAGCGATGCTGTAATAGAAGATTTGGAGGTTATGCTTGATTTACTAAGAGAGCAACTACATCTAAATGCAGATGTTCGTGGCAGAGTCGTAGGAAAAGTAACAATTTTAGATTCTGGTGACACTATTCATTGGGATAAGCTTGGAAGCGGTGGTTGGGCAATCCCAAGTAATGTAGAAAATATAGAATTCAAGCGAGTAGATGCAGACTTCTGTTTAGTTGTAGAGAAAAACGCTGCATGGGAAAGATTAAATGAGGATAAGTTTTGGAAGGAACACAATTGCATTATCATAGGCGCTCAAGGACAGGCAGCAAGAGGAACAAGAAGATTGATAAAAAGGCTTAGCGAAGAATTTAATTTGCCTGTTTATGTTTTTTGTGATTGTGATGCTTATGGATGGTATATATATTCAGTAATAAAAACAGGCTCTATGAATCTTGCTCACACTTCTGAAAAGTTAGCCACGCCTAATGCAAAATTTATTGGCTTGACAATGAGCGATATCTTAAAATATGATTTGAAAAAATATACCATAAAAGCTACTGAGCAAGATATAAAAAGAGCAAAAGAATTAATGAACTATAAATGGTTTCAGCACCCACATTGGCAAAGGGAATTGCAAATGATGATAAATAAGAGATATAAAGCTGAGTTAGAAGCTTTAACATCAAAAGGGTTTAGATTTGTTTCAGAGAACTATCTTCCAGAAAAGATAGAGAAACAAGACTTTTTACCTTAAACATTTTGCTTTAATTTTAGATTTATAAAAAGATCTGCATGCTAATTGTTAATGATTTCAGATGGAGAAGAATAGATGATGAATACGAACCAGAGCTTGTAATAAAAAATGAAAATGAAAATTTTGTAATTCCATTAATATACAATTCTTTAAGCTTTTCTATTGGCGATAGATATTGTATAGGATATACTAAAAATAATATGCATTTCGATTGTCCAAAAAATAACAAAGTAGAAAATTCTTTTCAATGTGAAATTTGTAAAAAGTTAGACGATACTCTACCTTGTACTTCTTGTGTAGGAATTTGTAGAAATTTTGAGAAAAGACAGGAATGCATGGAAAAAGAATTTAACATTTACATCGCACTTTTTGGAAATTTATTGAAAGTTGGAATATCGCAAGAGCAGAGAGTAAAACATAGATTAATTGAGCAAGGTGCAGATTTTGGTGCAATTATCGCTAAGGTTAAGGATGGAAAGCTTGCAAGAATATACGAGCAAAAGATAAAAGATTATTTGAAGATTGAGGATAGGGTTAGTGGTTACAAGAAATTTTTAAAAAGTTATGTAAATCCAGTAAGCTCAATAAAAATTATAGTTGAAGCGATAAATAAGATAAAGAATTCGGAATTTTTGAAAATAAATCTTGAAAATTTTGTGATATATGACTTACGAAAATATTATAACTTAGACGCTATGGAAAACGTTAAGCCAGATTTTATAAAAATAAAAAAAGAAGAAAAGATAGAAGGCATAGTTCTAGCTGTTAAAGGAAATATTATATTCATTAAAAAAGATTCTAACTATGTTTGCTTTAATGCCCATGAACTTAAAGGAAGGGAAATTTTCGGAATATTGTAAATTAGAGATAGTAAATAAAGTGATATATTAAATTGTGTAAAGTGAAGATAACTCGGAATTGTATTAAAATTCTATTCTCTCTGGCTAATAGTTGAAATGGTAATTTTATGGAAGCTCTTTCAATTAATAGTTTTCTAAGGGCCTTCAAATATTATTACGATTTCCTAAGATAATGCAAGAAAAATGAAAAAAGCAAGATGTTAAAAATTATTAGAACTTTCTCTAACTTACATACTTATCGGGAAAGCAACATTTCACAACTCTCACTAAATATTTATTATTTCTCCATAACCAACCAAGCGCCAAGTATTGTTAATCATTTTAGATATTACAATCCTTTCATTCTTTTCTACGCATATGGGTATTTTAAGGCTTATTTGAATTTTATCATCTTTTTTTATGTTTTCTATTATTCCCAATGTTTTTGTAACTCCATGAATAACTATTATATTTTCTCCTTTAGAAAGTTTAACATCCTTAACTAACCTAATTTGAACTTCTACATTTGAAGTTATATCAGGAAGATTTTTTCCTGCAATTTGTCCAGCTAAAGAGTCTGCTTTTGTTAGCGAAGGATCTAAGGTTGTCATTATTCCTACAAGACCTCCTGGTGAACACTCTTCTACTTCAACATCTCCATGTCTTATGCTAACAACCTTTGTTATAATGCTTTTCCATTCATCTTTAATTAATAATCCAGGCCTTATCTCTATCTCATCGTTTATTCTAATTCTTCCTCTTGAGAGCGAGCCGCCTATTACCCCGCCTTTAAGTTCCTTTACTTTTGTTCCAGGCTTATTAACATCAAAACTTCTTCCTATCAAAAATTTTGGTTCTCCAATCTTTCTTTCTGGTGTAGGAATTTTCTCTTCAATAGCCTCAACAACAAAGTTTATATTTATCTTTCTTTGCGCTGAAATAGGAATAATAGGAGCATTCTCAGCTACAGTGCCCTTTACAAAATTCTTTATCTCTTCATAATTCTTTTTTGCTTTTTCTTCAGATACAAGGTCTATTTTATTTTGAATGATTACTATATTTTTTACATTTGCTATGTTCAAAGCCATTAAATGCTCTTTTGTTTGCTCCATTATTCCTTCTTTAGCATCTATTACAAGCAAAGCTCCATCTACGAGTGAGGTTGCAGCTAATACTGTTGCAGTAAGCATCTCATGACCAGGAGCATCTACAAAAGATACAGTTCTGAGATATTTGCATGGAGCACCACAATTTGGACATGCATACAGAATTAAAGGAGATGAGAAATAGCCACAAGTCTCGCAGAAATAAAAGTTTGCATTTGCATAACCCAAGCGTATAGTTATCCCTCTTTTTTGCTCTTCAGAATGAACATCTGTACGTTTTCCTGTTAAAGCCTCTACTAATGTTGTTTTTCCATGATCTACATGTCCAAAAGTTCCTATATTTACTTCTGGGATTCCAATCTTCTTCTCTTCTTTTACTGTTATCACCTCTTTAACTCTTGAAAATAATTAAAGACTAAAATTTGATTTGCTACGAATGCTTAAAAATATAAATGCGACTGCCGGGACTTTCGCTTTGCTATTAAACTAAAGGTTCGAACCCGGGTCACGAGCTTTCCTCTTGCTAATGGGGGGCTCGTGTCCTACCATTCTCTGCCTTAGCTCTAGACCACAGTCGCATTTATTATTCAAAAATTCTATTTTGAAAACATTCATAATTCATTATTGGATTAGATTTAAAATAAATTTTCTATTCGCATATTAGCGATTTAGTTAAATTTTTAAAGTTTTGTTATATCTTAATAATGGTAAAGGGGATATAAATGAAAGAAAAATCTAAGGAAGAAAGAGAAGCCGAAAAGAGAAGTGAGAAAACTATAACTATTAATATATGGATGCTCTCAACGATTTTGTTAGCAATAATTACAGTAGCTATTTTCTTTTTTAGACCAAGTGTTGGTGCTACAGGATATAATATACTTTCTCCACAAGATGCAAGCAATAAAGCAATAAAGTGGATAGAAAGTTATTTTAAGGCAAATGGTATTGATGCAACACTTACTCTAGTAAATGTAAGCGAGAGCGAGAGCGGCTTATATCAATTTACTGTTAAGATTTCTAGCTCTTTGGGAGAAGACACATACACCTATTTTGTATCAAAGGATGGAAAATATTTTATTCCACAAGCAATAAACACAGAAAACCTATTGAGTGTTGAAGAGGAAAATAGAACAGAAGAAATAGTTGAAAAGAAAGAAAAGCCAGAAGCTAATGTGTTTATAATGAGCCATTGTCCTTATGGAGTGCAGTTCTTAAAAGCATATGTACAAGTAATGGAAGCATTAAAAGATAAGGCATCGTTGAGCATTAACTTCGTAAATTATATAATGCATGGAAAGGAAGAGCTTGACGACAACTTAGTAATTTATTGCATACAAAAAGAGCAGAGAGATAAGCTAACAAAATTCATAAGATGCTTCGTAGAAAGTGGAAATTCAACGAAATGCGTGAACGAAACCAACATTGATAAAAACAAGTTAAATTCTTGCATTGCAGCAACCGATGAAAAGTTTAACATTACAAAGCTTTACAACAATCAAAGCACATGGCTAAATGGAAGATTTCCAAGATTTCCTGTAGATGATGAATTAGTAAATAAGTATAATGTAGGCGGTTCTCCAACATTTGTTGTAAATGGTAAAGAAGTAAGTGTAACAAGATCAGCGAATGCAATAAAAGAAGTGATTTGCTCAGCATTTATAAATCCTCCAGATGAATGCAACTTTACAATGAGCACAGTAGTAGAGTCGCCAGGCTTTGGGCCTATTGGAAAAAGTAGCGGAAGCTCAGGAAGTGCACAATGTGGATAAAATTTGAAAAAGTTTCTTGCGCAAAATTTTCAATTTTGAATTCTTTTTTATTATTTTGAAAAATTAATAAATATAATGGAAGAAATTAACAAAGAAAAAAGAAATGAAGAAAAATCAAGAGAAGAAAAGAAATTAAAAGAGGCTTTGTTCTGGAAGGAGCTAAAAAATAAAATAGTTCAGTGCCAACTTTGCCCAAGGTTTTGCGTAATAAATAGTAATGAGAAAGGATTTTGTAGAGCAAGAAAAAATATTGATGGAAAGCTTTATTCTCTTGTTTATGGAAAGGTTTGCTCTATAAATATAGATCCTATTGAAAAAAAGCCTTTGTTTATGTTTGCACCAGCAACAAAATGCTTATCATTTGCTACAGTTGGTTGCAACCTTGCTTGTCTATTTTGTCAGAATTGGGAAATATCGCAAGCAAAAGATGTTTTTGGAGAGGATATGCTACCAAATGAAATTGTTAATACTCTCGATGATATTAATAAAAAATCTTCTCAAAAAGAAAAAATAGCTCAGGGTGTTGCTTACACTTACACAGAGCCAACAATAATGTTTGAGTTTGCATATGAGACAATGAAAATAGCTTTTAAAAAAGGATATTACAATGTTTGGGTTTCTAATGGCTATACAAACGAAGAACCAATAAAGTTAATGGCAAAGTATTTGCATGCAATAAATATAGATTACAAAGGAGATGAAAAATTCTATAAAAATGTTTGTAACGCTAGCTTAGAGCCAGTGCAAAATTCCTTAAAGCTTTATAAAAAGCTAGGCGTCTGGATAGAAATAACAAATCTTGTAATTCCTGGCTACAATGATAGCAAAGATATTATTCTAGAGATGGTAAGATGGATAAGAGAGAATTTAGGCAAAGAAACTCCTCTGCATTTTTCTGCTTACTATCCAGCTTATAAGATGCACGCGATGCCAACTCCAGTAGAAACACTTGAAAAAGCAGCAAAAATAGCAGAAGACTATTTGGATTATGTTTATATCGGGAACGTTAGACATGAAAAAGAAAATACATATTGTCCAAGATGTAAAGAATTATTAATAAGAAGATTTGGATTTTTTGTTGAAGAAATTAATATTGAAAGAAAGGGCTCAAGATTCTTTTGTCCAAATTGCAAAAATAAAATTCCTATCAAAGGAGCAAGATGGATGCAAAAAAATGAGGTAAAGAATATTAAAAAATAGTAACTTCTAAAATATTTTCAAAATGCTTAGAGAAATTAACAATACAACAATCCCAGCAATCAATACTCCAATAAATATTGCGAAAAAACTTTTCTTCCACTCTAATCTTAACAACCAAGATAATCCAGAGCCTGTCCATGCTCCTGTAAATGGTAAAGGTATTGCAACAAGAATGACTAATCCAAAAAAACCATATTTGTCAATCTTATCTTTATGTTTTGAAATCCTCTCCAAGCATTTGTTAACAAATTTAAAGCGATAAAAGAATCTATGATAGAATAGCTCTAATCCAAAGTATATTGGAAAGAAAACTAAAGCGTTGAATATTATTGAAATTAGAAATACAAAAATTGGGTTTAAACCAAGTTGCAATCCTAATGGTATGCTTCCACGCAATTCGCTTATTGGCATTACGCTTAAGATTATTATCGCAATGGTTTCATTTAGTATGTTTTGCATCTTTCATCATTTTCTATTTTTCCTTCTAATAATTTTATCCTATAATCTAATATCCTTTTCATCTCTTCATCAAATAGAAACTCAGCTAAGAATTTCTTGCCCTCAAGAACTAATGGAAGCCAAATCGCATCGTCTTGCCACATTTCATGAAAAGGAATTTCATCTAAGGAAAACCATCTAAGCTCACCTTCCTCACTTTCTCTAATTTTTCCTTCAAAATAATTTGCAGAAAATATATAAACTATTCCGAAAATTTTTTCTCTATTACCTTGAAAGAATTTTATCTTTCCATGATACCTTGGATTCTTTATTATAATATCAGCTTCTTCTTTAACTTCTCTAATTAAATTTTCAATAACGCTTTCATTATTTTCTATCTTTCCTCCCAATCCATTCCATTTTCCTTTACTAACGCCTCTTGATGCTTTTTTCAATAAAATTTTTCCATCTTTTATTATCTCACAAAGCGTTGCGTAAAACATAAAAAGACCTTTAAAATTAGTTTAACGAAAATTTTAGATATTTATGGACCGAGGGGGATTTTCTTCTTTCTATTTTTTAATCTAACCCAAATATTTTTGAATTCGAACCCCCAATCTCAGCTTCGCCGAAGCTGCGTCATGCCATTAGACCATCGGCCCATTTTATTAATTTTTAGAGTTCTCTGAATTTTTAATCTTTAATAAAACTTGCTTAATATTTCCTATTCTTTTTTCCTTTATTATTTTCGCCGAAACCTGCTCAAGTATTTTTTCATCATCTACAATTTTTTCTACTTTTTTGATAATATGAATTATTTTATTATATGCAAATAAAGAGCTTGCTAAAGCGTCTCTTTCATGATTATTTTTAACATATTTTGAGAATCTTCTTATTATCTTTTCCTTTCTTTTTCTATCTAAATTTTTTCTAGGATAAATAAGCTTTGCTCCAAAAACGCTTGCTATCCTTCTTACAGCTTTTGGTGGATTTGAAACATCGCATGCAACAATTATAGGTTCTCCAAAATTAAGAACAAAATTTATTATATCATCCTTTGAAAAATTTCTTTCACTTTTTACAACAATTTTTTCAAGTTTAAGATCTATTATTGCAATCCCTGTTATAACACCCGGATCTATTCCAAGAATTACTTTCAACCTATCACCTATTTTTCTCTTAAAATTATTTTAGCGATTTTATTATCATTTTTTTACCAAACTTCCAGATAAGAACCTCATCACCTTCTTTAATCTTTTCCTTAAATTCTTCTGGTATCTTAACTTCATAAGTAGAGAAGTTTGACATATCCATCACTTGTGCATAGTCTCCGCTTATAGATAGTACTTGAGCATTCACCTTTTCTATTATCGGAACTTTTATCTGCTCGTCAGCTGGTTTTACAATTACCCTTTTTTGAGCATCAAAAATGCCTATAGCTTCTAATCTTGCTTTAGCATCTCCATGTTTTCCTGTTTTGGAAATTTTTAAATCCACTACGGTAGATGGTTCATTCTCTATTATTACAAAAGACCCCGGATTACATTTTTTTATTTCAGTAATTTTTGTTTCTCCCTCTTCCATTTATCTCGCCTTTTCTTTCTAAAATTGTTAATATCTTTACACTCTAATTTTTTTAAACATTTTTACTTTTTTGTATTTCGCTTAAAATCCTTTTAGCGTTTTCAAAACTTATATTCCCTTCTTTTATCATTATTTCTACAACCTTATCAACAAGATTTAATTTTGCCCCAGTCATTATCGCAAGGTTTCTTGCATGAAGCTCCATATGTCCGCGTTGGATACCTTCTGTTGCTAATGCTCTTAAAGCAGCAAAGTTTTGAGCAAGGCCAACGCTTGCCATCACTTCGGCAAGCTCTTTAGCGCTACTTACGCCTAATATTTTTAATGCGATTTTTGCTATTTCATTTGTTCTTGTTGCACCACCAACTATTCCAACTTGTAACGGCAATTCTATCTCTCCAACAAGATTTCCTTCTTCATCCTTTCTATATTTTGTTAAAGGAAGATATCTTCCGGAAAGAGAAGCATAAGCATGAGCTCCAGCCTCTATAGCTCGCCAGTCTTGTGCACAAGCTAAAGCTACAGCATCTATCCCATTCATTATTCCTTTGTTATGAGTAGTTGCTCTATATTCGTCTGCTAAGGCAAAGGCATAAGCATCTAGAACACCTTCAATAACTTCCTCACCAACAACCTCTTTTTTCCAAACAGCTTTTGCTCTTACAATTCTTTTTGTAGCAAGATTTGAAATAATTCTTAATCTAACTTTTCCTTCTACAAGCTCTTCTATTCTTTTTGCAATAGCTTCACACATCGTATTTATTATATTAGCTCCCATCGCATCAGCTACATTAACAATAAGATGTAAAATTAACATCTTTCCTCTTATAGTTTCAAGCTCTCTTACTTCAATATCTTTTGCTCCACCACCATAACTTATTAAGGTAGGATTTGTCTCATTAGCCATTTTTATAAGCTCTTCCTTTTTTTCTATTATTTTTTTCTTCGCATTTTCAATATCTTTTATGTTTATTATTTGAATCTGACCAATCATTAAAGAATCGCTTGCCTTTGCTATAAAACCACCGCCAGCTCTTGCTAATTTTGCAGCATAGCTTGCTGCCGCAACAACGCTAGGCTCTTCTATTGCCATTGGAATAAAATACTCTTTCCCATTTATCAAAAAGTGTGTTGCTATTCCAAAAGGTAGATGTTGCACACCAATTACATTTTCAATCATTCTATTTGCAATATCTAAACTCAAAGCGCCAGCATTTTTAAGGAGGTTGATGTCATCATCAGTTAAATTACAAAAATCTTTGAGAATTTTTAATCTTTCTTCTATTGAAAGGTTGTAAAATCCAGAAATATCTGAAGTTTTTTCCATATTGAAAAAAATAGTAAGGAAATTTTAAATATATTCCAAGATTTAGAAAATTTATGAATAATAAAGTTAGTAGAATAGTAACCTGTGCATTACCTTATGCAAATGGTGAGCTTCACTTAGGGCATGTTGCATCAACATATTTGCCAGCAGATATATTTGTAAAATATCTTAAGTTAAAAGGAGAAAATGTAATATTTGCTTGCGGTACAGATGATTTTGGTACGCCAATACTAATAAAAGCTGAGCAAGAAGGAAAATCACCACAAGATTATGTTGCATATTGGTATAAAAGAGATAAGGAAGATTTTGAAAAACTCGGAATAGTTTTTGATATATTTCATAGAACTAGCTCAGAAGATAGTATAAAACTTGCACAATATTTCTTCAAGGTTTTAAGGGAGAAGGGTTATATATACAAGAAGAAAGTAGAGCAATATTATTGTAACAATTGCAATAGATTTTTGCCTGACCGCTATGTGAAAGGAACTTGTCCTTATTGCAAAGCTGAAAATCAATACTCTGATTCTTGCGAAGCTTGCGGGAGAGTAATATATGAAGGAGAGATATTAGAACCAAAATGTAGCATTTGTGGAAACGAGCCAATAAAAAAAGAATCTGAGCATTATTTCTTCAAGCTTTCAATTTTTGGCAAAGAAATAAAAGATTGGTTATTGAAAAATAAAAATTTGCAAAATGATGTGAAGAATTATGTAATTTCTTGGATAGATATGGGACTACAAGATTGGGACATAACAAGAGATATTTCTTGGGGAGTAGCTATAGAGAATGGAAAGGTCCTTTATGGCTGGTTTGAAAATCATTTATGCTACATATCTTCAGTATTAAAATATTGCGAAGATAAAAATTTGAATGGAAAGGATGTTTGGAACTCAAGCATAATATATCACTTTATAGGAAAGGATATCATTTATCATCACTACCTATTTCTTCCTGCAATGCGCTTGGGTGAAGGTGAATTCAAGCTTCCAGATTTCATTCCTGTTAGAGGTCATCTTCTATTAGAAGGAAAAAAGATCTCGAAAAGTAGAGGTTGGTATATAAGTTTAAGAGAATTCTTAGAGAAATATTATGCAGATTATCTTCGCTACTATTTGGCAAGAATAATTAGCTATAGTCAAGCAGATGCAAATTTTGAATGGAGTTCTTTTAAAGAAGTGGTAAATAGCGAGCTCATCGAAAACATAGGAAACTTTATCTATAGGACTTTAAGCTTTATTTGGAATAAGTTTAATGGTTTTGTTCCATCTCCGGAAAATTTTGATAATATCGATAACGAATTTCTAGAAAGGATGAAAAAGTTGCCTGGCGAGATCGAAAAATATTCTGAAGCACTTGAATTTGAAAAAGCACTAAAATTAATTGTTGATTTTTCTTCATTTTGCAACAAGTATTTTCAAGAAAAAGAGCCATGGAAAGGAACTGCAAATACTTGTTTATATCTTAGCGCAAATGCTGTTGCATTAATGTGCAATCTACTTTATCCATTCATTCCTTTCTCATGCGAGAAAATAAAGGAGCAGTTAAATTTTGAAAAACTTTTTTGGCCAGATTTAACAAAAAATTTAATTATAAGCGAGGGGCATAGAATAAATAAGCCATATCCAATATTTTCTAAGATATAATTTGCTTAATTTTTTCTATAAATTCTTTTGAGATTTTCTTACTCTTCTCTAGAAGCTTCGGATAGTATTTATTTATGTAAAATTCGTTGAACAAAAATTCGCTTTGCTCAAGAGCTGAATTTAACGAAGATTTTATATAAATTTTTATAAAGTTTTCTTCAACTATAATTTCAAAATAAAAATTTAAGAAAGATATCGAATCAAAAGATTTTTTTACTTCAAAAGAAGCTGTAATAATCTCTCCTTTTGCTGACGTATAGATTTTTCTTTCTCTCTCTTTAAGCTCACCAAATATTTCGGCTAACTCTAAAATATTTAAAAATGCTTTCTCACTATCATTTACATTTTTTTGTATAAGCTCTTCATTTAGAACTTCCTCAAATATTTCAGCCATAATAAAAATATAGATTTAGAATTAAAATTATTTTATAATTCTATTTTTCTTCTGCACATTTTGGACAGACATAAACTCCATTAACTTCTATCAAAGAATCAGAGTAGTTACCACAATTTTCACAAATTCCAAATAGTGGCTCACTCTCTTTTATTATAGGCATACTTTGTTTTAATTTTTCTATTAATATATCAAAAAGTTCTGGCTCTACTCTTAATATATCTGTTATAGAAATTATTCCAACAGGTTTTCCATTATCATAAACTAACAATTTTTCTATTTTATTTTCATTCATAACTCTTGCAGCTTCTTCTAAAGTTTTTTCAGAAGATATTTTTATCAATCTTTTCGTCATTATATCTTTCAACCTTTTCTTTCCTTCTGCAACATGCTTATAAACTATATCTGTTTTCGTAACAATTCCAACAATTTTATTTTTATTATTTATCACAACAACAGAACCAATTCTATTTCTCTTCATTATATTTGCAGCATCTTTTATGGATGCATTCTCCTTTATTGTTTTTATCTGCCTTCTCATCACATCTTTTACTCTTGCTCGCAATTTCATGAAGTAAATATTTATTTACAAAATATTTAAATTTTCTTTGCAAAATCTGATTGATGAGTTATTCTAAATATATGAAGGGCTATCTCGGTGAGCGTGAGTTACTATATAAACTTTACGATAAAGGTTATGTAGTTTTAAGAAGTCCTAGATCAGGAAGAATAGGTTTGCCAACACCAGATATAGTGGCAATAAAAAAATCTAAGGTTTACGCTTTAGAATGTAAATCTAGAAATCTAGCTTTTGTAGTCCCAAAAGAGCAATTAGAGCAATTAAAAGAATGGGTTGAAAAAGCAGGAGCAAACGCTTATATAGCATGGAAAATTCCAAGAAAGGGATGGAAGTTTATTAGTTTAGAGGATGCGATAAAAAATAATGGAAGAGTATCAAAAAGATTTTGTAATTTGGTTGGAAAAGATTTTGATGATATTTTTTCATAATATTTTTGTAATGCATTCTAATAATTAAATTCATTGATAGATTTCATCATTATTTATTATTCATTAATTTTTCATTTCCATTTTTTGCTCTTAAAAAAATCTTCTATGAGATTTTTTGGGTTGGTTGTAATTTTAAATTCAATGTCAGAAGGAAATGCAAGTCTATAATTCTTCCAAAGAAAGCGCTTATCCATAAATATTGCAACTCCATAGTCGCTTTCCTTTCTTATGCATCTTCCAGCGCTTTGGAGAGCGCGATGAATTGCAGGATAAACGTAGCCATATTCTCTACCTTTTCCAAATTTTTTATCGTAATAATCTATCAAGGCCTTTGTTTCTAAGTTTGGTTGACTTAAAGAAAGACCAACAATTATAACGCATTTCAGTACGCCTCCAAAAAAATCAACTCCTTCTGAAAAAGAGCCTGCTTGAGTTCCAAGCAAAATAGCGCGAGAAGAATTCATAAAATCATTAAATAATTTCATCTTTTCCTCCTTGCTAGAATTTTGCACTTCTATAAAAATTTTTCTATCTTTTAGTCTTTCTCTAATCATATAATAAATTTTGTCTCTGAGCTCATAGCTTGGAAAGAATGCTGCCATATTTCCATCTATTATGGATGAAACCTCTACTATATAATCAGAAATCTTTCTAAGATTTTCCTCATTTCTTTTCTTGAATTCCGTAGTTACATCTGAAATTATTATATTTAATCTATTTTCTCGAGGAAAACAAGACTTGTAACTTTTACATATTGTATTTTCTTCGAATCCTAATAAATCCTTATACATGTGCATCGGTGTAAGAGTTCCTGACATTAATATTATGCTATGTGCAATCATTATATCTTTAGAAAGTATTCTGGGATCTAAGCAAATATAATTTAGAGATATTTTTGTTTCTTGTTCTTCTTTCTCTTTCTTTAATATTCTTGTATAACCTTCATCCTCATTTTGCCACATATCTAAGAATCTAGCTATGCTCCCTATGAAAGACCTCTTCCTTTCTTCTCTAACTTCTATTGCAGCAATCTCGAAATCTTCAATAATTTTGTAATAATCATCTATGGTTTCTAATTCTCTTGTCAAATCATCCTTGCTTATGAAAAACTCTTCCTCGTTACTTTTTTTAGCAAGATTTATCATTATATCTTCTATTTTAGATATTGTTTCGCCAACATCTTCAAATCCAAATTTATAAGCTTCTTTCAATGCATTTCTTATAGTCCTTGTTGTGAGCTTTGCTGATAAAATATTTCTTATTCTATCAGGTAGATTATGAGCTTCATCTACTATTATTATTGAATCTTCTATAGATTTTTTCGTTCTCGCAAATAATTTTTCTCTTATCCAAGAGAATATATGATAGTAGTCGCAAACTATTAAGTTTGCTTTCTTAGCAACTTCTAAAGCAATCTCATAAGGGCAAAGATTTTTACACAATGATTTAAGCTCTTCCGCATGCAGTGGTTGATTTCTAATAATTTCTTCAATAATTTCGCAAGCTCTTTCGCTAAGCTCACCTTTTTCTCTTGTATTGTTATAAAATATGCATCTCTCATTCTTTTTTAATGTTAGACAATACTCGTTAAAATCTTGAGTAGTAAGAAAATCCACACCTGAAACTTGGCACAACCATTTTTTTCCTATTATATCTATAGCTAATATGTTCACATTAAATCTTTCCCTTATTTTTCTTATTGTGTCTATCACGATTTTATGTTGAGAATGTTTTGGGGTTAGAAAAAACACAGTCTTTCCGTTTTTGATAGCATACTCAAGTGAAGGTGCTAATGTTGCTGCCGTTTTTCCTACACCAGAAGGAGCATTTGCAATTAAGCTCATTTTATTTTCTAAACATTTCATAACATCTTCCATCAATTCTTTTTGTCCTTCTCTTACGCTTTCGAAAGGAAATAGCATAATAATAAGGTTAATAAATAAATTTTAAGAATTGTTAATAATTATTTTATTGAATAGAGAAAAACTTGAAAATAGATAAACTTGCGCTGGTAGTCTAATGGTTAGGACACTGCCCTGCCAATACTAGTAGAGCGGCAGAAACGCGGGTTCGAATTTTTATAAAAAAGGAATTCCCGCCCAGCGCATTTAGGTTTATAAAGTTTGAATAGGTAATTTATTTTATTATTAATAAAGTGAGATAGGAATGGTAATTTTTAGAAAAAGAAGCGAAAAAGAGCTTGTAAATAATTTTGGGGCAGAGAGCCAAGCTGAGGAAAAGTCCAAAGAGAAAGAAGGATATGAAAGTAAAGAATTAAAAAATATTGAAAAAGCAGCTTCTTCTGTTCCAGCTCCGCTTTTTGTAAAAGTAGAAAAATACAGAGAAATAATAACAATAATCCAAGAAATAAAAACATTGCTTGCAGGCTTAAGAAATCTCTTTTCTATACTAGAGGAGATAGATCAGGTAAAGAGCGATACGTTAAATACTTTAAGAATTACTTTGCAAAGGGTTGAGAAGAATATAACGCAGCTCGATGCCAACTTTTTGAGAACAGGAAGCGAGGAGATAGAAAAGGTGAAAGAAACAATAAAGCCAAAGGCTATAGAAGCTAATGAATTAGAAGATTCTCTAAAACAACTTTACGAAGAATTAACTACAATGAAAAGCGAGATTGAAAAGATGAAAAGCTTTTAGAAACTCTTTTAATTTAGTTGGGAGGACTATGATGAAAAAAGGTTTATCTCCATTAGTTGCTACTGTTCTAATTGTAGCATTTACAATTTCTACTGCAATGATTATAATGAATTGGTATAGATCATTTTCCTTAGAAACGAGCGAAAGAATTGGAAATCAGACATCGCAAAAGATAGATTGCTCTTATGGTGCAATTTCGTTCAGAAATGTTTGTGTTAATGGAAATAATCTTACAGGAATAATAGAAAATACAGGAAATATAGAGCTTAGAGATATTGAAATTAATGTTGTTTACAAAAATGGCACAACATTAGTTTATAACTCTACTCAACTTGGTCTCGAAGATGCTTTATTAGTTGGAAATAGAAAATATTTTAACATAGAGATAGGAGAGAAAAGCGAGATAGCTTTGGCTGTGGTAAAAACAAATTGTCCAAAGGTTGACGATGAGATTGACGGAAATTCTTTAATTGATTGTTGAGCTATTTGATTATAAAATAAAGATAGAGAAATAGAAGATGGAAAATGAGAAAAACGAAAAATAAAAAGTGAAGAATAACAGCAAAAACCTTGCTTGCTAAAGATTTTAAACCATTTAAATATTTAATATTTAAATATTTTATCAATAATATCTTCTTATCAAATTTCTGAAGGAGATCGTATGATTAAAAGAAAAAATATGATTGGAACAACAACATGCGGAATTAAGGCTAAAAATTGTGTAATACTTGCAGCAGAAACAAAATCAACAATGGGGAATCTTGTAGTAAGTAAAGAAGACAAGAAGATATATGCTATAGATGATAAAATAGCCGTTACAACCTCTGGCTCTGTAGGAGATTTACAGCAATTGATAAGAATAGTGAAAGCAGAAATAAGTTTATATAAATTAGAGAGTAGCGTAACAGTCAACGCAGTTGTAACATTGATTTCAAATATACTACAGTCAAGTAGGTTTTTCCCATATCTTGTCGGATTAATAGTCGGAGGCTATGATTCTAGCGGAGCAAGAATTTTTGGCATCGATGCCATAGGTGGCATTACAGAAGATAAATATATTGCAAGTGGCTCTGGCTCCCCATTGGTTTATGGAATATTAGAGAAAGAGTATAAAGAAGATATTAGCAAAGAGGAAGCGATAAAACTCGCAGTAGAAGCAATAAAGGCAGCAAGAGAAAGAGATGTTTTCTCTGGTGGCAAGCGAATAGATGTAGCAATAATAACAAAGGACGGAATTGAATTACAAACTTTTGAATAAATAATTTTCATATCTTCAAACTCAAGTAGTCTCATTCATTATTTATAAAAAATTCTCTGTGGTGAGAAAATGGAAGAGATACTCCAAAAAATAAACGCTGAAATAAGAGAAGATTTGATAAGTGAGATATGTTATGAAGGGTCGAATATAATAATTTATACAAAGAATGAAGATTTTCTAAAAAATTCAACAGAAGAGATAAAGAGTATTGTAAATAAACTAAAAAAGAGAATAATGGTAAGAGCTGATCCAAGTATATTAGAAGATGCTGAGAAAACAGAAAATATAATAAGAGAAATAATACCACCAGCAAGCGAAATTACAGAAATTTATTTTGAGAAAGAATTTTCGAAGGTAATAATACATGCAAAAAGACCAGGTGTAATTATAGGAAAAAATGGAGAAATCATAAGAAAAATATTAGAAAAGACTAACTGGACGCCAAACATAAAGAGAAGTGGTGACATTCAAAGCGAGCTTATAGTTGCAATAAGAAGAATGCTTCATAAAGAGGCAGAAAACAGAAAAAAATTCTTGCATGAGCTTGGAAAAAAGATATACTCTCAGATGAAAGAAGTAGAATGGATTAGAACTACATTCTTGGGTGGAGCAAGAGAAGTTGGCAGATCTTGCATTCTTTTAAGAACCCCGCAAACAAATGTTTTGCTAGATTGCGGCATTTCAGTATCAAATCAAAAAGAGCCATATCCTTATCTAAATGCTCCTGAATTTAATATCCAAGATCTTGATGCAATAATAATTTCTCATGCTCACTTAGATCATTGTGGTCTAGTTCCATTGCTCTATGAAAAATATAACTTTCGTGGTCCAATATACTGCACAGAGCCTACAAGAGATTTGATGGCCTTGCTTCAAATGGATTATATAGAGGTTTGTCAAAGAGAAGGAAGAGAAGTACCTTATGGAATAAGAGGAATAGAAGAAATGATTAAACATAGCGTTAGCTTAGATTATGGAGAGGTTACAGATATAGCTCCTGATATGCGATTAACCCTTGAGAATGCTGGTCACATGCTTGGCTCATCTCTAATTCATTTAAATATAGGAAATGGATTATACAATTTGCTTTATACTGGAGATATGAAATACGGAATAACAAGATTATTTTCTCCTGCAAGAACAAACTTTACAAGGGTAGAAGGGGTAATTATAGAAGCTACTTATGGTTCTGCAAGTGATGTACATCCTAGTAGAAGAGAGGCTGAAAAAAATCTTATAGAGAGCGTAAAAAGAGCTATAGAAAGAGGAGGTAAGGTTCTAGTACCAAGCTTCGCAGCCGAAAGAGGACAAGATGTATTAGTAATATTATGCTCTATACCAAAAGAAGAGTTGGATATTCCAATTTATTTAGATGGAATGCTTTGGGATGCAACAGCAATTCATACAGCATATCCAGAATTTTTAAGTAGAGATATGGAAAATAAAATATTGCATCAATCAGAGAACCCATTCACAGATTCAAGAATTAGAAGTATAGGATCACAACAAGAGAGGGAAAAGGTAATTGCCGAAGCAAAACCTAGTGTTATAATATCTACTTCAGGTATGCTTAATGGAGGCCCTATCCTAAATTATCTTGAAAAAATGGGAGAAGATGAGAGAAACATGCTAATCTTTGTTGGTTATCAAGGCGAAGGTACCTTAGGTAGAAAAGTTCAAAAAGGATGGAAAATTGTAGAGTTTGGAGCAAAGACTATTCAATTAAATTTAGAGGTTGTTACAATAGAAGGGCTAAGCGGCCATTCTCCTCAAAAAGAGTTGATAAACTTTATTTCTCATTTAAAAACAAAGCCAAAAAAGATAATAGTAAATCATGGAGAAAACTCAAAATGCGTGGAGCTTGCAAAAACTATAAGACAAATAATGAAGGCAGAGGTAGGTGCTCCAAGAAATCTAGAAACAATAAGATTCAAATGAACGAAAAGGCATAGAAATGTATGATAATTAGATAGCTATGCTCAATGAAAAATGTTTGAAATGAAAAATAATTGGAAAGTTGAAGATAAGTAATTCAATAACTTGTACCATTTATTATTAATTAACTATTTACTATCAATTAATCTCATGCAAATTCTTCATGCTATTTTTTCATAAAATAAATTAATTCTCTTGCTTTTGCATTTGTTTTTATACCTCTTTCACAAAAAACTGTTCTACTTGCTAAAAATCCAGATTTTCTAAGATTATCTAAAATCTCAGTAGATTTTGGTATTTCATGAATCTTAAACCTTTTAGCAATATAATGAATGTCATAATAAAAAGGAATTTCTATTTCATTTATCGCGAGATTGAGAATCTTTGCTCCATCAAGATTTCTTAACCTAATCTCTTCTAAAACATCATTACAAAAATCCTTGTTACAAAGATTTCCAAGATAAATTTTTCCGATATTTTTTATCTTTTCTAAAACATCTTCCTCATTTAATCTAATCCAGTCCTCATATTTTTCTAAGCTCTCGAAGTTTTTCAATTGCTTCGACGATAGCTCCTCGCTTGATATAAAAAATAGCTTGACATAGTGAGCAGTAGAATAGCAAAGCAAAGGAGCTATCGACTTATTATTCTCTTCAAATTTCTTTATTACAAAGCTTAATAGAACTCTTGTTCCAACCTCTCTATAAAAATATAACTTTTCTACTCTAAATCCATATCTTTTTAAGCAAGCTTCTGGATATAATCCAAAAAGTACAGGCGTATCCGTGGCTGTAATTGAGAAAAGGGTAATATCTTTTGTTAGTGGAATGCAATATTCTATAAAACCCTTAGGAGATCCAAAAGGATCGATATCTATAAAATCAAATTTAACATTATCTTTTTTAAGCGTCAAAGCTAACAATCTAGCATCTTTGTTAAAAATTTTTACATTTAGAGAATTCATCTCTGCATTCCTTTTTATTAGATTAAAAGCACTTTCGCTTATATCATTGAGAGTGACATCTCCTCCAATTTCTTTTTTATATCTCAACCCTCTTACTCCACTTGCAGCCATTAAGTCAAGAATAATAGGATTTTTAATATTAAATCTCTTTATAAAACTTGCAAGAATAGCTATAGAGATGTCACGATCTGTTTTCATTCTTGGATTGTAAAATCCAATATTCTTTCCTTCTTCAGGAATCCTTACATCAGGAACATTGATATAAATATCTCCCTCTTTAATTATTTTATACATAGAAACACCATCTCAATTAGCTAAACCATTTAAAACTTATATTCACAGCTAAATCGCTTTAAAATATTTGTATTGAAGAAATTTTATAATAATTTTGAAAAATAAAATTGGCGAGAAAGATGAGTATAGAAAAAGAAAAGGAGCTTATAGAACTTGCAAGACTGATAAAAAATGAAGAGCTTAGAGAAAAAACTATTGAAATAATAAAAAATATTAAAATAAGTAATCAAAATTTCAAAAAATATGAAAAGTATAAAATTGATTTCTCGAAAGCTTATGGCGGACCATCTACTTTTCATCATGCTTATGAAGAAGGATTAATAGACCATACCTTAGCTGTTGTAAAGATTTCTATTGCTCTTGCAAAAATATTTGAAGAATCTTATGGAATAATGATTAACAAAGATTATTTAATAGCAGGAGCTATTTTGCATGATATAATGAAAATATTTTGCTATAAAAAAGAGAAAGGAAAGATTGTAAGTAATGAATCTATGCTTGACCATGGAATTTGGGCATGTTGCGAGCTTTATCTAAGAGATTTTCCAGAAGAAGTGATTCACATAGTTGCAAGCCACTTTGGTCCTAACGGAGCGAATCCGCCACAAACAATAGAAGCGCTTATAGTTTTTTATGCAGACTCAATAGATGCTACAATAGAAAGCTTAATAAGAAGATATTGAGTATTACGGAAATATTATTTAGCTAAATATGCTTAAAAAAGTTTTATAAACTCTTGAAAATATATTTTATTGTAGTGAATAAGAATGGTAAGAGAAGAATATGAAGTAATACCTTTAGATCCTATAAGAGCAATGGAAAAGAGGATTAAAAAGTTAGAAGAGATGTTACAAGAAAGAAGTACAGCAAGCGAATATATAGAACTTGTAAAGACAAATCAGCAGGTTGTTGGCGATTTGATAAGAATGAACACAGGAATAATAGATAAGTTAAATAATTTAACAACAGCTTTAGAAGGATTGATAAAAAGGATCGACGAATTTTCAAGCAAGTTTGAAGTTGAAATAGAAGTAGGTGGGGGAGAAAGCAAAAGGGTTAAGGAGCTTGAAGAAGAAAATAGAAGATTGAAAGAAGCTCAGGAAGAGTTATTAGATAAGATATCCAAATTAGAGAAGAGACTCAACGCACTACTTATTTCAAGAGTTCCTGTTAGAAAAGTTGCACAGCCAACACAAGCAACGCAAGTTACAATACCAAGATAAATTTGAGTAATGAAAAAAGAAGAGCAATGACAATATATAAAATAGCATATAACCTTATCTATGTAAAATCAATTAAGTAATTTTTAATAGGGCGCTAGTAAATGAAAGCACAGCAAGAGATTATAACATACATCTTAATTACAGCTATACTTATAATAGTTGTTTCTTCTGCATACATATGGGGCATTGGAATAATAGAAAAGAATAGAGATGTCGCGAATCTACAAAATATAGAAGCTTTCATGAAAGAGTTAAATAATAAAATAAAAAGCGTAGCTAATACAGGAGGTAGAGAAAGTGTAAAAATTGATATACCAACATTTAGCTTTGAGAATGGAGCAATAACAGTTTTCCTTGAAACAAGAGCAACAATCTATGATCCAGGAAAACAAATATATTTTACAAAAAATCCAGATTGCCATATAACAAACTCTTGTATTTTAGGAAGAGATGAGCCGGAGATATTTTATGTTTATAGTAGAAAAATTGAAGAAAAATATTATACAACATATTACCTAAGTTATAGGAGCTTAATATCTTTGCAAGATGGAAACGTGTATCTTATAGTTTTAGAAGGAGAAAAGCAAATGGGTAAAGGAGAAATTATAATAGAGAATAAGGGCAAAGTTTTAGAAGGAAATCTTATAAAAACATTGATAGAAATAAAGCTCGTATAATCAAAGAATTTACTTGCTCGAAATTTTTATATATCAACAAGATTATATTTTTGTTAAAATAAGGATTAAGATGAGAAAAGTTAAGATAAAAACAAAAAAAGGGCAGGTGAGAATAATATTGGAATTATTTTTATTTGCATTAGGAATAATGATCGCTCTATTTTCTTCTACTTTTTTCACTCAATTTTCAGGTTGGATTAGTAAAACAGCTGAAGAAGATCAGTTAAAGCTTGCTTCGAGCGCTATTTCATGTGGCATTGTAAAAGCTCATGAGCTTAACGCAAATGCAATCATTAATCTAGATTTACTTTCATCCATAAATGAGAATTCATATTTTATAGAAGCATTTGATAATCAATTATTACTTTATGATATTTATAATTATTCATTAAGAAGCTCTATAGGCCTTTTTTATATTTCTGAAGATAAAAATATTAATGGGAGTGTAGGAAGCTCTACTGGAAAAATAATTGTAAGAGCTTCAGAATATTCGATAGAAATATTAAGATAGAAAGATCTAGTTAGATTTTCAAGGTGAGGGAATGGAAGAAGGTAAAAAGGAAGAAGAGAAGCAAAAGGTTTATATAATAATAAAGCCTAAAAAAGAGGAAATTAGGCAAGAATATAAAGCTCAAGAGGCAAGAAAATTTTTGCCACAGCTATTTCAACAAGGCATGTGGCAACAACCTTTGCAAAGTAAAGAGGAAGAAAAAAAAGAGGAAAGCGTTTTCGAAGAGAAAATAGAGCCAATTTCCATAGAGAGGATGTTTGATAAAAAGATAGAAGAAGTTAAAGAAGAAGAATTGGAAGAAGAAGAGCTAAGAAAGATTTCTATAAGATATCCGTTAATAACATTAAACAATAAGGTTTTTGCTTCTGCTAATATATTTTGGAATCCTGAAACAAGGGAATTAAATTATATAGTCGAGGAACCAGTATTAACAAAAGAACAAATAGAGCTATTGAAAAAGATAGAAGGTTTTATTAAGGAAAAAATAAATGTAGATTTTACAAAGCTAAGAAAAAGCGATGCAATAAATTATCTCAATAGATTATTCTCAGAAGCTTTGGATTACTTCAACATTAAAAAGATGCACAATGAAAACCTATTTGAGATATTTCAGTATTATCTTTTCAGAGATTTTATAGGGATGGAGAGAATAGAACCTTTAATACACGATCCTTACATCGAAGATATAAGTTGTGACGGCGTTGGAATTCCTATATATGTTTATCATAAAGATCCAAGAATAGGATCAATAAAAACAAATATAGTGTTTGAAAATAGAGAATTGCTAAATAGATTTGTAATAAAGCTTGGAGAACGCTGTGGAAAGGTTTTATCTCTTGCATCTCCTTTGTTAGACGGAACTCTACCAGATGGCTCAAGAGTGCAAGCAACCTTAGAAAGTGATATAGCAAGAAGAGGCTCTAACTTTACTATTAGAAAATTCTCTGAAAAACCACTAACGCCTATTCATCTATTAAAGTTTGGTACTTGCGATATTGCAACTTTATCTTATCTTTGGTTTTTGATAGAGCATGGTTGCTCTGCTTTGATAGCTGGTGGTACAGCAAGTGGAAAAACAACGCTTCTTAATGTACTTTGCTCCTTTATAAAACCTCAGCTCAAGGTTGTTTCTATAGAAGATACAGCAGAGCTACAGCTTTATCATCCTCATTGGGTACCTCAAGTAGCAAGAGTATCTATAGCAAAAGAAGAAAGGGAAATAGATCTTTATGAGCTATTAAGAGAGGCATTAAGACAAAGACCAGATTATATAATAGTAGGAGAGGTAAGAGGAAGGGAAGCATATGTTCTATTTCAACAAATGGCTCTTGGGCATGCAGGCCTAGCAACTATTCATGCTGAAAGCTTTCAAAAGCTGATAGATAGATTGACAACACCACCAATTAGCTTGCCATCCTCTCTAATCCAGAACTTGGATATGGTTATATTTATTGCAAGAGTAAGGCTAAGAGAAAAATATGTGAGAAGAATAATTTCTATAACTGAGATAACAGGTTATGATCGAGAAAAGAATGAACCAAAAGGCAATGATGTAATAAGATGGGATCCTATGCAAGATAAGTTCATTGCTCGCGAGAGCTATTTGCTTGCTAAGATTTCAAAAAGAACAGGAATAAAAATAGAAGATATAAAAAAGGATTTGAAAGATAGAGCAAAGTTTTTGTATTTTCTTGCTAAAAAAGGCGTAGAAAGCTATGAAGAGATGGTAAGAGCAATCAATTTATTCTATACTGCAAGAGAAACAATAATGGAAAGGATTGAAGCGATGATATAAAAAAATATTTTTTGTGTAAATCTGTTTTTAATTAAATTTACTAAACCCATTTATTAACCCAATTTTTATAGTATTTTTCTTATATAAAAAGTATATTTATATACAGTAATATATAATTTGAAGAAAATATATTTTCGATTTTCTCAAATTCAAAAATGAAAATAAGAGATAAATAGTAATTAAAACATAATTTAAATATATGACAAGCTATTCAAAGTTTTGTTATAGGCGCTTTGGAAGTCTAATAAAACCTTTAAGAAAGCACTTCCTAGATGTTAAAACAGATCTTAAAATAGCTCACTTAGCATTTACATTAGATGAGTATCTTTCAATGGCATTTTTCACATCCTTTCTAACATTTTTACTTGAGATAATAATCCTTTCATTTATTTTTGGATTATTTTTCGATGTCTTTGTTTCAGTTTCTCTTGCGGCGACGCTATCCTTTGGAATAAGTGGTATAGTATTCTTTTTCTTTTACTCATATCCTAGAGTTTTAAGTAAGAAGAAGGAAGATGAGATAGACAAAAAACTACCTTTTGCAACATCTTATATGGCAGCCCTTTCAGCGGGAAAGGCATTACCATTATTTATATTTAATACCTTAGCAAGGTTTAAAGAGTTTGGAGAGGTTGCAAAGTCTGCAAGCAATATTAGTAGAAATATAACATTCTTTGGAATGAATTCCGTCGAAGCTATGAGAAAGGAAGCTTCTGAAACTCCATCAAAAAATTTCCGCGAACTTCTTTGGGGAATGGCAACCTCTGTTGCAAGTGGCACAGATCTAGCGATATTTCTTAGAGAAAAGACAGATTTGCTCATGAACGAGTATAGAAGAAAGATTGTTCGCTTCTCTCAAGAGCTTTCAATGTATATAGAAATATATCTAACGCTTGTTATAGCTGGCTCTATAATGTTTACAGTTCTAACTGCTGTAATGGCAGGTGCTGGATTAGATGTAATAATTATTCAATTTTTTATAATATTTATTTTACTTCCTCTTACTTCGATTGCTTTTATTTTATTGGTTAAGATGAGATCCCCAACAGGATAATTATCAAGTGAAATTAAAATGAAAGGAAAAAAATTGGAGTTGAATGAAAAAGGCATATTGCTTATATCTTCGATTTTATTCTTCATAATTCTAATCTTGGCAAGCTTTACCTATCAAAACATAGCTTTATTTGTTAACTTAATAATCATTGGAGTAATGGTAATAATACTTCCTTATTCTATTTTTAAATTCATCAAGTTTCAGAACTTGAGAAATTGCGAGATGAACTTTCCAAATTTTCTAAGAGATATTGCTGCAGCAAAGAGAAGTGGATTAACATTGATACAAGCTATAAAAACTTGCGCTGCTTCTGATTACGGAGCGCTAACACCACATGTAGTTAGATTAAATAATCAGCTTTCTTGGAATATTTCCCTAAAAGAGGCTTTAGATAATTTTAGAAATAAGTTGAAAGATAGTCAAATAATTTCGCAGTCAATCTTAGCTATTTCTCAGATAGAAGAATCAGGAGGAAAATCAGAAGATATACTCGATTCCTTAGCAGATAATGTAGAAGGAATAAAAGAAGCTGAGCTTGAGAAAAGCGCTTTGATGAACCAGCATATAATGGCAGTTTATGCAATATTCTTCATCTTCTTAGGAATTTCTATAGCTTTGATAGCCTTTTTACTAAAATTCCCACAAATACCTGGAACAGAAGAATTGCCAGGCATACCATTTGGCCAAAGCCCTTGCAAGGCTTGTATAGGCTCTAGTTATGAAGCTTGCTCAATTTGTCATTTTTATTTTGTTATTTGCGAAGCCTTCAGATTTGGAAAGAAAGAGAATGCAAGATGCTATTACAATGCTATATTTTTACTTATGATAATTATAGAAGGTGTATTTTCAGGGTTAATAGCTGGACAGATTGGCTCTAACTCTATAGCTGCAGGTTTAAAGCATTCATTAATAATGGGCATTACAGGATTTTTAACATTTATTATAACAGCAGAAATAGGGATAATTTAAATTTTGTTTCAAAGTAGATTTAAATGATTTAGAGTTTGTCAATGGAGATTTTAATGTATCGATATAAATCTCAGGTGCCCATCGATTTTTTATTTTCTTTGGCAATATTTATAATAGTTTTGTTGATAATTTCTCATTCTATAATACAAAACTTTTTCTCAAGCAAAGAAAGTAAAGACAGAGAAAGGGCTTTGCTTTTTGGCTTTGCTATTTCAGAACTTCTTCTTCACGATAAAGGAATTCCAAGCGATTGGAATAATATATATGTAGCGAGACGCTTGGGCTTTGCAGAGGATTTTTATAAATTAAAAAGGGAAAAAGTTCTAGCGATAAATAATTGCAATATTGATGATTACAATAGAATTAAATCTCTTTTATCAATTCCAAATGAGATAGATTTCGAAATTATAATTAAAAAAACAAATGAAGATATTTTGGCAAAATGTGGAAGAGAATATGCTTATAGAAAATTTGTTGAGATAAGAAGAGCGTCTTCCTTAGACAATGAAGTAGTTTTACTAATAATTAGAATATATCAATAAATAGCATCATCTAAATTGAGATCAAAAGGGAGAAAAGTATGAAAAGAAAAAAAGGATTTATAAAAACTGTAGAAGCAATACTAGCATCGTTTCTCTTATTCTTTATTCTGCTTTTTCTCTTATCATCAGAAGAGAAAAGGGAAGAATATGAGCTTTCTTTATTAGCAGTAATTGGTAGAGACGCGTTAGCCTCTTTGGATAAAGCAGGCATTCTAAGAAATCTTGTTTTAAACAATGATTTAATTGGACTTAGAAACGAAATATATAAAATCATTCCTTCTAATGCAAGAGCTGAGATAGAGATTCTTCATCTTAATAAAAATGTAATAAAAATAGGATGCAACTGTAGTTATGAAGAGAGGGAAAGATTTAAGCGAATGGTTGCAATTAATTATCCAGAGGATGCTTTATTTTACTTTAGAGGGAAGAATATCAAGCTTGAAATCCTTGAAAATAGTAGCTTAGATGAAATGAAAGATGCAAACGTTATAGCATTTTTTGGTTGTAGAGACCTCTCAAATTATTATAATTATCTTGATGAAGGAAAATCTTTCTTGATGATTTCTACAGTCGCTTGTGAGAACAATTTATTCAATCTTACCCCAAAAATTGGAAGCGCAGAAAGTTTTATAATAAATCAAAATTCATTAGAGCCATTTAGAATAGGAGAATATTTTGTTGATACAAGAATTAATGTCTATAATAATTCTGTCTTTTGGGTTAGAGAAAACTCTCATGCACTAAACATCTATTTAGATAATAATAGCATACCTTATGTTACTTATGATAATAATCAGGGACTTAGATACTATAAAGGAGATGTTATGATAATCGATAATACTAGAATAAAAATAGATGATATAGTTATAGATTATTCTACCGGAAGAGTTTTTGCCGAGATCAGAATAATCGATAGAAATTACGAGTTTTACTTTCAGCCTTCTATGCTAGTAGATGCAAATGAAAAAAGTCTTTTGATAAGCTTTAATGGATATGCAGCATCTCAGCTGAATTATTATATAACAAGGTATAGTAATGGAAAGGCTGCATGGATTAATGATTATAGCGAAGAGAGAACAGATTTAAATCAGCTAATGAAAGCAATTATATTGTGGCTTAGCGAGAATATAGGATATAAAGAAGAAAAATTAAAGAATTACGTAACAGTTTATTATATTGTTTCAGGAAATTTTGATTTCGAGCCATATATGATAAAGATGAATCTTTGGTATATCTACTAATTTAAAATATAATTTAAAATAAAATCTTCTCAAACAAAGGCTTCAATGAGTAAGCATTTAATTATAAAGTAAGTATATAATATTGATATGGCAAAAGCAGAGAAAGAAGCAAATGAGTTTGAGTTTAAAGAACCAACAAAAGGAAATAAATTTAGATTTAGGCTTGTGCCAATAGATAAGCTCGTTGTTGTTTCTCATCAAAGAAAGCCAAGCGAATATCATGTAAAGCATCTTGTATCTTCTATAGAAAGAATAGGCTTTATAGTCCCTTTAATTGTTTATGAAAATAAGGAAAAAGATGAATATGTTATTCTCGATGGCCAACATCGCTTTCTTGCTGCTCAAAGGGTTGGGATAAAAGAGCTTCCTGCAATTATAGTTCCTGAGAAGCTTGCAAAGCTAATGATGAATCTAAATATAGAGAAAGAGCTTAATATTAGGGAAAAGTCTTTTGTTGCATTAAATATATATCGCGAGTACTTAAGCACCTCGCCAGAAACTTACGAAAGTGATCCTATAATTACAGATTCTATAGAAAATGCTTATTATGTTACCTTAGGAATTGCATATGAAAAATTAGAAAAATTCTCAGGAAGTTCTTTAGAATCGATAATGAAGAAATGCGATTTCTTCGTTGATGAAAAAATTAAGGATGCAATAAAAATTAGAGAGGAGAGAGCAAGTAAAGTTATGGAGGCCTTTTCTTTAATGAAATCCATTGCACAAAAGATAAAGGAGCTTGGCAAATGGCACCCATTTGTGTATCAACAAATAGTTTCTTTTGCAAACCCTTATAAGAGGAAAAGAGGAATAGTAGAATTCGATGAGCTATTCTCTAAGCTCATAGTAAATCTAAATAAGGCTGAGAAAAATCCAAACTTAGTTTTAAAAGAAAAGATTGAAGGTATGGAGTAATTTGATGAAAATCAAGTAACTTTTTTGAAAGGTTTTGCAAAGATGAGATAAAATTATGATTTAAAATATCATCATGAATTGCAAGGATTAATTTATAGATTGCTTAGAAAAACTGAAAATATACTTCGCGAAAAAGTAGGATAAAAATTCTTTTGTTTTCAGATATTTTCCCAATAAGTGAAATTAAGGTTCGATGATAAGAGAAAATTGCTTATATCTTCTCCAGATAATTTTTTATTAAGTTCTTGAATGAGAGATTATAAGTTCAAACAATTTTCTCAGTAGCGAGATAGTTATCTCAATTTTATTTTCAATTAATATAAAAATAATAGAATTAATTTTTAAATATTTGCAAAAATAATAGAGAAATATATGGATGAGATACTTATTAAAAGGAAACTTGAAGAAAAAATTGGAAAATTCATAAAGAGAAGGGAGATTATAGGTATTAGAGGTGCAAGACAAACTGGTAAAACCACTCTTTTAAAAATGATTGAAAAAGAAATAGTGGGAAACAAAGTTTTTATTAATTTAGACTTGATAGAATACAGGAGAGCATTAGAAGAAAATACAATAGATTTCGTGAAAAGATATAAAAAGCCTAAAGAAAAGTTGTTCTTGTTTTTAGATGAAATTCAAAGAGTAAAAGATGCTGGTGAAAAATTGAAAATAATTTTTGACGAGTTTCAAGATGTAAAAATATTCATTTCTGGCTCATCTTCTTTAGAATTGAAGGTAAATGTTCTGCCATTCTTGGTTGGTAGACTTTTGCTATTCGAACTTTTAACTTTTGATTTTGAAGAGTTTTTATCAGCGAAAGACGAAGGTCTAAAAAGATTGGTTAGAGAAAAGCAGGAATCTCTTAAAAAATTCTTAGATGGAAAGGATGAGATTAGTCAACCTTCATTTATTGATGAATTCCTAAGATATTGGAAGGAATATGTTGTTTTCGGAGGTTATCCAGAGGTTGTGAAGGCAGCTAGCCAAGAGGAAAAAATCACAATCTTAAAGAATATCTTTAACCTTTACTTGGAGAAAGATATAATAGCTTTTTTCAAAATAGAAGAAACCTCAGAGTTTGAAGATTTACTAAAAATTTTGGCATTTAATGTGTCTAACTTAATTTCGATTTCTTCTTTGGCTTCTGAGTTAAAGATAAGCTATAGAAAAGTAGAAGAATTCTTAACAATACTCAAGCATACTTATGTAATTTACGAATTAAAGCCATTTTATAGGAATTTGATTACAGAATTAAGGAAATCTCCAAAAGTTTATTTCCTGGATTTGGGTCTTAGAAATTCTATAATAAACAACTTCTCATCTTTCGATGAAAGAAGCGATAAAGGTGCCTTAATGGAAAATTTTGTTTTACGAGAATTGTTGTCTCTCGAGAACTGGAAATTAAATTATTGGAGAACTACTGGAAAGTCTGAAGTAGATTTTGTTTTAAGAAAGGACGATATTATAATTCCAGTTGAAGTTAAACTAAGTGGAGAAAAGTTAGGAAAAAGGTTTTATAGTTTTTTAAATTCC
>JAHLMP010000004.1:0-2256 GCA_018920315.1 Candidatus Aenigmatarchaeota archaeon | reverse complement strand
CACGATTTAAAATTTCTCAAGCGTTCAGCCGCTCTATCCAAACTGAGCTACGGGCCCATAAGCAATATGCAATATTTTCTAAGATACACACTCTCTCAAGCTAATAATTAATTTTTTAACTACCTTTTAAATAATATTCATTATGAAAAGATATTTGAGAAGCATTCGCGTTTTCATATTCCTTTCTATAATATTTCTATTTATTTTATCCTTTTCCATTCTTTATTATTTCTCAAAAAACATCTTTATTTCTTTATTAATAACATTTATTTTTCTTGCATTACTGCTAACAACAAGTAGCATAGAAATGAAACAAATAAGAATCTCTCTAATTATTTTGCTTGCATTTCTCTTAATATTTACTCTACTACTTACTTGGCCAAATTTATCAATTTCCTTATTTTGGATTGTTATCATATCTATAATCATTTTCGTTATCTCTTTACTCATATGGATTTAATAGAAAATTCAAAAATCGTAAAAAAGATAAAAGATTAAAAAACTCACGCAAAGTGTTAATTATGGTTTGGGCATCAGCAAAGCTAACAATATGGGATTATATTTATAGAGACATAAAAACAATGAGCTTTGAGTATAAAGGAAAAAGTCCAGAATTATTATATAAAAAAGTAAAAGAGCTTCTAGAAGTTGTTTATGGAATTCAACCAGGAGGATTTCAAGAAAAAACATATTCGATAAGTAAGACAGATACTGGAGAGGAGTTTGAAGCAGAATGGGAAGCAATAAGGCAGTTAGATGAGTTTAGTTATTTCAAAATAGACATAACAATAAAAGGATTTTCCTCTGGTGGCGTTGGAAAAGTAAAGATAACTTATCGCCCAGTTTTAATGACTGAATATCCACAAGATACATATTGGCAGCAAAGCATATTTTATGAAATTCTAAGAAGATTTTGGCATGCAATATTTTATAAGAAAAAGAGAAATGAATATTTTGAGCTCGGTCGAGAGCTTACTGAGAAGTTTGAAAGAGAGCTAAAGGGTTACATGGAGCAGTTGAAATGAAATTGTAAATATTTCAATCAAAAATTTTATAAAATTGGTGTTAATAAAATGCCATCATTAACAATT
Organism: Candidatus Aenigmatarchaeota archaeon; assembly: GCA_018920315.1. GTDB lineage: Archaea > Aenigmatarchaeota > Aenigmatarchaeia > GW2011-AR5 > JAHLMP01 > JAHLMP01. The sequence goes on along the minus strand of JAHLMP010000004.1, from coordinate 1,165 downwards.
GTTGATAATTTACTTTATCCAAGAGATAAATTGATTATAAAATTTTCAGGAGATAATGTAAAAGAGATTTGTAATATAATTAGGCCAATACTAGAAAAGGTTTTGCAAGTAGAGGCAAAAGATACTTATGAGAGAATACTAAAATGGGATTCTACAGATAATCCAAGAAGCTTTTATAATGAGTGGACAACAAACAAAGAAGAGGATAAATGGACAGTTTATTCCTTTAAAATAATTGCGCAAGGAAAGCAAGATGTTAATACAAATAAAGGTAATGTAACGATAGAAATATATGGTTGGCTAAAAACATCTTATGATTATTCAAACTTTATTCAAAGGCTTTTTTGGAGTTTTTATAATAAATTTTTTTACTATAAAAGAAGAAGAGCTTACCTTGAGAGAGGAAGATCTCTTGTTTTCGAAGTTCGTGATGCATTCATGAATGCTCTTAAGATACCAAAGCTTGAAGAGAGGGAATAAAGATTCACAGATAATGGATAAAGATTAAATAAAAAGAAAATATCAATTAATTTTGGAAGATGATTATTGATAAATAATTTGGAAAAATAACATTAGGGAATAGCTTATGAAAAGTAAAAAATTAGAAGAAAGAATAATGAAGTGTGCGAGAAAAATAAAAAATAGAACTTAAGATTTTCCGATAATTAAGATAAAAAGATGATAAAAATGGTTTTTGGCTGGATAAAATCGAAAATTAAAAGAGAAAAAGAGGATGAATACGAAAGAATAAGGCAAAGCATTCTCTTAAGGACTAGCGAACCTTCTAGCCCCAGTCATTTCGAAGAGGAAAAGCCCATGCTTCTTGAGAGATTTAGAAAAGATGAAATAAAGAGAGAGGAGCCACTTGAACCATGGGAAAGAGAAAGGTTAGAAAGAGAAGGAATAAAGCCAGAGTGGAAGCCTTTTAGAGAGAGAAGGGAAGAAGGAATAACAAGAGAAAAAGAGTTTGAGCCAGCGCTTCCGAGAAAGGAGGAAGAACCTTTTAGAAGAAAAGAGATTTATGAAAGTAGCTTAGAACCAAGAGCAATCGAAGGCTATAGAGGTTATGAAGATATGGAAAGAATGAATAATAGACTAAGATTTATAGAAGAGCAGCTTGCAACAATTAAGGCACAAAATGAGGTTTTGATAGAAAAGTTAAGAA
>JAHLMP010000003.1:29941-117580 GCA_018920315.1 Candidatus Aenigmatarchaeota archaeon | reverse complement strand
GAGCTTTTAATTAAAAAAGGAGCAAAAAGAAAAGAGATAGCAAGGATTTTATGCATCAGCGAGGCAGCAGTTTCTCAATACCTGAATAATAAAAGAGGCTCAAGGTTAAGATTATCAAAAAATGAATTGATAAAGATCGATAAAATTGCTGAAAGAATTTTGAAGTCTTATAGGAAAGGTAAGAGAATAAGCAAAAAATCTCTTGCAAGAGATTTTTGCATTATTTGTAGATTACTGAAAAACAAGGTATAACGCTTTTAAAATATATGGGGTGATTGGGATAAAAAGAATTTATTTGGATCATGCTGCAACAACGCCTATAGCAAAAGAAGTTTTAGAAGCTATAAAACCATTTTTTAATAAGAAGTTTGGCAATGCTTCTAGCTTGCATTCTTTTGGAAGGGAGGCAAGAGAAGCAATAGAGCATGCAAGAGATATTATAAAGAAAAAGGCAAATGCAAAAGATCATGAGCTAATATTCACTTCTGGAGGGACAGAGGCAAATAATTTTGCTATAAAGGGTATAGCGTTTGCAAATAGAAAGAAAGGAAAGCATATAATTACAACAAAAATAGAGCACGATTGCGTTCTTAATGCTTGCAAGTGGTTAGAGAAACAAGGATTTGAGGTTACTTATTTGAATGTTGATAAAGAAGGATTTATAAACTTAAATGAATTAGAAGATAAGATAAGAAAAGACACTATTCTAGTTTCTGTAATTCATGGAAATAATGAAATAGGAACAATCCAAGATTTGGAGAGCATTGGAAGAATTTGCAAAGAGCATGAAGTTTATTTTCATACAGACGCTTGTCAAAGCTTTACAAAAACAAAAATACCTATGGAATATGTAGATCTCATAACTATTAATGCTCACAAGATTTATGGTCCTAAAGGCATTGGAGGACTTTTTATAAGAAAAGATGTTAAAATAGATCCTTTGCTTCATGGGGGTGGCCATGAGTTTGGATTAAGGAGCGGAACTGAAAACGTTGCCTCAATTGTTGGCTTTGGAAAAGCAGTAGAGATAGCAAGAAAAGAACACGTAGATAAAATGCAAGCTTTGAATAAAATGCTAATAAAAGGAGCTCTGGAAATAGAGGAGACAAGATTAAATGGTCCTTTGCCTGGAGAAAAAAGGCTTTGCAACAATGCTAACATCTCATTCAAATGGATTGAAGGCGAGGCAATAGTATTAAGATTAGATAGCTTTGGCATCGCTGCTTCCACTGGCTCTGCTTGCTCTTCTCGCTCCTTAGAGCCGAGCCATGTTTTGCTTGCAATAGGCCTAACTCCAGAAGATGCTCATGGAAGCGTTCGCTTTTCTGTAGGAAAGGAGAATACAAAAGAGGAGATTAAGTATACAATTGAATGTTTAAAAAAAATTGTAGAAGATTTGAGAAAAGCAAGCCCATTTTATAAAACTTCAAGATAGAATTTAAAAGAAGAGAAATTTCGAAAGATGATTGAAATATGATTGAAATGTACACAAAAAAGGTTATGGAGCATTTTTTAAATCCAAAAAATGTTGGAGAGATTAAAAATCCTAGTGGCGTAGGAGAGGTAGGGAACATAGTTTGTGGAGATGTTATGAAGCTTTACATAAAAGTTAAGAATGATACTATCGTAGAGATAAAATTCAAAACTCTTGGTTGTGCTGCAGCTATTGCAACAAGTAGCGTGATTACAGAGCTTGCTAAAAATAAAAGAATAGAAGATGCTTTAAAGATTCGCAATGAGGATGTAATAAAAATTTTAGGAGGGTTGCCGCCTATAAAAGTTCATTGCTCATTGCTTGCTGTAGATGCATTAAAAGAAGCTATATACGATTATCTAAGGAAAAGCAAGAGGCAAATACCGAAAGATTTGGAAAATGCTCATGAAAGAATTGAAAGGGAGAAAAGAATTGTAAAAGAAAAATTCAAAGATTTTATAAAGAGAAGTGAGAAAATTTTGGATATCTCAGAAAAATCAAAGAATAAAGATAAAAGAAAAAATAAAACTTAAAGTTTAAATAAAATGTAAAGCTCGGGAGATAAAGATGGAGAAATACAAAATAATATATTCCACGATAGAAAAGAAAAAAGACGCTAAAAGGATTGCAAAAATATTAATAAAAGAAAGACTTGCAGCTTGTGTCAACATCTTTAAAATAAACTCTATATATAGATGGAAAGGAAAGATTATAGAAAGCGAGGAGTACGCTTTTATTATAAAGACAAAGAATAGCTTAGTTAATAAAGTTATGAAAAGAATAAAAGAGCTTCATCCTTACGAGATACCTTGCATAATTTGCTTTAATATCGAGAAAGGTTATGATAAATTTTTGAATTGGATTGATAAAGAATTAGCCCTTGAGAAAATAACTCTTAATAATAAGTGAATAAATAAACATAGAAGAAAAGATGAACAAAGATAATTTATATCGATAATTTATTGAGAATTTTATAAAAGAGTTGATTTTGTGAAATCGAAAGAAAAAAATAAGAGATTTGATGAAAACTCAACAATAAAAGAAATACTAGAAAGTAAAAAAGGATTTGAAGTTTTAATTAAATACAATGTTCCTTGCTTGGGCTGTCCAATGGCTTCTTTGGAGATTAGTAGATTGAAACTTGGCGAGGTTGCAAGAGTTTACGGGTTGGATTTAAAAAAGATATTGAAAGAGCTAAATTCTGAAAAGGATGAAAAAAGGTAGCTTAGATTTAAAGTCGCTACGCTCTTTAGAATTTTGTTAATATTTCGATATTTTGCAATTTTACTGAATAAAACTTCTCTTTAATCATGTCAAAATGCATCAGTCAAAATTTAAATATTTGACCGATATATGTTACGTAAGGAAAAGAAATTATAGTTATAAAGGGTGTTCGGCGAAGTGGAAAATCATCTCTTTCCTATTTTTTCCTTAGAAAACTAATTCAACTTGGTCTTGACCCGAAAAAAGTTCTCATTATAAACTTTGAAGATCCAAGATTACCAACAATAATATCTTTGAGTGAAGCCAACAGAATTTTTGAAACTTATCTTAAAAATGTTGAGAAAGATCCAAAATTTATAATGTTAGATGAGGTTCAATACCTACAAGGATGGGAAAGGTTTGTAAGGTTTTTATCTGAAACAAAAAATATAAAGGTTATAGTTACAGGATCTTCCTCTAAGTTGATGAGCGAAGAATACTCGAGTACTTTGACAGGAAGACATTTGGACATAGAGGTCTTTCCATTAAATTTTAGGGAATTTCTTAAATTCAAAAATGTCGAATTAAGAGAAGATATTGATGTAGTAAAGAAAAGAATAGAGATTAGAAAACTCTTTGATGAATACTCTGCGTGGGGCGGATTTCCTGAGGTAGTATTAGCAGAAAGTAAAGAAAGAAAGTCAGAGTTATTAAGAACATACTTTAATGATATTTTGCTAAAAGATATTGTTAAGAGATATAAGATTAAGAAGGTTAACGAGTTAGAAAACTTAGCAAGACTCTATATATCAAACATTTCAACAATTCAATCCTTTCGCAAGCTAAAGGAACTTTTGAATATAAGTTTGGAGAGCGTAGAAAGATTTTCTAAGTATATAGCAATAGCAAGGCTATTCATCTTTTTAGACAATTTTAGTTTTTCTGTAAAGGAGCAGGTAAGAAGTAAGAAAAAGGTTTATACTATTGATTTGGGTCTCTATAAGATTCATGGATTTAAAACAAGTGAAAACATTGGTAGAGTGATGGAAAACATAGTTATGATAAGCTTAGCGGAGAAAATGGAATTTAATCCTTTGCTGAAAGTCTTTTATCTAAAATCTTATGATTTTGAGGTAGATTTTGTTTTAAAAGAAGGTATTAAAATAAAGCAAATTATTCAAGTAACTTACGCATCTAGCAAAGATGAGGTTGAGAATAGAGAGATTAGAAATTTGGTTAGGGCTTCGAACCAATTAAGGTGCAAAAACTTGCTTGTAATCACATGGGATTATGAAGATGAGATTAAAGTGAAGAATAAAAGAATTTTTTTCAAGCCTTTGTGGAAATGGTTACTTGAAAGTTAAGCTTACTAACACTTTTATCTCGAAATCCGATTTTTTTACTAAAGATCTAAGCAATCCGAAAAATTTAAATATAAGTAATAACAACATAATATTATTATTGTGCTAATTTAATATTGTTTTAATACCATCAATTAAAATTGCTTAGAATATAAGAAAGGTGAAAGCCACGAAATCTAGCAAAAGCGTTTCTATAGACATAAAATACTGGGCTATGCTTGAGGAGCTTAGAAAGAAGAAAGGGCTAAGTTCACTTTCAAGTGCTTTAGAGGAGGTTTTGAAGGAGTATTTTGGGGAGAGAAAATGAAAGAAGATTTATTAATCTTGTCAAAAATCTTTTCAATAATTTTACTTTTCTTACTATTTTCAATATCTTCCATTGCTTTTGCTGCTGTTCAATCTCATCCGGCAAGTCAAATAACTCCAGGAATTTTTGGAGAAGCTATATTGCCATTAGGGAACTATACTTTTCCTCTTAGCTTATATGTAAACCAGAATTTATTGGTTAGCGGATCCATTGGCATAGCTACAAGCTCGCTAACTCATAAATTAAATGTTAATGGATCTTTAAGATTAATTCCAATAGCTTCCACGCCTCCAGAAGAAAATGGAACTATATTCTATAACCAAAGCTCTAACAAATTTATGTGCTTCGAGGCAGGAGAATGGAAAGAATGCTTAAAAGGCACCATAAATGGTAGTGGTATAGCAAATTATATTCCTATTTGGGTAGGATTTCAAACTCTTGGAAATTCAATTATATATCAATCATCAGAAGGCATAGGGATAGGAACAACAACTCCATTAGGAACATTAAGCATCGCTGGCAGCAATGGTCAACTTGTTCTTTCTGCAAGTAGTGATGGTGGCGATTTTAACATTTTCACAAACGCAAGCGGAACTTTGGCAATTTACGGAGCAAATGCCAATACGCTAAATCTAAGATTATTAGACGGAAATCTTATTGTAGATTCTGGAAGTGTCGGCATAGGAATAGCTTCCCCAACAACAAAATTGCATGTTAATGGCTCTTTAAGAGTTGATAATTCTACTGGCTCTGCAATTCTTTTTGTTAACGATACTTCAGGCAGAGTTGGCATTGGAACCACTTCACCATCTCAAAAATTAGTTATAGCTGGAACTTTCAATGCTACTCACAATAATGGAGTATTGATGTTAGATGATGAAGGCAATATAAAGGTGGGAATATGAAATTAGAAGCGAAAATAAAAAATAATTTTGTTGATACAAGAAAAAGCAGATCTGGAGAATTAATTTCAAAAAATCGAACATATGTTCAAAAAATCGAAAAATATTTAAAACCTAAAACTAAAATAAAAATTAAGATGATAGAAGCTATGAACTCAAAAGTAAAAGCAAAAATAATTAAGTATTTTGCTCTTAGCAAAAAAGAAGCAAGCATTTCAGAAATAGCTAAAAATATAGGAGTTTCAAAATCTAGAGCTAGTGAGGTTTTAAAGATACTCGAAAATAAAGGAATTTTAACAAGCAAAAAGATAGGAAGAAGTTTAATATACAAAATAAATGAAAATAATAAAAAAGCAATCGAAATTTTAAAATTTGTAAAAAAGATTTCTTTGAACGATATAGAAGAAATAAAAAAGAGTATAATTCCTATACTTAAGAAACATGGTGTAATAAGGGCAAGTATATTCGGAAGCGTGGCAAGAGGAGAAGCAAAAGAAGGTAGCGATATAGATATTTTAGTTGAGCTTCCTAAAGAAAAGAGCTTGCTTGATTTAGTTAGATTAGAAAATGAGCTTAAGGAAAAGCTAAAAAGAGATGTAGATGTTGTTGAGTATAATTCTATACATCCCCTTTTAAAAGAGATAATATTGAAAGAAGAGGTAAGGTTGTATGAAAAAGGATGAAAAAATATTTTTAAGCCATATATTAGAAGCAATAGGAAAGATTGAAGAATATACAAAAGATGTAAGCAAAGATAGATTTTTATCTTTAAACGAAAAACAAGATGCAGTAATAAGAGAACTTGAGATAATAGGAGAAGCTATTAAAAACATTCCAAAAGAATTAAGAGAAAGATATCCTTCTATTCCTTGGAAAGATTTTGCTGGCATTAGAGATAAGCTTATTCATAATTATTTTAGTGTAAATCTTGAGAGAGTTTGGAATATAGTTAAGCAAGACCTTCCAAAATTGAAAAATGAAATAGAGAAAATCTCGAAAGATCTGGAAAAATCAAAATAAATTAGCTGATGAGATATGAAAAAAACATCTATAAAAATATTTTTGGTTTTGTTTTTTGAGCTAATCTTATTTTCTTATATAGTTGAGGCAAAAAGCTTTATAGTTTATAATGCAAGTAATGAAAGTCAAACATATTTCATAGTTAATGGAACTTCTGGATATGTTGGTATAGGAACAATAGCTCCAAACTTTCCTTTACATGTTATCGGAGATGTTGGTTGGACAGGAACGTTGCAAACAGGTGGTGTGCCTTGGGCAAGATTAGTAGCTTTTCCAGATTCATGTTCTTGTCCAGAAGGTTATGCTATAAGAATACTGGGAAGCGAATGTTATTGTGATATAAGTGGCGGAACCAATGTTTCTTTATTGCATGTTTGGAATACTACGCATTGGATTGGTTGGTTAGCATCAAGCGATGGCGTACCAAAAATCTCTTTAGAGCAATATCAAGTTACAGCAAGTTTGGCCTCTGATTTAGCTTGCATAGGTTGCGTGAGTAACGAAGAAATCTCAGAAGTTAGCTGGTCAAAATTAATTAATTATCCTGAAGGTTGTGGACCAGGAAAAGCTGTACAAGCAATAGGAACTACGCTAACATGCGTAGATATCGCAACATTTATCCCTTGGGATAATAGCACTACGCAAATCTTTGTGAGAGAGGGCTACCCAACTTATGTAAACGTTAGTAACGCTTTGTTTGTGAATGGAACAAGTGGAAATGTTGGGATTGGTACTTATTCGCCCACTCAAAAACTTCATATTAATGGCTCTTTGAGAGTTGATAATTCTATTGGCTCGGCAATTTTATTTGTTAACGATACTTCAGGCAACGTCGGCATCGGGACGACGGCACCGGCTTATAGATTGGATGTTAGTGGTAGTGCAAGGATTACTAATCAATCAATTATTGGATATGGTCAATTTACAAATTCTGTTCCCATTTATGTTACCACTACCAACCCTACATTGCAAGGAAGAGATGTAGAGCTTTATTTTAACTCCAGATTTGGCGGAATATATCTCCCTTCTGTTCAGATGGGTAATGCCAATCTTTTCCTTAAAGCAAATCTGAGATATAATGTTACGGCAACCCTAGGCAATGGTTCCTCTTTTAGTGTATCCTCTGCCCATGATGAAGCATTAGATAGTGCTGTTGACATTCCTATTAATAATTTACCAGCTACAATTACCTGGGAACATCCAACATCTTATTTTGAGTGGACCGATGTGCTTATTTTTGCAATGTTGGGTTGGAGGGGAGCGGCAGGAAGTACTAGTGCAGGAGGTGCATTAAATGCTTGGAAATTAGAAGTATACGATTATAGTAGTGGAACCTGGTTAACTATAGTAGATAGATCAGGGGTTACAGATTATTTTCCAATTTATGTACCTTTGTATAGAAAAGTAGATACCGCAAATTATATCCGCATCTCAAAAATTCGGTTAACAATTTCTCAGGCTACAGGTGCTTCTTGGGATACAGCAAACCTAAAACTTACAGAAATTAAGCTTATTAGGACAAGAGGCAATCCACCATGGGATGCAGTAAGTGCACTATCGCAAGCTGGCGGAACCCTTTGGGGAAGTTTATATGTAATGGGTGGAGGCAACGTCGGCATCGGGACGACTTCTCCAGACGTCAAATTAGATGTAGACGGAGATATTGAGGCAGATTTGCTATCAACGGGTTCAACAGTTGCAGTTTACGCTGTAGCTGGTGGAGCAAATGGAGGCGCGTATAAATTGGTAAGATATTCTTCTTCAGAAAGATATAAAAAAGATATTAACGATTTCAATCTTGGTTTAGAAACAGTACTTCAATTACAACCAAGAGAATTTACCTGGAAAAGTACCGGCGAGAGGGATTTCGGCTTTATTGCAGAAGAAGTGGAAAAGGTTAATCCTTTCTTAATTACTTATGTGGATGGAAAGCCAGAAGCTTTCAAACATGCCCAATATACAGCTGTTCTCACAAATGCAATAAAACAATTATATTCAGAGTTAGAAGAATTGAAAAAAGAAAACCAAAATCTTAAAACATTGTTTTGCTCTCGCTTTCCAGAAGAAGATATTTGCTTAAAAAGAGGCGAAAAAACATGAAAAAAGAAATATTATCACTACTGATTTTCATTATTAGCAGTTCACTATCCTTTGCACTCCCAAATGCTACTTATAACTATGTATGGAATGGAACAGACTGGATACCTTGGTTAGCAACTAGTGAAGGAAAGCCTTATATTTATTTGGATCTTATAAACATTACAGGAAACAGATTAGTAGTAAATCAAACAGCATATATAATAGGGAAACTTGGAGTAGGGGTACCTTCTCCTTCTGAAAAATTAGAAGTTGCTGGTAATATTCTAGCAAGCGGCTATGTTTATGGAACAACTGGCTTATGCATCGGTAACGATTGTAAAACTTCGTGGAGTCAAGTTAATCCTTGGGACAATAGCACTACGCAAATATTTGTGAGAGAAGGCTATCCTACTTACGTAAACGTTAGCAACGCTTTGTTTGTGAATGGAACTTCTGGAAATGTTGGGATTGGAACCACTTCACCGACACAAAAATTAGAAGTAAATGGATCAATAAGATTGGCGCCAAGCTCAGAACCATCATCTGCACAGGATGGAACAATCTTTTATAATGCTTCTGAAAACAAATTCAAGTGTCATATAAATGGAAACTGGGTAGGGTGCCTTCCTGGTGGAGAGGGACTTTTCTGGACACTCTCAGGATTAAGTTTATACCCAAATGAAACAAGCTGGAATGTTGGTATAGGAACAAACGCTCCTTCAGAAAAACTTGAAGTTCAGGGTCGCGTTTTGGTTGCTTCCTCTTATCCTTTTGAATTGCAGCCAAGTGATCTTGTGCTTGATGTAAACGGAAGCATAAATGCAACAGGAAATCTATGGATTTTGGGAAATGGAGATAGTTATATAATGGGAAAGCTTGGGATTGGAACCCAAACACCAAATCTTAGGCTTACAATTGATAACGATGGAGGAATACTTGCAATGGGAACATTTGGATCAGGAGAATTATTAAGCGTAAGTGGAGCAGGAACTAGACTGATATGGTATCCTAGAAAAGCAGCTTTTAGAGTAGGCTATGTAACTGGAAATGAATGGAACGAAGAAAACATTGGAGCTTATTCCATTGCTATGGGTTATGGTACAATGGCAAGTGGTAATTACTCAACTGCATTAGGCTATAACACAACATCAAGTGGTAATTACTCAACTGCATTAGGCTATGGTACAATCGCAAGTGGTAATTACTCAACTGCAATAGGAAGGGCTATTAATGTAAGTGGGGAGAATTCTGTTGGAATAGGGTTGGATGCTACAGTTTATAACCTAACTCAACCAAATACCTTAGCAATAATGGGAGGTAGAGTTGGTATTGGAACAACTTCACCATCTCAAAAATTAACAGTTGCAGGAAACATTGGAATTCAAGCAGGAGATAATGCGTTTATTGGAACTCTAGATAATTATGCCTTAAGTTTAAGAACAAATAACGTTGATAGAATTTTCATTACAAACACTGGCAATGTTGGTATTGGAACAACTTCACCAACAGCCAAATTGCATGTTAATGGCTCTTTGCGTGTTGATAATTCTACTGGCTCTGCAATTCTTTTTGTTGATGAAACAAGTGGCAATGTTGGTATTGGAACAACAGACCCAAAAATGAAATTACACTTAAAAGGTGTTCTGGATGCAAAATTTATAGCAGAGAATATAGGAAACGAGGATACAAGCTTTTGGTTTTTTGCTAATCGTACAAATTCCAATTTGGCTGTTGCAGGAATAAGAGGTTATTGGGGTACTTTCGAGTCGGCAAATAGAATAGCAGAAATAACATTTTACACAGGAAGCGATGTTAATAATAAGCGTGGTGGATATATAGTGTTTTATACCCAGCCAGCAAGTGGTGGAGATATAATCGAAAGGATGAGAATAACAGAAGATGGCAATATAGGTATAGGAACAACTTCCCCAACAACCAAATTGCATGTTAATGGCTCTTTAAGAGTTGATAATTCTACTGGCTCGGCAATTCTTTTTGTTAACGATACTTCAGGCAACGTCGGCATTGGAACCACTTCTCCATCTCAAAAATTAACAGTTGCAGGAAACATTGGAATTCAAGCAGGAGATAATGCATTTATTGGAACTCTAGATAATTATGCCTTAAGTTTAAGAACAAATAACGTTGATAGAATTTTCATTACAAACACTGGCAATGTTGGTATTGGAACAGCTTCACCAGAGGTTACTTTGCATGTTGTTGGAAATGGAAGCATGACAGCTAGCTTTATGAATGGAAATGTTGGCATTGGAACTACAACTCCTTCTGAGAAATTAGAGGTCCAAGGTCGCGTTTTGGTTGCTTCCTCTTCGCCTTTTGAATTGCAGCCAAGTGATCTTGTGCTTGATGTAAACGGAAGCATAAATGCAACAGGAAATCTATGGATTTTGGGAAGTGGAGATAGTTATGTGATGGGAAATGTTGGCATAGGAACAACCTCCCCAACAACCAAATTGCATGTTAATGGCTCTTTGCGTGTTGATAATTCTACTGGCTCGACAATTTTATTTGTTAACGATACTTCAGGCAATGTTGGTATAGGGACGATGAATCCGCAAGCTAAATTAGATGTAGCTAACTCTTTCTTAGCTGAGACTGGCAGATTAAATGTTCGTGCACAAGACGCGACAAATGAAGGTGGGGAAATAAGGTTAGCGCCAGCTGGCACTTATACAGAATGGATCATTGATAATTACCAAGGAAGATTTAGATGGCATCACGATAGTACTGAATATATGACGATAACTTCAAACGGCAACGTCGGCATCGGGACGACAAATCCAGGAAGCTACAAGCTATATGTTAACGGACCATTTTATGCGACTAGCAAATCTTCTTCAGCTAACACATCTAAAGGAGAGGTATTGTTTTATTCAGAAGAAGCTACTGAACATTGGTTTAAAGATTATGGAAAAGCCAAACTTGTAAATGGTATTGCAAAAGTTTATTTAGATCCTATTTATGCTGAAGCGATAAGTGATAAGGAAGATTACATGGTATTCATTACCCTTGAAGATGATTGTAATGGCGTTTACATTGCTGAAAAAACAAAGGAGTATTTTGTAGTTAAAGAATTGAGAAATGGAAATAGTAATGCTAGCTTTGTTTATCAGATTGTTGGTAAAAGAAAAGGCTATGAAGGCATAAGGTTAGAGCCTTTGCACAAAGATGAGAAGAATTAAATTTTTATTTTTTAAAATAATGATAAATATGAAAATGTTTGAAATGAAAAAGTATTTAATAATCCTCGTAGCAATTCTAATGCTCTTAGCATTCTTTTCTGTTTATCTAACTTCGCCAACTGGCTTTATAATCTCTATATTTTCAAAATCACCAGAAATTATTAATGCAAGCGTAGAGCCAATAAAAGTTGAGCCGAGCGATTATATGATAATTAAAGCAGAGATAAAAGATGAATATGGAATTGAAAGCGTTAAAGCCGATATGGCTGGGATTGAGATCATAAATCTTTCTTTAGTTGAAGGAAACGCTACCCACGGAGTTTATCAAGCTACCTGGTTTGTTCATAGCGTAGAGGTAGGAAAAACTTATAACGCGACTATTATCGCAAGAAATGTTAAAGGAAAGGAAAGTTTTGTTAGAGTTGAATTCCATGATGACCCTGTTTTTTGTTGTAGAAGGGAGATAAATGGTACGGGCCCTATAATAAATGATGCAAGTTATATAAGTTTTACTTTAAATACTAGTTATTTAATCTCTCAAGGTAAGATGAGAAGCGATTGCGGAGATATAAGGTTTACTGATAGCAGATCATTTGATAGCGCGCTATGGACAAGAAATTTTTCTTACAATATTCAAGGCTGCTGGCTTCAAGGTTTTAGTTATAGAAAACCAATAACCATAACCAATATACAAAATTCCAATAATCTTACAGATTATCAAGTTCTCGTTAATTTAGATACAGCAAGCTTAATTTCTCAAGGAAAGATGAGAAGCGACTTTGGTGATATAAGGTTTACAGATTCCGATGGCTCAACTCTCTTGAATTATTGGATAGAGAATCACACAGGAGTCTTGTATGTTGGTTACGATGATGGTGCTAAATGTTATTTGAATGGAAACCTTGTATTTGATGCCATAACAGAAGCGCATGTAGTAAGTTTTTGGAATAAAATAGTTGATGTTTCACCCTATTTAGTTGATGGAGAAAATTTGCTAGCTTGTTGGGTTGCAAATGGTGGTGAAAATAGTGGTACATCAGCCGGTGGACTTGATTTAAAACTTGTTGTAGACGGTCAAGTAATAATCCCTCAGTCTGATGATGATTCAAATACATCTACAAAAGATTCTAATTGCGCAGCTAATCCTATTTTTAAGTATTATTACTGCGCTCATCCTTGTCAGCCTTCTAATTGGTATAATGTTTCTTTTGATGATTCTTCTTGGAGCAGTGGAAACGGTCCATTTGCTCCTACTTCTAGCTGGGGTTGTACAAATGCATTAACAACTGCTCCTGACGACCTCTTTGTAAGAAAAAAATTCAATATAACTACAAGAATCTGGGTAAAAGTTCCTTTAATTCCAGCAAATTCAATGAAAATGATTTATGTTTATTATGGGAATCCAAGTGCTAGCTCGATGAGCAATGGTGATGCAACTTTTGATTTCTTTGATGATTTTCTTGGGACGAGTTTGAATACAAGTAAATGGGTAGCGTATTCTAACAATTACTCTGTTTCAAACTCAATCTTAAGAATTAATAATGGAGGAATTGAAAGAACTTCTGCATTTGACTTCAGAATTCAAGATGGTTACATGGCTGAAGTTAAGGTAAAGCATGAAGTTTTAGCTAGCAATTATGGAGGAGTTCTTCCAGAGGTGGCTTCTTCTCCTTATACAGCAAGCGGCAATGCTAATGCTGATGCAACAATACTTTATATGAGAAATAATGGTGTAGAAACTGTATACTATTGGATAGGTGATGGAAGTAATGGTTCTTATAATATTGCAAGTGCTGTCTCTACTGGCTGGAACGCTGCAACAGGAAATTGGTATATAACTGGGATTAGTGTTAATGGAGGAACTGTTAAACTTTGGAGAGATGGAAACACTATAATAACTAGAACAGGAATTAATTGGGCAAAGGACTTAAGATATGTAAAGCTAGGCACTTTTAATAGAAACGATACATATGATCTTCAAGATACAAGTTATGATTGGATTCGTGTTCGAAAATACGCTTCCCCAGAGCCAACGACAAGCGTTTGGGGTGAAGAAACCGAAAATTCTACCGAAACGTCCTTTAGCGTCCAACTTCCTTCTGGAGTTACGAGCTTTTTTGCTTATTATGGAAATCCGCAAGTTACTTCAATTTCAAATTCAAGTATAATTGGTTTTAGTTATAGAAAACCAATAACCATAACCAATATACAAAATTCCAATAATCTTACAGATTATCAAGTTCTCGTTAATTTAGATACAGCAAGCTTAATTTCTCAAGGAAAGATGAGAAGCGACTTTGGTGATATAAGGTTTACAGATTCCGATGGCTCAACTCTCTTGAATTATTGGATAGAGAATCACACAGGAGTCTTGTATGTTGGTTACGATGATGGTGCTAAATGTTATTTGAATGGAAACCTTGTATTTGATGCCATAACAGAAGCGCATGTAGTAAGTTTTTGGAATAAAATAGTTGATGTTTCACCCTATTTAGTTGATGGAGAAAATTTGCTAGCTTGTTGGGTTGCAAATGGTGGTGAAAATAGTGGTACATCAGCCGGTGGACTTGATTTAAAACTTGTTGTAGACGGTCAAGTAATAATCCCTCAGTCTGATGATGATTCAAATACATCTACAAAAGATTCTAATTGCGCAGCTAATCCTATTTTTAAGTATTATTACTGCGCTCATCCTTGTCAGCCTTCTAATTGGTATAATGTTTCTTTTGATGATTCTTCTTGGAGCAGTGGAAACGGTCCATTTGCTCCTACTTCTAGCTGGGGTTGTACAAATGCATTAACAACTGCTCCTGACGACCTCTTTGTAAGAAAAAAATTCAATATAACTACAAGAATCTGGGTAAAAGTTCCTTTAATTCCAGCAAATTCAATGAAAACGATTTATGTTTATTATGGGAATCCAAGTGCTAGTTCAGCAAGCAATGGGGTAAACACTTTTGTATTTTTTGATGATTTTGAATCTTATGTAGCAGATACTGATATTAACAATCAAGGGGGTTGGATAACAAAAAGAGTTGGAGGAACAGGAGAAGCAAAAGTTAGATTGGCTAATGGAAGAAAACATTTACATCTTACTTCAACTGATAGTGCAACTGCAGTGGTTCATCCAGTTTCGACTAGTAATTCTGGTTATGCAATAAGGTTATATGAGTTTGCTGATGATTGGGATGAAGCATTTTCAATGGCTTTTTCTGACGATCAAATTACTACATATGGAAATGTTTATAATGGTTATGAGATTGTTTGGTGGGGATGGTCTGGAATAACTTCAAAAATTAGAAAATGGGTAAACGGAGCCTCAACAGATTTAGCAAGTATTTCAGATAGTGATAGCAATAATGTTTATCATACTTTAGAATTTATTTGGTATGGAAGTACTTTAAAAGCAATTAGAGATGGAGTAGAAAAGTTATCAGCCACGGATACTACTTATTCTTCTCGAACCTATATACACTTAGATGAATGGAATGGCTCAAGTAGATATATTGATTGGGTTTTAGTTCGCAAATACGCTTCCCCAGAGCCAACAACAAGCGTTGGAGTAGAAGAACCAGTCACTTTAGGTCCTGAAGAAACGTGGATAAGAATTTCAGGAGGCGGAGGAAGTTTATTAATTACCGGCGGAAGCGGTGGAGGATTGAGAATAAAATAAATCTTTAAACTTGAGGGAATTTAAACTTGAGCGAATCTTTCTTTAAGATAAGAATATTTCTTCGAAAAATTATTTTTGAATTTGCTTTTTTTGTCAAAAGCTTGATTAGAAAGAGGTCAAGAGAAAAATTTTAATTTGAAAAGGTTTTTCTTTTTCGATTTCAAAATCCAGAAGATAGGAAAATTAAGAAAACGTAACACCAGATAAATATCATCCTTAAAACTCTATCAATCTACGATCTAAGGCTATACACTAGAGCAAAATAAAAGAATATTTTAAAATTTGCACTTTCATTAGACTAAGGAAGTAAGCGATAAAAATTTTTAAACCAGAGGATTTTGCTAAAAATTATAAAACTGGAAAAACAAAACCTAGCAAATAAGTTAGCTGAACTAGGTCAATAGCTTGTGAAGCTCCTGTTTATTTAACTCAAGATGACATAAAATACTTTAAACAAAAGGGCTTTACTTTTGACTTTGAAAATTACCACACACCAATTACCGGACAAGTAGCAAAGTTTGACAAGAAAAACTATTTTGAATTATTTTCTTCACGTCCTGTTTATAAAAGAGACTAATATTTGAATTTTCTTTCGTATTCCTTATGAGAAAGCCATTCTAGAATTATTGCAATTATGCTTACTCTATTACCAGCAATAGAATAAAGAAGCCTCCATGCTCCAGGTAAGTTATACTTCCAAAGGTTGTTTATTTCGTATCTTTGAATGTAAAATTTTGGTATCAATCTTTTTGGGATTGCTATTCCACAAAATGGGTTTTCTTTTAAATCGTTTATTGCTCTGGCGATGAACTTATGTAAAGTTGGATCTTTTCTTTAAGTTTTTCAAAAATTTATTTCAGCTTTTCATCGGCAAATACAACAAAAACTTGCCTCTCATTTTTCATTTGATCACTAATTTTGATTTAAGATATTTCTCTACCAAATCTGGGTTCCATATCCAGATTATTTTTCCTCCCTTTATCACAATCTTTCCTGATTCTTCTAGATATTCTAAGATCAGATTAAATGTCTGGTACATGATTTTTTTAGGTAAGGAAAGCCAAAGCTGTCTTTTTGATGGATATTCCTTGGCTTTTTTTATAGCTTCCTCTACCATTAACACAGTATCCAATCTTGGGTAATGAAGCAAGTGTAGCCTTTGCATATTATATAAATATATATAATACTATTTAAATCTTTCTATTCGAACCATAGACATGCCGAAAAAGTGAATGTGGTCAATCAGTTAACAATCTATGTTTTAGCAAACGGAACAAAGCTTACTGTAAAATATTTCAAGTACGCTTGGTCTGATGATAAAAGTTACTTTGAATTTTTCCCTTTACATGCTATTTACTTAAAGAACTAGATAAGTTTTTTCTTTCTCAATATCTCTTTAACTTTTGATACGAATTCACATGCCCATTCTATTGCATTCCTAGCTTCATCTTCAGAAATAATATCTACCTCTTCATACACAACCTTATGTCTCTTTTCCCTCAACCTATCAAAAATGTTAATCATTCTATCAGTAATTTCTTTACCAAAAACTATATGAGTAAATCTAATTACAGCTATATGTTGATATCGATTAGTAGGCTTAAACCCATTCAAAAACATTAAAGCTCTTCCGGCTTGGAGCATTGAATTATAAGCTATAGCAAGAGACCAACCGTAACTTCCGCTTTCGAAAACCTTTTTCGCTGTGTTTAAGTCTCTTTCTGCTATGGAAAATGATTTTCTCACTAAACTTTTATCGACTCTTATTTTTCTTATTAATCCATCCCTTAACAATTTTCCTAAACTCATTTTCATCACCTATAATCATAATTATAGGTTTTTCAACTATGTCTAAAAGAAGATGGTTCCTTTCCTTAACTCTTTTTTCAAATTCTTTTGTGCTCCACAAAATATAGTTGATTTCTCTTGTTAGTTCATATTCTAATCGTCTTATTACTTCGATAACTTTTTCTTCATCTAAATCACCAACAATTAGTAAATCTATATCGCTTTCTTCAACTTCTTCTCCAGTAGCAAAAGAACCATAAATTAAAGCATATACTACGTTATTTAATTTTAATAAGTTCTCTCTAAGTGTATCACCAATTCCGACTGTCTTCAAAATAAGTTTTCTTAATTCTTCATGAATTGGGGAGTTCTTGTTGACTTTATATAATTTTTGATTACCTCTTTTTCTCTCTTCTATTATTTTAATTTTTACCAGATTATTTAATTCTCTTCTCACAGAATTTAAATTATCTCCTGTTAATTTAGCTATTTCTCTTAGATAGAATTCCCTTTCCCTATTTAAAAAAAATAGTTTTAATAATTTGACTCTTGTTCTAGATATTACGAGCCTTTTCAACATATATAATTTTTGTATACGAAAGTATAAATATTTTATACTCCGTAAGACTTTTATTTGATCTCGAAGGTATAGAACATGAACCAATCTATGCTTTAGCTCTAGCAAGTGGCAAAAGATCTTAAATCTCCTTGGTTTGATGATAAAAGTTTATTTTGAATTTTTTTCTTTGCATATTTTTTATTTAGAGGATTAGTTTTTCTATTTCCTTTATGACAAATTCAGCATTTTTAACAGCTTCCTCTACCTCTTGTCTAATCTCGCAAGTTGTCTAAGTATTTTATTCGCTAAACCTTGCTTATTTTAGATACTCTCATAACTGCTCTTTCTCTTATTTCCTGTTTCAACTTAGTTTTTTCGAATCCATTTTCAAGAACTTTGAAAATAGATTTGGCTGTAGTTTCTGCATCTTCTTTTTTAATCCTTCTTCTCATGATAAAAATTTAGAATTAGTGCATTAGAGTATTTTTTGTGTGAGATATCAAAGCCATTTTCCTTTAAAAACGAATCTATTCGGAAATTCTAAGAATTGTCTGTCAAAACTTAAATATTTTAGTTATAAAACTTGCCGTTATATATAATTGATTATAAATTATTGACATTCTTCTATCAAAAAATATTTAATTATTGACATTTAATTGTCAATTATGGTAGATGAAACATTAATTAGAGAACAAAATCCTTGGTGGATATCTAAGGATAGAATATTAGAAGATGATAAAATAAAAGAAGCTTTCTCAAGAAATAGCAAGCTTTTGTATAGTTTTGAAAGGAAATCTAACATGCTTTTCTTTGGTCCAAGACAAACTGGAAAAACAACCTATTTTAAGCTTTTGATATATGATTTATTGTTCAACAAAGGCATAGACCCTAAGAAGGTATTCTATTTTAGCTGCGAAATGTTAAGAAATTTTGAAGAAATAATAGAGCTTGTTAGAAAGCTTGATATGTTTATAGAAGGTGAAAAATACGTTTTTCTTGATGAAATAAGTTTTGTAGAGAATTGGGAAAGAGCAGTAAAATATATTCTAGATTCGCCATTATCAAAAGAAAAAATTTTTTATATAACTGGCTCCTCTTCCCTAGCACTTAAAAAGGAAAGCTTTCCTGGCAGAGCAATTGAAATAAAAGAATTTCTCCCTCTTTCATTTCGATCATTCATAAATATATTTGGAAGTGAAGAGTTAAAGAAAAATTTGGAAAAGATCAATTTTATTAACTTAAATGAAGTTTTTGGAAAAGCAAAAAAGATGTTTTTCTATATCGACGAGCTCAACAAGCTTTTCTTTAAATATTTAAAATGCGGAGGATTTCCAAGGGCTTTTTATGAATTAATGGAAAATGGAGATATAAAAGAGGAAACTTATGACATTTACTGGAAATGGCTAATCCACGATATAGCAAAGATAAATAGAAGCGAAAAGATAGTTAGTGGCTTGCTTTTGGGTATATTAAAAAATTATTCAACAAAATTTTCCCTTAGTTCAATTGCAAAAGAAGTAGAGATAGGATCTCATGTAACAGTAAGAGAATATTTAGAAATATTAGAAGATTTGTTTGTAATTAAAAACTTTCACACTTTTGATTTAAATAAAAAACTTGTAGTTTACAGAAAGATGAGAAAAGTATATTTTATAGATCCTTTCTTGTATCATGTAATACAGAGAAAATTAACCGGAAAAAAAGAGATAGAAAACTATGAGAAGATCGTTGAGGGTATTGTTGTTGAAAATTTAACAAGATGTATAAAGGATAAACTAAAAATAGGCTTCTATCATAACAAAAAGGAGATTGACATTTGCTTTGGCGATTTCGGTATTGAAGTCAAATGGCAAGAAGGAGTTAGTTTTAAAGATTTTCCAAAAGTTGATATAAAAAATAAAATTATACTTTCTAAAGATATATTAAACTTTGATGAAGCCAATAATATTTTAATACTTCCTGTTAGCTTGTTTTTGTCCCTCATTTCCTAGAGAGAACTAAGCTCGTAATTAAAGGATTTCAAAGCAGCATTTAATGACAAAGCTTATTATGAATTTTTCTTCTTCATGCAGTTTATAAACGTTAGATTTATATATCAATTGATATAAAAATATTACATATGTTAGAAAAATATAACGAATGGAAATTATTAGAACTGTTTATTAAAAAACCTCTTTATTCGTTTCATTTACGAGAGATATGTAGATTACTAAAATGGAGCCCAGTAAAGGTTAGATTTTCAATTAGTAGACTAAAAAGAGAAGGTATGATACTCGAAAGTAAGGAAAAAAATTTATCTATCTTCAAAGCAAACTGTGAAAGTGAAAACTATAAAAAATATAAAATAATTTACAATTTACTAAAAGCTTTTGAGATTGGTAATATCATAGAAAAAGAGCTAGAGGACTTTGATGCAATAATACTTTTTGGTTCTGCTTCTAGAGGCGAGGATATAGAAAATAGTGATTTTGACTTGTGCATTATCGGTGCAAAAGAAGTTGAAATTAATTTTAAAAAAATAGAGAAGGAATTGAATAGAAATATCTCTTTGCTATTTGTAAAAAACTTAGAAATAGTAAAAAAAGAAAATCCAGAATTGCTTAATAATCTCATTAATGGTTTTGTAATAAAAGGATACTTCAAGGTCTTGTAATGAATTGGGAAAAATGTGTTAGACTAAACTTGGTAGAAAAAAGAACTAAAGATAAAGAATTAGCAAAATCCCTCTTCAAAATGGCCTCTAGTAGATTTAATTTCTTTTCTTCTAAAGGCTGTTCAATATTTGTGCTTGAAGGTATTTATGAATCTGTCATCGAATTATGCCACGCTTTTCTGGCTTTAGAAGGGTTAAAAACTCTTTCCCCATGAATGTGCAATCGAATTTTTGAGAGGAAAATACCTTGATAATTATGAAACAGAATTATTACACAAATTAAAAAAGAAGAGGCATGGGATAAAATATTATGGTAAGATTCTAAGTGAAGAAACAGTAGAAAGAAATGTAGAAATGGGTAAAACTTTATTCTTGAAACTAAAATCTATTATAGAAAGAGAACTAGCAAGATAATATCTTATACTTAGTTTGAGAACAGAGCTTGCAGTAAAGGATTTCAAAGCAGCATTACTTAACGAGGAAAATATTTTGAATTATTTTCTTAGCATGCTATTTCTCAGAAATAATTATATCTCTAATATGCTTCTAACCTTTTCTATAAACTTTATTGCATTCGATTTTGCAGTTTCTACTAAAGATTCTTCAAATTCGTAGCTTGCTCCGTAACTAGCTCTCTCCCTTAATTCCTTTGTTTCTACTATAGTTTCTATATCTTCTCTTTCAAGAACTTTAGAAATAGATTCAATCACAATCTCTACATCTTCCTTCTCTATTTTTTTCTCATGGTAAAAATATAGAATTAGCGCATTCAAAGTAGCTAAATGAGATTTAGAAAACAAATTTTTAGAAGCTATTAGAGCAAGAGCAGCATGGTAGATAGCATAGTAGTAAATCACAATTACCCAATCAAAAAATCTTTGTTCACCAAATAAGTTCTTTATCTCATTTTTATGTTTTTCATAAATCCAGTTCGCAAAATCTAAATTATGTAAGGCCTTTATAAAGTAATCTTTAGGTTTTAAACTCTGTTTTCTTAGAATTTTCTTTTGTAGATAGAAATTGTTCCATTTCTTACATTCCTTTCTGTTTTCTAACCAAACTTTCCAGTTAGGCCTTTTCATTTTCCAGCATCACCCAATATTCAATACCATTGACAATGAGCTTATTTTCTCTTATCTCGCGCATGAAGACGTTTTTAGTGTCGAAGAATTTTTCTTTAAATTCTTTCCACGACAGATAAACAGGCCGAACCTTTAGGTAATAACGGGAACAAATTAATTTAGTTTTTTCTTCTATTTCCCTAT
The DNA here is from genome assembly GCA_018920315.1 of Candidatus Aenigmatarchaeota archaeon. Classification (GTDB taxonomy): domain Archaea; phylum Aenigmatarchaeota; class Aenigmatarchaeia; order GW2011-AR5; family JAHLMP01; genus JAHLMP01. The sequence continues at coordinate 96,093 of JAHLMP010000003.1, read as the reverse complement.
CTATTTTGTTAAAGACAAGTAAAATATCTAGGTCGCTCTCTTTGGTGTAATCATCTTTTGCATAAGACCCAAAAATTATTGTAACTAAAGGTTTATTTTCTAGAATAGAGAGAAGATCTACTACAGCGTTGCCAACCCTTTCAGGCAACTTTTCCAACCTAAATGTCTCTACCTCAGATAGATATGGTATGATCTTTCTGCTCTTAAAGTTGATGAAAAACTTAACATTCCTTCCTTCTTTCTTTTTTGTTATAACCTTTTCTCTTAGAAATTTATCTATGTGATTTTTTACTGCTGGTATACTAAGCCCTGTTCTTCTCGCTATTTCTCTCAAGTGTATTCCAGGATTCAAATAAATCTTTTCCAAAATTTCTATTTTCTTCATGATATAAATTTTATATCATTTGATATATAAAATTTATCATCGCCAAAGCTAGCATTACTATTTAAAAGCAAGAAAGACCCCTTGCATACAAACTTTATGCTAATAAATGATAGCACAAGAATAGCAATAGACATTTTGCAACTGAAGAATGAATTAATCCACATTTTAGATTATAAGCCAGATGCTGAAAAATGAATGCTATTAATCAGTTAACAATCTATGCTTTAGCTCTAGCAAGTAGAACTAAGCTTGCTGCTAAAGACTTTAAATGTCCTTGTTCGATGAAAAAGTTTATTTTGAATTATTTTATTCGCGTGCTGTTTGCTTAAAAATCAAGTTCCTCTAGAATTCTATCTTCAAAAAGGAGGTAAAGCCATAGAGGATAGATTAATATTTTAAAATTTTTCTCATGAATTTTTTCGAATTTGTCAAATGTGAGAATAATTCCTTTGTTAATGTTTAAGCTTTTTAATAAAGATATAAAATCCTTTATTTCACTTTCAGAAATTGCATACTTAATTTCAACTGGAATTATTTTATTGTCTTTTAATATCAAGAAATCTATCTCTTTTTTACCTTTTCTGAAATAATATTTTGCTTCAGTCTCGCTGCAAAAAATTGATTCTAAAACCTTTCCCCAAATATTTCTATCAAACATTCCATATAATGAGAAAATTAGAGAAGATGATACTGGATAAACCTTTCTATTTTTTCTTGAGGTTGCGAGAATACTTATTCTAAAATTTGAAACCAAGTTTATCAATAAAGAAAACTTGAGATAATAAACATAATTCATTATCGTTTTCTTATCCCTTCTCAAGTCTTTAGACAAATTTTCAAAATTTAGAATTAATCCAGGGTTTTTGAAAAACATGTTAGTTAAATTTTCCAATAGCTCTATATCAGTTTTTCCAAATTGTTTTGGTATGTCTTTGTAAATTATTCTTTCAACAACTGATAGTTTTATATATGTTCTAATTTTTTCATCATCATCTTCATTAATTATTTCTGGGAATCCGGCCTTTCTAACAAAATCAATAAAATAAAGCAAAATCTTTTCATTGAAAAGCTTTGCATCTTCAAAACTTACTTCAACATTTTTCATTTCTAAAAATTCTTTAAATGTTAATGGCTTGAGAACGAACTCATAAATTCTTCCAGCCAAGCTTTCTTTTGCTTGTTTCGAGATTATTAGAGATGCTGAGCCAGAAAGAAAGAATTTGATGTTTGGATTTAAATCATAATAAACCTTTATCTTGTTTTCCCAATCTTTACACTTATGAACCTCATCAAAAAACACATAAATTCTATCAACATCTTTAAAATCCTTTCTCAAAATACTCTTTTTATAAGTTTCTAAAACATCTTTTATATCAAAAGCTTCTTCATCAAATGAAAAATAAAGGATTTTTCTTGGATCAACTCCATTTTCAAGCAAATTATGAATAATTTGATAGAGCAATTTCGTTTTACCAACACGTCTCAATCCAGTTATTAGTATAATTTGTCTATCTTGAATGAATTTCAAAATTATGTAAAAAAGATATCTTTTATATGCTTCTAAATTTTTTTCGCTTACCTTTCCTGTTTCCCACCACTCGTTATATTTTAAAAGCTCCTTTTCTTCCATAATATTTATTAATTCCACTTATATTTAAATTTTTAGTACATTATATTCCACTAATGTTTAATACTTACTCTAATCATAATTGTTTTACTTAACCTTCTCTATTTGCTTGACATTTTCTTCTTATAGCACTTCTTAGGATATGTGTAGGAAAACCTAGAAAAATGAATTTGGCTAATAAAGTAGAATTATGGTTGCGCTAGCAAAAACTAGCAAAAACTAAGAAGAATTTTAAGAATCACCACTCTCTTAAGAATTACTACTCTACGATTAACTTGCCATATAGATATTTTGCAAATGAGAAATGGATTGATCTAGATAAAAGCTAAAGATGAAGGATTTCAAAGCAGCATTGCTTAACGAGGAAAATATTTTGAATTATTTTCTTCGCGTGCTATTTACAACAAGCGATCATCTTAGCAATCTTTTAATCTTATTTCTAAAAAATCTAATTTTCCTTTCATTTATTTTTGAAACAATATCTTCAAATTCTGCTACAAAGATTTTTGCAGATCTAAACATCTCATTTATCTTATCTTCCCTAACGATCCTCAGATAATACTGGGCATCAATTCTTCTATCTTTATGTTCTTCAATTGTTTTAGTTATTTCTTTTCCCAGCAAACATGTTGCTAATAAAATAGAACAAAAATGATTTTCACATTTTATACCAATTCTTCTCAAAAACGAATAAAGAGCATAATATTCAGCATAGTAAATCATAACAGTAGCCCATAAGAAATCCTTCTCATTTAACATAGTTTCAACTCTTTTTAATGTATTTTTCGCTAATTCTATATATGAGTCTGAAATGATCTTGCTTGGTTTAGTCATTTTTGCCCCATCTTTTACTCTAAAACACCATTTAACTCTTTTTTCCATAATACCACCATAGAATATCAATAAAGCTACTATGATTGTGTAGGATTGTATGATTTGCTAAAATCTCTCTTACAAGTGGCTCACCTTTACTTAAGGCTGATAGGAACTCTTTTCTATTCAAATGTATCTCATTAGTTTTGTAAGGCAATAAATGCTTTGGCAACTCAATTTTTTTGTCAGACACAATTAAAATGTCAAGATCGCTATCTTTCGTTGCTTTGAGTTCTGAGAAACTACCAAATACACAAATAATTCCATTAACAAGAGTTATGTCCTTTAAAAACGAATTAAATATAGGATACTTTTTAAGAAAAGAAAACATTTTACTAATTTCAGCCTCTATTAAGAGAAACTTTGTTTCGATGTTATCTAAATTTAGTTCAAAATACTTGTGTTTTCCTTCAAGATTATATCTAATAATATTTTTTTCTTCCAAATCTTTCATAATACGAGATGTTGTTTTTAATGGAATTTTAGACAGTTTAGAAATCTCTCTGAGATAGAGCTTCCTTCTAAAGTCAGAACAAAATAAAATTAAAATTCTGTTTCTTTTTTGACACATATGTATCTATTATGACACAAAGTATTTAAATTTTTAAGCGACCTTATGTTTGTGCCTTATGCAATAGATGTTATGAGATATAACAAAGCATACAGATTTCTAAGATTAAGGGAATAAGCAATTGATTTTTTTTAAAAGAAATAATCTTCAGGAAGTTTTTAATTTTTCAGCTTCAAATAGAAAAGCTATAGTTACTGAAGAGAATATATAGAAAATCCACAGTATTTTTACTATATCATAGAAAGATCTAAAACCATATTAGATAAAAAGCTAACCTTTGAAGATAACAAAAATAGAAAAGAAAAGGTTAGCAAAAACTTCTGAATTAAGTTTGTTGTTAGCTAAAACCAACAAAGATAGAAATAAATCAATCCAAGACTTCATACTAATTAATGACACTGCAACTATAGCAACTGAACTGCTATTATCTGACTAATGATGATACAAGTTATATTAAGAGCAAAGGCTTTACTTTTTATTAATTATTGCACTAATAGATTATAAGCCAAACGGTAATAAAGTAAAATGCTATTAATCAATAAATCATAAATTCAATTAAATTTATTACGTTTTAGCTTTAATCTGATAGAAATCTTGTATAGAAAAATTTTATTCCTTATTTGAACATTAATTATGCGAACTTAAACCTTTCTTATATAGCCTGGCTTTGGCTGAAATATTATGCCCTCGCTTTGAAGTTTTTCTAAGATTTCATCAATTTCTACTATGCCACGCTCTTCTGCAGCAGCTTTAACATCTTCTATCGGAATATTCTTTTCTCCTAATTTTGTTTCCAATTCATCTATAAGGTCCAAAACTATTCTCATCTTACTTCTTTGGCTTGCAGTAATACCACTTTCAAGCTTATCAATATCAAATCTACCGCTCTCAACATCATATCCAAGTTGCTGAAGTGAGTATTTCATTAATCTTATTGCCCTCTCAGCGTCTTCCTTTCTAACATAATTATCCAATCTAACCTTTGCAGAAGCTTCAGCAAGCCTTATTAGAGCTTCAAATTGCCTTAATGTTATAGGAACGCTTCCTCCTTCAGAAGAGTAGGCGCTTCTCATCTCAACATAAAATCTTTTTAGCATCTCCGAAGCCTCTTCGCTCATCTTTATATCTTCGCAAACCTTTCTTGCATAGCTTATATACTTGCGAAGCATCTGCAAATCTATTCTTGGCTTTACACTTTCAGGATACATCCTTGAACGCGTGACATGCTCTACCATTGCTTCATCCTGCTCTTTTGCAGGAACATCTCTTAAAGCGAACTTTAAGTCAAATCTACTTAATAAAGTTTCAGGAATTGCTACTTGATCAACAATAGAGCGAAAAGGGTCAAATCTTCCAAGCTTTGGATTAGCTGCTGCTAATACAGAGGTTTGTGCTGGCAAAGTTGCTACTATACTAGCTTTAGCAATGCTAATTGTTTCTAGGCTCATGGCTTCGTGCATCGCTATTTGGTCATCTTTACTCATCTTATCAAACTCATCTATCGCAAGTATTGATTTGTTAGCAAGAACTAAAGCTCCAGCTTCAAGAACCCAGCCACCAAGTAGTTCGTTTTTTATTACTGTAGTAGTGAGTCCACTTCCAGTTACACCTTTTCCTGAAACATACCTGCCTCTAGGCAATGCTTTAACTACATTAGATAATAAAACAGATTTCGCTGTAGAAGGATCGCCTGTAATTAAAATGTGAATATTTCCTCTAACATATGTACCATCTTCAAATTTGTGACGCACTCCTCCAAAAAGTTGTAATAATATCGCTTCCTTAATCTCACGCCACCCATAGATGCTTGGCGCAAGAGAATCTATTAAAATATCATAAATATTAGGATCTTTTGCAAGCTCTTCAATCTTTTTTCTATCCTCTTCAGTGATTTGAATATCTTCAAACTCTTCTTCTTTTGGCTCTAAATAAATTGCCTCAAAATAAATATCAGGTCTTGTTGATACTTTTCCTTGTACTTTTCTTTGCATCTCCCTAAGTATTCCTACAATCTTTAATTGATTTCCAGGGTCTGTTTTTCTTTGCATCTCAGGCGTAGTCAAATCTTCTTTCAGCAATACATTAATTTTTCCAGGTCTTTCTCCAGTTGTTATTTCATAAGGTTCCTCTAAAGTTAGCCATCTTATGTCATATTTTTTTGTGTCTATAAGCTTGAAAATCCCTCTTCTTCCACAATCACATGCTACAGGAGTTTTTAATGTGACGCCTTTTTGCTCTACAGCAATTTGATTTCCACACTCAGGACATTGAAATATCGCTTCATATATCTGTGGCTTTACCTCAGAAGCAGCCTTGACAACGCCTTCTATCTCTACAAGCTTATTTATATGCTTTGCTCTAAGGTTTCTTATTCTTATGTTTCTATGTGATGGAAGATTCCTTATCCTTACATTTATCTTCTCATGCTCTGGAAGTTCTATATTTTCAATTGCTTTTTCAAAATCAGCAATTACTTCGTCTGGCGATTCTAATAGCTTATCCGCTATGCTTGGGTCAAAAAGGTCTAGCTTATTAAAATCAATAATAATTCTTCTTGCTTCACAGGCTTCTACTAATGCTTTTAGATTCTCTTCTATTCTTAAGAATTCCTCATATCTATTCATAATTCATTCTCAATCTAAAAATTTTTAATTAGTATAGATATTATTCTTGTATCTTCTTCTTAATATTTTCTTAATGCAAATATCAAAGATAATAAAAGCTTCTTTTCTATGCCTCTAAAGCCTAAGGCTCTATTTTTCATATTGGAAGAAAAATTTTAGTTTTTGAAGATTTAGCTATTCAATGATTAAAATTCTTGATACTCTTTAAAATTCTCAATTTATTTAACCCCTCTATTTGATTTTTTCCATTCATAAAATGCTTTTGCAACCTCTACAGCTCTTACTGGGTTTTTTATAGTCCAATCAAACATTCTTTCATTTCCACGCCTTTCTCTTATTTCATTAAATCTTGTAAGATAATTTACTAGCGCATCTACATTACCTTCTAGCAAGGCAATGCCACTTGCAAATCTATATTCCGCTTGAACGATTATTAAATCTATATTATTTTTAGCATAATCTTCGGCCCTTTTTGCTATTTCCTCAGAGCTATGTTTAATAAGCTCAGGGTTTAGTAAAAGAAGCTCTGAAAAATCATTATAAGCATTTTTTCTTTCTTCTTCGTTATTAAAATGATAAATCTCGAAGAATCTTTGAAACTCGCTTGCCCTCTTTTTCATTTCTTCGTTTACTTCAATTTTCTCCCTTTCTTTTCTCTCCTCCTTTCCTTTGAATTTTTGCTTGAAAATTTTAAACATGAAATTAAATAGAGATTAAATATTTAAAAAAGTTATCACTTATAAAGAATTACATATCCATGCCGAGCAATCTCGAAATTAAAGTAGAATATTAAATAAAAATTTCACTTAAAATTAAATGAGAATTGAGCAATCAAATAAGAATAGATTGCCATTCGTTAGCTTTAATTAATTTTTAAGTTTTTCTTATAAAATAATTCTCTATGGTATCAAGATATGGAAAGAGCGTTAGAGAAAGAAGAGAAAAGCTAAAACCAAAAAAGAATTATCCTTGTCCAGCGTGCTCTAGAAATAGCGTTGTGAGAGTAGCGTCTGGCATATGGCAATGCAAGAAATGTAAAACAAAGTTTGCTTCAGATGCTTATGAATTTAAAGGTATTGAGAGCTAAACAGAATTAATATGGATAGAAAGATTATTAGAAATAAAAGGTGATGAAAATGGTTTTATATGAATGTTTGTCTTGCAGGAAAAGATTTGAAATAAAGGATAAGGTACAGTGTCCTTATTGTGGATATAGAATTGTAAAAAAGCCAAGGCCAGAGGTTGGAAAGATTGTAGATGCTATTTAAATAACTTTTATTTGAATTTTATCTTCAAAATTTTGGTGTTTTAGATGAATGAAGAGGAAAGAAGACAAGCTGAAGAGTTAGTTGCTAAGTTTCAGAAAGAGAGCGAGCAATTAGAGCGTATGTTATTACAAAAGCAAGCGTTAATGCTTAAAAAGGTTGAGATAGAACAAGCGATAAATGAATTAGAGAAAAGTGAAGTTAAGGAAGCGTATAAAATCGCTGGCACGATTATGATAATGAAAAGCAAAGAAGAGCTTTTAAAAGAATTGAAAGATGCTCTCGAAGAGACCGACCTTCAGGTAAAGGTATTAGAAAGAAGCGAGATAAAGCTTAGAGAATCTCTAGAAGAGAGTGGCAAAAAATTACAAAAGATGTTCCCAGAGTTAAAGGAGGAGAGCTAGAGAAAAGTCAATCAACACTTAATTTTTGTTTGGAAATTTATGGAAATAAAATTTTAAGAAAATAAAGAATGGTGAAAAGAAAATGACAATAAAAACAAGGGGATTTAGAAGAAAAACAAGATATAAACTTAAGCAAGAAGATGTTTTAAAGCCAAGTTTATTTATAAAAGAGTTTAATATTGGAGATAGGGTTGCTATAGATATTCAATCAGCATGTAAAAAACATCCTCATCCAAAGTTTCAAGGAAGGGTTGGAAAAGTAATAGGAAAGAGGGGAAAGGCCTATATTATAGAAGTAAAGGATATGGAAACAAAAAAGATTGTGATAGCAAGACCAGAACATCTAAAAATAATAAAAAGCCAAGCAACAAAGAATAAATAAAAGAGTCATCGCAAGATGTTAACATCGCAAGATATTAAGTTATGTATAAGGATTCTTTACCTATGCAAACTATTACAAAATATAAAGATTTTAAATATTTTGGAAACGACTTTCTAGAGTTTTGTAGAAAAATAATTTTTGATAATTTTATAGAAAAATTTTGAAAATGTCTCTAATAAAAATATGCTGCAAATTTCTAACAATGACTTTACAAATTTACATAAGACATTACATAAGACACAGCCTTTAAGAATTTCTAAAAATGGAAAATAGAAGAAAAGAGAAATAAAACTAAACTTAGAAAACTAAGCTTTAATAATTTTTAAAATTATATTCAATAATTACATCTGAAGGGCAATAAATAAATTTTGAAAAGTTGGTGTTTATATGGAAATACTGAAAGAAGAATTTATAACAAATACTGAAGCAAAAAAGATATTTGCAGAAATAGAAAAGGAGAAACCAGAGCAAAAGATTTGTAGCGAATATCTCCACAAAATTCCAATATTATCAAAAAGCGATGCAGAAAAATTAGAAGAAGAGCTATCAAAGCTAAACATATTTAATAAAAAGCAGATAGTAACGATAATAAATACTATGCCTGAAGTAGAAGAGGAATTTCTAATGTTATTTAGTAAAGAGAAGTATAAGAAAGAGGAGATAAAGAATACATTAGAGATTGTAAGAAAGTATACAAAGGGCTAAAGAAGAGAAGATAATTATAAAATTGAAAGATTGTCATGAAATATGAAAAATGTGTAAAAAATAAAGAAAATTATAAGATAGATGATTACCATGACAATAGCTATTGGAATTTTTATGAAGGAAGATTATGCAATAGTTTTAGACTTCTTGCCTCGTGGCTATTCTGGGATGAGGCGTCCTGAACCAATAGCTCAAGCCATAGGTACAAACTACTTTTCTCTTCTTGAATTGGTTGCGAAAGAGAATGTTAATCTAGAGCAAGGAGAAGAGGTTTATATTGGCAGCGGCAATAGAGACAAGATAAAATTGATAAAAAGAAGAATAGGAAAGAATGAGCTTACGGGTGTTGCGCTTTCAAATCTTGAAGAGGTTGTAGAAAATCTTATAAAGAGGAATGAGAAAAAATTTGTCGATTTTTTTAATGTTGCATCTACTATTACGCCAAGACTTCATAAGCTCGAACTTTTGCCAGGAATAGGAAAAAAGTATATTCAAGTTATAATAAAAAATAGGCCATATCAATCCTTTGAAGAAATAGAAAAAAAGGTTGGTATCTCAGATATAGTAAAAATAATAAAAAAGCGCGTTCTTCAAGAATTAGAAGGAAATGAGAAATATAATATATTTGTAGCACCATCAAGAAAAAGATTTTTCTAGATAGCGAGAAGATTTGTATCCAATAATTCATCATCTATAATTTTCGCAGCGCATATATAACTTTTAATTTATAATCACAATTTATAGCAAGGTTTCAATTTTCAAAAATTTAAATATATTACAATATTTTTCGACATTCTAAATTGATAATTCTAAGAATCTCGAGTAAAATTCAAATCTTTATTTTAAAGCTTATTTTAAAGCTAAAAATATTGGAAATAGAACTATGATCGCTAAGATAAATGCAAAAAATATAGAAATGATTTTTGTTACCTTCTTTGCAATTCTTTCATTTGAAAACTTTCTTACTATTTCATAAAACATAAGGCCACCGTCTAATGGTTTTATTGGAAGGAGATTTATTATACCAATATTTAAATTCAAGAAATATATCCACATAAAAATCGCAACTATAAAATCTAAAATATTTTCTAATGCTTGCATCTTTTCTTTGACTTTTGTAAATGTATAAACATTTCTTATTCCTATAATCGCTCTTGTTTCATCATTTGCATCGCTAGTAGTAACTATTGAAAAATTTCCTTTAGTAGTTTCTATTTTAATTTCTTCTCCGGGTTTTACATTTCTCATAACGCTTGAGAATTCTTCTATTGTTCTAACTCTTATTCCATTAATATATAGAATAATACCACTAAGATTAACCTCTTGAGCTGGCGATGGTTTCAGTGAATCATTCAAATAACTTTCAAAACCTATGCCATAAGGTTCATAGAAAAGAGAAAAGAATAGAATGATTACAAAAAGAGTAATTATGGCAAGCGTAACATTGCTAAAAGAACCAGCAGAATAAATTTTTAGTTTTGTAAGAGTTTTAGCTTTTTTTAATTGCTTTTCATCTGGCTCACAAAAAGCTCCAGGAAATATTAGAAATAAAAGAAGCCCAAAAGATTTTACTTTTATTCCTTCTAATCTAGAAAAGATTGCATGCGAAAGCTCATGAAATATAACTACGCTTCCTATTCCTATAACCCAAAAATACCACGGAACTATCATTACGCCAGGTAATACTTTAACCTCACTAACTGGGCCAGGAGCAAGTAGCAGAGCGCCAATTTTTCTAATTCCAAGCAGAACTTCAAGGAAAAGAGAGAATATCAAAAAAGATGCATATATCATTAATACTATTCCAGCTATTACAGAAATTTTTGCAAGAGGATTAAGAATTTTTTTATTCTTTGCAATATTATCCACAAATCTTCTTCCTTTCTCTGTTTTTCTTAGAATCAAAATTCCTTGTATTTGAATATTCTTCTTATCTATGAATATTATAGCAAGAAGTATTGAGATAAATAATAAAAAGGACAAGGCTTCTATTGGGATAGAGCTTAAAAATTGTAATATAAAAATTTGCATGTTAATCATTATCTAAAAAACAATTAAAAATTTAAAAATAAGTTAGAATTAAATTTTTATAATAAATATGCAAAATTGATATCAGTCAAATGGAAAACTTTGTTATATTTTAAAAATTGGTGAGATAAGTGGGCTTTAAAGCTGTGCTCGATGATTTATCAACATTTCGCGATTCTATAGCTACAATTTCTGAGATTATAGAAGAGACCCAAATTAAAATAAAAAAGAGTGGATTAGAACTTATAGCAAGTGATAGAGCTGTTGTTGCTGTTGTAGATTTCAAATTTTCTTCTAAGAACTTTAGAGAATATAATTATGAAAGTGATTTAGCCATTGGCATAAACTTAACGAACCTTTTGCAGATTCTCAAAAGAGCGAGAAGTAGCGATATCACAGAATTCTTAGTTTCTGATAACAAGTTTGTCATTACCCTTAAAGGAGAATCTATAAGAAGGTTTAGCATACCTTTATTAGAAATACGTGAAGAGATACCACAAGGAATTGAAAAGTTAGTTTTTCCAGTAAAATTAGAACTACCATCTTCTGCATTAGAAGATGGAATAGAGGATGCAGATTTAGTAAGCGATGCTTTAACATTTGAAGTTACAAAAGATGCTTTAGCATTAAAAGCAGAAGGTGATTCAAGTTCTTCTGAATTGATTATTGGAAAAGATAAAGCTAAGTTTAGTGGAGAAAAGAATGCAAAAGCAACCTATTCTCTTGATTATTTGAAAAAGATGATAAAAGGAAGAAAAATATCAGAAAATGTTATAATAGAGTTTGATACAAACTATCCAATGAAAATGACTTTTGAGAGAGGAAATGAGATCGTTCTTTCTTTCATTCTTGCTCCGAGGATAGAAGAAGAGTAATTTAGAAAATATTTTCCTAAATAAGAATATAAAGAAGATTTTTCTAAAGGAGAGCACGAGATATAAGTGAGAAAAAAGCCTAAGAAGAAATAATGAAAAAATCAAGGTAAAAATCTTTGCGATTATTTTTCTATTTTGACCAAAAAATTCATTGATCACAATCTTAATTTACATTGCAAATAATTTTAATTTAACATATTCTAATTTATTGTCTTTTTTGAATTATTTTCACGCCCTTCCTTTTGATTCTCCTGTCAGTCCAGTCGCTACTATGTGCGCAAGCCTTATTGGCTCAGGAACGTTAGAGTGCGTTGCTGTAATGTTTATTAATTCGTCAGCTTCTTTCTTACTAATTCCTGCTTTTTGATAATAAATCCTTTTCTTTTGGAAGAGATATATCTTTCCAGCATTTTTTACAATCTCTTTTCTTTTTTCAAAGTCATCAAATATTTTCATTGCATCTATAAATTTTTTTATATTTGGCATCTTTCTCATAATGGCAATAGTAGGCAAGTTAGTAAGTTTATACAACTCTTTTATGTCAACAAGGTTAAAACCAGCAAAAGATATACCATTTGTCATAATGTAGCGTAGCTGATCTTTGTGTCGAGAATTGTTTATAGCTTTTGCAATTTTTTCAGTAGCATCTAAACCATCATAAGCTACTCTTGTAGTTAGCATTCCATCTAAAAAGCTTCCGCCGCGAACAATAACACCTATAAGAGTAATACCCTCTTTCTGATTTCTCTCAAACTTTGTATCATCCCAACCTATTACTCTAACTTCTCTTTTTATCATAATAATCATTTTTGATATTTTCATTAGGAATTTAGCAAACCTTAGCAAATTAAATAAATCTCTTAGCAAACTAAATAAATCTTCTGATAACAATACTATTAATAAAATTTTAAATGATTCTAATAATTGAATAAATACTATGAAGAAGGCAAATTTAGCTAAGAATAATGATTTTATTATAAATCTTCCAAAAAATTATAATCCACACGAAATAGAAAAGAAATGGCAAGATTTTTGGGAAAGAGAAAGAATTTACGCTTTTAATCCATACTCAGATAAAAATATATATAGCATAGACACACCTCCTCCTACAGTCTCTGGGAAGATGCATATTGGGCATGCTTTCTCTTATTCACAAATGGATTTTATTGCAAGATATCATAGAATGAAAGGAGAAAATATTCTTTGCCCTTTTGGCACAGATGATAATGGCTTACCAACAGAATTGCTTATAGAAAAGATTCATAATATAAAATCAAGAGAAATGGAAAGAGAAAAATTCATAGAGCTTTGCTTAAAAACATTAGAGAAGATAAGGCCAAAGTTCATAGAAGATTGGAAAAAGTTAGGAATTTCTGCAGATTGGAATGTTTTTTACTCTACTATTGATGAGCATTGCAGAAAAACATCTCAATTATCTTTCATAGAGCTTTACAAAAAAGGTAGAATATATAGAAAAAAAGCTCCTTTTATATGGTGCCCGAAATGCAAAACAGCAATAGCACAAGTAGAAATGAAAGATGAAGAAGTTGATGCAGAGCTTGTTTATATAAAATTTGAAACGACTATAAACGAGGATATAATCATCGCGACAACAAGGCCAGAGCTTTTGGGAGCTTGCGTAGCCATTTATGTTAATCCAGATGATGAGAGATACAAAAAATTCTTAGATAAAAAGGCAAAAGCAAAATTACCAATTTATAATAGATATGTAGATATAATGGCTAATGAAGACGTTGATATGAGCTTTGGAAGTGGCGTGGTTTATCATTGTACTTTTGGCGATGCGAAAGATGTTGAATGGACACAAAGGTTTAATACAAAGATAATAGAGATAATTGACAAAGAAGGAAAACTCAACGAAAATGCGGGTAAATATTGTGGAATGAGCATTCAAGAAGCGAGAAAGGAAATAATAAATGATCTTCAAAGGCTTGGAGCAATAGTAAAAATAGAAAAGATTAAGCATATTATTAATGTTCATGAAAGGTGCAACACGCCTATAGAATTTTTAACAACAGAGCAATGGTTTATAAAATATCTTGATTTGAAAGAAAAGCTTCTTGAATATGGAAAAAGATTAAAATGGCATCCAAAGCATATGTTTTCAAGATATGAAAACTGGATTTTAGGTTTAAAATGGGATTGGTGTATATCAAGGCAACGTTATTTTGGAGTTCCATTTCCTTTATGGTATTGTAAGCGTTGCAAAAGTGTTATTCTTGCAGAAGAAGATCAATTACCTGTAGATCCTTTAAAGGATAAACCAAAAGGCAGTTGCTCTTGTGGCTCTAAAGAATTTATTCCAGAACAAGATGTTCTTGATACTTGGGCAACATCATCTTTAACTCCAAGAATAGTTGCAGATCTTTTTAAGGATAAACCATGCTATGAAAGGTTAATTCCAATGAGCTTGAGGCCACAAGCTCATGATATCATTTCATTCTGGTTATTTAATACTGTTGTAAAGTTTTATCTTCATGAAAATCAAATACCTTGGAAAGACGTCATGATTAGTGGTTGGGCTCTAGATCCCAAAGGAGAAAAGATGAGTAAATCAAAGGGAAATGTTATAGAGCCAAGCGAAGTAATAGAAAAATATTGCGTAGATTGCCTTCGCTACTGGGCAGCAAGCTCTAAGCTTGGAGAGGATTTGAGGGTACAAGAAAAGATTTTCATAGAAGGCATGAGATTTTTAAATAAGCTTTGGAACGCTTCTCGATTTGTTTTGTTTTCTCTTCAAAGAATAGAAGATTTAGTAGAAGGAAATAATTTCGAGAGAATAGTAAAAGATTTTAATATACAAAAATTATCGAGAATTGACAAGTGGCTAATAACAAAGCTTAGTAGAACAATAGAAAGGTGCACAAATGCTTTTGAGAATTACGAATACTCTAAGGCTAAGAAAGAAGCTGAAGAATTCTTTTGGAAGATTTTTACTGATAACTATTTAGAGATTGTAAAAGACCGAATATATAACTATGATAATTACGATAAACTCGAGCTTTTGTCTGCATTCTTTACTTTATACAATTCTTTACTCTCTATAATAAAGCTCTTCGCCCCTATAGTTCCGCATATAACTGAAGAGATATATCAATCATATTTTATCAGATTTGAGAAGGAAAAAAGCATTCATATGTCATCTTGGCCAATTAAAATAGCGATATTAGAAGACGAGGAAAAGCTTGGAGACGAGCTTATAGAAATAATAGCAAAGATAAGAAAATATAAAAGTGAAAATAAGCTTGCAATGAACGCTCCTTTGAAAAAGATTATCATAAATGAAAAATTCTCTATATTTGAAAGAGAGATAAAAACTACGATGAAAATAGATGAAATAGAATATAAAAATGAAGATGTAGTTGAGATAGTTAATTAACAAAAATTGTTAAAATAAAAGATAATTAAAGCTAAAACCTTAATTTGCGATTAAGCAACTAGAGTTTACTTCTTTCTTTTTCTCGCTACTCTAGTTTTTTCTTCTTCTTTCTTCTCCTCGCTTTCAAATTTCATATCTTCATACTCAATCCATGCTACTAGCAATCCAAGAAAGAATAGGAATATTCCGAATAAGCCGAAGAATACTGTTAGAAAAGCTTCCCAAGCGTTAATTCCTACGATTGCTTTCCACCCTGTTGCGATGTAATCTGCTAGATACCAATAGATTCCTGCTATTGCTATCAAAATTCCTATTATCATTTTTATTGCTGCATGCATACTTTTCTTTTCTCTTCGAGAATATTAATATTTTTCTTATAATGAAACTTTATGAAAATAATAAAACTTTAAATAGCCTTTTTGTAATATTATATTTAAGTGATTTAGATGAAAGGTATATCACCTGTAATTGCAGTAGTTTTGCTTTTGATGATCACAATTTCTCTTGTAGCATTTGCTTATATATTTTTCATGAGATTAACAGGAGGGGCGATGAATCAAACAACATCTGAGCAAGAGGTATTGAGACAGCAACAAGGAAAAAGAATAGCAATAGATGGAGTAAGTGGGAATGCAATAACATTGAGAAATGTGGGAACATACCCGGTAGGAGTTACGGAAATAAGTGTTTTCGTAAATGGCGTTATTACTACTTTGAATTGCGGAGCTATTACTACAATTAATCCAGGAACTATATTGACGTGTACACTAGCCACTTCTTGCTCGGCAGGAGGAAGGGTTAGAGTTGTTTCCCCTGGTCTTACAGATGAAGTTATATGTTAGAAATTAATAGTAGTGAGATAAATGCCAGAAAAAAGTAGAAAAGAAAAAGACAAAACGAAGCAAATGGATAAGCAAATAAATACATATGTAGAAGTGATTTCAATCTTCATTCTTCTCATTCTTACAGTATTTATCTTAGTGATGGCAGGCGTAGGCTTTATGCTACCAGAGTATAACTTTTTAGATATAATCAGCGATATCCTTTTACTTTTCATCGTAGCAGAAGGCATAGTAGCGATAATGTTATTACATAGAATTTTAGTTAGGTTAGGAGAGTAGCAACGATTTTATCGCTAGGCCGGAAGAAGATTTTATTCGAATTTTTATTTTTTTAAATACGGTTTCTCAAATTCTAATTTAATTAATCATTTCTTATTTTCTATATGATTTTAAATTTTCAATAAATAAACCGATAATTAAAATAATTTAAAAATCTTGATTGCTATGCTATTCCTAATCTCCATAGGCATTAGCGACGAAAAAGATATGAGCCTTAGAGCGTTAGAAGTAGCTAAAAGTTGCGATTATCTCTTTTTTGAAAGATATACGAGCAAGATAATAACAAATTGCAAGAAATTAAAAAATATTATAGGAAAAGAGATAATAGAATTGAAAAGAGAAGATCTAGAAGAAGGTAGTGAAAAAATAATAAAGCTCGCTAAAGATAAAAATGTTGGAATTCTTATACCCGGCGATGCTCTTGTCGCAACAACACACATAGCTTTAGCGATAGAAGCTAAAAAGAATGGAATAGATGTGAAAACAATTCATGGTTCTTCGATCTTTACTGCAATCTCATCTACTGGTTTACAGTTATATAAATTTGGAAGAGCAGTAACGCTTCCGAAGTTTAAAGCAGAATCAATAAAAGAGATAGTAGATGAAAATAAAAATAGAGGATTACATACATTACTTTTAATAGATCCAGAGATAAGCATAAGAGATGCATTAGAGAGAATTTGCAAAGAGGAAATAGTAAAAGAGGATGAAAAGATAGTCATTTACTCTAATTACAAAGGAGATGAAATAATTTTGTATGGATTTCCGAAAGAGCTAGCCAATTCTAATCTGCTAAAAGATGAAAATCAATATTCTATAATAATTCCAGGCAAACTTCATTTTATGGAAGAAGAAGCTTTGCTATTATTTTCAAATAAAAATATTTAGCTGTTGTAAATAATTATTTCCTGTGAATGATATGAAAAAAGATTCAAAAGTTATTGTAGCAGAATTCGAAAGTTATGAAAAAACAATAAGAAAGATTTTTGATGCTTTAGGAGATCTGAAAAATAGAATAAAAGAAGAAAAGATAGTAATAAAGCCGAACTTGACTATAAATTTATTGCCTCCGGTAACAACAAGCGTAGAATGCGTAGAAGCTATTATAAAGGAGATTCTTAGAAGAAATATCGCAAAAGATAGAAAGATTATTGTTGCAGAAGGAAGCGGTGGTTGCGATACATTGCAAGCTTTTAAAGATCTTGGATATGAAAAATTAAGAAGGGAGTTTAACATCGAGCTAATAGATTTGAATAGAGTCGAGAGAGTTGAGCTCAAAAATGAAAAAGCATTAAAATTAAAGTCTATGTTATTTCCTTCTGTACTTATTAATTCTTTTCTTATTAATGTTCCTGTTCCAAAGGAGCATAGTTCTGCGATCATTACAAATAGCTTGAAAAACATGTTTGGCATCTATCTTTCTAAAGGATATTTAGCAGAGTGGAATATGCTAAGAAGAATAGGCGTTGTAGTTGCGAGAAAAATATTCTCGAGAGGTTGGAGTAAGTGTGATTTGCACGTTCTTGGTGTGCACGAAAGCATATATGATATTAATTTATATAAAAAGCCAGATCTAACAATTTGCGACGCTAGAATAGGACAAAGGGACCAAGAGATTGATGGAAAACCTTGCACGCCAGCGATAAACAAAATCTTTGCAAGCTACGATCCTGTAGCAATAGATAGCTATGTAGCTAAATTGTTTGGTCATGACTGGAAAAATATAAAATATTTAGTTTATGCAAACGGAAAGTTAGGAAATGCAGAAGATTTTGATATAATAGAAATTTAAAATCTCATTCTTAATAATTTTAATTCATAGAAAGTTCATTTATTTTATTCACATGTTTTTAGCTTAAGCGATATCTATGAATGTTGATGAAAAGATAGAAATCATAAAGAGCAATGCAGAAGAAATAATAACAGAAAAAGAGCTTCGCGAACTTTTAGAAACAAAAAAGACTCCATTAGCTTATGATGGTTTCGAGCCTTCTGGATTAGCACACATAGCTTTTGGCATTTTTAGACCATTACTTTTAAAAGAATTTCAAAAGGTTGGAATAAGGTTTAAGTTTCTTCTTGCGGATTCGTTTGCATGGATTAACAATAAGATGGAAGGAGATTTAGAAAAGATTAGAAAGGTTGGAGAATATTTTATTGAAGTTTGGAAGGCAGCTGGTGTTGAAAACGTAGAGTATTGTTGGGCATTAGATTTTTTTAGTGATAGGGAGTATTGGAAAAAAGTTATCATCATTGCTAAAAACACAACAATAAAGAGAGCAACAAGAGCATTAACAATAATGGGAAGAAAGGAAGGAGAGTTAAAAGAAGTAGCACAATACTTTTATCCAATAATGCAATGTGCTGACATATTTCACTTAGATGTTGATATTTGCCAGCTTGGTTTAGATCAGAGAAGAGCAAATATGCTTGCAAGAGATATAGCATCAAAATTAGGATGGAAAAAGCCTGTTGTTATAAGTCATCACATGCTAATGGGACTAGAAGGTATAAAAACGCCAGAAGGTTATGATGAAAATAAACGTATAGATCTTCAAATCTCTTCTAAGATGAGCAAGAGCAAACCAAGTAGTTGTATTTTTATTCATGATTCAAAAGAGGAATTAAAAAGAAAGATTCTTGCAGCATATTGTCCACCAAAGCAAATAGAAGGAAATCCTATCTTAGAGTATTTTAAGTATATAATCTTCAAGAGTTTTAAAGAAATAAAAATAGAAAGAGAAGAAAAATATGGAGGTAGCGTAGAATTCCTTAGCTATGAAGAGCTTGAAAAAAGTTATTTGAGTGGAGAGATTCACCCACTCGATTTAAAGAATAGTGCTATAGAATATCTTGACAGAATTATAGCTCCTATTAGAGAGCATTTTGAAAAGAATAAAAAAGCAAAAGAGCTTTATGATTTTGTAAGAGAGCAAACTATAACAAGATAAAATATTTATAAGGTGTTTTAATGCTTGATATAAAGCTAATAAGAGAAAACCCAGATTTTGTTAGAAAGAATTTGGAAAAAAGAGAAAATTTTGAAAAGATAAAGCTTTTCGAAGAGCTTTTAGAGAAAGATAGGGAAAGAATGAAATTAAAAAAAGAAGTTGAGAATCTCAAACATGAAAAAAATCTTTTAACTAAAGAAATATCGATAAGAAAAAATAAAGGAGAGAATATAACGAGCTTGATAGAAAAAGTTAGTGAAATTTCGAAAGAGATAGAATCGAAGGAAAAGGAATTGAATATTTTTAACAAAAGATGTAAAGAAATATTGTTGCAAATTCCAAATCTTATTCATGAGACAGTTCCTATAGGAAATGAAAATGTTGAGATAAGAAGATGGGGTTCTCCTCCTAAATTTGATTTCAAGCCAAAAAATCATTTAGAGATATTAAAAGAAAAGATGTTAATAGATGATGAAAGAGCTGGAAAAATAGCTGGAAGAGGATTTTTTTATTTGTATAATAATCTTGCACTTTTAGACCTTGCACTAATAAGATTTGCCATTGATAGATTAATAAAAAAAGGATATAGGCTAATAATTCCTCCATACATGATGAGAAAAGAAGCATATAAAGGAGCAACAGATTTTGAATTCTTTCATGAGCAACTTTATAAGATAGAAGACGAGGACTTATACTTAATAGCTACTGCGGAACATCCTATTGCTGCAATGTTTATGAACGAAACATTTCTTGCTTCTCAACTTCCTTTAAAGATCGTTGCAGTAAGCCCATGTTTTAGAAAGGAAGTCGGAGCTCATGGAAAATATACAAAAGGACTTTTCAGAATGCATCAATTTCATAAAGTTGAGCAATTTGTTTTTTGCTTGCCAAATCAGAGTTGGGAAATGTTTGAAGAAATTCAGAAAAATGCTGAAGAGTTATATCAAGAGCTTGGTTTGTATTATCGCGTAGTTAATATTTGTACCGCAGATCTAGGGGATTTTGCAAGCAAGAAATATGATATCGAAATCTGGATGTCAGACGGAATTTTTAGAGAAGCAGGCTCTAACTCGAATTGTACAGATTATCAGGCAAGAAGATTAAATATAAAATATAGAGAAAAAGAAGGTCAGCTCCCCAAAGGTTTTGTTCACACGCTTAATAGTACAGCCATTGCTACAAGTAGAACTATGATAGCAATAATAGAGCAATATCAAAGAGAAAATGGAGATATAATTATTCCAAAGGTATTGCAAGAATATATGAATGGAATAGATAGAATATGAAAAACAACGATAAAATAGAAAATAGAGATATAGAAATTAAACTAAAAAGTGAAATAGAGAAATGGAAAAACAAGATAGAAGAGGAGTTGAATAATTTGAATAAAGAAAACCAAAAAGAAAACAAAAAAGAAATTCTAAAAGATATAAGAGCATACATAGAAGATTCTAAATACTTCTATAATAAAGGCGATTTAATTAGAGCTTTTGAGGCAATAATTTGGGCTTGGGCACTTTTTGAGATTAGTTTTAAGAGATCTTATTCAGCATGATTAATGCGAGGGGCAGGATTTTCGCGATGTTCACATCGAAATTTTCTTAGATTTAATTATCGCGAATCTTCAATCTTACATTCCGATTTTTAAAATTTTATTTTTATCCATTTATTACGAGTTTTTTCATCTTTTTCAATTTTTCTTCAGACGCTCTGTTCAATTATTTTTTCTATTCTTGCGAATTGCCAAATTTTTAGCTTTTCATCAACTATCTCGAATTCTACACTCTTTGATTCTCGCATTTAATTTTTACAAACTTGTGAGATGTGAAAACCGCTTCGAACCTGCGAACCCACTAAGGGACTAGGTGTCTCAAATTCAATATTTTCCTGAACTTCGCCCTTATCTCCTAAGCCTAGCGCCTTTGTCCACTTGGCTACCCTCGCATCTCGCTTTAGCTTTTACATAAAACTCTAATTTTTATTAATTTAATCTTGTTCTTCATTTTTAAATTTTTATCTAAGAAAAAAATACAAAATTAAAGCTAAATGTTTAATTTAAATTCGTCTTCTTTAGCATCTCTTATTTTTCTAAGCCATTCTTCATAACTTCTTTTTAAATTTTCTTTATTTTTTTCATACTTTTTTCAGCTTCTTCTGGAGTAGAACCTAAAAATTCAGTGTCAAAGTCTCTATACATCTTAAGTCTATGCATCTTCTTTATTAATTCCATATCTTCTTCATTTTCCGGTTCAATATACATTGAGACAAAATACTCTTTTTTTATATCATCATCTGTTATCGTGTCTGATGCAACCTCTTCTCTTAAATATTCTCTATACCCCCTATTTACTCTCAATTTCATAGCTATTCCTCTAAGCATAATATCGAAAAAAAGATTTTTAAATATATTTTAAATATTAGAGAAATATTTAATAAAATTTGGAGAGAAATAACAAGAAATATGGTGAGTTTATGGCAACAGTAAAAGACGCTATTCTAGTAATTGATGAACTTATAGCAGATACAAACATACCAAAAAATGTAAGACTCAAGCTAGAAGAAGCGAAGAATGAGCTTAATAATACAAAAGTAGAAAAAGAGATAAGAATAGGAAAGGTTGTTGCTATAATGGATGAAATTTCAATTGACATAAATCTTCCTATTTATGCAAGAACGAAAATATGGAATATAGTTTCTATATTAGAATCAATAAAAAGATAGTTTAAAAATTATTTAATTTTGGCAAATTTTATTCCTCGACTACTTTTGGCCTTTCTATTACTGCAAAGCTTGGTGTTGCAACAATCCATTCTTCAGAAACTCCAGCAATATCGCCTCCAATTGCTGAGCAAGTTTTGCTTATTCTTGACACAGCTCTTTTAAGCTCGTCCAAATCTTTTTCTTTAAGATCTTTTATCTTAAAGAATACTATCTTACCTTCTCTTATCTTTTCTTGAATTCTATCTGAGTCTGCTACGCTACTTAAATTTTCTACAACAATTTTTATTTTCCCTTCTTTGCTTTCACCCTCTTCTAAATTCAATTCAACATACTCCTCTTCTTCACCTTCATTTTTTTTCTTAAATACATTCAATACCATACTATCACCATATTCTTTATCTTTAAATTAAATTTTTAAATCTTTTAAAAATTCATCCTGTTTTAAATGCAATCTAAAATTTTATAAACCAAAAACTCTTATTCGCTTTTTAATTCCCCTCCAAAATACTTATAAAGAATTGATAAACAAGAAGTAAATTGATAACAGAAGAAGTAAAAGGTATTAAAAACAAAGCAAATGAAAAATAAAACAAGAAATAAAATAATCCTACAAGTGTAACGCTTGTATTTTATTCTTCTTCCCAGTCTTCCTCTTCTTCACTCTCTTCCTCTTCTTCCCAGTCTTCCTCTTCTTCACTCTCTTCCTCTTCTTCCCAGTCTTCCTCTTCGAAGTTTATTTTCATTCAATCACCTTTGATTGATACAAATAAAGCAAAACTATTTAAAGTTTTTTATTGCCTCCTACTATTGGTATATTATGGGAAAATATCTCAATTTATATTATAAGCCAACAGAAGAAGATTTGATATGCAAATTCTATATAGAGCCAAATAAAATATCTTTTGAAAAATGTGCAGAACAACTTGCTGCAGAATCTTCTATTGGTACTTGGACAGAAGTAAAGACGATGAATAAAAGAATAGAGAAAATGAGCGCAAAGGTTTTTGAAATTAACAAAAAGAATAGGATAGTTAAGATCGCATACCCAATTATTTTGTTCGAGCGTGCAAATATTTCGCAGATAATGAGTAGCATCGCTGGCAATATATTTGGAATGAAGACAATAAAGAACTTGAGATTATTAGATGTTGAAATTCCTAAGGTTATGATAAAAAGTTTTAAAGGCCCTGCTATAGGGCTAGAGGATATAAGAAGAATAATGAAGATAAAAGATTTTCCAATAATAGGAACGATCTTTAAGCCAAAGCTTGGTTTAACTCCAAAAGAGATGACAAAGCTTGCGTATAAAATCTATTCTGCTGGAGTAGATTACACTAAGGATGATGAAAATCTTGCTTCTATGGAATTTAATAGATTTGAAGAAAGAGTTATTAGAATTTTGGATGTTGTAGATAAAATCAAAAGAGAACAAGGAAGACAAGTAATATATTCTCCTAACATAACATCGCAAGCAGATAAAATGCTCGAAAGAGCTGAGTTTGTTAAAAAGCAAGGAGGGAAATGCATTATGATTGACATAATAACATGTGGCTGGTCTTCTTTACAATTTATAGTTGAGAAAACGAGAAAAATGAAGCCAATAATTCATGCACATCGTGCAGGTCATGCAATATTTACAAGAAATAAAAAACATGGAATTTCAATGTTAGTAATCGCAAAGTTTGCTAGGCTTGCAGGGGTTTCTGCATTACATACTGGTACAGTAGTTGGAAAGATGGAAGGAAAGAAGAGCGAAGTAGTAGAGATAAATAATTTTTTGAGAAGTAGCATGCAAGGGATAAAAAAGGTTATGCCAATCGCTTCCGGCGGTTTACATCCTAAGCTAGTGCCACAAATAATAAAAATTCTTGGAAGCGATTTAATAATAAATTTTGGCGGTGGTTTGTGGGGTCATCCTCTTGGTCCAGAGGCAGGAGCAAAAGCAATTAGGCAAGCAATAGAAGCGACGATTAAAGGAATTCCTTTGGAGGAATACGCAAAGAATAAAAAAGAGCTTAAGATTGCGCTGAAAACATGGAAATAAAGGGTGAGATAATGAAATTGGTTGCAAAGCGCTTAGATATGGATGCTGGAGGAAAACTTGTTGCAGTTATGAATAAAAATGATGCAGAAGAACTTGGAATAAAACCACTTAATAGAATATTTGTTAGATTTAAAAAAAAGATAATTACTTGCATCGTCAACATAAGTGAAAATTTTGTTAAGGAGGGCGAGATACTTCTTTATAATGAAGCATGGAATATTTTAGGATTAAAAAATTTTGATATCGTAGAAATTGAAAAAAGACCAGAACTTATTTCAAAAACATTTATAAGAAAGAAGATAAACGGCAAGAGGATAAGTGAAGAGGAGATAAAAGAAATTGTAAAGGATGTTGTAAATAATAATCTAAATGATTTAGAGCTCGCAGCATTTATTACTGCACTTCAAATTCATGGTCTTTCTCTAGATGAAGAGGTAGCTTTTGTTAAAGCAATGACAGAAGTAGGAAAAAGATTAGAATTGAAAAGAAAGAAAATAGTTTGTGATAAGCATAGCTTAGGGGGTGTTCCAGGAGATAAGACAACAATATTGCTTGTTCCAATCATAGCTTCCTTAGGATTAACAATCCCAAAAACATCTTCAAGAGCAATAACAAGTGCAGCTGGAACAGCAGATAGAATGGAATGTTTAGCACCAGTAAATTTAAGCTTGGAGGAAATGAAAAGAGTTGTAGAAAAGACAAATGGTTGCATTGTTTGGGGAGGAAGCGTAGACATATCACCAGCAGATGATCTATTTATACGAATAGAGCAGCCACTAAATTTAGACCCATTATACATACCTTCAATTCTAAGTAAGAAAAAGGCAGTTGGAGCTACACATTTAGTTATAGATTTGCCAACAGGGAGAGGAACAAAGATAAAAACATTTGGAGAGGCTTTTGATGTTGCAAGTGAATTTATTAAGGTTTCTAAGAAGCTTGGAATAAATGCTGCTTGCGCCGTAACCTTTGGAGAGCAGCCAGTAGGGTATACTATAGGTCCAGCGCTCGAAGCAAGAGAGGCTTTAGAAGCATTAATAACAAGAAAAGAGCCAGAGGATCTAATAGATAAAGCATGTTCTCTTGCCGGAATATTATTAGAAATGATAGGAAAAGGAAATAAAAATTTGGCATTAAAAGCGATAAAAAGCGGAAAGGCTGAAAAGAAGATTAGAGAAATAATAGAAGAGCAAGGAGGAAAAAGGAATATCTCACCAGAAGATATAAAAATTGGAGAAAAACAAGTTAATATTTTTTCAAGAAAGAATGGAATAGTAATGTGGATTAAAAATAATGAGCTTGCAGAGCTAGCAAAGATTGCTGGAGCTCCAAAAGATAGGGGCGCAGGAATAAAACTTCATGTAAAGATAGGAGACAGAGTAAAAGAGAATGATAAGCTCTTCACGATCTATGCCGAAAAATCAATAAAGCTTCAAGAAGCAGAGAAGTATGCAAAAGAGATAGAGCCAATAGTAGTTGTGGAAGATTTGAAAAAGAATATGCTAATAAAAATAATAAAAGAAGAAGGGTTTGAAAGGTCATTCATATTGGAGAGATAAGGCGTTCATATTGTTTAAGAGTTATAAGAGAAAATGTAAGAAGTGAAGAAAATGAAATTAGCTAAAAAGAGGAAAAATACTGAGAAAAAGAATAAGAGAAAGATAATTTTTGTTATTCTAGATGGATTAGCTGACATTGGAAATGAAACTCCTTTAAGCAGAGCAAAAAAAGAAAATTTAGATTTCTTTGCTTCTCGTGGCTTTTGTTGCTTGTGGCAAGGAGCAAAAGCTCCGAAGAATTATAACCCAAAATCTATGAGCGATGTAGCAACATTAGAACTTTTAGGATATTCTTGGAAAGATAATCCAGGGAGAGGATTTATAGAAGCCTTGGGCATAGGAATAAAGCCAAAGAATGATGAGCTCTATTTAAGAGGAAATTTTGCTACTGTTGAAAAGATTGGAAAAAAGTTCAAAATAATTGATAGAAGGGCAGGAAGAGATGCAAGCTACTTGGATGAGCTTTCAAAATCATTAGAAATGAATATAGAAGATGTAAAAATAAAGTGTTTACATACTATAGGGCATCGTTGCATTTTGATACTTGAAGGTAAAGGTTTATCAACAAGCATTACAGACTCAGATGCAGAAGGAGATTTTGTTGGTAATATTATTCCAAAATCGAAAAAAGCTGAAAGGACTGCGAGAATTTTGAATATATTTTCATCAAAAGCTTTCGAAATATTAGATGAGCATCCATTAAACAAAAAAAGAAAGATGAAAGCAAACTTTTTATTATTGAGAGGGGCTGGAAAAATAAAAAGTGTTGTAAAATTTGTAAAGAAATATAAACTTAAAGCATGCTCAATTTCTGGGCATGTTGTAATAAGAGGAATCTCAAGGTATTTGGGTATTGATATAATAAATGTTAAAGGAGCGAATGCAGAGCTCAATACAAATTTGAAAGGAAAGATAGATGCTTTAGAGAAAGCTATAGATAAATATGATTTTATTTTGCTTCATATCAATGGTTGTGATGTTGCAGCGCATGATAAGAATTTTGAAGCTAAGAAAAGATTTTTGGAAAAGATAGATGAGGTAGTTTTTTCAAGAATGAGAAAATTTAGAGATATAAATCTTATAGTTACAAGCGATCATATAACAAGTGTTGCATCAGGAAAGCATGAATTTGGAGAGGTTCCAATTTTATTTTATTCTTCGGAGAAAGATTTAGAAAATGTTTTAAATAAATTTAAAAAATACAAAATAGCTAAAAGATTTGATGAAATCTCATGTAAGCATGCGATGATAATAAAAAATCCTATGAAGTTTGCACTCCCTATATTTAAAAATAATAAGTAAAAAGATTCAAGAAACACTTTGAAAAATAAGATGATAAAAATGCTTGTAACAAAATTTGATGGAAGAAAAGAAGAGTTTCAAAAAGATAAGATAATAAATACATGCATTAGAGCAGGAGTTTCACAAGAAATTGCTGTAAAAATAGCAAACGAAATAGAAAGTAAAGCTTACAATGAGATATCAACTAAAGAAATTTATCAAATGATAAAAAAATTATTAGAAAAATATGAAACAGCAAGTGCAAAGATTTATACATTAAGAGAAGCAATAGCAAGCTTAGATCCTTTCATATTTGAGATTTTCATAAAAAGATTATTAGAAAGTTATGAATATATTTGCGAGTATAATAAGATAATTCAAGGACTTGCTGTAGAGCACCAAATAGATATAATAGCAAGAAATAAGATGCAAGAGTTAATTTTAGTCGAGTGTAAGAGGCATAGAAATGCACACCGCTTTTGCGGCTTAGATACATGTCTTCAAGTTTATGCAACGCTTGAAGACATCTTAGATGGTTTCAAAAATAACAAAAACAATTACAATTTCAAGAAGGCTTGGATAATAACCAATACGAAGTTTTCTGAGCATGCAAAGAAATACGCAAACGCAAAAGATATAATACTAACAGGTTGGAAATATCCTGAAAACGCAAGTTTGGAATTTTTGATTCAGAAAAAGGCACTCTATCCAGTTAATATACTAAAAACAAAGAAGAATATAATAGAAAAAATCATGCAAAGTGGGATAATTGTTGTTAAAGAGTTGGAAGAAGATAAGTTAAGAGAAATTGGAATGAGCGAAAACATTATAAGAAATTTGATTAAACAAAAAGAAGATATTTTATCTAAAGGTTTTGAGTAGAGTATTTCTCTTTCAAAGATTTTAATTTTTTAATTAGCTCGCAAGCTTTACAAAATTCTCTTGAAGTCGGTTCTTTACATGATTTGCAATAATTTATTCTTGCTTCTTTTTCTTGATTTTCTTTAATCTTTTCTAATAGAAGTGGCTTTATCTTATCATAGAATCTAACTATCTGATATTTTGTTCCCGGATATTTTTTCTCGAGATTTCGTAAAATTTTTCTAACATCAAATCTTATAGAATTTCCTCTAAAAGGACATCTTTTCTTTTCAAAAGGAATTTTGTAAATTTTATCATAAAGAATTATTTCTTTTTCGCTAAGATTTCTTAATGGCTTTATTCGTGGAACAAATCTTTCATCTTCAATTAAAGATGGAAAAGCACCAAGCTTTAAAAATCTTTCAACATCATCTCTTATTATATTCATTATTATAGATTCTACCTCATCTTCAAGGTTTATTCCTACCGCAAGCTTGTTTGCATCGATTTCTCTAGCTTTTTTATTCAGTAAATATCTTCTCAAAACTCCGCAATATGTACAAGGCAATAATTTTTTTCTAATTTCTAAATCTTCAAAAATTTCTTTCATCGAAAATCCAAACTCATTTTTAAAAGAAGCGATTTTATAATTCACTCCCAGTTTCATGCAAAGCTCTTTAGCTTTTTCTATGCTCTTTTCTCTATATTCTCCAATTCCTTCATCAATTATTATCGCAAATAGTTCATTCCTAAAAAATTTTTTCAAAAGAAAAAGTAGAAGAGAAGAGTCTTTACCTCCAGAAAGAGCTACAGCTATCTTATCATTCCTTTCTATTAATCTTTCTTTTCCAATTGTTTTTTTGAAATTTTTTTCTACATATTTAGATAAGCAAAATTTGCAGTATGCTCTTCCTTCATTTTCTTTAAAATATATTGCTTCTCTTCCACAACTGCATTTTAAATATTTGCAAATTTTCATAAATTCTCACAAAATAATTGATATTAAAAGATTTTGAGATTTTATTAATGTTCTTGTTGTTTATTAATTATAAAGAAAAATTGTTAAAAACCTAAAATAAAAATAATTTGATATCAAATTATAGAAGAGAGAAGTCAACGAATTAAGAATGTTGAAATAGAAATGTTAAATTATTTAAATTTAAAATTTTATATATCTTTATTTAAAACGGATGATCTAAATGGTTGAGATAGAAACTCCTGAAACAACTCCAAAAATGGCTTATGATAGGGCAATAGCAGTTTTCTCTCCAGAGGGAAGACTATATCAAGTTGAATATGCTTATAAGGCTGTTGAGAATGCAACAACGATACTTGGAATAATTTATAATGGTGGCGTTGCTTTATTTGCTTATAAAACAACTAATAGATTACTTATTCCAGAATCAAGTGAAAAGATTTTAAAGATAGACGATCATATAGCCATGGCATTTTGTGGTTTTGTTGCTGATGCACATATATTGATAGAATATGCAAGAGTTAAGGCACAAGTAAACAAAATTACATTTAATGAACCAATTTCAGTCAAATCACTTGCAAAGATGATATCATTTAGAAAGCAACAATACACCCAAATAGGTGGTATTCGCCCTTATGGAGTTTCATTTCTTATTGCCGGCGTAGATGAAAAGGAACATTTGTTTGAGACAGATCCTTCTGGAGCTTTGAGGGAATGGTTAGCAAGAGCTGTAGGAAGAGGTGCAAAGCTTGCGAACCAGATTCTTGAAAAAGAATATAAGGAAAAAATGAGCAAAGAAGAAGCAATAGATTTCGGAATAAAGATAATGAAAAAGTGTGAAAAGAAAGTAGAAATTAATTCATTAGACGTTGCAATAGTAGAAAAGAATAAATTTAAAAAATTCAGCGAAGAAGAAATAAAGAAATATTTTTAAAATTTATCTTTAAGAAAATTCTTAGCTGAAAATTTTATATCTAAGATAAAGCTTGATTTTGATTATATAAAATTGAATTTGATTTTGGATTTTCAGCCAAGGAGTTTCCAACTTTGCAAAGGTATGGACCAAAAATCCAAAGATCCGGAAGAATTTTTCTTCCTTCTAAAGCTTCTAATTTAGTTTCCAAAATTTCATTATAAATGCTTTTCTCATTTACTAAAACAATTATATATCCATATTCCCTATCACTTACTATTTGGATATCATCTATAACAAATCCATTAGAAGATATTTTTAACTCTAAAAGCTTTTTTAGTTTTTCTTCAAGAAGCATAGAATAATTTGATATTTTTGATTATTAAATATTTTACTCTCTTGCAAATTTTATCGAGATTTGAAAATAATTTTATCCACATTTAAGTATAAATAACTAAAAAGATAAAATAGTTTAAAAGGTAAAAGAAAAATATGAAAATGTTAAATTTTAGTCAAGGAGAATTTCTAGTAAAGCTGGCAAGAAAGATTGTAGACGCTCAAACCAAAAAAGAAAAAATAGAAAGGCCAAAGCTTGAAGAGTGGATGCTAGAAAAGCGTGGCGTCTTTACTACGATAGAAACATATCCAGAGCACGAACTTAGAGGGTGTATAGGAATTCCTTACCCAATACATTCATTAATAGATGCTATCTTCATCACAGCTCGAGAGGCTTGCTCAGACCCAAGGTTCGAGCCTTTAGGCAAAGATGAATTAGAAAAAATTGTAATAGAGGTTTCTGTGCTTTCTGATCCAAAAGAAATAAAAGCCAAAAGAAGCGAGGAATATCTTGAGAAGATAGAAAGATACAAAGACGGAATAATAATAAAATATGGTTTAGCATCAGCACTTTTCCTTCCTCAAGTCTGGGAAAAAATAAGTAATAAAGAGGAATTCTTAGCCAATTTATGCTTAAAAGCAGGACTCTCTCCCAATTGCTGGAAACATCCAAATGCGAAATTGTTTAAATTTTCTGTACAAATATTCAAAGAAGAGAAGCCATATGGAAATATTATAGAGGTAAGATTATAAGAAAATTTGATTAGATTTCATTAAGCTAAAATTCTTTTAATAAATTCGTGGTGATGTCGATTGAAAGAAAAAGAAAGAAAAAATAGAAAAGATGAAATTTTGGAGAATTTCAATAAAATAGAAGAAATAAACGAATATAATAAAAAAGATTTTGTAGAATTCGAAAGCCAAACAAACATCTTAATACAAAAAATATATGAAATATTTAAGCGCGGATATATATGCGATAATTGTTTAGGTCGCCAGTTTGCTCAACTTCTTTCTAATATGGATAATAGAAAAAGAGGAAAGACCTTAAGAAACTTTTTTGCATTTATTCTTGATTTTTGTCCTCTTAATGTCGAGTTAAATAACTTCTTAACATTTGTTTTCAGAAACGAAAAAATAAAATCGAAAATAGAAAGTATAAAACAAAATTCTGGAAAAAATATTTGCTATGTTTGCAACAATTTTTTTACCGATGAAAATTTAAAGAAATGGAAAGAGCTTATTTTAAGAAAAATAAAGAGTAGCAAAATTGAGTTTAGAAGCTACGTTGTTGGAACAAAATTAACAGAAGATTTAGCAAAAAAAGAGGAAGAACTTTGGGAAGCTATAGGTATTGATTTGTGCGAGCCAATAAAAACAGAAATAAATAGAACAATTGGAAAGGAAATAGAAAAGGAGTTAAAAATAAAAGCAAACTTACAATATCCAGATGTTTTAATTTTATTAGATCTCGAGAATGAAGAAGTAAGCATAAGAATAAACCCTCTCTTTATATATGGTGAGTATCAAAAGCTTGTTAGAGGAATAGCGCAAACAAAATCGAGAAGATATGAAAATTCTGTCGAAGAGATAATAGCAAAAGAATTGCTTAAAATGACCAAAGGTATTAAAACAAAATTTCATGGAGCTGGTCGAGAGGATGTAGATGCTCGTTGTTTAGGGTGGAGACCTTTTGTGATAGAGGTTATCCAACCAAAGAAAAGATATATTAATCTAAAAAAACTTGAAAATGAAGTAAATAAAAGTAAAAAGATAAGAATTAGAAAACTTAGATTTACCAATGTTAAAGAAGCAAGAGAATTAAAGGAAGAAAGACATGATAAGGAGTATAGAGTAATAGTAATTTGCGATAAAGAAATAAATAAAAATGACTTGAAGGAATTAAAATCAATTGAAGGAATTATAAGTCAGAGAACTCCACTGAGAGTTTTAAAAAGAAGAGGAGATAAGTTAAGAAAGAGAGTTGTAAAAAGTGTAAAAGCTAAATTACTTTCTAAAAACTCTTTTGAGCTAATAGTTAGATGCGAGGCAGGTCTTTATGTAAAAGAGCTTGTTTCAGGAGATAATGGAAGAACGAGGCCAAGCGTTTCAGAAATACTTAATTGTGATTGCGAAACAAAAGAATTGGATGTGATAAAAATATATACGAAAAATTAAAAACTAAAAATAGAAACAAAATAAAAGTTGAAAAATTAAAAACAATAAAGATTTTTTATATCAAACTTATATGTCTCTTCCTTGTACAGTACCTCTTTTAGATGCTTTTGCTCTTTCTATTGCTTTGTCTATTATTCTTTGTAACTCCTTGTCTAATGCAATTATTGCTTCTTCGCTTACTCTCATTTTCTTCTTTTTTGCAAACTCTTTTACCTTAGACCTTACAACAAGCAAATCTGCCATATCTCTCAACCTCTTTAAATTTATTTAGAAAGAAGTATTTAAAAAGGTTTAGAGATTGTTAAGGAAAAATAAATAAAGATAGCGAATCAAATTTATATAGTAAGCCCCGTTAGTCTAGCCCGGTCAATTTTATAAATTTAAAAATAGCTGAGAGGATGCGGCCCTCTCAAGGCCGAGGCCCGGGTTCAAAAATTATTTTTCGAAATCGCGCTAAATATACAAAATTATTGAAAACCAAAAATTGAAAATCCCGGACGGGGCATTTTGAATTATTTGAGAATCAAGAAAATGGTTTTGATATTTTCGGCTATTATTTATTTTTTCACATCGATTTTTTTAAAATGATATCTGGTTTTTTAGCTCCTAGACTTTTATTGTTGCCATAGGTCCAAAGATAAGCATGCACGCAATAATAGTTATGAAATAAACAACACTTCCTATAGAAAGCATTCTAAAAGCTAATGTTTGCATTCCTATTTCATCTTCTCCATTCTCAATAGAGTTTGTAAACATTGCAACAAGTATAGTAGCTTCTATAAAGTATAAAGAGCAGATAAGCTGAAACCCTCCAGGAGTAATTCCTATCTTTCCAAATAGAAATGGTAATCCAGCTGCATAAGATTTTGCAGCTTCTATACTACTCTGAGTCTTCATAATCTCTTTTAATATACTAATGATTATTGTTGCCAAACTTACTACAACTCCACATACTAGTGGTGTTAAGAAAAACCCTTGAAATTTCAAAGAAGATAGAACATCACTCAGCATGTCCTTAATCTTTTCTTCAGCTAAATGTACGCTTCTCAAATATTTTGATATTGTAAGCATGGTAATGGAAGCAACTTGCACACCTTTTCTCGAAGCATCAGCAACTATTCTCATTATAGATCTTATAAGCGTAGAAGGGTAGAGATACGCAGCACCATATTCTCTATTAAAAATAGCCTCATGGAGCGTCATACCCAAGTTTTTTATATTTTTTAATATTACTTCAAAAAATTTCTTTATTTCCAGCTCTCCAATAGCTTTTATAGATCTTTCTATTGCACCTTCTATAGGAGTGCCTGTTGAAACTTTATTTCCAAGCTGGAATAAAGCTTCTGTAAATTCTTCTTCTATTTTTCTTATCTTTTCTCTAAAAACAACTTTTTGAAAAGATGAAAGAAAGAAATAGGAAGCGAAGAAAAATATTATTCCGAGCGTTATTATAAAAGATTCTACGAGCTTATCGCCATTAGAAGTTATGAAAGCATATAAACCAAAAATTATTATTGGGAATGAGAAAAGCGATGAAAATATAATGGAGTTAAATGATAGATATTTTCTTCCAACCTTGATTGAGAAATGATTTCTTGGTGGTAATCTTGGATGTTCAGCTAAGGTTATTCTAGATATTGTCGCAGGTCTTCTTTGAGAAACCTCTGTTATTAAGAATAACAAAATAGCTGGAAGGAGAATATTATAGCCTATAAATAGAACTTCTGATTTAATGTTCATAAAGATTGCAATTATAGGAAACATGACCAAGCCAATCACAGGAAGCAAAACCCCTAAAGCATGAATAAGCAGAACAGGCATTTTAAGCTCATTTGAATATATTCTTGTTTTTTCTTCACTTCCCTGTAGAACAATCTGGATAGCTTCGTCCAACATTCTCAATCTTTTTTCTTCGTTATAATTCAAACTTTCACGAAGCATTTGAATAGCCTCTATAAAATACTTTTCCTCTTTCCAAATGCTAAGATAATCTATCAAAGCCTCATCGACAGTAGTATATTTTCCAGCTTCTATTTCCCAAATCAATCTTTTCATATCTTTTCCTAAATTTCCAGAAAGATTTGCAGCAGCAAATTTTACAGCACCTTCTAAGTTAGGAGATTCACGCATGTATATAATCATATATAGAATCAAGAATGTTATCTCAGAACCACGTGATATCATAAACTTTTTTTCGTAGAATATTGGATAATTATAAAGATAATAACCAATGGGCAAAGAAAAAATAATTAATAAAAACCCATACGTCAATGAAAAGTTTAGATTCAAAGCAAGTATAATTAATAAGACTCCAAGAAATAACAAAGCTATAGAAGCTAAGAATGTTAATGATGCAACGCCTGTTGGAGAAACTCTGAGATGAGTAATCTCAATAGACCTTTCCATCTTTTGTTTAGTATTTTTATCTGGCTCTACTTTTACTATCTTTTCAGCAAAGTTGCATAGCTTTTCATACAATTTTAATTCCTCCTCTTCTTCCAATATTTCAGCTTTTTTTCTAATAGGAATTCTTTCTTTCATTTCAATTCATCATTTTTTCGACTCATCTATCAATTATTCTGAAAGGTTAGCATTCTATCTAAAATTATTTTTTCATTTGTTCCTTTATATAATTCTTTATCCATTCGAACCATCTTTCAAAGATTATTTTTGAGTCGAGCATTCCAACCTCTTTATTAACTTCATCACAAATAATATGAAAAACTTGATTAGATTTTAAAACATGCTCAGCTTCTGCAATCTCTGGAATAGAGTTAGATAGCTCGGCAATCTTTCCGAGCACGTTCGCTCTTAAATTTATATTTTCCCACACAAGCTCCCAATTTCCTTTCCATTCTCTTACCATAGAAGCTATCTCATTTAATATGAAAGACTCTCCTATAAGTAATGTTTGCGTAGGTTTCATCTCATCTTCCTTTGCAGAATATTCCATTAAGGTTACGAAACCACCTTCATCTAAAGGATCATGCTTCCAATGTTTTCTCACTTCTGTTATTGTTGTCAATCTTCTATATGCTCTTAGGCCATCAGGAGATCTTAATCTGTTTGCAATAACTATAATGTCAGTAGCTTTGAAAGATGTTGGTGGCACACCCAAATCATTGACAACACGATCAAAAACCCCATAAGGAGAATCGCCATGTATAGTGCCAGCAACAACATTTGCTAAAGCTCCTATTCGCATTGCTTCCCACAAAGCCTTTGCTTCTACTGATCTAACCTCACCAACTATTAAGCAACTGTCTCCTAGTCTTAAAGCTGTTCTTAGTGCATCATCCGCAGGTAATTCTGTTTCTACACGAGTAATCACCGAACGAGACTTTAATTGCTCTATATCATAACCAAGTTCTCTTAATTTAGTTACAGGAAGTTCGATTGTATCTTCGCAAGTTATTATTCTCAGCCTTGGCATTATCTGAAGCATAGATGCTCCTAATAAAGATGTTTTACCACTAGATCTAGTGCCTGCTATTAGCATTGTTCTTGCATTGTCTATCAAAAACCATAAAAGGCCTGCTGATAATGCATTCATATACCTATTTTTTATAAAGAGAGGATAGGTCCATGGTCTTTCTCTATGTCTTCTTAGTGCAAAGCCAAGGCCAGTTGGTGAGAGCGTTCTTGTTATTGCACAAACTCTTGCTCTTCCACCAGGAGTTATTATCTCTGTATCTAAAACAGGATTTGCTTCATCTAATGGTCTACCTGAGATTAATCTAAATCTTGTTGCCCACATGTTAGCATCTTCTATTGAAGGTATAAGATTTGTTTCACAATTTTCAAAGTCAGAATGATAAACAAATATAGGCGTCGTTCCTACAGGAGAATTTATTGATATGTCTTGAATATGCTCATCCATAAGCAAAAGCTCTAGTATTCCAAAACCAGCTGTGTATCGAACCAATATTTCAGCAAGTTCGTTTAGTTTCTCGCCAGACAAACTAACTTTATTTCTTTCTGCAACATCTTTTATAATATCCCGAGAAATAGAGAAAAATATATTTCTTGTTTCTTCCGGCTCAGCTAGTTCTGCTCTTCTTGGACGATGTGAAGCTAAATATCTTCTTGCCATGTCTAAGATCAAATATTCTTCTTCGCTTAGAGTAAATTCAACCGGCGTAATATGATATAAAAATCTTGTATGGTTAGGAATCTTCAATATTTTTACCTCATTGTTTCCTACCATATACTTATAAACAAGTTCAGCATCCTTAGGAATCAATAACTGGTAACGAGTATACATGAAATTTGGCCTTATGGATGGAGAAAAAACTTCTCGATAAAATTCACGACCTTTTACACTAAGATATTTTTCTCCCATTTTTATTAATTCACAATTTTCTAGAATAGATTTAATTGGAATCAATGCATTATTTATATAATTTTCATAGCATTTTCTACATTTTTCTAAAGTTCTATTCTTCTTTACACTTGCATGTCTTATCTCTCTTATGAGTGTGCGATAAGCATCTAAAGGATCATAAGCCAAAGAAGTTAATATATACTGAAGTTTTCCCAATCTCTGATCCACGCATCTGTCGCAACCAGGAATGGAGATATTATCTAACGAGATTATTCTTTTTCTTTCTATCGTTTGAATAGCATTTGCTATTTCAAGTAATAATTTAACTTGGGGCCAATCGTATTCATATTCTCTATAGCCAGAAAGAACTATTTTCGTTACATTCTTTGCTTCTATTAATTTTTTTATTGTATTACTCATGCATATCTCAGAATTTTCTATACTAAGCTCATGCATGCAACCTATGCAATTTACCTTTAGTCTTCCTTCCTCAACAGTATAATCACATGGCATATAAATAATATCTATTCAAGAGATTTTATTAATTATGAATAAAGCTTAAAGGTTATAGAAACATCGCTAAAATATTTCAACTTACTATAATTTTGTTTAGAGTTCTATCATATTTTATCAAAACTATTTTTTGATCAAGGATAACATTCCCGCTTACATTCCAAATCAAGTTGTCTTCATCACCACAATCAAACGGATTTTCAACTCCATTCCTATCTTTAACTATAGAATTTTCCAGGAGATCGCAACCATCTTCTTTTTTCATTATCTCTGCGACATCGATCTCTGCTATAGCTCCTATTGGCGGCTTCTCTATTTCTAGAGTGTAACAAGGAATTGTTTGCAATTTGCTTTCAAACTTTGCTTTATTATAGCATAATATAGAATAAGCAGCAATACTTCTTGCAATTTCTTCACTTCTAGTTGTGTTAATCTTTACAAACTCTCCAATAACTCCTATATCTTTACATTCTTTTCTTGTTTCATGCAAAACCTTTTCATAAAAAAAGCAATAAACATTTTTTCCCAAGTCGCTCAAAGGGCCAGAGGCAAATATTATGAGAAGGGTTATGCTTACTAATGCTATTATTATTCCAACAATTGTCTCAAGCTCCAAACCCTTCATTTTTATCTTCCTCTATTCTCTTCTCTATATAAAATTTTTCTTTATTATTAACCGCGCATGAAATATCACTTTGTAATTTTAAAATGCTTCCTTATTTTATCCAGATGAAATAATTTTTAATTGTTACGTGCCCGAAATCCCTAGTACCAAACCCTTTGTAAGTAAAATACCGATAATTAAAACAAAGCAATAGATTATTAGAGCTATTATTAAAGATTTTCCAATCAAAACATTTCTCGTTGTACTATCAAACCCATTAGCTATTCCATTCAAAAAATATGATATGATGATAACAATCTCTATCATGTAAATTCCAACAATTAGTTGGAACAATGTTAATGGCATAACCTTTTCTATCTTAACAAAGTTTAACATATCAGACAAACTCTTTGTTTGAGATGCAAATAAGCCCGCCATAAACTGTTCTTCCACTCTATTAATCATCTTTACAATCTCTTGCAATAAAACTATTATGTCTGTGGCCATCGCAGCAACTACACCACAAATGAAAGGAGCTATAAAGCTCGCTTGCATTTGAAGCGATGCTGAAATCTCGCTTAGCATTTCTATAATAGATTCTTCAATCTTTTTCATCTTTTCTAAAAAGCTTGATATTGAGAAGGATGCCATTGCAAGTATTGATGAAGATTTTCCTGCTGCAGACAAAAGAATTTCTAAAACATCTTTCATAAGTATGGAAGGGAACCATTTTATAATTCCATATTCATTATCAAAGATCGCAATTCTTAAAGTCATTCCAAGCTTTTTCATGTTAGTTAAAACTCCTGAGAAAAATTTATACATTGGCGTTGCCTCAAGCTTTGATCTTTCATATTTTTCTAAAAGCTCTTGAATAGCAAACTCTATTGGAACGCCTGAAGAGAGAATTTCAGAAAGATCAAATAGTGCTACCTGAAAACTATTTTCAAGTTCTTTTATTTCATTTCTTATTTTTAATCTTTGGTAGCTTCTTCCGAGACAATAAGCTGAGATAGCAACAGCTAAACCAACTATTAAGGTAAGTGCTTGTAAAGTATAAGGCAATATATTACTTTTTTCATACATTTTTATCATATAATCTTTCCATGCAGCTTCGCTATTCGCGCCTAAACTTATAAAAAGATAATCACTAATCAATTTTGCATAATGATTTAAGGCAGGAATTGAGATTATTACAAAAAATGCCATCGCAACTAAAAGAGCAGATATAAATACTTTTCTTTTTCCAATCTTTATTGAAAACTTTCCTGGAGGAGGAAGTTCTGGATGATGAGAAACATCAGGAAATGAAAACGCCCCTGGCCTTTTGGATACAATTCTTCTAAGATAGAAATATAATATTAAAGGTAATACGAATATATAGCCAAATGCAAGATACGTTGAAAGATAGCCACCGGCTTCGCCATGAAGAAATATCGAGATCATAGGAAACATAACTAAACCCATTAATGGAAATGTAATTCCCATTGCATGCACAAATGTCATAGGAATGCGAAGCTCTCTAGCATAAACTTGCATTTTATCATATGTTGAGTTTAGGATATGAGTTAAAGCTTTGTCAAGAATATTTTTTCTTCTTTGTTCTGTATACTCATGCTCAAGTGAAAACAATAAATTTATACTTTCAATAAACTCCTTATCCCATGCTAACCATTTATCAAGTTTGCTACTAATAGCCTCCTCAAGAGTTTTATATTTCCCTATTCTAAGTCCCCAAAGCATCTCTTTTAAGTCATTGCCAAGAGGCCCAGTACAATGCTTTGAAGCAAAATTAAAAGCACCTTCCATTTGTGGTGTTAGCCTAAGATATATAACCATATAAAGAATCGTTTTTACAGTTTCATCACAAGCCCTTATCTTTGTTACAGTTGCAGCATATGAAGGATAAGTGTAGATAAGATAACCTAAAGCAAATGGGATTATCATCAGAAATATTCCAATTGTGGGAAGAACAAACGCAACAAGAAGCATAAGCAAGAAAGAAGCTAAAATAGTAAGAATAGTAAGAGAGAAGACGCCCTCTGGCGAGGCATTAATATCAGCATTAAATAAAGCATTTCTTATATTATTAGCATTTGGTGGAGTTATTCTTATTATACTTTCTGCGAATCTACAAGCGTTTTCAAAGAATCCAATAAAGCCTTTCTTTTCTTCCTCTATTTCAAACTCTTTTTGAAACTCTTTCAGCTCATCTTTTTTTCTAATCCTCATCTTTTTTAGAAGATCCGAAACTTTCATTAAAAAATTATTTCTACTTTATTTTTAATAAAGTTTTTTATCTAATTTTGAAAGCGATATTTTGAATTAAAATTTTCTGCGCTTTACAAATATAAAATAAAATCTGTAAGCGAATTTAAATAAAATTATAAGATAATTTAAATCGCCACGCTAATTATTCATTGATTTTTCAAAGAAGCTTTATTATTCCAGGCCTTGGTTCAAAGCAAACGCCTTCATTAAGAAGCTCGTTTATTATTCTTTCAAGAAGATCTTCTTTTAGTCCAGATTCTTTAATTAATGTGGAATATTCGCAACCCATGCCAGTGTCTAACTTTTCTATCAACTTTATTATCGCTTCTTTCTTATTTTTTACTTCTTCTTCAATTGTTTGCTCACTAAAAATCTCTTTGGACAAAAGAATAGATTCAACCTCTTCTTCTTTTATTTCAAATTTTCTTTTTGCCAATCTTTTCAATTCTTCTAAATCAGAAACCCTTTTTTGTAATTCAGAGATAATTTGATATTTTCTTTTTAATTCAATCTCTTGCTTTTTTATTTCAAGCTTTCTTAATTTTAAAATATCTTCATCTTCTACTTTTTGAACAATTTCTGGAACAATATAAATTTCATCTGCATAAGAGCGAAGTCTCCCTATCATTTCTAACTTATCTCCAATTTCAACATTTTCTAAAAGAGAAATATCTTGAAAAGCTTTCGCTCTTATTGTTGCGCTGCCATCATCCAAAGTCAGATTTGCATACGTTTTATCATTAGAAACAAATTTGTCTATAACAGAGGCTAATATTCTAACTCTCGAAATCTTTTGCCCAAACTTCGTTATAACAAAGCTACTTGTTAATCCATCACCCTTTATAAATCTTCCATTTATTATACTAACAATTTCAGTTTTTATTGCAGTCATCCTTTTTGGTTCTACCATGCGAATTCACTTTTATTTCAAACTTTATTTTCTATGATTTAGTTTCAAATTTAAATAGAGATTTAAATGGAGGCCCGACTCTTGGTGGACATACGCTACCTTGAGGATTGTTCCAAAGCCTTGCTCCACCCAGCAACCCTTCAAGCACACTTGCTATAACTTAAGGCTGCTTCATTCCTGACCTGACCTGGTTCATTACAGCAAATATCCTGAAGGACTGGGCTTCTACGCTAGAGCTTTGGAGTCCTCGCAATAGCATATGCCGCCCTCGAGTCATAGGCTCCCGCATAAGCACGATTTCGGGTTACAGGCGACGCGCAACCGCCCAGCCCGGGCCTCCAATAAAAAATAAGAAAAGAAAACTTTAAATATAGAAAAAAAATATTTAGTTTATGTCAAGTAAATTTTCGAGACTCAAAGGAATTTCTCCATTGATAGCTACAGTTCTTCTAATAGCACTAACAATGACAATCGCTGGAATAGTGGCAATGTGGGCAAGCACTTTTACAGGAGGTAGATTAGAAGAGACAGAGAAAAACGCAACTCAGATTTGTATAGGAGCAAATCTAAGAATCTCTGAAGCTAGGATAGTGAATAACATTGGATATTTTAAATTAGAAAATGTTGGGACAACACCGTTGACAGGATTTAGGGCATATTTATTTTATTCGAACCCTGCAAATGATGAAGAGCTTAATGCAAGTAAATGTTATTATGTTTCTGATTCTTCTTACACCTTAGCGAATATTACAGTCAAGCCAGGGGAAATTTACACAATAAACTTCACAAATTCCAGTGGATCTCCAATTAGGATTAGAGTCGCTTCTATTAGCTGTCCAACAGTAATAGCATCAGCAAACATAGCAATTGAGTAAGATTTGAGGAAAGTTGTGAATTTGAGAAATTTGGAAAATGGCGAAAGAGGTTAAGAATTGAAATTAATTATTTACTATTTAATCACTATGTATTACAATAAAAAGCTTTAAATACTCTGAAAAATAAATTTAAAATAGAAAATTTACTATTAAAGAAGTGAAATTAAATGAAAGGTTTAAGTCCATTAATAGCCTCTGTATTGCTAATAGCATTTACAGTAAGTGTTGCAATGATAATAATGACATGGTTCTCAAGTTTTGCAAGAGGAACAACAGAAAATATTAGTGCAACTGGAGAAACAGCAGTTGGTTGTAGCTCAGCAGGAATAAGCATAGAGCATGTTTATATTTCTGGGACAAACGGCGTTATTGTTGTTAGAAATATAGGTTTCGTTCCTTTAAATGTTACAGGAATGATAGTAAACACAACAGGTGGTGCATGTACTACAGCTTCGCTAACCACTGTTGACGTCGGAGAAACGAAGGCGTTGAGTTTGAGCGGATGTCAAGGAATACAAGGAGCTGGTTGTACCGGATTCAGTCGAGCAATAGTTTCAACCAACTGTGCAGGAATTGGCGATGAAGTGACAAGCACAAGATATGTAACTTGTTCATAATCTTTTTTTTATTTTTAAGTTTTATTAATATTTAGTTTATGAGATTACACCATATTCTTGTATTCTTATTTTTGATAATATTCTTTTTAAACTCATATGGATTTTGTTCAATTTTAGAAATTGTTGCAAAAAATGATGCATTTATAGATAGTAGAGACCCGAACAAAAATTATGGAAAAGATCCATACGCATATGTAGACAATGACGCAAAGCAAAGAAGTTTATATAGTTGGGATATTTCTAACTTTTCTCAGTACAAAATAAAAAGAGCTTTACTAAAACTTTATATAATATCTCGCGAGAAAAGTGGGTACACATATATCTTACTTTTTTATCTTAACAATAATTGGAATTGGTCAGAAGATACTATTGTATGGAACAATCAGCCTAGCATAGGATTCGAAATTAATTATATATGCATTAAGGAACCTCTAGACCAAAACAATTTACCTCAATGTTTTGTTCCGGCAGGCATCGAAGAAGGTACGGAATATATTTTAGATATTACAGAATATGTAAATTCGGAAATCTCTTCTAATAATAGAACAATAATTACATTTTTTCTAGGTCAAGGAATATATGGCGGAAACTACTATACAATTTGGGCTACAAAAGACCATCCCAACCCAAATTACCATCCAAAACTTGTTCTGGAAATTGAGGATAATTTAACAACCACAACAATTACAACTACTACGACAACCATAACAACTACCACAATATCAACCACAATTCCTATCACATCAACAACCACAACTTCAACTACTACTTCAACCACAATTATTACTACCACATCGACTACAATACCACAAACTACAACAACCACAATTGTAGCAACAACATCAACTACTACTTCAATTCCTATAATTCAAAACTTCAGAAAGCCAATAATTATGGTAAAAAATGATTTTTACGATATTCTATTTGCTTCATCATTTGCAAGTCGCTATGAAAACAATGAGAAAGTAATTCCTGTAATAGTTTGGGAAGAAAATAATGAAAGAATGAAAAATCAAATCAAAAATTTTATAGAAAGGTATTCGCCTGATGCTATCTTTCTTGTTGGTATGAATTATCCTGAAGATTTGCCGCAAATTAGAAATTATCAAATTAATGAAAGATATCAAATAGGTAATGGCTTAGTTGTTGTTGATGAAAATAGAACTAAAGCTTTGCTTGCAAGCTTTATTGCAAAATTAAAAAATTATACTTTTATTAGAAAAGATCAAACTATCTCTAGTGATTTTGCAAAAGATACAATTTGCACATTCTTCAATAACTCTTGCAAAATAGTTTTGGATAATGAAGAAAAACTTATAGATTATATTCTAGATCTCACAAAAGAAAAAAGAAAAGAAGTTAATTATCTTGTTGTCTCAAATGTCGCCAAAAACGAAGCTGCTCTTTCTACGAGATTTGATGCAGTTCCTATAGTGATAGATGTCATAGAAAATTATTCAGGAACTGTATCTCAAATAAATGAGAAAAATAAAATAAATCTTACAAAATCTAAAATAAATAGTACTATCGAAAAAATTATTCAAAAAGGCTTATTAGGAAAATACTATCAATTTAATACTACAATCTTTCTTTCATTGCTTGGAGCTCCATATGCTTGCGTAGAAGATCCTTGGAGCGATGATCGCTTTGACATACAAGATGGAGATATTTTATTTACAGATAATCTATACGCTGATATAAATAATGATGGCTATCTAGAGCTAGCGATAGGAAGATTTTGTTGTTCTCCAGCTCAAGTATCTTTGATGATAGAGAACTCAAAGCTAT
This sequence comes from Candidatus Aenigmatarchaeota archaeon, assembly GCA_018920315.1. Taxonomy (GTDB): domain Archaea; phylum Aenigmatarchaeota; class Aenigmatarchaeia; order GW2011-AR5; family JAHLMP01; genus JAHLMP01. The sequence goes on along the minus strand of JAHLMP010000003.1, from coordinate 52,111 downwards.
GGAACAAGAACAATAAAAACGTAGCAATATTTTCAGAATATCGCATGCCAAAATATCTTGATTTATTCTTTCTTGACGGCATGGCAGAAGGATTTGCAACAGAATGGACGCTAAGAGTTAAAGGATTCAACGTTACGCGATTTATTGAGATAAGAGGTGAAAATATTACAGAAGAAGACAAGAAAGAAATCGAGAAATCAATATCTTTAAACCCAGAAGAATGGGTAAGCAAAGCTTTTGATTTTTTGAATCTAAAAAAGATTTCAAACTATAAATATAAAATTCTAGAGGCAGATTGGAGAGATTTGAAAAATTTGAATAAATTAGAAGAACTAAACAAATCTAGCTTTTTGAGTAATATAGAAAACTTTTCAACTATTTTCTATTTTGGAATGGGCGATCTAAAAAATCTTTATTTTCCTTCAAACGAATCTTACTTTAATCCTTATCCAAGAGATAAAAATATATCAGCAAGTGAAATAGAATTTAAAACTCCAAAAATATTTTTTGACGAGCACTCGCTTTCTGCACATCCAAATAGCAGTTTTATAAAGATTAACAATCTCGTTTTTATTGGCTCTACTGGTATAGTTCACGATACTTATGTTTTCTCTCCTTTAATCTCATTTTTGAACAGCTTGCTAAAAAACTATCCAATAGGAAAAGCTGTAAATAATATGAAGTTGAATATTGCATATTCCAATCAAAGTTATTCTCAAGGATCGATTGTAACATCATTAACAGTTTTGAGCTCATTAAAACTTATTCAAAAAGAATTCTATCAAAAAATGCTTTATGGGGATCCATCATTAGTTATAGATCCTCCAAACTATGAAAATATGAACTATGAAATAATAAGCAATGGAAATGATTTTTTAATTGAATTTAATTTTTCTCCTAAATATGAAATAAAGAACAAAGAGATAGTATTTGAAACTCCTCAATATTTTATCTACGATGTAAACAAACCTATTGTACCGGTATTTAGAAAGGAGATAATAGTGCCATCTAATATAAAGAATGTAAGTTTCGAAATTATAGAGAAAGATCTTATTGCGAATATAGAGCCAATAATATTGAGAGAGGACCAATTCTCTTCTACTCAAGAAAATTTCACATCATTTCCTTCGCACTTATATTGGATAGATGAACAAAAGCTTTTTGATAATAGGTACTTGCTTTCTATTAATTTTGTTCCTGTAAGATATTTTAGGAATAGCGAGAATATCTCTGCAAGAATTTATGAAGGATTAGTAAGAATTACTTACGAGCCGAATTTAGAAATAATAGATCTTATAACAAGAAATGTAACACTAGGTAAAGAGGAAAAAATAATTTTAAGATTGAAAGGTAATGGAAAGTTAAATATAACAATTTTGATTGATTCAGAAGATTTTAATGAAGAGCTCAGCTTTATAAAAGAAGTCAATGGAATCGAAGATATAGAAATCCCTTGGTATGCGAAAAAAGAAGGTAAATTTATCGCTACCGCTATTGTTAAAGATGAGAACGGAAATATAGCAGGTCCAAGAGCTTCTTTATTCTATGTCAGAGCTCCAAGCTTTTTCGAGTTATTTTTAGATGGTTTTAAAAGAATAATAGAATTTATAAGTTCTCCGACGCGAAAAGAAAGTAAGATAAAAAGCTTTTCTGAAAACTTTTACGATTATATTCAAGATGGAAAAAGAATAATAGAATATAAAAATCCTGAAAGGGCTATAAGAGTAGAATATTCAAGCGATGGAATAAAATACAAAATGATAACATCAAATAGAACGATAGAGATAATCGAGAATGCAACTAGTAAAACTAAAATTTTAGTTGCATATCTAGGAAAGATAGAAGAGAAAAAGGAGTTAGGAATGATAACAACAAATTGCGAAATAAACTGTGAGGTTTTGAAAAAAGAATTGGAAAAAGCTACAAACGAATTGTTATATTATTTAGATTATATTAAAGAAAAATATAGTTTGCGGGAATAATTAGAAATTTTTACTATTACAAATTTTTCATTCCTAGTAGAATCTTTTGAGTGAAATAAAATGACTAAGTGAAAATAAAGTGAAGTATGAAATAATTATTTCATTCACTTAAATTCATTTATAGAATTTTCTCATTCACTTAAATTCACTTATAAAAATTTTCACCACGTGAAAGAAATTCATAGCATAGATGAAAAAAATTTCAAAGTTAACTTCATATATTTTTAAATTTTTCTCTTTTATGAAATATTTTTTCTACAATAGAAAAATATTTTAATACATAGAATAATAGTAAAATTGGGTTAAGGGTTACGGGTTTCGGGAAGAAATCAACTTTCATTCAAGTTCTGGCAAACTTGAATGAATTGAGGCGAATGAATATTAGATTTCTTTAGTAATAATTATGTTGCTATATTTAAATTGATTTCGATGCAACAAAATATATTTTCGTGAGGTGAATTTAAAATGAATTATAGTATAGAAACAAGCAAAATAACAGAAATACCAATAATAGAACCAACAAAAAGAGAAAGCAATGTAGAGAATTTTGACGCTTATCAAGCAAGAATAATCGTAGTTGGTGCTGGAGGAGCAGGAAATAATACAATTACAAGACTTTATACTAAAGGAATAATGGGAGCAAAGACGATAGCAGTAAATACAGATGCGAGGCATTTAGCTATATCAAAGGCCGATCAGAAAATACTTATTGGAAAGGAACTAACAAAGGGCTTGGGAGCAGGAGGTTATCCTCAAATTGGAAAGAAAGCAGCAGAAGAAAGCAAGGCAGAGCTAAAAGCAGCACTCGAGAATGCTGACATGGTATTTATTACATGTGGCTTAGGAGGAGGTACTGGTACTGGTTCTGCTCCAGTAATAGCAAAGATAGCTAAAGAAATAGGAGCAATAGTTATAGGCGCTGTTACATTGCCATTCAAGATAGAAGGTGCAAGAATAGCAAAGGCAGAAGAAGGGCTTGCACAACTAAGAGAGGTTTGCGATACCGTAATAGTAATGGAAAATCAGAGATTATTATCACTTGCTGGCAACCTTCCTTTAAAAGAAGCCTTTGCAGTAGCAGACGATTTCATAGCTACAATGATAAAAGGAATTTGCGAGACAATCTCACAACCTTCACTAGTAAATCTTGACTATGCTGATGTAAGAACAATAATGAGAAGTGGTGGAGTTGCAGCCATAGGTGTTGGTGAAAGCACTAGCGAAAATAGAGCAAAGGAAGCAGTAATGAAGGCTTTAAACAATCCATTGCTTGAAGTAGATTACTCAGGAGCTACAGGAGCATTAATCCAGATCGTTGGTGGGCCGACACTAAAGTTAGAAGAAGTAAATGTTATTGGAGAAATGGTATCTAAGCACTTGGATCCAGAGGCTCCTGTAATTTGGGGTGCAAGGATATTGCCAGAATACGAAGATAAATTACAAGTAATTACAATAATAACAGGAGTAAAGTCTCCTTACATCTTAGGACCTTCAGTTAAAAGTGCAGAAGCTGAAAAGAAAACTTTAACAAGACAATTGGGAATAGAAATAATAAAATGATAAGAAAATCAAAAAGTCATTTTTTTCTTTTTATTTTTAACTTTTTATTTTTAATATTTTTAAATTAATTTTTTAAGGTATTTTTGAATTTTATAAAATTTCTTATAAATTCTTCATACTCTTGCTACATCTTTATTCTTTCATAACATTCATAACTATTTCTATTATAACCTCTCCGACCCAATCCTTTGATCTTAGCTGCGAGTCAACAAAATTATTCAAAGCTTCTATTGTTTCAGCATAAACCTTTAGAATCACATTGTGCGGACCAGAAACTGTATAGCACTCTACAACATTTGGAAGAGAGATGATCTTTTTTATTTTTTCATCATCCAATCCCTTAACAGCAAGCTGAACAAACGCTTGAACATTGTAACCTAATTTTTTAGGATCGATAATTGCTCTATAGCACTTTATTATTCCTTCTTTTTTCATCGCCTTTATTCTATTATGAATTGTTGTTATTGGAATTCCTGTTTTCTTGCTTATCTCTTTCATCGAGATATCTGCATCCTCTCTCAAAATATTTAAAATAGCTTCATATTTCTTTAGCTTTTGCAACATTTGTTTCACATTTTTTAAAATATTTCATCTTTTTGAAAATCTATTTTAAATCTACATAGCAATTACAAATGTAACTCTAATTAAAATTGACAATGAAAAACAATTAAATATTATATTTGCCTTGAAAAAATTTCAAAAAGTTATGAAAATGAAGAGTAAAATTTTTAATTTTATCTATGCTTATTCGAATATTTTCGTATTTTTTTCCATTTATCAAAATATAAAAATTAAAGTTGATAAAGCGAAGAATAAGATATGGAGTTTTGCGATAGATGCGGAGCAATGATGTTACCAATAAAAAAAGGTTCGAAAAACTATTGGGAATGTAGAATATGCAATTATAAGAAACTTGCAAAGATTGCAGCACTCAAGCTTAAGACAGAAATAAAACATCAAAAAAGAAGAATAGAAGAAGCTAGAGATATATTACCAACGATTGCAAAGCTTTGCCCAAATTGTGAGCACAACAAAGCTTATTATTGGACAGAACAGACAGGAATGGAAGATAAGCCAATTACACAGCTGTTCAGATGCGTAAAATGCAATTATACTTGGAGAGAAGACTAAAGTGATAAAGAAAACTTAAAAAACTAATACCCTAAAATATCCTCCTTCATGTTACTATTTTTTAACTTCTCATTTTTCTCTCATACAATATTCTTTCAAATTGAGAATAAGCTCACGCTCGCTATCTCTTGGACAATTTGCAATGATATAATCTTGATGAACTATATTAATTCTTGGCGTAATTTTCTGAAGATATTTTTCTAACGTTTCAGCATCTTCTTTATTTTTGCACCTTCCTATAACTATTATCTCATCTCCATCAAATTTAATTCCAATTGCATTTTTTCCTTTTTCTCTTCTAATATCAGATAAATTTAAACCATAAAAGAATGAAATGGGGGAATGAATTAGAACACCACTCTCCCCTTCATATAGAGTTTCATAAGATCGAGAAATTAATCTTACTGCTTGAGAAGCAACTGAAAAACAACAATCCATAAGACGCCAAACTCTTTCATCGTTAATCTTACCATGCTCAGCAAGCTCAAAGATGAGAGGTTCAGAAAGTTGTGGAATAAGCTCAAGAGAGTATTGAATTGTTTTAGCCTCTTCATCAGGTTGCTTTCCATGACTCATGATAGCAAGTTCCACAAGCCTTTCAGCATTATTTCCTTTAAATCCTTTCTTTTTCAAGTAATCATAAGTTAATTCGCTTGTAGATTTGTTATTATCGCTTGCTCCTATAACTTCTATTCTTTCGGTATTATAACTATTTCTTTCCTTGTCTGTGATTATCGTCAATCTTTTTAATCCTTGCGTCAATGGAATTATCTTTTCATATTCTATTGGAAGTAAATCTAAAAGAAACAAGTCTTCTAAATCATTTTCTTTACAAAACCTTTGAATATTCTCTTTAAGATTTCTATAGAAGCTACCAAAAATTTTTGGAAAATCGTGATATCTCTCTAATAAGTATTGGGCTATTAAGCTTGCCGCTATACTGCCATCTAAATCTGGATGATAGATCGCTCCTCTTTTAGATTTCAATGATATTTCATAAAGTTCTGAACCTTCTATAATTTCATCTATAAACTCTCTAATAGGATTATCGAATTCTTTTTCCACCAGTTTCATAAAAATTTTTCTTATTATATTTTCCAAAGATGTGGAAAGTTCTTTTTCTTCTACTCTTTCTCTCTCTAATCTTTCTTTAAGTTTTCTGGCGCTCCTTTTTGAAGATATCAGTTCTTGCTTTAATACTCTCTCTTTCCTTAAACGTCTTTCTAATTCATTTTCCCTTCTTCTTAAACCATCTTCTAAGCTTGCAATTCTACTTTCATACTCTTTTAAACTTTTTTCATACCACTCAATCAATCTTTTACATTTTTCTAAATTATTTTCATATCTATCTATTTTCTCTTCCAGTTCTTCAACAATTCTTTCATATTCTAATCTTTGCTTTTTCGTCTCTTCTTCAAGCCTTCTTCTTTCTTTATTTAAAGTTTCACTCAGAACTTTCTTTTCTTCTTCAAGTTTTGCTACCTTTCCTTCAAGTCTTTTAATTATTTCTCTCAAATCTCTTGTTCTACGAAACGGTGCTAACACCATAATTAAAAGTTTTTTATTTAGCTTTAAAATTTTTCTACGAAGACTTTGGAAAAGGAATAGAAAAGAGAAATTATGAAAAATTTATTTTCAAGTTTTATGCTGCTTGAAATATAAATTCCTTTAAAAATGAAATCTTCTATCAAAGCAATAATCATTCAATTCCAATATAACTTAACAACAATCTTGGCCAACCCAAGAGAGGAATTGCAAAAATTACTTTTCCTTTAATCTGAGATTTTTCAATGGGGCAAGGATCAGCAATCGGATTATTATCACCTTTAGTTATTATTTTGCTATCTTCAAATTTTATTATTCGATGAATAATATCTTTTTTCGGAAGTCCATAACAATTTGCCCTATAGATGATGATATCTCCAATCTTCAAGTTCTTTGCCTCTATAGCAAATACCAAATCTCCAGGATAAAGATTAGGAATCATCGAACTACTTGCAACAGAAACTATTGGGGTAGAGCTGCCAGTAGCTATTGTAAGAAGTTTGTAAAATATAAAAGCAGCAGCAATTGCAGCAAAAAAGTCTATGAAGTCACGAACTTTTATTTTCATTTTTTCATCACTGTTTTCTAATTTTATTATTTATTTTAACTACTTTTTATCTAACTACTTTATTATTTTTAATCTTAAATTCTACCTATCTTTAATTATCCTTTCCTCCAGAGTTGTCTAAAAGACTCTTAATATTATTTTTGCTTCATTATTAATTATCACAAAATTTTAAGAAAGAATCGCTAATTAAAATTGACTCGAAAAGAAAAATGTTATACACTTAATATCTGAAAAAGTTTAAATATAAGTTTTGAGAAATAGTTATTAAGGTGAAGAAATGAAGGCAGTAGCTTACGCTGCGCTTGCAATTGTAGCATTAATAGGAATTGTTGGAGTGCTTGCTTACTCTGTGTATCAAATGCAATACTCTGGGTATACTTCAACCCAACTTTCTGCTGCAGCAGAAGATATCGCAAGATCAAGATTAGAGGCTATTAAAGCACAGCTTACGCAGGATTTGAAATTCTCTGGACATCAAGCAATGCTAATTACTGCTGCTCAAGGCGGAACTATATATCCTGTAACATATTGGTGGTGCAATAGCAATCCACAACCACCTGAACCAGAAGAGTTCGCTTTTGCCTTAAGTAACTTTACTTTGAATTATCTAAATCTCTATATAAATGTTACTAATACAGATCCGAAAATAAAAAATCTAAATATAAGTGTAAAAGAATATGGCTGCGTTGCTATAGATAATCCTGGAAAAGAGAAATGCATAGGAAAGAATTCTGCAAATTGCGAAAGTTTTACTACAGCAACATTTGGAGGAGGAAATATAGAAGTAAAATCCCCAAGCTATAAATCTTATATTGGAAATCTTGCTACAGATGTCGAGCTTAATAGAGGTTATTGGATATATTGGAATCTTTATACTGCTGCAAAGGAAAGAAATTTGCTTATGAGATTAGTTAACCAAGAAATGCGCGAACGCTGCACCGGGCCAGAAGATACGGCAACAAAGCTTAGAGCTTCTTTAGATGATATTTGCAAAGGTTTTGAAGCTTTGTTTGACGAATATGTAAAATGCACTTATGAAATTCTTTGCTTAGGAGAAGGTCAAACGTGCTTGAATACTCCTTGTGAAAGAGAACCAATAGCAAATCTTTGCTACTCTTCTTCAAATTTGAAAGCAGAGAATGAAATCAAAAGAAAGCCTCAAGGAATAGAGATGCAAGCTCAAACAGCAAGTGCAAGAATAAATTTTATACTTACAGATTATAAATATAATATACCAAGCGAACGTGGTCTTAAACCTCTTAAGTTTGTGATTACAGCTGTATTTGAAGCAGGAAGACAAGAATGTAGGCCGATTGATGTGCAAGAAGCGCAATCAAGAAATTCGGAAGAAATTTAAAAATCAAATGCTCAACTATTGGTGAAATTTAAATGAAATTCGAATTTGTTGGTTTTGAAAAAAATAGAAAAATGCTAAAAGCACAGATGAGTCTAGAAATGATAATAGGACTTTTGATTCTAGTAATAGTTGCTGCTGTTGTTATAAGAACATTTCTTTCGAGTATCACAGGAATAGAAGACCTTAAAACCTTCAAAGAAACAGCAGATTATAAAGCATTTCAACAAAGATGTCTTAGCTTTTGTAGAGAGTACTCTAGCTCAGGAAATTTAGGTATAGCTGTAGCTTTTTGTACTTCAAGGCTGTTTCCAGAAGGTACAAAAAACAAGATAGGAAAACCCGGAGATGTAGATATAATACCTTCAAATACAACTAGAAATGCTGATGTCTTCCTTTTACGACCATGGGAAGTTTGCGAGGATGCGATATTTTGTTTCCATCTTTTTGATTGTGGGGAATATGCAACTATAACAATGGAAGATTGTAGAAAAATATTGTGCGAGTATTATAGTGAGATATATAAAGATCCTGCAACTGGAATGATAAATTATAACGAGTTAGATAGTAAAGTTATTAGTGTTCTTAAAGGAAAAGCAAGAAATGTTTATGGAAGTTGCAGTTTAGATAGAAGTAAGAATTGGTTTACACAATACTTTACAGATCCGATGACTAATAGCATATGCTTAGGAGTTGTTTAAATGATTTTGCATTAGGGTGTTACAAAGGTGTTTTATAGCTTGAGAAAAATTTTGCATATTAATAACAATACAAAAAAAGTTTTACTTTTTAGCGTTTTTTTCTTTATATGTGCTTCAACCATTGCTTATTCTCAATGCTCTTCACATCTTACTTGTAGTGAGTGTACATCAGATCCTACTTGCTCTTGGTGTCCTGGTTTTGTTGGTATTTGTTATTCAAGAAGCGAATGTAGCTCTAGATGCTCTTTTGGCTGTATAAACCTTCCTTCTCAGTGCCAAGAAACAAGTGTGCAATGTATAGATTCTGACAATGGAAAAAATTATAATACTAAAGGTTATGTGAAAAAAGGTAATGACTACTATTATGATGATTGTGTAGATAGCCAAACACTTAGAGAATATTACTGCGAAGGAAATGACATAAAAACTATTTTTTATGGCTGTCCTGGTGGTTGCAAGGATGGCGCTTGTGCTCAAGTAAGTACTGTGCCTCAACCCCAATGTACTGATACAGATACAGGGCTAAGACCAGATGTAAAAGGAATAGTAACATATAAAGGAGTAAATTATGAAGATAGATGTTTAAGTGAGAAAACGTTATTAGAATATTTTTGTGGAGCAAACAATGAAATAGGATGGACAACATATGATTGCCCTTACAAATGTTCAAATGGTGCTTGCATCTCACAAACACAGACAACAGTAAGCAACTATCCTTGTCAATATCAAAATTGCGAAGCTGCAAATGCAGTTCCATGTGTTTGTGGAAATTCCATAACAAATCTTCCTTGGTGTTGCGCAAAAGCATCTGCAAGTTATTCTAATAGAGAAGGATGCTTGATGTCATGTCAAATAGGCCAAACTACCACGACAACAATATGGATACCGAGAAGTTGTCAAGAGCTTTGCGAAGAGACAAGAAGAAGAGCAATAGAAGCTTGTAACTCAGGCTCAAAAGATGTTTGTAAGAATATGTGTGAAAATATACAAGATCCTGTATTAAAGGCTATATGTAACTTAGGATGTGAATTTGCAGGCAGTTGGTTATGTTTAGAAGGAGCTAATAGAATATACGAAGAATGTATGAAATTGTGCCAAGGCCCAACTACTACAACCATACAAATTACGACTATTCCTCAAAATATATGTCCGTTCGTTAGATGCGAAGCACAAAATCCTATAGGTTGTATATGTGGAAGCCTACTTACTACTGGAAATTCAGTTTGGTGTTGTAATGTATCTAATTTAAATGGAATTTTTACAACTCAACAAGAATGCACGAATATATGTAAACTAGTTGTAACTACCATGCCTCAAGCAAGTTGTAGAGGAAGATGCGGAAATTACGATCCTCAAGCTCCTTGCCAATGCGACAACATATGTCATAATTATAGAGGAAGTGAGGGATGTTGTCAAGATATTTGTCAAGCCTGCCCAGCACATCCAAGTTGTATAACAACCACTACAACAACCACCACGACTACTACAACAACCACCACGATCACTATAACACTATGTGATGCAGTATGCAACTTTATTTGTAGGTGGCCAGATGGCAGAACATGTCATTGTTTAGAAGGAACTTGTATGAAGATCGGTGGAGATTGGAGATGTAGAAATCCAAATTGCCCAGATGATCCTACATGTAGATGTATAGTTACTACAACTACTACTTCAACTACCACTACAACAACCACAACATCAATTCCAGCAAGTTGTGTTAAAAGATGTGGAGAATATGATCCTCAAGCTCCTTGTCAGTGCGATAATGTTTGCCACTTGTATAGAGGAAGCGATGGCTGTTGCCAAGATATTTGCAGAGCATGCCCAACGCATCCAAGTTGCTTGGTAACAACAATTCCACAACCAACTACTATACCAACAACAATACCAACTACATTGCCTCCGGGACCAACAACAATACCAACAACAATTCCACAACCTTCTGGTCAATTCATTGCAAAACTATTTACTTGCACTCAGATCATAAATGGTTACAGATGTTATATAAATTATGACAATCAACTTGGAGAAAATGCAAACGTAGTTTTCCTATTTATCGATGAAAAAGGAAAGGTTATTTTAATATCTTTATCCACAGCACAAATAGAAGAGGGCACAACAAGTAGCTTACTCTTTTGTGATCTTGTCTCTCTAGGAACTTACAGGGTTTATTGGAAAGCATATAGAGAAAGCGATTCATTATTTGCGAATCCAGTGGCGTGGGCAAAGAGTTATGAAATGCAAAGTATTAGATGTTAGAAGAGGATTAATATTCTATAGTTATCTCTAGAGTTATAGAATAACATTAACAAACCGCAATATTTGGAAGATATTACGATATTCGATGAATAAAGTCTTCTCCAATAGAGACAATATTTAGCTACATGAACCTCATCAAATCTTTCTCGCTATTGTAATAAAACCAGTATGTATCAATCCACTTGGTCTAGGATGAGTATATTTCTTTTCAACCTTCCATTCCAATAAAATATTTTGAAGAGTTTGAGCTTTATAATTTAATTTTTCAAAAACACTTCTAACAGCTTTTACTTGCTCTATATGAGGAGAGTAAACTGCAAAGAAGCCACCTTGCTTTAGATTTTCATGTAATTTTTTTATAGCATTGTCAGCACCTTTCATATCAAGTGTAATTAAGTCAAACTCTCCTTTAACTTCTGCTTTCATAATATTTTCATTTATTATTTCAAGATTTTCTATTTTAAACTTTTTTATCTGCTCTACAATATTTTTATAATATTCCTTATTTTTTTCATAGCTTATCACTTTTCCTGGCTTAACAATATTAGCTAAAAATATTGCTAAGAAGCCAGAACCTGTGCCTGCATCTAAAACATTCCAGCCAGGAGAAACGCCGGTATAAGCTACTATAATAGCTGCATCCTTTGGTAATATAACTTGTGGCATTCTTCTTATCTTTGAAAGTATATCAAGAACATTCATGAAATTTTATTTTAATATCAATAATTTAAACACTTACCCAAGAATCAAATCAACAAAACTGAAAGAATTAACATCAAAAAGCCCTTTAGTAGTTATTTTTAACTCAGGAATTACAGGCAATGCCAAGAATGAAAGTTGCATAAGAGGAGCTTCTAGCTTGCAGCCAAACTTTCTAATAAATTTTTCAATCTTTTCATGATTTCTAGCAACTTTTTCATGATTTTCTATGCTCATTAAACCAGCAATAAGAAGCTTAAGAAAGGAGAGAACTTTTTTACTATTTGCGATGCAAACTCCGCCATTAATTTCTTTTAATTTATTAATCGCAATAGCTATTGCATTATCATTACTTCCTATTGCTATAATGTTATGCGAATCGTGTGCAATAGATGTTGCGATTGCAGCATTCTTGAGATTAAATCCTGAAACAAAACCAATAGCAAGATTCTTACCTTTATATCTATCAACTGCAACAATTTTTATTATATCTCTTTTTGTATCAGAAGAAATTTCATATAAATTTTTTTCAATATCTTTTACTTTGTTCTTGTAAATTCTCTTTGCTTTCATTTCAAATACTTCAGATTTTGTTATAATCTGATTTGGTATTATCTTTATCACTCTTATTTTATTTCTTTTCTTTTTGCTAACCACTTTCAAATCTTTTTCTTCAACCCTTTTAACTCTCATAACATTTTTTATTTTTGCAGGCTTTGGAAGTTTTTCTAAAAGTTTACCATTTTTTACTATACATCTTCCATTTATCCAAGTTTCAATAACATTAAATTCTCTTAGATTATTTACGACAACAAAATCTGCTAGCTCACCTTCTTTTAAGCAACCTACTGGCAAATTGTAATGAGTAATCGGATTTATACTTACAAATTTCAAAGCAATTATGGCATCTAAACCTAAGCTTAAAGCCTTTCTTAAAATAAGATTTATATGACCATTTCTAAGATCTCTTGGGTTTATGTCATCAGTAACAAAAAAGAATTTGCTCGCATTATAACTTTTAGAGAGCTCGATAAGCTCATTCATATTTTTCGAAGAGCTACCTTCGCGAATCATTATTTTCATTCCACGCTTAATTTTTTCTTCAGCTTCCTCTATGCTAGTGCATTCATGATCTGTAGTAATTCCAGCTTCTATATATTTTTTCAAATCTTTCCCTCTTAGCATTGGTGCATGACCATCGATTGGCTTTTTATACTTTTTAGCGATTTCAATCTTTTTCATTATCTTTTCTTCTCTATTTATAACTCCAGGATAATTCATAACCTCTCCAAGAGCTACAACTTCCTTCATCTTCATCAATTTTTCAATTTCATTTTCATCAATTCTTGCTCCAGAGCTTTCGAAATCTACCGCAGGAACACAAGAAGGTGCTGTGAAAAAAGCTTTGAGTGGAGTTTTCTTCGCTTCAGAAATCATATAAAATATTCCTTTTATTCCAAGTACATTAGCAATTTCATGAGGATCTGCTACTACGCTTACAGTTCCATGAGTTAAAGCAACTTCTGCAAATCTTATTGGCGAAAGCATGGTGCTTTCAATATGAATATGCGCATCTATCAAAGGAGGTATTATATATCTTTCTAAATCTTTATCAACTCTTTTTATCAAAGCTATTCTATTATTTTCTATTTTAATTATTGCAGGATAAATCTTTTCGTTAATAATATCGACAAGATTTCCTTCAACAATTTTCATCTTAGCATCAAAATTCATTTCTTTTTCTCATCCCAAAAATAAGGTATATATGGTCTTTTTTCTCCGCTTGAAAACTCTATAACTTCTAATCTTGCCAACCCCTTTGCTTCATATCCTGTTCTTTTCATAATGTATTCTATTCCATTTCCTCTCTCATATATAGCACCAATGCCAACAATATTACAATCGGTTTGGGATTTTAAAGTATCTATTATACTACAAACAGTTTCGCCACTTGATATAATCGTTTCAGCTATTAAAATACTTTCATCTCCTCTTAGTCCAGGACTTCCATTTTGAGATCTTACTATAAACATCTCATTATTATTCCCGCTTTTATAAGCCTTTCTTTGAGTTATACGCACTTGATCAGGAAGATGATAATCCCTCTTTCTTACAAATATAAATTTTAAATCAGAATCGCCAAAAATATATGTAAGAGGAAATCCTTTAGCTTCTGGTAATAACACTGCATTTGCTTTTTCTATTTCTTCTTGAAGCATTTGAAGCATACCTTCTTTTACTGCTTTTCTATAAGCTAACGACCACTCGCTTTCTGACGGCAAAATAACATAGGGATAAACGCCTTTACCATCTTCTGTAGGAAAGTAAGTAATCCTACAGCTTTCTGTTGTTTCTTTTATTACTCTTTTCCAATCTTGATAATTTGACTCTGAAGGATTTAAATAGAGAAAGCTATCATCCTTATAACTTCTTTTTCTCATATCTCAGCACCTACTAAAGAATTCTTGCAATTACAACTTCTTTTTTCAGGAATTTTTAAAACAAGAGTTTTTATCACCTTCTTTATTTTATCTTCATTTTCTTTCATTACTCTTATAACCTCCTCAGCGCTTACAGGCTTTTCTGCCCAAACATCATAATCAGTAATTGTAGCAACTATTACGTTGCATAGTGCAAGCTCTCTTGCAAGAATTGCTTCAGAAGCTCCTGTCATCCCAATTATATCTCCAAACATTCTATACATTCGAGAAGCGGCCCTTGTAGAAAATTGAGGACCAGAAATTCTAACATAAGTTCCTTTGTCATGAAATCTAATCTTTAGATCTTTTAGAATCTCGATTGCTAAAGCTCTTAGTTCTGGGCAAAATGGATCTGCCATAGAAACATGAACAACCTTCCCACCTTCATAAAAAGTTTCAACATTTTTTCCAAAGTCTATGAATTGATCAGGTATTACAATATCGCCTGGCCTATAATCCTCTTTCAAAGAACCAGTAGCACAAATTGAGATAATCCTTTCAACACCAAGCTCTTTCAAAGCCCAAATATTTGCTCTATTATTTACTAAGTGAGGAGGTATAGTATGTTTACTTCCATGTCTAGAAATAAATACAACATCCTTTCCGGCTAACTTTCCTATAGCAACAAGATCAGAAGTAGCTCCATATGGGGTATAAATCTTTTTATATTCTTTCTGCTCAAGAATATCGTAAATTCCACTTCCACCAATAATTCCAATATGCATACATTAAGAATAACTTGCTAAGAATCTTTTTAAACCTTTGTAAAATTTATTTTGTTCTCTTTTGTGATATTTAAATCTTTAAAATGAAAATAATTAAGCCGAATAGCGAAAGATTTAAAAATATTACTACCATAAAATAATAACATATATAAAGTTTGAGGCGATTTTAATGAAGGAAGGAATGTATGAAAGACAAGGAAATATAAAAGATCCAGAAAATGATTTGTACAAACTACCAGAGAGTTGGATGGATCTTCTATCTCCAAGAACGCAAAGGGTTATTGAAGATATATTTAGAGGACTAGTAAACTATGGCATAAGCAACGAAAAAAGTAGAAATGAAAAAGAGGTAAATGAAATATTAAGAAAAATAGCCAACGGCATTGAGCAATACGGAAGAGAAGATTTTGATGAAGGTTATGTTATTTCAGCACTTCGAGCTACTCCTATTCTCGATATGCTCACAAGAGCGATGCACGGAGATGACGAAGAAAGAAGAAAAATGGTAGAGTATATTTCAAAGATAACTAAAGAAACAGGAAAGATAAGAATAATCGCATCACAATCTGAAGTTGATGAGCCAGCATATCTAAGAAGGGGAGATCCAAAAATTGAATTGCCTGAAGGAGTTTATTACTCAAAAATCTTTGACGAAGTAAGAAGGAAAATCTTCAATTATTACGAAAATGATAAGAGCATTATGGCCCTTGAAATAGAAATTAGGCCAAGAAAAGAAAGCTGCGAAGAAGCAATAACTTCAGAAGAAGTAATGCCTCCAATTGAGATAAGAAAGAGAATATATAGAAGAGAGTAAAAAAATCTAAAGCTTGCAAAAAATATTTTTATATTCCAAAGCACATCATTAGTAACAAATTCCTTAACCCAGGAGCTAGTCCAAGAATTAATATTACAAACTTCACAAAATTTTTTTCTTCTTCATTTTTTATTTTTTTATCTATTATAAAGAGCGCGAGAACTATTCCTATAATTTTAGATAAGAATAAAGAAATAGCTCCAAAATTTGAAATTAAAAAATTTGCTAAGACATGCTGCTCTATAAATTTAGATGAGTTAATCGCAACATAGGTTGTAGAAACATCAAAGCAATGAGAAAGAAGCACAATAAAGTTTGATTCGCTTATTATTTTTCTTTTATATAAAATAAAAAACAAGATTGAAGATAATATAGTAAATTTAATAACGAGAAATAATGGATCGTAATCAATTATATTTTTTGCAAGTTTTGAAAAAGCGATGAGAAGATAAAGCAATCCTAAAGAAAATAAAATAAATTGATACTCCATTCTCGTAATCTTTTCTATAGCTATCGAAAGAAACAAAGTAGTAATTGTTATAGAAAATAATACAATATAAATAAGTGGAGTAACGAATAAAGGCGAGCTAAGAATACTCAAATCTCTTAAAACCCTTAATACCGAGCCAAGAGCAATAAATGGAACAAGAGAAGAGAAGAATGCTATATTAAGCTTTATCTTTGCTTTTTTCAGAAATTTAAAGATGGCTATACAAGTGATTGCAAGGACAATTCCATATGTTATTGTGTTTATTATGTTATATCCATCTCCTTTTAAAATCGGATTTATAAAATAATTAGTAATAAAGTCATTCATCATAAAACTCTGCCATAATATCTTCATTTAAAATGATTAAGATTTTAATTTAAAATTATAATTGCAATATTTAATTGTAGAATAAATTCAATAAGTGCATATAGAATGATAATAAAATTTTTAAACCAATGGCAAAATAAAGAAGATAAAAAAATTTCAACTATGATAATAATATTTTCTCTAATTTTTGTTATATTCTTTTCTGGCTGCACGACAATTCAGCTTCCAAATCTTATAGTTGAAGAAAAAAAGGTTGAAGAAACTTCAGATATACTTAAGATAGAAAATATAGAAACAATACCAAAACCACCGATATTTAGTAGTGATTCATTCACTCTATACTTTACAATCAGAAATTCTGATAGCGAAAAAACAATAAAAGATATTAAAATTAATATCTTCGACCCATCTGTATTTAAAATTGAAAAAGAAGGAGAAAAGTGCACGAATGCTACGCCTTGCTCTCTTCTTCCTTTAGACCAAAAAATAATAGAGTTTCAACTTAAAGCACCTGAAAAAGAGGAAATAGCAAGCGTAGAAATAACACCAAAGGTTAGTTTTAAAGTTAGCTTTTCAATGGAAGCTAGAACTCTTTATGATGTTGTTGTTGTGAATCTTGAAGAGCTTGCAAAATATCAGCAAGCTGGAAAAACGCTTGAGGTTTCGAGAAATAAAATACTATCTTCTGGTCCAATGAAGATTGATATCGAGCTAATAAATGCTGAGGCAGTAATAGCTGGAAAGACAGGAAAACTTAAATTTGTAATAAAGAATAGTGGTACTGGATACTTGGTTGATAATGTAATCAAGAAAGGCTCTCTAACAATAGATATGAGTAATTTTGAAGTAGAGCATGACATGAAAGATTTATTTTCATGCTCAGGAGGAATTTGTAGTAATACTGATGATATAAAGATTATTGGAAAGGAATCTGCTCCTATGTTATTTACTATAAAGGCTCCGAGCAACATAGAGCTTTGGAAGACATTTACCATAGTTACAAAAATGAACTATACCTATGAGCTTAGAGGAAATAAAGATATTAAGGTAATTCCGGCAGAATAGTTTTCTTGGAAAGTTCTATAGCGTTTATGCTCATTTTTAAGTGAGAAGATTCTATAAAATCAAAATTAAGATTTCTGTCAGCTCTTCCTACGTGTCATCTTTTTTTAAACTGGTGATACATCAAATATTTTTTAAAGATTTTATTCCGATATTATAAAAAATAATATTAAAACAAAAATTTTCAAGGCCAGATAACATATGTCGCTATTAGACAATATTGCAAGATTTTTGCCAAGCGTTGAAACCCCAAAGCATTTTGTAAGCTTTAAGACTAGAATGCTTTGGACAGGAATAATATTATTTCTATTCTTACTTATGGGCTACATTTCTCTCTACGGAATATCAGAAAGAACCTATGAGAGATTTACTTTTTTAGAGATGATTCTAGGCTCTTCTATGGGCTCTATAATAAGTTTGGGTATTGGGCCAATAGTTACCGCTTCTATCATATTACAACTCTTAGTCGGAGCTAAATTATTACCTTTAGATTTAACTAAAAAAGAAGATAGAGAAAGATTTCAATCGCTTCAAAAGATATTGACTATAGTTTTTTGTTTTTTAGAAGGTTCTGCTTATGTAATATTTGGAGTAATTCAACCCACCCAACCAACATTAGAAAATATATTGTTAGTAACACTTCAACTTGCTTTTGGCGGATTCGTTATTTTACTCATGGATGAGGTAGTATCGAAATGGGGAATAGGAAGTGGGGTTTCTTTATTCATTGCTGCAGGAGTTTCTCGCTCAATATTTATAAGAATTTTTAATCCATTTAGCTTTGGAGGAGAATATCCTGCAGGATTAATACCACAAGCTATTATAGCAATTAGCAGAGGCGAGATGGAAGTTGCGATAGATGCTTTACTTCCAATTTTTGCAACCATTCTTGTTTTTTTGCTTGTAGTATATGCTCAAGGCATAGAGGTTGAAATCCCTCTTGCATTTGGCGCTCTTTCGGGTTTTGGTAGAAGATGGCCATTAAAATTCATTTATACTTCAAATATTCCAATAATATTAACTTCTGCCTTGCTTGCTAATCTAATGCTCTTAGGTTCTATGATGGCAGCAAAAGGGATTACGTTTTTAGGAGAGTTTGATGAAAACAATAATCCTATCTCTGGAATATTATATTATTTATCTCCGCCAAGAAATCTTGCGCTCTCTTTAATTCATGGAACATTCACAATAGACATGCTCTTTAAAGCATTTGTATATACACTTTTTATTTGTATTTTTGCTATTATATTCTCTGTGCTATGGGTTCAAACCTCTGGCATGGATGCAAGAAGTGTTGCAGAGCAGATTCAAAGTATAGGAATGCAGATCCCAGGATTTAGAAGAGACCCAAGAATAATAGAAGATGTTCTTGCAAGATACATAAATGTACTTGCTGTTGTTGGCGGAGCATTCGTTGGATTATTAGCATCTTTCGCAGATTTGACCGGAGCAGTAGGAAGCGGAACAGGAATCCTTCTCACAGTCATGATAATCTACAACTTCTACGAGCAAATAAGCATGCGCTATATAGAAGAGATGCACCCAATGCTAAGAAGCCTTTTCGAGTAAAAACAAATTATAATTATAAAAATCAAAATAAAATAAAGTTAAACAAAATTTCATAAAATTTCTATCTACTTTCTATTCAAGAGAATCTTTTTAGAATTTCTTTTTCTTTGCATAGCATTCTCTACAATATACGGGCCTTCCTTCTGTCGGAACAAAGGGAACTTCACATTCTTTTCCACATTCCGAACAAATCGCTTTGTGCATTTCTCTAGGCCCAAAACTCCTTCTAAAATTTCTCATCTAATTCACCTTCTTATACTTAAATCTTTAACGCTGCGAAACATATCATAAAGAATTAGAAATTCTTTATGTTATGCTTCACTTAGCGTTTCTATAATCTTTAATTATAAAAGCTTATAAACTTTATTTTCTCCATTTTTGTGGCATTTAAACAATGTTATTACTTAAAACAATTTTCCAGAATTTTATAGTTTAAGAAGAAGATAAAAAGCTAGAAAAGTATAAAAGAGCCGCGTGCCCGCCGCTAGACGAGCACGACTCAATTTTTTGTTTTGCTCTCTAAATGAAATTTTGCGTAGAAAGATTTTAATTTTTATTTTTTCATTATATTGTAGTCTTTCATAGGTAGTATTTAATAAACGATTTTTTCAACTTCTTTTTTTGATAAATATTCACATCCTCCAAATAAGATTTTATTTTTTAGTATTTCCTTCAATCTTCTATTTGAAAATCTATTCTAATCTTCCAAGTTCTTACACCAAAGGGCAACACTTTTCTTTTATCAAGAATTTTAACATTTTTTCCAATTCTTTTACATGTAGAAAATATTTTATCTTCCCATTTTTCGTATAAATTTTTCTCCTCACCAATTGCATAAAAAAAGCAAACACCACCATTTCTAAGGCATGCCATCGCATCTTTAAGATATTTCCACCCACTCTCGGGTAGAGGCATAACAATAAAATCTGCAAAATTTTTATATTCTTTGCTCTTTTCTTTCACATCACCGAGAATTGGCATTACATTCTTTACCTTGTTTAGCATTATATTCTCTCTAAAATACTTTATTGCAATAGGATTTTTTTCTATCCCAATGATTTCTCTCAAATCGCACCTTTTTGAGATTATTATTGGATATGGTCCAACGCCAGCAAAGAAGATTATTGCACGCTCACCAACATTATTTTGAAATTTCTTATACTCATTAATTTTTTCAGCAACTCTAACTCTTTCTGTAGCTTCTCGTGGAGAAAAATAAACTTTTCTTACATTAAGTTTAAATAAGCACCCATATTCTTTATGCGTAGTTACTGAGATATTTTTTCCAGCAATTAGCTTTAACTTTCTCAATCTGAATTCCCCCTCTCTTCCAGAAACCTTTTTATAAATAGCAATAATATTTTTATGTTTTTTCATTATTTCTTCAGTTATTCTTTTTTCATTTTCTTTCTCTTTAGATTCAAATATTGCAATATTTCCAATTATATCAAAAGATACCATAAATAATGATAATCTATAAAGCATATTTTAATTCTCATCAGTCTTGATCAGTGTAATAATTTTAACGCTCACGATAAAAATTGAAATTTTGCAAATTTAAAAGAAATTGTAGCTTATTCAATCTTCTTTATTTTTGGCCCTTCTCTCGTATCCTCGATTATATATCCCATTCTCTTCAATTCTTCTCTTATTTTGTCCGCCTCATCAAATTTTTTCTCATTTCTTAGAATTTCTCTTTTTTCTACAAGTCTTTTGACATCTTCAGGTATCTTAGTTTCTGGAATTAGGTTTAAGCCAAATACTTTGTCCATTTCTTTAATTGTTGCTAATTTCCCTTTTGCTTTTTTATCTCTAACAAGCTTCCAAAGAATTTGCAAAGCTTTTGGAGTATTTAGATCATCATTAATAAATCTTTCAAATTCTTTGAGATACTTTTTGTTTATTTTTTCACTCTTTTCCTTTGTTGCAATTTCAAAAATAAGTGACTTTATCTTAAGATAAGCTTCTTGCGTTTCTTTCAACTTTTCAATAGAAAAATCTAATAATTTTCTATAATGAGCAGAAAGAACAAAGTAACGATACGCTAAAGGATGAAAGCCCATTTGCTCTAATTCGCTTAAAGTATAAAGACCACCTTTACTCTTGCTTATCTTTTCTCCTTTGAATGTAAGAAAGCGTGCGTGCAACCAATATCTAACCCAAGGTTTCTTTCCAAACGCAACTTCTGATTGGGCGATCTCATTAGTATGATGAATATGAATGTGATCCTCCCCGCCAGTATGAATATCAAATTGCTCTCCTAAATATTTGCTTGACATAGCGCTACATTCTATATGCCATCCAGGGTAACCTATACCCCAAGGGCTTTCCCATTCTTGCTGTCTTATGCCAGGTTTTTCAGAAAACTTCCACAAAGCAAAATCTGTAGGATTTCTTTTTTCTTTCATTGGAACTCTTTTCCCAGGAAGCAAACCTTTTTTCTTTAATCTTGCAAGTTTTCCATAATCTTCAAGCTTTGATGTATCGAAATAAATACCATCGCTTGTTCTATATGTAAAGCCCTTTTCTTCTATCTTTTTTATTAGCTCTATTTGCTCTTTTATATGTTCGCTTGCTTTACACCAAATTGTTGGAGGAAGAATATTTAGCTTTTTCAAGTCTTCCATGAACACTTTTGTATAATATTCTGCTATCTCTTTTGCGCTCTTTCCTTCTCTTTTTGCAGCAAGTTCTATTTTATCTTCACCTGTATCAGCATCACTCGTTAGATGACCAACATCAGTGATATTCATCACATGAGTAACTTCATAGCCATTATATAGCAAAACCCTTTTCAAAATATCTACAAAGATATAAGTTCTCAAATTCCCTATGTGTTGATACCAATAAACAGTCGGGCCACATGAATACATTCCTACTATATTATCATTCAACGGCTCG
>JAHLMP010000003.1:0-29655 GCA_018920315.1 Candidatus Aenigmatarchaeota archaeon | reverse complement strand
GCAAGTACTTTCCATCGAGCACCCCATATGCTTCCTACTGCTCCTCCCTGAGAGCCTCCTAAACCTTCGAGCAAAACTTCATCATGCTCGGAAATATAATTTATTGCTCCAGTTTTTGGTACCACTGCAGTAACTTCTTTTCCATTTTTTAATATTTTTACACGAACAGCTTTTATTAATCCAGAATGAGGCTGTTTTTGCTCTATAACTCTTTTTTCCAATACAATTCCTCTCATTTGTGGAGCACCTTCAGATACATCTTTTTTCCTTAATCCAAGCATCCTTCTTTTATACTTTTCCTTTTTCCATCTAAACTTTTTTCTTCTTTCTTTCAATATCCTACAAGCAAATTCTCCAGGCATATCAAAACCTCAGACTATTTTTACTTCTTCTATATTGAAAAATCTTTTTAAAAATCTTTCTATAATTCTTAAAGTACTTTTATTTTTTCCAAGTACTTTGGGTTTATCATATTTTCTTACTCCTATTTTTACAATATTATTTTCAATACTAATATCTAATAGTTCTGGAACAAGCTCTCTTATGAAATCTTTTATATCATTTTTGAATCTTATTATTTTAACTTTTTTCTTTAACAAATTTTCTAAAGCTCTAATTTTTTCTAATTTTTCTTTAGGGTTTTCATTTTCTTCAATTACAAAATATATATAATTCTCGTTCTCAGCGCAATCTAAGATATGATCATGAAAAATCGTTTGATACAATTTCATATATCTTATAATTTTTGAATCTAGAAGCAGTTTCATTCTTTCATCACTCGTAATACCCAACACACGCTACTGGAAAAGGCTTTCCTATGCTTATTCCAAGTTGTTTTTCATCACCATCAAATTCTATCTTAACATTATATTTTTTGGAAATTTCTTGTATTTTATTTTTTATAAACTCTGGGGAGTTGCTAGCAAGTACAACTCTTTTAATTTTACCATTTTCAATTTCTTTTATTATTTCTCTTGTGCCAATTTTAAATTTCATCTTTTTCAACCAGTTATAAAATTTATATACGAATTATTAAATTTTATATATTTTATTCAATTAGTTTCGATTTAAATACTTTTCGAAATCCAGTTGAAATAAATTTTAAGATAAAATTTTCTATATCAACTCCTTTAATGTTTTTACTCAAATTTATAATTAAGCTCTTCGAAATAATTTTTCATAAGTATTGCATCTTTCTCAAGTAGTGGAGACTCTGAGATCATTACAATCTCTTCAACCCATTTTTGCGATAGTATAGCTCTTGCAAGCTCTTTGGGATTTGGTTTAGATTTTTTTATTGGTAAATGCTTTCTCTCTCCTTTTTTTGAAAATTCTATTCCACTAAAATGAGTATGCAAATATTTAAATTTTTTCACCACGGAGAAAATATTCTCATAATCTATTTTTCCATTGTTTCTTGCATATATGTGAGCAAAATCAATTACAGGCACGCAACTATTAACTTTGTTGCAAATTTTCATAATCTCTTCTAATGTTCCAAACTGGCTATGCTTTCCAGTTGTTTCTAATCCAAGTAAAACATCATTACACTTTTTGCTCATTTCATCGCAAGCATCTAACACTATTTCATAGCATTCTTCTTTTGAGTATTTTCCATAATATCCTGGGTGAAATACTACTACATTTGCATGCATGCGTTGAGCCCTTTCGCAAGAATCTAAAATTCTTTTTATCGAATCTTTTATCTTTTCTGGATTGCACAAATTTATAAAATATGGCGCATGAACAGAAATTGCAACTTCATTTTCTTTTGCAATCTTTCCAACCTTTTCTGCAAGCTCATTGCTCATTTTTACTCCACGAACAAATTCTACCTCTATTGCTTGCAATCCAATTTTTTTTACATATTTTATGGCTTCTAATATTCCACCTTTGCAGCCAAGAGGAATTCCAGCAGGACCAAGTTTTATCTTCATATCTTATCATTTGTCTTTCATAATTTTTATTAATTTTTATTTAAAGAAGGTAGACATGAAAATAGGGGATAGCATAAAACTATTATTTTAAATTAAGATCAACAACAAATATTCTTTCATATTAAAAATCTTGCTATTATTACAATAAAGGAAAATGCAAGGGCTATTGCAACAACATGTTCTGGCTTGAGCTTTATTAATTCTTTCTCACTTTCAAAATATCTTATCAATCCTGCTGTAGATTGAGGCATATATGATTTTTTCTCAGCCATAAGTTATAACTTAATTGAAAAACATTTAAATTTTTTGAGAAGGATAGCTAAAAACAATATTGTATTATAGTAAAGTTACATATATAAAAATCGGAAGAAATAATTAAATCATATAGTTAGAAAATAATTTTGGTTCAAAAATAAAGATTTTTATGAATATTTTAAAAATATCAAGAAAAGGAGAATCTCCACTTTCAGAATCTACGCTTGCAATAATCTCTTTGATAATCTCTTTTATTCTCATTGCAATGTTTGCAAACTCAATACTTTCTACTCAATCAAATGTTGCATATTACCAAGCTATAGACTCAATAACAAGAGATATTGCAATTGCAATAGATAGAGCCTGTGGTCTCGCTGGTTCTACAAAGATAGAGTATGAAATTCCTAAAGGAGTTAAGTTGAATGTTTCTATAGATTACAAATCTATACAAGCAAGTTTTGACTCATCACAACTCACGAAATCCTTTTCATGCATGAGACTAGCAAATAAAATAAGCTTTGTAGAGCCAAACAATCTTTGCATAGTGAAGAATAGAAATGATAGAAAGGTTTTTGTTATAGAAGGAAAATGTAAATGCAAAATTAACGATGGTGTTTGCGATCCTGCTTGTGCAGCTGAAAATATTTGCGATCCAGATTGCTATAAAAGTGAAAGTGATGGTATTTGCTTAGGTATATGCGTTAAGAATAATGATGGTATTTGCGATCCAGATTGCTATCGTAACGAGAGCGATTATGTTTGGGACTTAGATTGTAGAAATAAAGAAAAAGATGGCATTTGCGACCCAGATTCACATAATATCGCAGATGGCATTTGCGATCCAGACTGCTATACTAAGGAAAGTGTTGTTTGCGACCCAGATTGCAAGCCAAAGGATGAAAATAATGATAAAGAAGAAGATGAGAAAGATGGATTCTGTTATACTGCTTGTAAGAATTATACAACAATAGATAATAAAATCTTCTTACTTCCTGATGGCATTTGCGATAAGGATTGTGAAGAAGAAAATGGCATTTGCGATCCAGATTGTACAAAAGATAAGGATTGTGAAATGCAGTGCGCAAAGCTTGGAGAGAATTGTTCATCATTACCACCTTGTCCTGGAGAAGGTATTTGTTGTCCAGGAGATAAAATTGTAAGAAAAAATTGCTGCGGCAATGGTATTTGTGAACCTCGCGAAATGTGGTTACCAGGTAACGAAACAAGATGGGAAAATTTCTATACTTGTAGACAGGATTGTGATAGTAATGCGAAGGATGGAGTTTGTGCGCGTATAGCTGATGGCATTTGCGATCCAGATTGTGTAGAAAAATTTAATAGATATAGACCAAATGATTACTCTTTTTGTGACCCTGACTGCATAACTAATGCAACTGGAATATGCCCATATGTACAACAACAAAGCATTCAAGATGGAATTTGTTTAGAAATCATAGATAATGTTTGCGACCCAGATTGCGTTAACGATACCTTGCGTTGCGATCCAGATTGTTGTAATGGATTTAATGTTGCAAATCCATGTTCAGCCTCTCCTGGTTGCTATTGTCCTACAAGAGCAAATATAAGTAGTAATTTTAATGGAGCATTTTGGTTTGAAGGAACTAATAATGAGCCAGATTGCAATAGACATAATCCAAGAATTACTCAAAATGTTATAGAGATTTGCTCTCAAGAAGCTATAAACTTTTTGAATAGGCGCGGATGGGATATAAAAGAGGTCGCGAGAAGCTTGAGAACTTCTCCTCCAGAAGGTTTTGCATTTGATTGGAGCAGATACGAGACAATACTTAATGGCGTACAAAAGGCTAGTGATACAATAAAGGCAAACGAGGAATATAATTTAAGCGAGCCTTCTTGCTGCTGTAGATCAGATTGCAGCTGCGGAGCTTGTATTAATTCAACGATATGCTGCGGCGTAGGCTTTTGTGGAGATCACGGCGTAGCCGTATTATCCATCTTAAGAACTCTTGGAGTTCCTGCAAAAGACGTTTTTGATACATTTACTGGGGTTGGTGGAAGTTGTATGAGACATTCTTTTGTAGTTTATAAATGCGATCCAGAATTGCCGGAAAACATGAAGTTAGAAGAATGCCAAAACAATTGGAATGAATGGATGATAGTAGATGCTACTGGTCATTTTATCTCACCTCTTCGCGGTTCTGGCTCTTGTAGCAATCTCTGCATTTGGTGGAATGATTACGGTGTTTACCCAACGATAGATCCAAACATCTATGGCTTTGGTGGAAAGATAGACGCTACGAGAGGTAGACCATTTCCTCAAGAAACAGGATGCTCAGTCGGCGGAGCTTGCGCAATGGATAGAGTTTGTCAACTCTTTGGAATTAATTGTATTAGCTAAACTAAATTGCATCAGTTAAATTAAATTTTCGTGATAAAAATGAAATCACAACTAAGCTTTGTAATAAAGCCAATAATTTTAATAGCAACAATAATACTAATAATAGTCCTAGTTTTTGCATTATACGGAAGCGAAGTTAAAGAAAAAGAAAGAGAAAAGTCTTTAGATTTGGTGGCTATTGCTACAAACACACTTTTAATTCTTGCAAATTCAGAAGATTGCTTAGCATTTCATTTAGAAGAAACTCAAGGAGCATATGCAAATATAGTTAGCATCGATAAGATTATAGAATTCTCGAAAAATTATAAAGATATAGAGCCAGAATGCGCAAGAAGTTTTGATTTTGGTTGGAGAGCAAGCATAGAAGAATTAGATCTTAATGGCAATGTTGTAAAAAACTGGAGCTTTGGTGCAAGAGAATTTTCTCAAGATAGAAAAGAGGAGATAAATTTCTGGATGCCTGTTGCTATAAGATACTCTTCAAAGGATGTGAGACCAGGAAGAATGAGAATTCAAATAGTTTATGGAGAGTTAGAAAATATTGCTGGAATTTTTGATCGTGTTTGCAAGATGAAGAAAGACACAAAAGTAAAAGTTTCTATTGAAAATGATTTGAAAATAAATGGTAATGAAATTTGCATAAAAAATAAATGCAGAAAATTATATTGCAATGTTGAAGGAAGAAATGAAATAAAAAGAGGAGAATATATTTTAAATATTGGATATTTAGCGCCAAATAAATTGATAATTGGGATTTAGGAAATAAAGAGGATCGCAAATGTTAGTAAAAATGAATAATTCAAGAAGAAGCAAGATGAATTTGAGAATTAGAAAAGAAAAAGGCCAAACATTTGAAATTTTAGGTTTTGTAGTATTGGCTGTAGCAATAATAATATTAACAACTATTCTTAAGTCTGGAAGCATAAGAGGCTATACAACAACAATAAAAGAGCTTTATGAAACGCAGGAAGGAGAAGGGTTTAGAGCTGGTGTAAACTCTATACTCTATATGACTGAACAAAAAACAGGGAAAACAATGCACGAATTGATTGGAATTGCAGCTTTAATTCAGAACGATACGATCTACTTTGGGCCAACGATAGGAAGTATAAATGTTAGCGAAGAGGTTAAGAAAAGATTTGATGCTATCTATGGTAAAAATCATTGGAAGGTTAACATTTCTTTTGATATTCCTCCTGCAAGGGAAATACAGATTGTTATAGTTGCTGACACATCAGGAAGTTTATGTGATGATGTGAACGAGCTAAGGCAATTACCACAAATAATAGATGCATTAAGAGCAAGAGGAAAAGATGTAAGCGCAAGATTATTTTTGTTGAGAGGGTCTCTTTCTTGCTGCGAGGGAACTATAAATTGTGGAAATTTTAAATTTACGGATTATTTTGATTGCCAAGTTATTAATCCATATGGTAATTGTACATTAACCGGATCTACAGAGGAAGATTGGGGAAATGGTTTAGTTTGTGCTATTCAAATTGGTCCAAAAGGAGGATGGAGCGAATATTCGATTAAGATAGGAATACCTCTTTCTGATGAATTACCTGGAGGAAGCGAAACTTGTACAAAAGATCCAAATTCAGCACAATATAGAAGCTTACAAAATGGAATAAACGCAGCAAAAAACGCAAACATGATAGTATTTCCATTTAAAGCTCTGACAGGAAAAGAATGCTGCCCAAGCTGTAATTGTATAGGTAATTCTACATGCGGAATATGTCATGAAGGGAGTTGGAGATTTACAGACATTCAATGTAAATGTGATTCAGCTGTAGAATGGTATATGTCAACCATTGCTAATGAAACAGGAGGAAAGATGATCGCTCTTAAGGATGCTTCGCAAATCATAGATGCTTTGATAAACATTACAATGGAGATAGATGTTGGCAACTTGCCTTATCTTGAGATAGGTTATCCAATACCTGAAAGAAAAAATATAATAGCAGTTACGCTATTTGTTCCTACACCGGCGCAAAGATTTGTAGAATTAAGAGCTTGGCAATGGTCTTAATTCTTTTTGAGTTATTACTTAGTTTGCAACATGTTAGAGATTTTAAATTTTTAATTCATAGTCCAATCAATTAATAGAGCTCTTCTAAGAAAGGTTTTTAAATTCAAGAAATAATATTATCTTGGTTAACGGCCAAAGCGGGCTGGGTACACCCGTTCCCATTCCGAACACGGAAGTTAAGCAGCCCAGCGATCTGGAGAGTACTGCTCCAACTGGAGTGGGAAATCCAGGACGCCGTTAACCATTTTTTCAAAATTGTTCTAGTATAAATTGTTTTCTATAATTAAGTATTCTTTATCTTTTCATCCATTTTTCTTCCCAGTTTCTAAATTCTTCTTCGCTTATCCTCTTTTCTTTCGGCTTTTTTCCTTGTTCTTTTTTCTCATTTTCAATTAATCTAATATATCCTCCAATCAAAAATCCAAAAAGAATGCCTGAAAGATGAGAAATATGAGCAACATCATCTGGATAAAAAACTCCTAAGAAATCACCGAAAACCCAAAATAAGGATGCAAGTATTAAAGGTATCGGAGCTCCGAACCCAACAATTATCATCTTTGGTTTTATAATAGTAAGACATCCTATAATTCCCATTATCCCTCCGCTTGCTCCAATCAAGTTGTTATAAAAATGAATTCCTATTAAAGATGCAAAAAGCGAGGAGGAGAAAAACACAAAAAGAAATCTTTTATATCCAATTATTTTTTCTAATATAGAGCCAAACATAGCTAAAGCAAATACATTATAAAATATATGAGCAATACTTTCTTGCGAGTGAAGAAAAGCATATGTTATTAATGTCCACGGCTTTTTAAAAACTGATGAAGCACTTAGTAAAAAATTGCTAAAGAAGAAGTTGGGAAATCGTAACGAAAGAATATAAATCAAAATCATAATGATAGAAATTTTTATTGCAACCCATCTGAATTCTTTATCATCTAAAATTCTTTTATCTCTTTTCTCCAACATTATGAACACGATATTATATAAACTCGATGTTAAATTAATGATAATCAATAATGTTATTAAGAATTTTACGATGATTTTAAATTTTTATCTTAAGCATGATAAAATATTAGTAAAACAAAAGTCTTAAAACTGACATATAAAGCATGCCTCGGTGGTGTAGCGGTCTAGCATAGAGCCCTGTCGAGGATTTGAAATCTTAATTCGCGGCAAGGCTCTGACTCGGGTTCGAAACATCAGAAAGAAATAAGTAATGATGCGATCATCCCGACCGAGGCGCTGGTAGAGGGTCCGTAGCTCAGCCAGGTAGAGCACCGGCCTTTTAAGCATAATGCTTAAAAGATTTGAGCATAGCAATGATAAAGAAAGCCGGGAGTCGCGGGTTCGAAAAATCAGAAAAATAGGGAAGAAATATGTGAAAGGAAAGAAATATATGAATAATTAGAAATTAATTCTATGATTTTGAAAATCCCGCCGGACCCATCAAAATATATTTCTCGATTTGCAAAAATTTTATTCCATTAAGCAAAAATAATTTTAAGCGGAAATAATTTTGCTAATACTTTTACCATCATCTACTATCGAGTTTACATTTACAAAAAACTTTAATGTAAGATTTTCTAGCTCAGCGCTACCATGCTTTGGTATCTTTTTGTTTTCATCGATGCAAACAAAATTAATCTTATACTCTAATTGAAAAGAAAAGCTAGCTTCAGCATAACATATTGGCGGTTCTTCTGAAATCCAAACAGTGTTGTAATATTTTAAAATAGCTTGCTTAGAAAAAGCTCCAAGCTCTGCTTTACAATTTTCCTTTTTGTAAGGGTCTTTCGAGTTTATTTTATTCAGTATATCTCTTATAATGTCCTCAAGTGTATCAAAATCAGTTAGCCTCAATAATTCATCTGTTGTTGCACATCTTCCTTCTAATGTTAAAGAAGCTTTTGTTTTTACATTCTTTAATTCTTCATCTAAGTTTTTAGTTAAATCATTTTCTACAAAATCTCTTCCAATCTTAAGAAATAATGGGTAACGATTTTTCTCAATAAAAATCAAAGTACCATTTGAAACATTGAGATTAAAATCATTAAGGCTATAATTTATCATGTGAGATTCTAACTCAATTTCTATTTCCTCATCTCTGATTCTTATCTCTTTTAACTTCGGATTTTGAAGATTGAATTTTCCCAAATTTTCTGTAAATTTTATTTTTTCAATGGCAGATTTTAATTTAGATGCATACTCCTTTTTCAAATCCTCTAGTTTAGGTTTTTCTTCACACCATCTACAATGCTCTCCACACTCTAAACCACCACAATCATTTCCAAGTTCAAGCGCTATAACATTTACCTCAAGTTTTACTCTTTCTTCTAAAATATTTTGGACAAGATAAAATAAGTTAATTGCATTTATACCCTTTCCAACTTCGTCTGTCAACCTTATTTCTTTAGAGCTTGATAGCATAGTGATTATTGTAAAGAATGTTGCAATTATGCTCAATGCTATTACAGCCGCCCATGTATATATTGAGCCTTTCATAATTTATCACGCTATTCTTGAGTTTTTAGATTTATGTAAAGTACTAGCCATCTATTTTCATCAATAGGAAAGGAAGCTCTTCTATTTTTTTTACTCTCTTTTTTAAATAGATCTTCTATGTTTTCTTGAGATTTACAAATAGTTTTAATCTCATTTTTCTTCTCGTCATAAATAAAGAGCCAATAGTTATCATTCTCATAAAAATAACTCAAAAAATTTTTCGCAATCTCTTCAAGATTATACTCTACTATTTTTTCCCCATTCCAAATCTTTGGTTTTTCAGAATCTTGATATAAAGCGTAAACAATAGCTTGTCGAAATTTAACTCCTTCTTGTTCTGCTTCCAAAAGCGAGAGCAACATATCCTGAGCTTGCGTAGATTCTAACACGCGCTCTATTATAAATTTTTTTGTTATATATATATGGAAGGTTGTCATAAATACCATAGCAAGCGTAATTATTACTCCAACGAAGATTGTTATAATGAATGACATTACTGCAAGAGAGAACGTAAATCCTTTTTTTCTCATTTTTATCACTTTTAATTAAAATTACTTTGGAATTTCAACCTCAACAGTAACTACGCAAGGTACTGTAGTTCCATCCTCTTTTTTCAAAATAGCAGGGAATCTAAACCTACTTCCAGGGTTATCTGCCTTTCCAAATTCAAAATTTTTTTCTCCACCACCATCTTTTACAAATATCATAATCTTTGCAAGAAAATCTGTAGTGATACAAGATAATCCATCCTTTTCTTCAGAATCTTTTTCAGCACTCTTCGAATATTGTAGCTCTTGATTTAGCTTCGTCTCATTTAAAACCCCTTTGCTATCTGTTAAGCAACTTGCAGATATCACATTTTCACCAAAATCTATCGCTATTCTACGTTCATTAGCATTTTTTACTTCTGTTTTAAATCTTGTCATAGTTATCAAACTTCCAAAAATAAATAGTGTGAAAATAATTATTGTTAAAATCTCTATGAATGTTGTTGTTGGTTCTTCATATCCCTTCATTTTTCTCACTATTCCTTAATATTTATTTTATATTCATCTTTTTGTCTCTACAATATTATGCGAAATTTCAACATCTCCCTTTTCTTTTATTATTGTAATTGTATTTAGTTTTTCTCCTGAAAACTCACACCAATTTTTAATACATTTTCCTCCAAGCTTAATCCCATCTAATTTTGTATATCCAAGTGGTTGGTACTCTTTAAATATTATTTTAGGTTGTTTTGATGTTTTTCCAGAAGAAATATTAACTAATGGAGGATCTTCTAAGATTTTAAGTATATGACTAACCTCAGGAAATGTATTATTAACATAAAATTTCGAAGGAGCGAAATTTGAAATAGAAATAAATCCAGATACAAACTCTTGAATGACCCTTGAATTAGCTCTTGAAAAATATTCTACATAGGTTTCTCCAAGATCCATTACTAGTCTAAACATCATTATTATGAGTATCAAACTACAAACCATTTTCGCTAAATTATATATCGGGTGCATTTATAAACCTCTTAAAAATTTTTATTTCTCCTCTTGTCATATCTTCACAAGAGATTTCAAAAGAGCAGCAATAATTAATATAAACAATAAAAAGACAACCATACCAATTATTATGTTTATCATATCTTTTTGCACACCTTTCATTTTCTTATAGCTATATTTCTCATTATTTTTATCGCCCCTAAGCTTTGCATTATGCACAACCTTAAATGTTGTAAATAGCTCTAATATGACTTGTGGTAAGATGGCATCCATAAATTAATATATACCAAAAGAAAATAAAAATCTCCAATAAAATGTTACTAAGATTTAAGTTCAGATATCGACAATGTTTTCAGTTCCTTTATTAATTATTCCATTGCTTTTAGTTCTCAATTCTAACTCATAGATTATTTCATAGCAATAAGAGAAGGTGTCTCGGCATTTTCTTTAACCTAATAATAATACTTAATAACAATTTTTATCTCAATTTTTCAAGGTATTAAGATTTTAGAACTACCAACAACAGCTTAATTTTCTACAAATAGTCAAACATTCTTCATATTTCTTACATCCAATTTTATCCTTATAACTTGAAACACTAGCTTCGCTACATCCAGTAGAATTCCATTCTCTACAACCATTTATAGTTTCTATTTCACCGCGTGTATGATTAAGTCCAATCAAACTTGGATTAACTATTATAATAATTACAACAAGCAAAACGATTATCAATAATACAATCATACTAATGTGCCAAACTGGTAGCTCCATAATAAGAATATTTGTTTTATGTATTATAAAAGTTTATTATTGTGTTTTTGATTCTGCCCGAATAAGTATGTAATTTGTTGAAAAGCTTGACGATTTTTAGCTTCTTGCTTTTTTCAATTCCTTATCTTAAGAACTTGTAATACTTAAAAGCTTTACAAAGCTATAAATTGAAGCAGTATTTCCATAATATTATCATTACAGCTCTTATCCGGACAGCAAAGTTTTTAGATACTTTACAATAAACATTATCTCAAATTAATAAATCTTACTCTAAAGTTCTTTCAGAGATTTCGTTTGCAAGATTAGTTAACATGATCTCTTTAACTTCATCAGAGCTATTACCATGAGCTAAAGCATACATTAGTTTTATATAAGCAACCTCAGGAAGCATGTCTTCAACGAATATACAACCTATTTTACTAAGTTTTCTAAGATTAGCATAGATTGTGGGATGCACCCTTCCATATAGGCATTGAGAGGTTATAACTACAGGAATATTTTTTGCTACTGCTTTCTTTATTTTTTCTAGCATAGAATATTTTCCAATCGTTGAGACATGACCAAGCCCTGTTGCTTCTATCACAAATCCTTTATATCCATTTTTTATATAAAAGTCAATAATTCTGCTATCTACTCCAGGATACATTTTTATCAAAGCAACTTTTTCTTCTAACTTATCGTCCAAAACAACATAAGGCTTGTCATCTTCTCTTTTTCTATAATTTTTTGATATCATCTCAACACTTCCATCTGGATAAATTCTTGCTATTGGCAAGTCATTTATCGGCTTAAATGCATCTCTTCTACTTGTATGCATCTTCCTTGCTCTACAGCCACGAATTGCTATGCATCTTTCATCGCTCATATTTTCGTGCATCACTATGCAAACCTCTGCTACATCGCTCTTTGTTATGAAATGTAAAGCACATATAAGATTTATGAAAGCATCGCTAGAACCTCTATCACTACTTCTTTGGGCACCTACTAGAACTACAGGCTTCTTTAGATTTTTTAGCATAAATGAGAGAGCTGCAGATGTGTAATGCATTGTGTCTGTTCCGTGTGTTATTATTACTCCATCAGCATCAGAATTAATTTCTTTCACAACCTCCTTTGCAATAATTTTCCAATCTTTTGGTGTTATATCTTCGCTCATCACTTGCATAACCTCTCTTGCTCTTATTGTTGCAATATTTTCAATTTCTGGAACTTGAGCAATTATCTCTTTGGGAGAGAAAGATGCATAAACCCCACCAGTCTTATAATCAACTTTGCTTGCTATCGTGCCACCTGTACCTAAGATAGAAACAACTTTTTTATTTTCATCAAAAATTTTTTCTTTCGACATAATAATCTTGAATAAAATTTATTTGGAAATTTTTCTAATGCTTACTTCTCCATTTTTATTATATTATCGATTGAATTTATTCTTATGCCTATGTTGTAACCATCATCTAATTTTATTATTAAGCAATTTGGATCACTAGTTTCTGGCTTTGGCATCAGAATACCTCTAATTTTTCTATTTTCAGAAATTATCTCGACACGGTCACCAACATCTATTTTTTTCATTTTTAAAATTCTCAATATTTTTTTCGAGTACATTTATTTTCACTTAATCACAATCTTCATATTATTATCATTAACAATCCAAATTAAAATATATTGAAAAGTAGAATTTTAAACACAAAGATAAAAAATCAATTTTTATCCGAATATAAATTATCCGAATGTAAAATAAATGAAAAATTTTTAAATCAATGTAAGGCTTTCTGTTTCAACCTCTCCAACACCTTCTATATCTTTAATCTTATCTTCAAGTTCATTTATTCCGGAAGAATCTGGAATTATAAACAAAGCTTTTATTACTTTTATCCCGAATGCCAGATCCTGAATGTTTATTTCCTTTGGATGAAGTTTACTAATTATTTCATTCTTTACGCTATTAATATTAACATCTTGTGATTTCAACATTATTTTAAA
Source organism: Candidatus Aenigmatarchaeota archaeon (assembly GCA_018920315.1). Taxonomy (GTDB): domain Archaea; phylum Aenigmatarchaeota; class Aenigmatarchaeia; order GW2011-AR5; family JAHLMP01; genus JAHLMP01. The sequence goes on along the minus strand of JAHLMP010000003.1, from coordinate 16,302 downwards.
AGCTACAGCAACATCCCCCATTTGCATCACTATTTTAAAATCTTCATGGTCCCTCAAAGCCGCAATTCTCGCAAGTATATGTAATGCTAAACTCTCTACAATGCTTACATCTAAATATTATTACCTTTCCACAAGATGGGCACGGAAACTTTATCCATCCCTCTTCGCTTATCAGATTCTTCTTGCAAGAGCTACATTCTAATTTTTTTGACATTGACTTTTATTTAATTTCGTAAAATATAAAAATTAATTGGTTCGACAAATTACAAATTAAAAGAACAAAGAGTAAAGAATGTAAAAGAAAGCCCCCATAGTCTAATGGATAGGACACGGCCCTGCGGATTTTTATCTTTATAAAATAAGCGGTTTAGAAAAGAAATGAGAAATGAAAAGTGCAACATAAAAATAGACAATAAAAATATAGCTAAAAATGAAAAGTCAAAAATGCAGATAGGCCGTAATCTGGGTTCGAATCCCGGTGGGGGCAGTTGAAAGGATTTTAATTTCCTCACATTTTGGAGTATAAACTCAGGAATTTGCGTTAAACTAAAATATTTTTGTCGGGCTTGTAAATTTTTATCATTTCTTATTTTTCTTCATTCTATGTTCTATCATCGCTATTCTATTTTCTACCCCATTAATTACAGCTTCTTCTCTAGAGCCAAGATAATGAAAAGCTAATCCGATTCCCCAACCAAAAAGAATCCAAGGGAACCAAAGTTTATTTGAACTCGAGTAGAGATTTACAAATATTAGAAAAGAATTTACTATTATGTAAGAAGCTAAATGAACTTTAAAAGCATTTCTCTCTTCTTCAACTTCCAATTCTTTCCACGCTTTTTTAAAATTTTCTAATGCTGATGGCATGAAAACCATTTAAAATTGAATAAAAATAATTGTTTTCTAAGCATTTAAAGATAAATAAGTAATAAAGATAGAAAGGCAGACAAGTAAAATTGATAGAAAAATCTCTAAAAATAGTTGGAACGATCTCTTAATTTAAAATATCTAAATTTGTTTGGCCTATTTTTCATTATCTGTTGAAGGTATTACAATCTCATTCTCTAAAATCTCAAATCTATTTTGTAAATAATACTTTCCAGTTATTGCACATAAAAATGCATCGTATTTATCTTTATTTACTCTTCTTTCCTTTTTCAGATTTAAAATTCTTTCAGTAGCTCTTGGAAACACTTCAACAACTTTGTATCCATTGCCTTCTAAAATATCTTTAAGTTTTATAGCTCTTTCTACTAATACTTTCATTCCTGGAAGCATCGGAGATAAAGGCCTAAAACCAAGAGAAATTAACGCCAAGTCAGAAGCCCTAAAATATCCTTTCGATGGAAAGGACAAAGGAGCATCTATACAAATCAATATTGGCTTTTCTTTTTCAATCTCTTCTATTATTTGCTCATCCGTATATAATAGCAAAATTTTTGATACACGCTCTTCTAGTTCATTTATTTCTAATAAGCAATAGCCACTTGGATTTTTTTCTTTTCCAGCAAGATCTATCCCAACAATCTTTCTCATTTTATCTAATTAAAATTAAGTGGCAAATGTTTTAAATCGAATATCTTTTTAAATCAAATCTTATATACTAAGTAATTCTCAAATAGTTCTACTTATCACTTCACTCTTTCTTATATCTACTACACTCACAGGATAAAGTTTTTCACACCTTTCTTTTATCAATTTGCCTAAATCCCCAAAGATAATTAGTTTTGCAAAGTCATCAATATTATTATTTTTCGCAACGTTTGTTATTATTTCGTCCATAATCTTCCTTGCTTTTTTACAAATCGGATAAGAGACCCTTGAAGCAAATAGCACCAAACCTTTAACTCTAACTTTAGATCCGTCTTTTGTTTGAACTATAATGTTATTATCTATTCTCCTCACACCTTTCCTCACAATGTGCGAGATATATTCGCGAATTATTTCATGACCGTCAAAATAAGCTATACAATTCTTTTCATCTACTTTAAGAATTTTGAAGATAACTTTAACAAAAAATCTTTGTGAGTTTTCATAAAGTTCTGATAAACTAATTTCTATTCTTTTATTTAAAAGTTCTTTACTTTCTTCGGCTAGAGCTTCTCCTAAAAATTTATTTTCAAATGCTTCATTAGCTTTAATCTCGAACCAAATTTTCTTTTCTTTTATTTTCATTTATTTCATCTCAAAAAGCAAATTCATCGAGATATTAAAATATTTTAATCTTATAATCTCATCTCAAATTTATTTTATTAACATTAATAAAAATTTAAATTGTTAAATTATGATGATACTTAAGAAATTTAATTATTAGAGTATGTAGTGTAGAATTAAAAATCTATAATTTGGTGATATAATGCCAGGAAAATTCCTATTAGTGAGATGTAAAAAATGCAAAAATGAGCAAGTTGTTTTTTCGATGGCAAAAAACGTAGTAAAATGCCTAATTTGTGGAGAAGTTTTAGCAGAACCAAGAGGTGGAAAAGCGAAAGTAAAAACAACAGTTATAGGATCTTTTAAGTAGTGGGATTACTTAGCAATATGGTGATTTAATGAACATAGGGGATATAGTTATATGCAAAGTAGAAAAAATAGGGGTACACTCTGCGCTCGTTAGGATAGAGGGTACAAATAAACAAGGAATAATACCAATATCAGAAATATCTTCAGGGTGGGTAAAGAAAATAAGCGACCACTTGGAAGAAGGTCAAATAATACCTTGCAAAGTTTTGGCAATAGATAGAAATATAATTCCATTATCTATTAAAAAAGTTACAGAAAAAGAGAAAAGGGATGCATTCGAAGAATATTATAAAGAAAGAAAAGCAGAAAGGTTAATAAATATTGTTCTAACAAAAACTAAAGTAGAAAATATTGAGGAAATTAAAAATAAAATTAAAGAGAGATATAAATCATATTCTTCTCTTTTGGATGCTATAAAAAATAAAGATGAAAGCGTTGATGATATACTCACAAAAAAGCAAGCTAATTTATTAAAAAATATTATTTCTAAATCAGAGAAAAGTAAGGAGTATGAATTTAAGGCAAAACTTAAACTTCTAAGCTATGAGCCAAATGGAATAGAAATAATAAAAAAAGTTTTCGAAGACGAATCGGATTTTGACGTAACTTATCTAGCTGCAACAGAGTTTCTTTTAAAATTTAAATCTTTAGATCCAAAAACTGGAGAAAAGGAATTTAATGAAAAGATTAATACTATCATTGATAGAGCAAAAAAATATAACTGCTTTGTAAAATTAGATATAATAAAGAAGTGATTAAAATGGTAAAGGAAAGACCTTGGAGATGTTATAGAGATATAAAAAGACCTTATACAAGAAGATCAGTAAGCGTACCTAGCAAAGATTATATAAAAGGAGTGCCTCAACCAAGAATTGCACAATTTGAAATGGGAAAGAAAAAAGATTATGAATATAAGTTATACTTAGTTGCGGAAAATTATTGTCAAATTAGGCATACAGCCTTGGAAGCGGCGAGAATGACAATAGTAAAGACTTTAGAGAAAAGTAAAGAAGATTACTTTGTAAAACTAAGGGTTTACCCTCATCATGTTTATAGAGAAAATCCTCTAGCTACAGGCGCGGGAGCAGATAGATATCAACAAGGTATGCGACTTAGTTTTGGAAATCCAATAGGCACAGCTTGTCAAGTTGATAAAGGGCAGAAAATTTTTGAAATTAGAGTTGACGCTAAACTTCTTAATGTTGCAAAAGATGCATTAAGAAAAGCGAAGCAAAAACTTCCTCTAAGATATAAAATTGTGGTTGAACAATCAAAAAAGATTTGATTTCAAGTTTTCCAATAAACTTAATTTCTTAATGTTTATCTTTACTAAAACTTCATATACGCTTTTGTTTAAATGAATAAACAATTAACAAAATGATTTTCATGAGTAGAATAGTAGTATTAGATAAAGAGCTTTGCAACCCTGGAAAATGTAATTATTTATGCATTTCCACCTGTCCTAAAAATAGAAGCGGAGAGAAATGCATTACGAAAGATGAAAAAAGCTTTCATGAAGAAAGTAAGCTTCCATACCCTAGAATAGATGAGAATATTTGTATAGGTTGCGCTCTTTGCTCGAAGAGATGTTCTTTCAAGGCTTTGAAGGTTGTGAACTTACCAGAAGCAATAAAAGAAGAGCCAATATTTCAATATGGAGTAAATGGCTTTAGGTTGTTTAGATTACCTATACTAACAAAAGGAATTATAGGAATTCTTGGAGAGAATGGCACAGGCAAAACAACAGCAATAAACATTCTTGCAGGAAATATAAAGCCAAATCTTGGAAGAGAAGAAGCTAATTGGAATGAAATTATAAAATTATATAGAGGGACAGAGCTTTATAATTATCTAAAAATGCTAGCTGAAAATAAGGCAAGAGTTTCTTTTAAAAAACAACAACCAGACGAACTCTTAAGAGATTTTAAAAGTTTGGATGAGATTGGACTCAAAGAAACTTTTATAGAAAAGTTTAATATTGACACTAAAAATAAAAATCTATCTCAGCTTTCTGGAGGAGAGCTTCAAAAGATTGCAATAGCATCGGCACTTTCTAAAGATGCAGACATTTATTTTTTAGATGAGCCATCAAGCTTTTTAGATATAAGAGAAAGGTTAAATATAGCTAAAATAATAAGAGAATTCTCAGAAAAGGAAGAAAAGACAATAGTTTTGGTTGAGCATGACTTAGCTGTTTTAGATTATCTTGCTGATAAAATTCACATAACTTTTGGAGAGCCGGGAGCTTATGGTATTGTTTCAAATTCTTATTCTACAAGGCAAGGAATTAATGCTTTTTTGAATGGATATCTAAAAAGTGAAAATGTTAGAATCGGAGAGCCGATAAGATTTTTAGAATTTGAAGAAAAAAGGGAATGGAAAGAAAAGCTTATAACATTCACAAAAATAGAGAAAAGATTTGAAAATTTTCATCTAATTGTAGAACCAAGTGAGATTTATAGAGGAGAGATTCTTACCATATTTGGGGCAAATTCATTGGGTAAAACAACATTTGCAAAGATTCTTGCAGGAATTTTAGATTTCGAAGGAGAAATTCTTACGAATATCAAAGTTTCATACAAGCCGCAATATATATCAAGCATTAATTCTGAAGCAAGTGTAGAGAATGTTTTAGAAGAGATTAAAGAAAAAGTAAAAAAAGAGATTAGAGAAGAAAAAAATGAGAAAAATGAAGAAGAAGTTAGGCAAGCTATAGAAGATTTAGAAAGAATTTTCAATATATTAATTGAAAAGTTAGAACTGCAAAAGATAATACACAAAAAGCTAAAAAGCCTTTCAGGAGGGGAGCTTCAAAGAGTAGCTATAGCTTTATGTTTGATGAGAAATGCAGACCTTTATCTATTGGACGAGCCTTCTGCTTACCTAGATGTGAAGCAAAGAATGAGCCTCATAAAAATAATAAAAAATTTTGGAAAGAGTATAGCGATAATAGATCATGATATAACTCTTCTAAGCTCATTATCTTATAGAGCAATGTTATTTTCAGGAATTCCAAAAGTAAATGGTCATGCAAAAATTCTTTTGCTCGACGAAGCTTTAAATGAGTTTCTAAAAGAGCTTGGTATCACATTTCGATTAGATGAAGAAACTAGAAGACCAAAGCCAAACAAGCCAAATTCTGTAAAAGATAGAGAACAAAAAGAGAGAAACAAGTATTTTGATAGATAATGAGAAGCATGATAGAAGAGTTGAAAAATCGAGTAAAAATTTTCATCAAATTCTTGGTTGTAACATTTTTAGAACATCGCTTTGCATCTCATTTTTTATTATTTCTATCGCGTTTCTCAAACCAGTGATTTCAGACTCTATAACACTTATTTTGTCACTTATTCTTTCATTTTCTTTTTTAATTTCTTTTATGGAAGATTCGTTTTCCTCCAAAATTTTATGGAGATTTGAGATATTCTCTCCAACCTCATTCTTGAAAATTTTAAATTCTTTGTTTCTTTCTTCTATAGATCTATAAGATTTGTCTACTTCTAGAACAAAGCTATTTAAACTTTTAACAACTTCAGCAAGATGCTCCACCACTATTTTGAAGCTCTCGAATATATTTTCAAAACTTTCTGAAATGTTTGAAAGCTTTTTATTTACTTCTTCCTGGTTTTTCAAAATTTTATTATCAAGAGAGGCTATTTCACTTTCAAGAAACTTTGCATCATCTCTTACTTGCTCTATTTTTATTCCAATGCTATTTTCAATTTCTTCAAGTTTTTCATTTATATTAATTTCTGATAGTATTTTTCTAAAGCTTTCTTCCATTCTTTTCATTTCCATCTCGCTTATTTTTTCTACTTCTACTCCAACTATTCTTTTGTATTCGTTGCTAGGAAGTTCTTCGTCCTCGTCTACTAAAAGATAAATTTTATTAGCCATAATATTTACCTATAAGTGATAAATTTAAAAACTTTTCTTCGCAACAAAAAGAACAGATTTATAATCAAATGACAAAAAGATATATATAATAAAAACAATAATTTATTTGGTTGAAATGTCAAAAGATATAGATCCAGAAGAAAAAGAAAATATTATAAATATGTTGAACGAAATCAAGGAAAAAATTTCGCACCTAGAGATGACAGTATCTCCTTCTGCCATAGAAGAACTTAAAGAAAGGTTTAATGAGTTAGAAGATCTTCAAATGTTGCTACAAGCAGAGTTGATGCAGGTTAAGTATCGCGTGTTTGGCGAGCCAATAGAAATACCTTATGGTGATATTGAGAAAAGAATTGAAAAGATTGAAGAGATGATAAGAAAAGGTATTCCCGTAGCAGTTTCCGAGGATATAATAAAAAGAATCGAAAGAGTTGAAAAGGTTAGCAATGTTGAAGAAGTTGAGAAATTGCTCAAATCATTTAAACCGCCAGAAATACCTAAGATAGATAAGGAAATTGAAGAAAAATTCGGGAACCTGGAGAATAGAGTAAAAGAGTTGGAACAGTACATAAACTCTAAGATTGAGAAACTTGAAGACTTGGTAGAAAAAAGCGGGAAGATGTTAACTGAAAAAGGAGCAAAGGTATTGCTCGACAAAATTAATGAAGCAAAATTTGAAATAGATAAAAAGGTAGAAGAGTTAGATTTGATTAAAAGGAAAATTGATAGAACAATTTTAGAGAAGCAAGATTTAGTAAGAAAATTCGAGGAGGCGGAAATAAATATAGAGAAGATAAATACAGGCTTGGTAAATCTTAAAACAGAAGAAGAAAAAATAAACGCAGCTATAGAAAAGTTGAATTTGCTAAAGGATAGAATAAATCAGATAGTGGATGAAAAAATAAAGGAAATCGAGATAATAAGAGAAAGTTTACAAACTTTTTCTAAGGGAATAGAAGAAAGGGTTGAGTCAGTAATAAAAAATAGAATTGGAGACATGGAATTCTTAAAACAATCGTTAGAAAATAGAATGAAGATATTTGAAAAAGAGATAAAGACTGAAACAGAGAAGTCGCAAGCGCTGAGAGAGAGTATCACTATGTTAAGAGACAATGTCATAACGAAGATAAATGAATTTGAAAAAAATATAAAAGATGCAAGTAAAGAAATCGAAGAAAGGATTAAAAAATTGGAAGATATCGAGACAGTAGAAAAAAGAATAGAAACATTGGAAGGCAATATAAGAGTTACAGATGAGAAAATTGATAAAAATATAACTGAGATTTCTAAAAGGAATGAAGAGAATCTAAGAAGATTAAATGAGTTATTTTCATGGAAAGATGCTACAGAAAATAAAACCGAAAGAATAATTCAAAGTATCGTTGACGTAAACAAAAAGGTAGAGCAACTTGGTGCTATCCATAATGACTTTGCAAAAAGAACCGAAGATAGATTTAAAGGTTATGAAAACCTCATGGGAAGAATAGAAAACATAGAAAAAGATGTAGAAGAGCTTCTCGTTTTGAAAGATTTTGTGAGTGGAACTAAAAATGTTATCGGAGATTATGGAAAAAGAATCGAAAGCCTAGAAAAAAGGATTGAAGAAGTTTCTACTAAAGGCATAATGGAAATTGCCAAAAGGAATGAAGAGAATTTGAAAAATGTTAATGAGCTGCTCTCTTGGAAAGATTCTATAACAAAAGAAAACGAGAGAATAATCCAAAGCATTGTTGATGTAAACAAAAAGGTAGAACAGCTAGATAGTATTTACAATGATTTTGCAAAGAGGACTGAAAACTATATAATTGAAAATGCTAAAAAGAATGAAGAAAACTTAAAAAGAATAAATGAATTATCTTCATGGAAAGAGGCTATAGAAAAAGAAAGAAGAGAAACAAAACTTTCACGAGATTACGAGGAAAGGCTAAAGGAAGAGATCGAATCTAGAATAAATAAAGAAATTTTAGAGCAAATAAGAGCTTTAAGCAAATTTATGCAAAGCAAGATAGAAGAGAATAAGAAGGAATTAGAAAATCAAATAAGAAGATTGAGAATAAGTTTAGGAAAGGTTGAAGGAAAGGAAGAAGTACATGATATTGAAAAGATAGCACGAAGTGTGCAAATGCTAGAAGCAAAGATAATAGACTTGCAAAGAAATTTAGAAAGTATTGCTACAAAAATGCCAGTAATAATCGAGTAATCAATTTATTATTACTTTCACTTGACTCAGAGATTGTATGACTATGAGTTTCACTTTTATTAGTTTCTTTATAAGTTGAAGAGTTATGAGAAAAGTTATTATCAAAATTATTGCAACTATAGTTATATTTTCACTTTTTCTTTTCTAGTTGTGTTTTCCTTATTTTCTAGAGGATATATCAATATCTTTTTTCTTATATCTCACCAGAGTTTAAAAATGAAAAATTTTTAAAGACAAAATAAGATACTTTTTATCTATGAGCTTTTCAAAAATAAGCGCAAGCGAAAGATGTAGAAACTTGAAATCTCCGCTAAGAGATATTTCTTACATAGCTAAAAAGCTAGAGCAAGAAGGAAAAAAGGTTTATTACTTTAATATAGGCGACCCAAATAGATTTGATTTCGATACGCCACAGCATATGAAAGATGCTTTAAAGCATGCTATACTTTATGCAAATTATTATGAAGATTCTGAGGGTAGCAAAGAATTAATAGAAGCTATAGCAAAAGAAGAAAGCAGAAAAAATGGAGTAAAAATAGAAGAAGATGATATAATAGTTACGCAAGGAGTTAGCGAGGCTATGCAATTTCTCTTAAATGCAATAATAGAGCCAAATAGAGGAGATGAAATATTAATACCTGGGCCAAGCTATCCTCCTTATATTCAAGCTACAAGATTTGCTGGCGGAATTCCTGTAAGTTATAAGCTTGATGAAAATAATGGTTGGGAGATAGATCTTGATGATCTTCGTAAGAAAATAAGTGTAAAAACAAAACTAATTTGTATAATAAATCCTAATAATCCTACAGGCTCGGTGACAGGAAGAAAGATTATAAAAGAGGTTTTAAATATAGCAGGAGAATTTGGAATTCCTGTAGTTTCTGATGAAATATACGATGAGCTAATTTTTGATAACGTAGAGTATAGCAACTTAGCCTCTCTTGCTAATGACGTTCCTGTAATTGTTATGAATGGATTTTCTAAAAACTATCTTGCTACAGGATGGAGGTGCGGATATATTTATTTTTACGATGAAAATAACTATCTTGAAGAAATAAAAAATTCGGTTAAAGCCCAAGCAAGACAAAGATTAAGTGCTTGCACGCCAATAATGAAAGCTTGCGCAAAATCCTTCAAAAATAAAGAGCATTTAAAAATTGTAAGAGAAAAATTAAAAGAAAGGGCAAGATTTGCCTATGAAAAGTTAAATTCTATAAGTGGCATCTCAGCGGTAAAGCCAAAAGGAGCTTTTTATATATTTCCAAGAGTAGAACTAAAGAATAGATGGAAAGATGATAACGAATTTGTTTTAGATGTTTTGAAAAATACTGGCATAGTTCTTGCTCCAGGTTCTGGATTTGATGAAACTTATGGAAGGAATCATTTTCGCTCGATAATTCTTCCTCCTATAGATGTTATGGACGAAGCTTTTACAAAACTTAAGAAATTTATAGAAGAGGAAAAATAGTATTATTAATTTCTTAAAGTATTCTTAACTTTCAAGCTCATCGGCTATCAAATCGAAAAAATATAAATTTTTAAATTTCAATTTTAAATTTCAAACTCATACAGCAACTTTGGAAAAAGCATAGAAGTGAGAAAGATGGAAGAAAATAAAAGTAAAAAGGAAAAGACACATAGAGATATAGGCATACCAGTAAAACAACCTTCAAGAGTATGTAAAGATAAAAGATGCCCTTTCCATGGAAATTTAAGTATAAGAGGTAGAATATTCGAGGGGGTTTTAAAATCTAAGCATAACTCTACTGCAAAAGTAGAGTGGGAATATTTAATTAAAATACCTAAATATGAAAGATATGAAAAAAGAAGAACTCGGGTTTATGCTCATATACCACCTTGTATAGATGTAAAGCAAGGAGATAAAGTAAGAATTGCTGAATGTCGACCATTATCAAAAACAAAACATTTTGTTGTTATAGAAAAGATAGAGTAACTCACCCTTCGTTAATATTTAGCTGTTTGAAGGTGATATGAAATGAAAGCTATATCAGCAAGAGTTACAAGAGCAATAAATGTTGGAGCAATAATAGAGTGCGCAGACAACACAGGAGCAAAAAAGTTGCAAGTAATAGCGGTAAAAGGATATAAAAGTGTGAGAAAAAGAATTCCAAAAGCTGGAGTAGGAGATATAGTTATTTGCTCAGTAAAAAAAGGTGATGAAAAGCTTAAAAAGCAAGTAGTTTACGCGATAATAATAAGACAAAGAAAAGAGTATAGAAGATTGAGTGGCGAGAGAGTTAAATTTGAAGATAATGCAGCTGTGCTTATAAATCCTGCAAACATGGAGCCACAAGGAACAGAAATAAGGTCGGTTGTAGCAAAAGAAGCTGTAGAAAGGATAAGCTCTGTAGGAAAGATAGCAACAATAGTTTTATAGCGCTTGAGTAAATAATTTTGTTAAATTAATATTTTTAAATGGTGCTTAAATGAGAAAAAAATTTTCGAGAAAATGGATTTCAAGTAAGCAGCCAAGAAAGCAGAGAAAGTATAGATATAATGCACCACTTCATATAAGACATAAGTTGGTTTCGGCACATTTAAGCAAAAAGCTGAGAGAAGAATATAAAAGAAGAGCTATACCAATAAGAAAAGGAGATAAGGTAAGAATAATGAGAGGTAAATATAAGGGGATGCAAGGAAGCGTAATTAAGGTTGATTTAAAAAAACTAAAGGTTTACGTGGATTGTGCTAAAAGAAAGAAAGCAAGTGGCCAGGAAGTTCACGTTCCTTTAGATCCGAGTAACCTTGAGATAATCGAATTAAATCTTGAAGATAAGAAAAGATTAAAAAGATTAAAAAAGAAGAAGGAAGAAGAGAATAAATGATTTTAGTCAGGAATTTAAGTATAAGGTGATGAAAATGCCATATGGAATTTATAGAATAAAAGAAGGTGAAGAGTGTGAGATTAAAATATACTATTCCGCATGCGAAGCTGCATTAAGAAAATGTAAAGAGGGCGAAGAACTTGTCGGAATTTACGAAAGAGAAAAAGATGCAAGATTTTTTGCTGAAATTGAGGAAGAAAGGATAAAATATAGAGGAAGTGTGGGACCAATTGAAGAAAGAGCAAGAGCTTAGAAAAGGTAGATAAAAGATGGCAAGATTAAAAAGACTTGCAGCACCAGCATTTTGGAAGATTCCTAGAAGAGGAGAAAAGAAAAAATACGCTATAGCACCAAGACCAGGACCTCACCCAAAAGATAGATCAATTCCTTTAGGAATTATCATAAGAGATTATCTAAAACTTGCTGAAAATCTAAAAGAAGCAAAAAAGATAGTTGTTAAGGTTGATGGAAAAATAAGAAGAGATTTAAAATTTCCAGTTGGCTTGATGGACATTCTCGAGATTGGTGACAAAACATATAGAGTTGTACCTGATCCTAAGGATTATCTAGTTTTGAAAGAAGTTAAAGATGGTGATATAAAATTACTTCAGGTTAAAGGAAAAACTTATGTAAAGGGCAATTTGGTTCAAATTCATTTTCATGATGGAAGAAATTTATTGGTAAAAAAAGATGAGGATAATTTCAAAACAGGAGATGTTGTAGTTTGGAATTTCAAGAAGAATAAAATCCTTGATGTTATAAAGCTTGAGAAAGGTGCAATGGTAATTATTTCTCATGGAAAAAATGTTGGTAAGATCGGAACCATAGAAAAGATTGAAATAAAGAAAAGTTTAGAAAGAAACAGTGCAGTAATTAATTCTGAGGGAAAGAATATTGAGGTTCCTTTAGACTATTGTTTTCCTATTGGAGTTTCAAAACCAGTAATTGAAATATAAGCTTGATTATTTTTGGTGATTACATGAGCGAAATAGAAAATAGCAAAAAACAAAAGATTATGCTAGAGAATCCGATGAGAAGAATAAGAATAGAGAAGATAGTATTAAATATAGGCTGTGGAAAAGATCCGAAAAAAACTCCAGAACAAGCTGCAGAGATATTAAAAAGGATTACTGGAAGAAAAGTTGTAATAACAAGAACTCATAAAAGAAGCACTTTTGGGGTTGCAAAGAACAGACCAATAGGGGCTATGGTAACTATAAGGAAAAATGCTGATGAATTGTTAAAAAGATTGTTGGAAGCTGTAGATAATAAGATAAAAGCATCTAGCTTTGATAATTTTGGAAATTTTGCTTTTGGAATAAAGGAATATATTATGATTCCAGGAGTTAAATATGACCATCGTTTGCCAATGTTTGGATTAGATGTTTGCGTTACTTTAGAGAGGCCAGGATATAGGGTAAAAAGAAAGAAACTCTGGCATAAGATTGGAAAAAAGCATTTAATAACAAAGGAAGAGACAATGAATTGGGTTAAAGAAAAATTTAATGTTGAAATAATTTAGAAATATTTTTATAATTGAAATTAATATTTTTGCTTGTGACTCATATGAGAAGAAAGGCAATAAAAAGAAAATTTGGGAAAGGAGCAAGAAAGTGTATAAGATGCGGAAGTTTTAGAGGAATTATTAGAAGATATGGCTTAAACTATTGTCGCAGATGCTTTAGAGAGGTTGCGGAAAAATTAGGATTTAAAAAATATGGTGGATAGAATTTTGGTGAAGCATATGAGTAAGGATTTGCTTACAGATGCAATAACAATAATAAGAAACGCAGAGAATGCAAGAAAAACTAGTTGCAAAGTTCATAAAACAAAATTAATTGAGCGTGTGCTAAAAGTAATGAAAGAGGAGGGGTATATAAAAGATTATAAAATCTTGGATGAAGAAAGAAAGATAGAGGTACAGCTTGCAGGAAAAATAAACTATTGCAAAACTATTAAACCAAGACTTCCTGTAAAACTTTCAGAGTTTCAAAAATATGAAGAACGTTTCTTGCCTGCAGCTGATTTCGGTATTTTAATATTAACAACATCTCGTGGAGTTATGACTCATAAGGATGCGATAAAAAATAAAATTGGTGGAAGATTGCTTGCATTTGTTTACTAAGATTCGAAATGAAATTTTAGGATCTGAGTTTTACTTTTTTCATTCTCCATAATTTTAATTTTTTTGCATTTTTACTTCAATTCTTCGCATCTTTTGCTTCAAATTCTAAAAAGAATCTTTTAAGAAAATTTCTCATAAACTCTTCTCTTTCCTTTGCAATTTGTTTTCCAAGCTTTGTATTCATCCTTCTTCTAAGAAGAAGTAATTTTTCGTAGAAGTGGTTTATGCTTGTAGATTTAGATCTTTTGTAACTAACAAAACTTTTATGAAGCTTTGGCTTTATTTCTGGATCATAAATAACCTTTCCAAGTTTTGCACCTGTTGCAAAGCATCTTGCTATGCCAATTGCACCAAGGGCATCTAAGCGATCAGCATCTTGCAATATTTTAGCTTCTATACTTTTTGGTTTATCTCTTACTAAAGCACCTTTAAATGAAATATCGTTTATAATTTCTAATACTTTCTTTATTGTCACTTTATCAATTCCAATAGATTTTAGTAGTTCTTTTACATCTACTTTCTTCTCTTTAAGCTTCCAATCAGAAACATCATGCAAAAGAGATGCAAGAATTAAAGAAAGCATATCTATTTTAATATTTCTTTTCTTCCCATCTTCTGCAATAATTAAAGAAAGATTCAAAACTCTTATCGCATGCCAATAATCATGTCCAGTTGTCTCATCTATTAACAATCTTTTTAATGCCGCAGCGAGTTTTCTTATCTTTTTTCTTTCATCTTTATTAAGATCTTTTATATTTTCTATCTTATTCTCTAAGTTCATTTAATCTTAAATGAGAAGTTAAAATTTTTATATTAGAGAAAGAAATTATAAATAAAAAGAAAAGTGAGTTAAGAAATGAGCATTGAAAGAGTAAGCACAGGAATTGCTGGATTGGATAAATTTCTAAATGGAGGCTATCCAAAGAATTCTGTAATTCTTGTTGCCGGAGGCCCTGGAAGCGGAAAAACTACCTTTGCAATGCAATACATTTATCATGGAGCAAAGCTCAAGGAGCCAGGAGTTTATATATCTTTTGAGCAAGAACCAGAGCAATTAAAGAATTCGATGAAGCAATTCGGAATGGATTTTGATGAACTTGAAAGAGAGCAAAAGGTTATAATTCTAAGAATTAAAAGAGTAGAAGATATAAAAGAGGTTTTAAAAATTATCGAGAGTAACGTGAAGAAAATAAATGCAAAGAGACTTGTAATAGATTCTTTAGGATCTTTAGAAGTTTTAGCATTGACATTTAAATCAATGATGGAAGAAATACCTTTGCAGCTAAGAGTTGGTAAATTGCCTATTTCTCCACCAAAAGAAGCAATAATAAGAAAACTGATGTATAATGCTATAGATTATCTAAAATCTCTTAATGTAACAACAATATTGACTTCTGAGGCAATAAATACAGAATATTCTCGATATGGTATTGCAGAGTTTATAGTAGATGGAATAATAAAGTTAGAATATCAGATAGTTGGAAAGGCTATGGAAAGAAACCTTTCAATAATAAAAATGAGGGAAACACCAATAGAAGGAGGAAGATATGGAATAGAGATAGGAAAGAAAGGATTAAGAATAGTATAATAAAATTAGTAGCATGCAAAAATGTAGAGCATCGAAAAATTGCTCAGTAAATCACATAAGAAAAACGGTTATTGAGTAATAAATAGCGAGAAATATCCAGAAGATACACTTTTCTCAACTTTCTTTAACTCTACTTTTTCTCCTGTAAATCCTGAAATAACTCCAGAGAGCATCCCGCGAAACATCGTGAAATCTATATCTTTATACCATTCAAGCCATGGAAAATATTTTACGAAAATTTCATATCTTCCTTTTTTCTTCAAAGCTAAAATATCTCCAAAGCCCAAAGCAGGAAAGAAGTCCATAATAAACTTGCAAGGTTCTTGTTTTCCAGAAATTTCAGCCAATCTCTTACCGAAATCAAAACTACAATCCCAAAGAATTTTTAAGCCATTTTTAATCTTTTTCAATTCTTTCTCGAGAATATACATAAAACTTGCCTCGCATAGAAAGAAGCGCTCGCCACGATAAGTAACTTGTCCATGCTTATAATCAAAGAAGCCAGCATCTATCAAAGACTTTAAGCTATTTCTCGCCCAGCTTGTTGGTCGAATTTCGTTAAAGATTTTATACTCTGGTGTTAATTTTCCCTTCTCAAGTTTTTTGCATCTTATTGGTTTATATCCCATTCTCACAAGCGTCTTGTAAGGAGCAGCAATTACTTCGCACTCCTTATCTCCTCTACCTTGGCACTTGATTTGAATTGCTTCTATGCTTGGATCTTGACAAGCATATGCCCAAATGCCTGCTATACCACCTTCTGAAAAAATATACCCTAATCCGTTCTTTCTACAAATGATATAATCTTTCATTCTCAAAATAAATATTTTTTCTGGTATTCTCGCTTCATGAGAGAGTAAATTTGCATAAATACTTTCAACCGCCCTCACTAAGAAATAAATAAATTGTGAAAGATTTTTAGTTGTGTTTTTAGTTGGAAAATTACAAATCAAAGAATATATATTTCCATAATTCTTACCTATTATATATAGTATTTTTCGATTCTTTAATCTACTTTCTAAATCACAAAATAACATTTCGGGTATAAAAATTTCTCTGTTTTGGTTATGATCAATTTTTTCTATAATGAATCCGGGGTTTTCTATATTTTCTTTTTTTGGTA
>JAHLMP010000002.1 GCA_018920315.1 Candidatus Aenigmatarchaeota archaeon | reverse complement strand
GATTATATCCTAAGGAAGAAAAATATAAAGCACCTACAGGTGGTATCATATTCCAAGTACCAGAGGTTTCTACTATTGCAATGATCATTATCCTATTAGTGCTCGTCTTAGTAGCATTTTTGCTATTTGCAACACCTATAAAAAGAAGTTCTGAAGAAGAATTTCCAGGAGATTTTGAGATATAAACCCAAACTCTTAGACAAACTATTTTCTTGCTCCAATTGATTTTGCTTATTATAATTCTCTTCACTAAAATTTAATAAAATATTGAGCTATCTGGAAATAGCTTCTTTATATTGGGATCAGTCCTTATTTTTTCGTCTAGAAGATCTATAAATCTAATCGAGAAAGGCTCGTCGCTCTTTTGGTTTTTATTCAATTCTTCATAAAGTTCTTTAATAACTTTCTCATATTCTCCAAAGCCTAAATAAAGGCTAGATATACCAATACTCTGATATTGCTTTTTCATCTTTTTATCACCACATTTTAAAATCTTGAGATGGATTTCCTTTATTCTTTAAAATAAAATTTACAATATCTCTAATCAAAATATTTAAAGCTTTTGTCTCTATTTCGAAAATTTAAAAATATTTGGTATTGAAAAATTTTCCAAATTAAAATTATTAAATTGTCGAATTTCTTTGAAAGAAAAACCTTAAAAGAATAGAAAAAATATTATAATCATATAACCTTGTAATAGGTGTTAGCCGATGAAAATGGAAAAAATTGGAGAATGGCTATTTTTGCTAGGTGTAGTGATAGCGATAATAGCAGGAATAGCGATGCCAAACGATGGAACAATAATAGGAATTCTAGTAGTCCTCGGTATTATCGTGGGGCTACTTAATATAACAGAGAAAGAGTCAGTAAACTTTATGTTAGCTTCTGTGGCCTTGCTAGTAGCAGGAAATGCTACATTTTCAGTTTTGCCAGGAATAGGAATTGTAATCAATCACATCCTTGCTTACATAGGAGCATTGGTAGCTCCTGCAGCAGTAATAGTAGCGTTGAAGATGATTTACGAGCTAGCGAGCAAGAAATAAAATCACTACCTAAGTAAAATCTAATGCTAAGTTTTTTTGATTTTTATTTTTATATTTTTGGAATATTTCAAAACCTTTCTGTTACTTCTTTCTTTTTATTAATTCTTTCAAGAATCTTTATTCATTTCTTCCTTAATGAATGTGTTAATATCGTTCTTTCTAATATCTATTTTATTTAAGGATCTTAAAAAATTCTTATAAAACTTGCTTCCATCTTGAGAATTATGCCAATTTACTAAGTATCTTATCAAATCTTTATTCGATGCTCTGTGAAGTTCATAATAATAAGAGTAAAGCTCTTGTTCTAAGCATTTTTTAACAAAGGATTTGTAATCAAAACCTATTTCTCTTAAAATCCTTCCTTCTAATTCAAGAGCTAAAAATTCATCAAGTGCTAGAAGGTAGATAACGAGATTAAAAAGCTTAGCCGGCAATCGCGAGCCATTCTTTAAAATAGACGAGATGCTAGCTCTCGCGGCCATTTCATCAATTGTATCAATCTTATAATTTAATTTATTAAGTTGAGAAATAGCAATACTCCCTGCTGTTATCAGTGGCTTTTCTTGTAGCGCATAATTTATGAAGTGATTATATTCGTGTGCATAAGAAAATAAATGAAATGGAAATTCTTTACAATAATCGAGATTTTTATAATATATTTCAGCATGCTTTCCAACCCCTGGATCATTAAAAATAATGCAACAAGATGTAGAAAGAATATTAGTAGAATCACAATCTATTGCTCCGTCCTCACGTATATTCATTTTATAAACATCACTTGAAGTAGGAGAAAGAAACATGTTATCTTCTTTACTTTCTGCTATTAATGTAGTTTCAGCATTATTTAGTCGAACTTCTGATAATGACTCTGCAAAAGCTTCCTTAACAAGAAGCTTGTCTGCTACCTTACATACTTTAGAATAAAGCTCTTTTCCGAAAATCTCTTCATAAGCGCTTACTATATCTTCTCCATATTTTTCAATATCCTTTAAAAGCCTTTTGTTATTACCTTTGTATATCATATTTTATCTTAATTCCAATTTATTTCATAATGCGATTTGCTTAATCAATATTTATTTTCATCTCTATTTACGAAAGATTTAAAAGCTTTACAACCTAATAGTAATGAATAGGTGCTTTACCATGTTGTTAAAAACAAACAAGAATTGGAAGAAGTATTTGAATATAGATGATGAAGCATTACTAAATAAGATAATAGAAGATGTAGCAAAGTACAGAAGCGCTTATAAAACAGCAGAAGAGGTAAAGATAGCTCAGCTATGGTGCGCTTTGTTAGACATGGAAAAAAAGATTCAAAGAATAGACAAAAGGATGAAAAGAATAGAGATTATATTCGATGCAATAGCACAAAGAATGGAAGAAGAGAAAAGCTCTTTGATAAAAACATTGCGAGAATTTTAGAATAGGGAATAAAAGAAACGAAATCGAGAATCTAAATAGAGGTAAAAATTACAGAGAAATTGAAAAATTTTAAATATGAGAAAAATTTAAATATGGGCAAAAGCAAGTAATTAATTAATGGCAGAAAATAAAACTATGATAAGTAAAAAATTTGTAATATTCTTTCTAATTTTCATAATTTACTATTTCTCCTTAGCTTTTGCAGGTCAATGCGCTGGAAGATGCGGAAGCTATAATTCACAAGCGCCTTGTCAGTGCGATGCCGTTTGCATTAATTATGGCGATTGCTGTAGAGATATTTGCATAGATTGTCCAACACATCCTGCTTGTGGTGGGGTTACAACAACTATAAGATATACTACTATACCAACTACTACAATTCCTCCTTATTCATATTGTTATGATACTGATAATGGAATAGATATTTATACGAAGGGCTATGTCTACGGATATTGGAATGGAAGTTATTTTCATTATTCCGATTATTGTTATTGGAACGGCTCTACTTATTGGGTTGGCGAATATTATTGCTTAATGAATAATCAGCCCTATATTATAGAATATCCTTGTCTTCAAGGATGCTATGATGGTAGATGTTTACCAGGGATAACAAGCACTACAACGATTTCTACGACTATTCCACCAAGCTGTAAAGGAAGATGTGGAGACTTCAATCCTCAAGCGCCTTGTCAATGTGATAGTTATTGCCATCTATATAAAGGAAGCTATAGCTGTTGTTCTGACATCTGTACATATTGTCCAACACACCCTACTTGTAGTAAGGTTACAACTACAACAACGATAATAACTACTACAACAGTTCCTTATTCATATTGTTATGATAGCGATGGTATGGATATTTACACTAAGGGTTATGTTTATAGCTATTCTTGGACCGATAAAAAGTATTATACTTATTACGATTATTGCGCCAGCTATGATAATTACACATTAATAGAATATTATTGCAGTGGATTCTATGACCCTCAATCTAAACAGTACATAGTGAGTGCACATAGTTTGGTTATTCCATGTCAAAATGGCTGCTATGATGGTAGATGTTTACCAGGGATAACAACAACCACGACAACGATTATTCCTAACTATTGTA
Organism: Candidatus Aenigmatarchaeota archaeon; assembly: GCA_018920315.1. Lineage (GTDB taxonomy): Archaea > Aenigmatarchaeota > Aenigmatarchaeia > GW2011-AR5 > JAHLMP01 > JAHLMP01. The sequence goes on along the minus strand of JAHLMP010000002.1, from coordinate 116,081 downwards.
GCGATTCAGATGGAGGATATAATATTTATCAAAAAGGTTATGTTTCAGGATACTTTAATGGAGTTTATTATAACTATGTTGATTACTGCTCCGGAAACTATGTAGTTGAATATTATTGTAGCGGTAATTATCCATATTCGTTAAGTGAATATTGCTTACAAGGTTGTTTTGATGGAAGATGTTTGAAGAGTGGCATAACTACTACAACAACAATTATTCCAACAACTATTTTAACAACAATCACAACTACTATTCCTAACACTTGTAAAGATACAGATGGAGGATATAACATTTATATTTCTGGCTCAATTTACGGATATTACAACTCTAAATACTTTATTGCAAGTGATTACTGCTCTGGAAACTATTTGAATGAGTATTACTGCTCTAATAACATGCCAGCATCTGGTATTTCATACTGTCAATATGGTTGCTTTTATGGTGCATGCAAAACTTCTCCAACAGGCAAGATAATTGCAGAAAAAACTTGGGTTCAGAGAATTCTAGAAAGGATTTTCAGATTAAGATAAAATCCATAATGAGATAAAAGCTAACAAGAATAAAATCAATAGGTTAGATGAAACGATAGAAAATAAATAAAGAAAATAGATCTACTAATAGATTTAATAAAAATAAATTTAAACTATCTATTTTGTCTGAGTAAGTATTATTTTATAACTTTTGTTTTTATCCCTATTTTACTGCTTATGAAGAGGCGCTAGTGATTTCTTGTAGTGTACTCGGTCTATTATCTCTTCTAATAGAGGCACTATACTTACTTGTGTTAACCAATCTTTATTCTCTTCTAAATACCATTCGCTTCTAGGTATTGTGTCTGTTACTATTACTCTTTCTATCGGAGAGTTTTTTAGTCTATATTCTGCTGGCTCCAAAGTATAAAATCTTTCTTCTCTTGTATCTTCTGCTATAACCCTATAAGTCCTTGGCTCAAATCCATTATATTGTAAAATTCTTTGTAAATCTTCTTTCAAGTCCTCCTTATCTTTTTCAAATGATTCTATATATATTGTTTTTACCGGCTCTTCTTTTTCATTTGCTTTTCTTATCTTCTTTGAAAATATTCCATGAGTCATTACGACATAAATGCTATTAGCCCCTTTTTCTTCACAAAGTCTTGCAGCCTCTATTACAGTTCCGCCAGTATCTAATATATCATCTACAATAATCGCATTTTTATTTTTTACATCTCCTAACAAATACTTTGCCATTGCTTCTCCTGGGGATGGTCTAACTTTATAGATTATTGCAAAGTTTCCTATTCCAACTTCATCTGCAAACTTTTCTGCATAACCCGCTCTACCTAAATCTGGAGCTACAATAACAAAATCCTCTTTTTTATCATTACTTTCTTTCACAAGCTCATCTATATATTTCCTAAAGAATTTTGTAGGAAGGAAAGAGTCAAAAGGAATTCTAAAAGCTGAGTATATTGCCTTATTATGTATATGTATAGATGCTACGTAATCCCAACCATCGTTTTCGAATGTTTCTGCTACCTTTCTAATGTTAATAGAAGTTCTTCCTTCTGGCTTGTCTGAACGCATAAATCCAAGATAGGTCGGCATTGCTATCTTTCTTTCTGGTACAGAACATCTTAGAGCATCTGCTACGAACATAGTTTCGACAAGCCTTCCTTTCGGATCTGGATAAAAAGGACAAATGTAGAATACGTCAGCATCTCTTACGCTTTCTTTCAACTCAGGAAGAATCTCTGTATCATTAAATCTCTGGATATTTATCAAATCTTGGTCAAGCCCCATATCTTCACAAATCTTTTCAGCAAGCTTTTTTCCTGTTTTGTTTGCAAGCACGACTAATCTTGAGTTGCTCATAATTTCTACTTAGTGGCAAATATTTTAAAATTATAAACAAAGCACAAATTCACAAGCTTTAGTTCATCGTTTCATTCTTATTTCAAATTTTATTCAATATTTTCATCACTTCTCTAGCATTCTTTAGCATCGCATGATTATTGTTAAAGAATACATAAACTTTTGTTGGCTTTATTTTCAAGATATTCTTTGCAATCTCTTTCAATTCTTCTTGGCTATACTCGTGACGATACCAAGCACTTCTTCCATGCATTCGTAAATATACAATCTCGTGAGTTTTGTATATATCTCTTGGCAACTTTGGGGCATCTACACTAACTACAACAAATCCAAGCTTTTCTGCCCATCTTATTTCCTTTTCTTTAAACCACTCCAAATTTCTAAATTCTATTGCAAATTTTATTTCATCTTTTTTCAACTCCTTTACTTTTTTGACAAAATCCTCTATTGACTTTTTAGATTCTGGTTTCATAGAAGGTGGTAGTTGAAATAAATAAAAATCTATGCTTTGTTCAAGAGGAGAAAAGATTTCTTCGAATCTTTTCCATGCTTCTAAAGAATCTTTTTCAAATCTATTTATATGCGTAATTATTTTATTAACCTTTACTACCCATCTTAGATCACTTGCTTTTTTGCTCCACCCTTTAATTACGCTTGGAAAAGGAAAGCGATAGAAACTCATGTTAAGCTCTATTGCATTAAGCTTAGAATGCTTTGCATACCACTCTAAGTTTCTTTCTTCGTTCCAGCTATATGACCAACCAGAAGTGCCAACAAATACTTGCATAATGAATATTTATTTTTTGAAAATAAAATTTATTCAATGGTTAGAAAATTAATAAAAATTAACAAAGAAGAAAATAAAAGCGAGGATGATATAGAAAAAATTCTAATGGAGAAAAAGAGTTTAATAGATTCATTGATAGAAAAATATATTCCGAGAGTTTTCAATAAAACAAATATAAAAAATTTTGTAGGAAGAGAAGACGTTGATGTATTTTCTTGCAATGAAGGAATTGCAAAGCCGATCTACGAACTTTTGGATAGAGGCGGAAAAAGATGGAGACCTACGCTTTTCTTGTTAATAGTAGAAGCTTTAGGTGGAGATTTAAAAAAGCTACAAGATTTTTGCATAGTACCAGAGCTTATTCATAACGGAACTTTGATAGTCGATGACGTTGAAGATTATTCAGAGTTAAGAAGGGGCAAGCCAGCAATCCATAAAATTTTTGGTATAGATATAGCAATTAATGCTGGAAATGCTCTTTATTTTATGCCATTGATAGTTTTCTTGAAAAATAGAAATAAGATAAATGAGAGAATACTCTTAAGGGCGTATGAAGTTTATATAGAAGAGATGATTAACATAAGCTTTGGACAAGCAATAGATATAGTATGGCACAAAGGCATAAAGAGAGACCAAGAAATAAAAGAAGAAGAATATTTAACGATGTGTGCATTAAAAACTGGAACACTTGCAAGAATGAGTGCTAGATTAGCGGCAACCCTTTGCGGAGCCAGTGAAAATTTAGTAGAAAAGCTTGGAAGGTTTGCAGAATCCTTAGGTATTGCCTTTCAAATCCAGGACGATATTCTTGATGTGACTTCTCCAGACTCTATAGGAAAAGAGTATGGAAATGATATAAAAGAAGGAAAGAGAACTTTAATGGTTATTTACACATTGAGGAGAGCAAATAAAAAAGATAAAGAAAGGTTGATAGAAATTTTGAATAAGCATACTGATGACATGGAAGAAAGAAAGGAAGCGATAAATATATTGAATAAATATCACGCAATAGAATATGCTCAAGAGGTTGCGAGAGAAATCATTAAAAAAGCTTGGAATGATGTTGAGAAAATTTTGCCAGAGAGCGAAGCAAAGAATAAAATAAGAGCTTTTGCAAATTATATGATAGAAAGAAAGAGATGATTTTATTTATCTGAGAGAAGTGTGTGAGATTTCTCAACTATTTTCTCTTTAGCCTCTATCTTAACTCCTTCCTAACCTTTTCAACAATCTCATTTACTAGTTTTTCTCTTTCGCTAAATGAAAGGTTTGTTATGTCTATAGCATTAAAATCATTTGCCAAGCTTCTATGAACGCTTGCTATCAGATTTTTCTTATTCTTTAAATTTTCTAAAATCGCTCTAAATTTTTCAGAAAGCAGTTCCATTTTTCCAATTTCATCTATGATAATAACTTCTCCATTTTCAATTCCTTTTAAACCGATCTCTTCAAATTCCTTTATATTTACAAAATATTTTCCAAACCTTTTGCTTTCTTTCATCTCTTTTACAGATGCAAATACACCTTCTTCATTAGTAGCAAGGTTAATAATTCTAAATCCTACTCTTTTGTTATCTTTTCTAAATTCTGGTGTTACAAATCCTGAAACTCTTACTCCTTCAGAATTTAATCTTTCCGCTATTTTTTGAATTAATGTGGACTTTCCACAACCAGGAAGCCCTGTTATAAATATTGACATATTTCTAATTTTGTTGCGATAAATTAAAGCGATGCATTAAATTTTACCACTATAACATTAAATTTAATTTTTTACCACTATAAAATAATTATGAACTACAAAACAATTGTCTCTGATTGGAATGGTACACTTTTTTATGATGCTACAGATGAAGAAATTCATAAAGAGTTTGCTTATGAACTGTTGAGATCTTCTGCCAAAAGTGTAATAGCCCATACTAAAGAATCTTTCGAAACCTTTATAAAAGTTATAAATAGTAGACGAAAAATAATGAAAAAATACAAGGAATATAACAAAACTAGAGCAAGAAAAGATATTGAAACGAATGAAAAGATCAAGAGAATGAAAGAGATTGGAAACGAGATATACAAAATTTTTAATAGTAATATATTGATCGGAAGAACAGAAGAATTTGTAGATAGAGTAATTGAAAATTATTCAAAAAGAAATAAAGATAGAATAGATAGAAGAGTTCTCAATCCTATTAGAAATGCTCATTCACAAGGAAAAGGAACTTTTATAATTTCTGGATCTTACCAAAAATGCATTGAAAGAATTTTGGAACTAAGCAATTACATAAGCGCTTTTGATGAAATTATAGGAACAAAGATTCGAGAATATTGTGGAATAGTAACAAATGTAGATGAAGCTTCGAGAAAAAGAAAAAGAGATTTGTTTATACAAAAATTTTTTAATGAGCTTGGATTGAGAGAAAACGATATTATCTATCTAGGAGATTGTGAATTTGATTTAGAAATTGGAGAAATGCTTCCAGAAGGTAATTTCATTGTTCCATTTCTAGCATCAGATGAGTTCAAAGAGCTAGCCTCTCGTTATTGCAAAGCTTTTGTGCCAGAATCAGAAAGCGATTTGGCTATGTATCTTGAGGCCAGGGGATAAACCATCGATAAAATTAAATTATTTACAATTCCGATAATGCCCGATCTCCTACAAAGCAATTTTGTTTTTTCATAGATTCATCTCTATATTGAATAAAGAATGAAAAGCTTCTTTAGGAATAGTAGCTTGACGCTCCGAAGTTGGATAGCAATCCTTTACCTCAGAGCTGGCTCTTGACATTTCTCTCAGGAGATGTTATATTTAAATTTTGGGGTAAAAATAATTGTAAAAGGTAAAGGGGTGGAAGTTCCATGAAGATTTATAGAAAAGTCCTTGTTCTTGGGATTCTCATCACCATTCTCGGGCTTGCTGGTTGTTTTTGGTTGTCAACAATGTTTCAAAAGGATGAAATTGAAACAATGGGACCGTATATTCCAAAAGAAGGAGAAAAACAAACGCTTAGTGTCACTTCTTGGGAAGGTTCTCCTGAAAATTTTAGGGAGGTTGAGGTAACATTGATAGATTTGGAAACCAATCAAAGTTGGACGAGGCTCACAGATCCTGATTATGGTGCAAACTTTGAAGTTATCGTTGGTAAAAGTTATACGCTTGTGGCTAAATACAAAAGCGATATGAAATCGCTGACATTTGTAATGAAACCTCTAACCACGATAAGAATTCGTCTAAAGAGTGATGTTATTGAAGATATTCATATCTATGAATGTGGAATTGCATAATACCTTAGATACATCATCTCCCAGGCTTTTGGACTATATCCTATCTCGGATCTTAATGTATTTTCTTCTCGTGGCTCATTCATGACACACCACTTGGGGAAATAATTATAATCCTCTTTTCCAAAAATGTTTTTCTTGTTTACACCTAGCGCATGGCCAAGTTCATGCATTAGATACGCTTTTTTATTTTTTCAAAATCTCTACTTAAATTTTTATGGCATAGCATTGAATCTCATTGGAAAATGATCAGAATTTTATGAAGTCGAATCCAAGATAGTTCTATTAACTATGTTACCGAATATTCGAGAAGATGGCAAAGCCAGATTAATAAAGCCAGATTAATATTTAGGGGTTGAAGCATATTAATATTTAGGAGTTAAGCCGACGTATCTTTGATTATTTGTCTTAAATTTTCTTATCTAGCAGAAATTCACATAGCAAAACTTAATATAAGAAAAGTTTTAAAAAACAATAACGTAATAATGATTATTATGATAATGTTTGTCGATAGAAAAGAAGAGCTTGGAAAACTCTTAGAGTTAGCGAAATCTAAAAAGGCAGAGCTTGTTTTGGTTTATGGAAGACGAAGAGTTGGAAAAAGCAGACTTTTAATCGAATTTGCAAAAAAGACAAAAGCTCTTTATTTGCTAGCAGATATGTCAGAAAACATACTCGATATTCTCTCAAAACAAATCAAAGATGAGTTTGTAAAATTTAATACGTGGGATGACTTTTTTGAATTTGTCTATAGAAGTAAATATAAAATTATTATAATAGATGAATTCCAATACCTTTATCAACTTAATAAAGCATGGCCTACAATTGCGCAGAGATGGTGGGAAAAGATAAAAGAAACTGATAAAAAGCTAATCCTTTGCAGCTCGATAATCTCCACTATATATAAAATTGCAATGGGTTATGGTTCTGCCCTTTATGGTAGAAAGAGTGCAGAAATGCATGTTTTACCTCTAAAATTTAAATTTATCAAAGATTTCTTTCCTAACTATACAATAGAGCAACTCATCAAAGTTTACTCAATACTGGGCGGCATTCCTCGATACTTAGAAGAATTCGATCCAAAACTAAGTATAGAAGAAAATATTAAAAAAAAGATATTGGACAAAACTTCATTTTTATATAACGAGCCTCTTAATCTTTTATTCGAAGAGTTTAGAACCCCAGCTCCGTATACTTCCATTCTTTCAGCTATAACCGATGGCTATGTAAAATTCGCTGAAATAGCCGAAGTTAGCAAAATACAAAGTCATAAGCTACCAAAATATTTAATGACTTTAGAAAGAGTTGGACTTATCGAAAAAGAGATTCCTATAACAGAAAAAAAATTAAAAACAAAAATAACGAGATATAAAATTAAGGATAACTTCTATAAATTTTGGTTTAAGTTCATATTTAAAAATAGATCTATGATAGAGCAAGGTTTACAAAAAGAGGTTTTTGATTCGATCATTCAAGAGTTTAACTCTTATATTGGAAAAGTTTTTGAAGATGTATGTAAAGAATTTCTAATTGAAAAAAGACCTTTTAAATTAACAAAAATTGGAAAATGGTGGCACAAAGATAAAGAGATAGATATCGTTGCTTTAAACGAGAAAACACGAGATATTCTTTTTGCAGAATGTAAATGGCAAGAACGAGTTGATGCAAGAAAAATCTTAAAAGAACTAAAAGAAAAGGCTTCGCTTGTTAAATGGCCGAGCAAAACACAAACCTATGCTATATTTGCAAAAAGTTTTAAAGAAAAATTCAAAGAGCAAGATGTTTTGCTTTTCGATTTGAAAGATCTTGAGAAAATGTAGCTTTGCCAACTTTAAAATCATTCCACAGTTTTGTCAAGTATATAATTTTTATTTTAATTTTTTCAAATCTTCTTTGATTGGATTTGTTTCATCCTTTTCGAATGGGTCTGCCCGGATTTTCACAAGATTTAAATTTTTCACTATTATTCTGTCATTTCCTTATATTATCGTTTCTCGCTAAATTTGCTTTGAACCGGGGTCAGGACCTTTTTCGCAAATCATTTTCGTCCCGAAGGTCCGATGCTAAACCAAGCTACACCACAGACCCAAAAAATATACAAAAATATCATTATTGTTGACTATTTTTATTATTCGTACTATAAGTATTTTTAAATATTTTCATAGATAAAATCTAATTCGTGAAATTTTTATCTAACTTAAAAACTATATATTGAAATATAATGAGAACTAATAATAGAGACATTAGAAATAGAAGTCGGAACTATGCATTCCTAAGAATTCCATAATATAAATAAAAATTTAAACTACTAAAAAAGAAAGGTTTTAACATGAAAGATAGTTTGAATTTTGTTGAAAAAGTCTTGGAAGCATTTAAAAAAATAATTAAAGAAATAGAAAAGGGTTCTTCTGAATACGATATAAGATATAGATTTGTAAAATATTTTTTGGAAGAAACGCTTGGATACGAACCAAAATACATTAAATGGGAAAAGAATAGAGCAGATTTGACAATTGTCGATGAGAACGATTTTGCAGTTATTAAAATCGAAACAAAAAAACCAAAGGAAGATATTGATAGAAAAGATCATGAAGAGCAGGCTTTTAAATATGAAGAAGAGACAACCCGATATATAGGATTAACAAATTTTCTCAGATTTAAACTATGGGAAATTCAAAAAGGTGAGGCTAAACTTAGAATAAATTTAGATTTTTCAAAAATAATAGAACAAAAAAAATCTGTAGAAGACTTCTCAGGTGAAGAAAAATCACAAATTTTATTTTTGAACAATTTATCAAAAGAGACTATATTTGATACAAGAAAGTACCAGAAATTTAATGAAACATATGCTAGAATAGACATAACAAAGGAATGTGGATTTAGAAAATTATTGGATCGATTAAATTTTATTGCTAATGTATTACTTCTAGGATATACTCTTAGAGCATTCGGTGAATACAAAGAAGGCTATACAAGCTATAAAAAAGAGTTAGAAATAGTCGAGAAGGGGTCAGAAACCAATAATAGAGAATTGAATCATAACATAGCTAGATACAAACAAAAACTGGAAGAAAAATACAAAAAATATATACCATTCTCTGGCTTCTATCTCTGGAAGCAATATTCTGGAAAAGAGGACGTACCAGATGATAATGTTAAAGAAATATTTTGTAAAGAGACTATCTATGTTTTTCTAAACAAACTTTTGTTCTTGAGAATTTGTGAAGATAAGGGATTCTTGGAAAAGAATATATCTAATGGAGGTATAGAACAATTAAGAGAATTTCTTAAAAAGAGATTTTCTGAAGATGTTATCAACAAAGAAATTTTGGAATTAGCCTTCAAAAGCGCAAGTGGATTATATTCACATTTCTATGAAACTGGTATCTTGGATTGGTTCAGAACCGGAGATGGGGAATTAAATGAGATTTTGAACAGAGTTTTGTGGATACTAAACCAGTTTGATTTTACTCATGTAGATAGAGACATTTTAGGAAACCTTTATGAAAAATACTTGCCAAGTAATGAAAGAAAAAGATTAGGAGAATTTTACACACCGGTCGAGGTTATCGATTACATCTTGACATCAGTAGGTTACACATACAATAATGAAATAGAAAATAAAGATTTGTTAGATCCAGCTTGTGGTTCTGGTGGATTTTTGGTAAGAGCTACCAGAAGGTTAATTAGTAGATTTCTAATGAAATTCGGAAAAGCTGATAAAAAAGAGCTAAGAGATCCTAAAAATTGGAAAGAACTTGTTAATAGATTATCGCCAGATGAAGCAAAGATAATTCTCGAAGCGGTACAGGAACACATCTATGGTTTTGATATAAACCCGTTTGCTTGTCATATAGCAGAGATGAACATGCTTTTCCAAGTTATTGATTTATATCAAAGAGTTAGAGAAAAGTACCCTGATTATAAACTAAAAAGATTTAAAATTTATAGAACCGACTCCTTAGAGAAGCCGACACAAAAACAACTCTTTGACTGGACACATAAAACATTCCTTGAAGAGCAGGAAGAGATAGACGCAATTAAGAACAAGAAGTTTGATTTTGTCGTAGAGAATCCGCCATATGTAAGAAAAGAAAGAATACCCAAATTAGAGAAAGAAAAACTTTCAAAAAATTATCCGGAAATTTACCACGGTGATAATGATTATTATGTATATTTTCTTTACGCCAGTATTAAATGGCTAAAAGATACCGGAAAATTCGGGGTTATTGTTTCAAGCAAATTTACAAAAACAAGATATGGAAAATACATAAGAGCATTTATTGTTGAGAATACTCATATCTCTAAGTTTATCGACTTACGCGGTTCAAAAGTTTTTGCTAACGTTACTGTAGACCCGTGTATTCTAATACTGGATAAAGAAAAATCCAACGAAATAAGGGTTATAAAAGTTAAAAAAGATTTTGAAGAAGAGTCGTGGGAAAAGAAATTAAGCAAACTTATTTGGCATATTTTTAAGAATGGAACGAAAGATTATCAAGATGAGTATATCAAATCTTTTACTGTTGATCAAAGTTCATTAATTAGAAATATAAAACAAGAAAATAGAAGAAAAATAAGTAATGAATGGAAATTCTTAGATAGAAAAGAATTACAGCTTTTGAATAAAATTGACACAAACTCTACAATCAAATTGAATGAAATATCTGAAATAAATTGCGGTGTGAAGACCGGGAAGGATGATGTTTTTATTTTGAAATTAGACGATGTAAACAAATTGAAACTAGAAAAAAGTTTATTAAAACCAATTTTAGATGGCAAAGACATAAGAAGATATAAAATTTTGTACAAAAATACATACTTAATTTTTACTGAAAACATAAACTTGGTTGAATTTCCAAATGTTAAGTTATACTTAGAACAGTTTAAAGAAAAATTAGAAGGTCGATCGGATATAAAGAATACCAATAAAAAATGGTATGAACTAAGGCCTTGCAACTATTATAATTCTCTAAGTTCTGAAAAAATAATAACACCGGATATATCAATGAACAATAATTTTGCTTACGACGATGGGAATTTCTTTATTAAGAATACAGCATATTTTATTAAAATAAATAAAGACTATATTAAAACGAAATACATACTTGGTTTATTAAATTCAAAAGTTTTAGAGTTTTTCTTTAAACATATTAGTGTTTATTTAGGAAAATCTGGATATAGATATACGAAACAACATTTAAACAAACTTCCCATCAAACTTCCGGAAACACCGGAAGAGAAGAAAATTTCTGAACAAATTATTAAGAAAGTGGATGAAATTCTCGAGTTACATAAAAAAGGAATTGTCGATATAGATGCAATTTTAGAAGGTGAAGAAACAGAAAAACTTTATAATTTGCCAAAAGTTACATTTAACATAAAAGACGATGCAAAATTTGAAAAAATTAAAGTAGAAAATGATAGAATCTTCATAAGCTCGCAAGATTTTATAGAGATCAAAGATAGGTTAGTAAGAGATTTTGTCATAATATATCTAAATAATAATAAAGAAAAACTTGCTAGAATTAAAGATATTAAGAAATTTATTCTCAATATTTCTGTTCCAAAGTCAGAGGAGGTTTTAAAGGAGATTTCAAAAAAAGGCATGACTGATCAAGAAGAAATAAGAAATAAAATAAAGCAACTCGAGAAGGAAATTGATGAATTGGTATACAAACTTTATGGAATTACAGATGAAGAAAAGAAAATTATAGAAGAGTATTTAAAATAACATTCCAAGAGGAGCATAATAAGAGAATTAAAAGAAATTTTAAAGCCCCGGGCGAGATTCTCGAAAATTTAAGGTGTGAAAAAGATTTTCAAAAATTTAAAATATTTTTCTCGAACTCGCGACCTTTTGCTTACCATGCAAACGCTCTACCAACTGAGCTACCGGGGCTTTTCATTAAAACATAAACTATTTCTTATTAAAACATAAACTATTTTTGATAAAATTTTTATTAAAATTTATTTTATTCCATATAATAAAAATATGCGCCTCTGGTCTTTGCATCCAAAATATTTAGACAGTATCGGCTTAGTAGCTCTTTGGAGAGAAAGCTTGCTTGCAAAGAAGGTTCTTGAAGGAAAAACAAAAGGTTATAAAGATCATCCCCAGCTTATTAGATTTAAAAATTATAAAGATTCTTTGGTTGCAATTAATGCTTACTTATATGAGATATATAAAGAAGGTATAAGAAGGAATTACAAATTTGATGATAAAAAGATTTTACAAATAGAAGCTAAAGGAATAATTTCGGTATCTTCTGAGCAAATAAAATATGAATTTGAACATCTTTTGAGAAAGCTTAGAAAAAGAAATAAGAAGAAATATAGAGAACTTTTAAAAATTAAAAGGAATGAAATAGAAGTAAATCCGATTTTTAAGATAGTAACTGGAGATATTGAATCGTGGGAAAAGGTCAAAAATTAGAGAATTGCAAAAGCTAGTAATATAACTCAAAGCTTGATTTTAGAATATCTTCAATTTTGTGATTTTATTTTTAAAAATGTTTGTTTATTAACTCGCTATCAAATTTAGAAAGTGTAAAACTATTTGTTTCGCTTGATGTAAATGTCTCATATAATCTATTTGTCTCATATGATTCGTTTAAATCTTCTATTTCTTTCAATTCGTTTTCCGTGAACTCATTCTTATTTTTTCTATAAAAAAATCTCGAGCGTATAAATCTTAGAGTTTCATACCCAGCGCTTATTATATTTGTAAAGATAGGAAACATAAGAGAAGAGTAATCTCTATAAGCAAGAGCGTCTATGTAGCTACTAATCTGATCTTTTAATATTAATGCACCAATTCCAGCACCAGATATATAACCGAAAACTATTTCAAAATTTTCTTTTCCAAAGCCTTTATTTTCTTTTTCAAAGATTTTCCTAGTTATTGTAGGTATTGCATATATTCCAAATCCTATTAAAAAGAAAGAATTTCCAATGCTATATGCAAAATTTTTTGCTTTAGTACGAAAATTTCTTTTAGTCTTGTTTTTCATTAATTTTATTTTCAAAATCAATGCTTTAATTGCTTTATAATGTTTTAGCGTTCTTTAAATCAATTTAAATATTGCACTTAAATTTTCTATCATGACAAAAAAGGCTAGCGCCATAGCAAACTCTAACATAGCATTAGTTAAATATTGGGGTAAAAGAAACGAGGATCTCATACTTCCATACAATTCAAGCATAAGCGTAACTCTAGATAAGATTTATACTCATACAACCGTTGAATTTAGCGAAAATCTGAAAAGAGATATTATAATAATTAATGATAAAGAGATCAATACTCAAGATAGTGAATACGAAGAATATGTTGGAAGATTCTTGAAAAAGCTAAGAGAGCTTTACCCAAACAAAGCAAAAAATCTTAATGCAAAAATAGTTTCTAGAAACAATTTTCCTACTGCAGCAGGGCTTGCATCATCAGCTTCTGGCTTTGCGGCTCTTGCGCTTGCATGTAATGAAGCTTTAGAATTAAATCTAAGTAAAAAGGAATTGAGCATTCTTGCAAGATTAGGCTCTGGCTCAGCTTGCAGATCAATCTACGGGGGCTTTGTGGAATGGAGAAAAGGAATATTTGAAGATGGAAGAGATAGCTATGCTGAGCAAATAGCAACTAAAGAACATTGGCCTGATTTTAGAATAATTATTTGCATAACATCTTCAAAGGAAAAGAAGATTAAGAGTAGAGCTGGAATGAAGCAAACTGTTCTAACATCTCCTTTCTATAAAGCTTGGCTTGAAACCATTGAAGAGGATATAAGATTAGTAAAAAAGGGTATAATTGAAAAAGATTTCAAATTAGTAGGAAGTGTAGCAGAGCTAAATTGCCTTAGAATGCATTCAACAATGATAACCACAAAGCCACCAATTATATATTGGAATGGAGCAACGATTGAAATAATAAATCTTGTCTTAAGATTAAGAGAAGAAGGGATAGAATGCTATTTTACCATAGATGCTGGTCCACAAGTTAAGATATTATGCTTAGAAGAATTTGTAAAAGATATTGTAGAAAGGATAAAAGAAGTGAATGAAATAGAAAACATTATTATAACATCTCCAGGAGACGATGCAAAGGTTACGAATGAGCATTTATTTTGAATTGAATGAGCATTTATTTTGAATTGAATGAGCATTTATTTTGAATTTTAGAAATATTATTTTTAGCACTCTTGATGGAAAAATTGTAATTATGTGATAAAATGTTAATATCAGCGCCAGGAAAATTGTTTATTGCTGGTGAATGGGCAATTCTTGAATTAGGAAACCCAGGAATAGTGGCTTCTATTGACAAAAGGGTTTATGTTGAATTAGATAAAATCAATAATAAAAAAGAAAAAAATAAAATTCTGCTAACTTTTGAGGAGATTGGCACTAAGAATATAGAGGCGAGATTCGAAGATAATGAGTTAAAGATTTTTAGCAAAGTTAAAAAAGAAACAAAGGAATATATGAAGTTTGTTAAAGCAGCTATAGAGATCGCTTTGCTATATATTAGAGAGTTCAAGCCCTTTAAAATAAGAACTTGGGGTAAAGGCACAAGCATAAAAATGGGCAAAAACTTGATAAAAATTGGTTTTGGTTCTTCAGCAGCTTGCACGGTTGCTACAATTGCATCAATTCTAAAATTTCACAATCATGATATTGAAAGCGAAGATGCAAAAGAAAGAATTTACAAGCTAGCAACAATAGCGCATTATATTGCCCAAGGAAAGCTTGGCTCTGGATTCGATATTGCATCATCTTGCTATGGAGGAATTTTTGCTTATTATAGATTTGATCCGAACTGGCTAAATGAGAGGATCGAAATTAATAATGGTAAAATAGTGGTTAAGGAAGATTTAAAGAAAATTGTTGATAAAAAATGGCCTTATTTTAAGATAGAAAGGCTTCCTATGCTTAAGGATTTTCAATTACTAGTTGGATGGACTGGAGAAAAAGCTTCTACAAGCGAGATGATAAAAAGAATTAATGAATGGCGAGCTAAGAGCGGAGAAGAAGAATACAAAGCGTTTTGTAGTAATGTAAATTCTCTTGTAAATAATTTGATAATAGCATGGAAAAAAGAGGATAAAAAGAAAATATTAGAGCTCATAAGAAAGAATGAAGAATATCTTCGCGAACTTGGAAAAAGAGCAGATGTAAATATAGAAACCGAAAAGCTAAGAAAACTTTCTGAAATAGCAAACTCTCTTGGTGGTGCAGGAAAGCTTAGCGGCGCTGGTGGAGGAGATTGTGGCATTGCTATAACATTTTCTAAAGAAATAGCAAGAAAAATAAAAAATAACTGGAAAAGGGATAATATCGTTCCCTTAGATGTATCAATATCAAAAGATGGTTTTAAAAAAGAATATTAAAGGTGTTAAATGAGTAAAACTATGGGCTTGAATAGCAAAAAACTATTTTTTATTTTCACTTAGAGCAATAGCTAACTCAACATCTTTCTTAAGCAATGTATTACGATCGCTATGTTGCGCTATTCTCCAAGCTTTTAGTGCTACCTCTTTGGCATAATCTTCAAGAATATCTCTAAGATCTTCTAATGCATCCTTCGAAATTCTTTTTATTCCGCTTTTCTTTGCTATTTTCTTACAAGATAGTAGAGAAATACTCATATATATTCAACCTTGTAAAGCTAAATTTAATTATTAGAAATATTTGAAAAAATAAATTAAAAAATAAGTCTTGAAGAGAAAAATATATCGGAAATAGCATTGTAAAATATATATTTTTTAGCATAGAAATCTTTAAATACTAAGAAAAATAAACATATACATACAAATTTTTGTTATTAATCAGTATTAAATAGTAGCAACTTTCTTTTTTCGGGGTTATTATGGCTAAGAAACATAAAAAAAGTGATGGAAAAGTTGGAAAAAAATATAAAAAAGAGAAAGAAAGAAAAGTAGAGCTTGGAAAAGAAAGTAAAAATACGTGCAAATACTGTGGCTCAACTAATGTTTACGAAGATATTAATCGTGGAGAAATTATTTGCGCAAAATGTGGAGCTGTTTTAGATGAATATATGATAGATACTACTCAAGAGTGGCGCGCCTTTGATAGCGAGCAAATGTCAAGAAGAAGTAGAACTGGAGCGCCACTAACTGCGAAACGCCATGATAAAGGCCTAACTACTGAAATAGGTCGAGGAACAACAGAGCTTTTCAAGGTGCCTATAAAGAAAAGAGGACAATATTTCAGATTAAGAAAATGGCAAAAGAGATTGATTACTTCTAAGGATAGAAATCTTTCATTTGCTCTAGGAGAGCTCGAAAGATTAGTCTCATTCTTAGGGCTGCCTAAAACATTGCATGAAGAGGTTTCAGAACTTTATGAAAAAGCTTTAGAAAAAGGTTTGATTAGAGGGAGATCAATAGAATCTATTATTGCTTCTTTGGTTTATGCTTTATCAAGAGAGTATAAAAGTCCAAGAACTTTAGCAGAAATTTCACAAGCTACTGGAATATCTAAAAGAGAGCTGGGAAGAACTTATAGATACATTTCAAGAAAGCTTAAGCTAAGAATAGTTCCTTCTTCCGCCGAATCTTACATTCCAAGATTTGCGTCTTTGCTTCAATTAAAGGAAAGTACAGAAGTTAAGGCAGCAGAGATATTGAAAAAGGCTTTGAAAAAGGAGGTTGTTTCTGGTAAAGGCCCTTGTGGTTGTGCTGCTGCAGCAATTTATATAGCATCTGTATTAAATGGTGAAAGAAGAACACAAAGAGAAATAGCTGACATTGTTGGCGTAACAGAAGTAACAATAAGAAATAGATATAAAGAGATAGCACAAGCTTTAGGAATAGAGGAGGAGGTTGAAAGAAAGGCTAAAGAGTTAGAAGAACAGGTAGAAAAAGAAAAGTAAAAAGAAAAATTTATTAATTTCATTTTTGATTTTATTATCACTAATTAAAAATTCTTAACTAATTAAAAAATTGATTCGACTCAATTTAATATGGAAGAAGAAAACTCAAATACAAAGACAAACATAAATTCGAATAAAATTACCTCTGAAATAGAAAGAATAAAGCAACCGATGCCAAGAAGAGAAGATATTTTAGAATATTATTCTCGCGAAGATATTTTGGAAGTGCTTTTGAAGATTGCAAAAGGTAGAGAATTTGTTGGCGCTTTTTCTAATGGCGCTTATAGCAAAAGGCCAAGCATTGTACAATACCCTTCTGACATTATTCATATGATTGAAGATGGAATAACATCATTTCATTGCTCTGTAGAAAGATGGAAAAATCCTATGCTTCTTTCAATTGATAAAAGAAATTATAATGAACTAAGAAATGGATTTGATTTTTTAATTGATATTGACTCAAAGATAGGGATAGAGGCTGCTAAAATATGCGCCAATTTAGTTTGTAATCTTCTAAAAAGCTATGGGATAAAAAGCTATGGGATAAAATTCTCAGGCTCTAGAGGATTTCATATAATCGTGCCTTTCGAAGCTTTTCCAGAAGAGATAAACTATGAGAAACTTGCAAATCAATATCCAAGAATTCCTAAAATTTTATCAGAGTTTATCAGAGAAAAAATAAAAGACGAGCTTTTAGAAAAGCTTGTAGAAAAATATTCATTAAAAAAGCTTTTCGAAGTTTTGCCAACAGAAAAGTTAGATGCATTTGTTTGGGTAGATGTTGAAAGGGGTTGGGGAGATCGTCACCTATTTAGGGCGCCTTTTTCTATAAATGAAAAAACATGGTTAGCATCTATTCCTATAAAAAGTTTAGATGAGTTTGATATCGAAAAAGCAAAAATAAGCAAAGTAAAAAGATGTGATGATTTTCTAAAAAGTTGTGATGAAAAAGAAGCTATAAACTTATTGATAGATGCATTAGAGTGGAGCGCGAAAATAGAAAAAAGCATAAGAGAAATTAAAAAAGAAAAGAAATATAAAGGCGAAGAAGTTTTAATGAAAAAGGTTCCAGAAAGATTATTCCCACCATGCATTAAAAATATATTAAAGGGGTTGCATGATGGCAAGAAAAGGAGTAGTTTTACATTAATCTCATTTCTAAGAATGATGAATTGGAGCAAAGAAGAAATTGAAGCAAAACTTGATGAATGGAACAGAAAAAACATTCCAAGCCTTCCTTTTAGCTTTATAAACTCTCAGCTAAATTGGCATTTTCGCCAAGAAAGAGTATTTCCTTCTAATTGTGAAAGCGATTTATTCTATAAAAGCATTGGGATTTGCACGCCAGATGAAATTTGTAAAGAGATTAAAAATCCAATGAATTATCCAATGAAAATAATAAAGATGGGAAAAAAAGAAGAAACTATCGAAAAAGAGTTATATATTTGTAGAATTTGTAACAGAAGATTCAAAAATGAGAAAGGCTTGAAAATGCATCAAATGAGATATCATAAAGATAGTTTATTATAAATCTAATAAAATTTTAAGAATTTGCAATCCTCTTACTTATCATAGGAAAATTTTTTCAGCAAATAAATTTAAAATGTGATAAGTTATGATTCTAACATTTGAAAAGATAAGAGAGTTGCAATGGAATGAAAAAAATAGCAAGAATCTTCAAGAACTTCCAAAAAATTTTTTTCAAGATGCAAAAGAGTATCTTGCAAGAACTAAAGATAGTTATTCAAGATTTGTTATTGAAGACTTAGTAGACATGAGAATAAGAAAGATTCTAAATTTTGCTATAAACTATTTCAAAACAAAAGAAATTCCAAAAAATATGACAGTAGAAGAAAGAGAATTGTTTGAATCCATTCTTAGCTATGTATCAAACTTTAGAAAAAATTATATAGAGAGCGAACTGCAGCCAGAGGAAAAAAATATTAAAAATGAAAAATTAAAAGAGGATGAATCTAAAAAGATAAAAGCTATTGTTGTAGAAAGAGATATTGGACCTTTTGTCGGAACAGATTTAAAGATTTATAATTTAAAAAAAGGAGAAAAGGTAATACTACCAGAAGATTTAAAGAATTTACTGATAAAATATGGATATTGCAAAATCGAGGAAGAGTAAATAAATTGAAGAAATAGTTAAATATATAAATTTGAGAAATGTTAGAAATTGATTAAAAGTGAGTAAGATGATAATGCCAAAAACACAAAGAAAGTTTTGTCCATTTTGCAAGAAGCATACAGAGCATACCGTAGAGATAGTTAAAAAAAGGCCCAGAAGTAAGAATTCTAAATCTCAAAGAAGCTTTGAAAGAAAGCTAAAAGGTTATGGGTCTTTTCCGAAACCAAACCCACAAGGAAGAGAGAAGCCAACAAAAAAAGTTGATCTACGCTACAAGTGTAATGTTTGCGGAAAGAAACATATTGTTGGTGAGGGATTTAGGATTAAAAAAATAGAAATAAAATAAATTTCTTGGTTGATAAGATGAGCTACACCTTAATTGTTACAGAAAAACCAACAGCAGCAAAAACGCTTGCGAAAGCTTTGGCAGAAGGAGAAGTTAAAGAATTCGATAATAATGGTGTAAAATATTACGAAATAAATAGAGAAGGAAAAAAGTTTGTAGTTGCTCCTGCTGCTGGTCATTTATTTATGCTAAAGCAAAGCTCTAAGGGTTGGGATTATCCAAGATTCGATGTGGAATGGGTTCCAAGCTATACTTTTAAGGTTTCAAAATTCTCTGAAAAATTTTTTAAAAATATAGAAGCTTTAGCAAAAGGAGCGAGCGATTTCATAATTGCTACAGATTATGATGAAGAAGGCGAAGTTATTGGTGCCAACATCTTAAAATTCATTTGCAAGAGAGAAGATGCTAAAAGAATGAAATTCTCTACAATGACAAAAGAGGAATTGCTAGAGAGCTTCAAGAATATTTCTCCAACATTAAATAAGAATCTTGTTGAAGCTGGCTATACTAGACATATGCTTGATTGGTATTTTGGAATAAACTTTACAAGGGCTTTAACAAATGCAATGAAATCTGTAGGAAAGAGATTTAGAATAGTATCTACAGGAAGGGTTCAAGGACCAACGCTTGCGATACTAGCAAGGCATGAAAAAAAGATTCGGGAATTTAAGCCAAAAACTTTTTGGGAAATAAAATTAGAAGTAAAGATAGGAAAAGAAAAATTCGTTGCTGATTTTGAAAAAGATAAGGTATGGAGCAAAGAAGAAGCTGAAAAAATAATTAACAGCTTGAAAGATGTGAAAAAAGCTAAAATTGTAGAAATAAAGAAAAGAACAATAATACAAAAACCTCCTAAGCCTTATAACACAACTTCTTTGTTAGCAGATATCAATAGATATTTTGGCTATACAGCGATGCAAGCGATGCAAATAGCTGAAGCTCTATATCAATCTGGATACATAAGCTATCCTAGAACTTCTAGTGAGAAATTGCCAGAAGATATAAATTATAGAAGGATATTGCAAAATCTTGGTAATATTTCTAAATATAAAAAGCTTGCTGAAATATTGCTTGAAAAGAAAGAACTCAAGCCAAATGAAGGTAGTAAAACTGATCCTGCACATCCAGCTATATACCCGACGCACGAAGTACCTAAAAAGCTTGGAGATAGGCAGCAAAAGGTTTATGATTTAATAGTACATAGATTTCTAGCAATATTTGGAGATCCTGCAAAAAGAGAAGGCGTAAAAATCTTGCTAAATGTAAATGGCATGAAATTCTCTTTGAGTGGAGTAAAGACGATCTCTCCCGGCTGGCTATTGCTTTATGGTCCATATGGAAAAAGAGAAGATGTAGAATTACCAGAAATTGAAAAGGGAGAAGAGATTTCCATAGTAAAAGTAATAAAGCTTGAAAAGCAAACACAACCACCAGCTAGATATTCACAAGGATCGATCTTAAAAGAGATGGAAGCTCGTGGCTTAGGAACAAAAGCAACAAGAGCGATAATTCTTCAAATTCTTTATAATAGAGGTTATTTGGTTGGGAAATCTATCGAAGTTACTGACTTTGGACTAAAGCTTGCAGAAATATTGGAAAAAAATATAAAGGAAATAGTTTCTGAAGAATTGACAAGAAAATTTGAAGAAGAGTGCGACTTAGTAGAAAGTGGGGAGAAAAAAAGAGAAGAGGTTTTGGAAGAAGCAAAAAAGAAAATAATAGAAATTTCTGAAAAGATAAAAAGGATAGAAAATAAGATAGGAGAAGAATTGACAAAGGCTTTGATAGAATCTCAAGACAAATACTCTACGCTAGGAACTTGCCCTAAGTGCGGAGGAACATTAAAGATATTTAAAATGTGGAATACTGGCAAGAGATTTGTGGGCTGTAGCAATTACAAAAAAGGTTGTAATTTAGCTTTTCCATTACCAAAAGATGGAACAATAGTAGCAACAGGAAAAATATGCGAAGATTGCAAAACTCCTATTATACAAGTTTCTAGAGAAGGGGCAAGACCTTTTAGAATGTGTTTAGATATAAATTGTCCTACAAAGAAAGATTGGCTTGACAAGAATAAGATAAATTCAAATACAAATTCAAGCGATAAGAAGAATTCTAAGAGTGATAAATCAAAATAAAATTTCCTATAGAAAAAAATTTAAATCCTCTAAGTAAAGGATTTTATTTTTATGAGAAAATTGAAAAAACATGGACTCGCTATTTACATTTTTCTAATTATAACCACCCTTATACTCATCGCCCTAATTTATTTTACTTCATTTTATATTTTTGAGGATAGAAACATAGTATCGAATTTTAATAATGAAATATACGAAAATAAAATACTTCATACTTCTTCTAATTTTTCAAAAACTGAAATTTTTGTACCAAGCGTTACAGGAGAAGGTAATGGCGCAATAACAAAAATTATTGTAGAGCCAAGAATTGGAAGTGGGAAAATAATGGTAGATATAGAAAATATAATATTTTGGAGCGACACTCAGTATAGCATAAGAATTGCTAAGAGAGTTGCCGAAAGGTATTTTAACATGAGCTTAGATAATGTTGA
The DNA here is from genome assembly GCA_018920315.1 of Candidatus Aenigmatarchaeota archaeon. Taxonomy (GTDB): domain Archaea; phylum Aenigmatarchaeota; class Aenigmatarchaeia; order GW2011-AR5; family JAHLMP01; genus JAHLMP01. The sequence continues at coordinate 94,237 of JAHLMP010000002.1, read as the reverse complement.
CTTAATATATTCCATAGATGCAAATGCTACAATAGTAGAAGGCTCTTCAGCAGGAGCAGCTCTAGCGATAGCAACTATAGCTGCTTTGGAAAATAAAACAATAAGAAAAGATGTAACAATTACCGGAGCTATAAATACAGATGGAGCAATTCTCCAAGTCGGAGGAATTTTGGAAAAAGGTATTGCCGCAAAAGAGAAAGGGATAAAAACGATGCTTGTACCCAAAGGACAGAGTAAAATAATTAAGTATGAAACTGAAAGAAGCTGTAGAAGAATAGCAACAATAACATATTGCGAGGTAAAAACAAAGCCAATAGAAGTAGATATATCGAAAGAATTAGGTATAAATATTGTAGAAGTTGACCATATAGTAGAAGCGCTTAATTATATGATTGAAAAATAAATCATTCCTTTTGAGAAATGAAAAGTTAATCAAAAATTACCTTAAATATTTTAACCTCGCCTCCAAAGTTTCTAATAAATTCAAATCTTTTTAAACCAGCACCATTTAATAAAAACATTCTAGTAAATAATGAATTCTCTAACTCTTTGTTCATAAAAATCACAATACTTTTGTCAGGAGATAAGAAGAGCGTGCCATCTATTTCATAGTTTTCGTAGCTCTTTTCTTTTATTAAATTGTCTTTAAAATAAATAAATTTTCTTATAGTCTTCTTTTCGTTCTGCGCTTGTAAGAATGCATCCATCTCTTCTTCTCCTTCTTCAATGACAAATACCTCTATCCTAGAGATTGGATATAAATAATATGTTGAATTTCCTAAGCTCTTTTTTCCTGCATATTGCGCAGGTATATAAAAGTATTTTGTTCCTTTTTTTGTCTTTGGATCCCATGTAGAAAAGTATGTCCACCATTGAGATTTCCAAAGCAAATCTTCTGAAGCTATGTAATACATTGTATTGTTGCAATTAGGTATTAAATATCTTTTCAAAATCTTTATCGCTTGCTCTTCATCTGAAGTTAAAAGCGTGGTAGCAATGTCCTGAATTCTCGCTGTAGTTACATTAACATAATACTTGCCATCTTTTTCAAATCTTCTTATTCTAAAGTTGCTTATTCCAACAATCTTCTCTATCTCTTCTCTACTTATATTTCCTTCAAGCGTAATAGTTCTCAAACTATTTTGAGATGCTCCATCAAAAACAACAGGCCTTTCAGCAATTCCAGTAATAAAATGTCCTGGATCCCAATAAGTTGCTATAACAGCGCATTCTGGGGTATTTTCTCTTATCCAATTTAACGCATTCCACCAGTTATCTGTAAGCACAGTCCCAGAATATTTAGAAATATAATAACTTCTTTGGAGAAAAGGATAAAGAATTAATATGGTTATTACTAAACCAAAAAACATTGCTATTTTTTCCTTATTCTCTATTAATGAATTTTTATTTTCTGACATCTTTATCACTTAATTCTAAATTTATCACTTATTTTAATCCAACAGACCTTTATCTTCTTTTAATATCATTCTCCAAATCTTTGACAAAAATACTGAAAGAGCAAACGAAAAAGGTAGTGCTAAAAATATTGAGAATCTTATAGCATAGATGCTTGCGAACAAAAAACCGCCTCCCCAAAGCAAAAGGAATAACAAAGCTTCTAAGTGCTTTCTTTTCTTTATATAGCTTATCGAAATGTATGAAATCGAGAAAATTATTGCACAAAAGTATAGAAGAGTATATATAGTACCTAATCCTTTGCTTATCACAGAATCTCCATCTGCGAGATAAACTCCAAGATTTCTACCCACATTCTTTACATTTCCTCCTTCCATCATCTCAGCTACTGAGACATAAACATTAGGAAAGTCTCCCTCTTCTGCTTTTAACTTTAGAGCTTCAAAAGGGCCGCCCAATATTATTCCTATAAAATCGATGCCTATAATTGGAATTGTTAAAATAAAAAAGATAGCGATGCAAGCAATATATGAAATTATAAAATCATTTGCAATCTTTCTATTCTTGTGTAAGAGCTCTAAAATAAATTCTATAGCAATCACTCCACTTATAAAATAAAATGCATGCCAAGTAACCCATGTATAGGCAAGAATTGCTAAGAAGAATCCTGTAAGGATAGAAAATAAAATTCCCTTCTTAATTTTATTTTCTTTAATCTCATGTATTGATTCGAAGAAAAAAGCAAGAATAATAAGTGGAAGAAGTAAAACTATTGCATCAGAGTCAGGGTCTCCTCCCAAAGATCTAGAAATGATTGCAGAATTAAAAACTAAAAGGAATGATAGGAATATTCCTGCCTTTTTGTCATGCAATAATTTTCCAATAAAATAACAAGGAATTACTGCTAAGCTTGCTAAAAATGCTGGAAAGTATACTAAAAATCTCCAGAGCTCTACTTCTGGGAAAAATATTTTAAAAAGCATGTAAGAATAAGCACCAAGATAATGATAAAAGTGCATAGTCTCTATCTTTCTGTACTCCGGCGCCTCCATTAAAATATCATATTCTGGCAACTTTCCATTATTATCTACAATCATTTTCATGTATCTATAATGCCAATAAGAATCGATGTTTCTAAGATAATTATAATTAAATCCAAATATTCTGATATAGAAAGATAGAGAGAAAATTATAATAAGAGCTATAGCCACCCAACGCTTCTTTAAAAAATTATATAATGGCTCTACATTTATCTTTATCTCTTTCTCTGTAATACTTTTGATTTTTTTGCTCATCTCTTCTTTATTTTCTTTCTCTTTTTTAATGCTATCATTTGTTTTTTTATTTTCATCTTTAATATTCTCATCTTTAATAGAGTTATTTTCCTTCTCTGTCATAAGATCTACTAAATTAAAGTTTATTCTATTAAAGTTTTTACTTTGTAATTTTAGATTTAAATTAAATCTAAGAATTTAAAAATCATTAAAAAGTAGGTTAATTCTGTAAAATTTTCTATGTTATAAAATTTTTTCTACAAGTAGTTAATTCTTCAAAAATATAAATTCGCAAGAGAATTAAAAATTATACATGCTAGATGTTTTAATATATTTGACGTTGTTTTTGATTGGAGCTCCATTGCTTATTAAATCTAGTGATTATTGCGTAATCTTTGCCTCAAAATATTCTCAATTAAGCGGGATTTCAAAAACTGCAATAGGCGCTATAATAATATCAACGCTTACTTCTCTTCCTGAGCTTTTTGTTGCTATTGCTAGCATTCCCTTAAAAGAAAGTGAAATAATAATTGGAAATTTATTAGGAGCTAATATTACAAATGTACTTTTGCTTATTGGAATAAGCGCTGCAATCTTTGGAATAAAGATTAAAAATAAGATAAGATTCTTTGAGATGATAATCTTTGCTACAATACCTTTTCTTTATGGATTATTTTTCACTTTTGATGCAACTCTTGGCTTTCTTTGCCTTATAATATTTTTTTCTCTATCTAAAAATCTCCTATCCCCAACTAAAAAATCTAGAAAGCGCATAAAAAATAGAAAACAGGAATTAGAAATTTTAGTAAAACTTTTATTTAGTATTTTAATCCTTCTAGCTTCTGCAGAAATAATCGTTTTATCAATAAAAAATCTATCTGAAATAATAGGCTTTTCTAAAACAATTTTCTCAGCTTTAATTTTATCTCTTCTTACAACTCTTCCAGAACTAAGCGTAAGTATTGCAAGCTCTAAAAGAAATGAATACGATATACTACTTGGTAATATATTCGGCTCTTGTTTTGTTAATGTAAACTTGATATTCGGGTTTTCTCTTTTATTTTCAAAATTCTTACTTACAACAAAAGAGATATTATTGATTTTCATCTCTATTATTTCTTATCTTTCTTTTGTTATTTTTGCTTTAGATAATAAATTAGAGAGATTAGAAGGTTTGATAATGATTTTGATTTACATATTGTATGTTTTTATCGGGATATCTATAATTTAAAATTTATCTAGTTTTTAGATGTATAGTTTTGGCGATAATCTATGTCAAAAATATTTTCTGGAAAAATCATATTTTCAAAAAGATGCTTGGAGTATCAATATCCTTTTCACATAGAAAGTAGATTAAGAGTTGAAAAATCTTATGAATTTTTGAGAGATTTGGGATATAAATTTATAGAGCCAATTGAAGCAAATGAACATTGGATCTTAAATGCACACTCTAAAGATTATATAGATGAGTTAAAGAAGAATGAAGTTAAAGATGTAGATACTCCTGGCCATGAAAATATTTACTACTATGCTTCTTTATCCGCGGGCTCAGCTATAATTGCAGCAAGGACATTAGGATTTTCTTTAATGCGACCTCCGGGGCATCATGTAGGAGTTAAAGGTATTGCTTTGAACGCTCCAACATTGGGATTTTGCTATCTAAATAATATTGCAATAGCTATTAGGGCTATCGATAAAAAGACAATAATTATAGATATAGATGGTCATCATGGTAATGGAACTCAAGAAATATTTTTTGGAGATGAAAACGTAATCTTTATTTCTTTGCATCGAAAGGGTATTTATCCAGGAACTGGATTAACTTCTGAAAAGAATTGTTTCAATTATCCATTAGAAGCTGATTGTGGAGAAAAAGTTTATTTGAAAACCTTGGAAAATGCATTAAACAAAATTGAAAAAATGGCAAGAAAAAACAATTTTGAAATAATTGCTGTTTCTTTCGGAGCTGATGCGTTTAAGGGTGATATAGCTTCCCTTGGGTTAAATGAAAAGACTTACTTTGAAATAGGTAGATTAATTGCTAAATTTAATATGCCTGTATTTGCTGTTTTAGAAGGAGGTTATACATTAAAATTAGGAGAATGCATACATAATTTTATTCAAGGGTTAATGGAATAATAAATTTTATAGTAGGAGAAATAGTATTGTAAAAATAGCGCGAATCTCTAATTAAAATAACTTGAATCTTATTAAAAATAACGCGAATCTTTATGAAAGAAAGCAAGATTGTAAAAATAGAAGATGGCAATCGCGTAGTTTTTGTAGGAGATACTCATGGAGATGTAGAAGCTTCTAAAAAAGTTATCGAAAATTTTCTTGATGATAAAACTAAAATAGTATTTCTTGGAGATTATGTAGATCGTGGTGAATTTTCAAAAGAGAATATAGATTATTTGTTAGAAATGAAGGAAAAGCACCCAAATGATATTTTTCTTTTAATGGGAAATCATGAAGGTTATGGAGTTATTAAGCTATTTCCAAACAACTTTTGGGCATCTCTAAGTGATAAAGAGTATAAATATTATTCATCTTTGCTTATGAAACTTCCTTTAGTTGCTATAACAAAAAATAAAATAATTGCTTTACATGGAGCCCTTCCTAAAGTAAATAGAATTTCTGAAATAGAAAAGATTGTAGTTGGAGATGATAATTGGAGAGCAATAACATGGGGAGACTTTGAATTCGAGAATGAAGAAAAAAATATAGTGCTTTGCTCAGGAAGGCCGAAATATAGCAAAGAATATTTTGAAAGTATAATGAAAAATTTAGGAATGAAATTATTGATAAGAGCACATCAACCAACTGCTCCTTTAATAGCTTATGACAATAGATGCATTACAATCTTTACTTCTAAATATTATCCTATTCCTAGAAGAATTGCAATTGTTAATCTAAAAAGAAAAATAAAAGACGCTAAAGATGTCAAGATTATGGAGATTTGAAGAGCTTGGAGATTTTAATTATTAGTGCTCGAATAGCTAAAAGTTGGCAATCATTAGTGAAAGATAATGAAAATTCCAGAAAATTTTAAAGAAGGTTATGAATTTCTTGAAAAAGGTTTTGACTTAAGAAGATATGTTTTAAATCTTCTAAGGCAAATACCAAAAGGGAAGGTTACAACATACAAAGATTTGGCATTGGCTTTGGGTGATGAAATAGCAACAAGAGCTGTAGGAGAGATTTTGAGCAATAATAAATATGTAAATAAGTATCCTTGCTACAAGGTTGTGCATTCTAATGGAGAAGTGGGAAACTATATTCTTGGAAAGGAAGAAAAGATAAGAAGATTGAAAAAAGATGGCATTCCAATAAAAAATGATAAGATAGAAAATTTAGAAGATTATATTTTCAAAGATTTTAAAACATTTTATCCTTTGAAAAGAATAAGAGAAATAGAAAAGAAGCTTATCAAATACATAAAGAAAAGAAAGCTAAAATCTTATGAAATAGTTGCAGGTATAGATGTTGCATACAAAAATAATGTAGCGAAAGCTTGCTATATTTCTATGAATAAAAATCTCGAAGTTTTAGAAAAGAAAATCATAAAAGCAAAGGTAAATTTTCCATACATTCCTACATATTTTTATTATAGGGAAGGTCCTATTATCTTAAAGGTTTTAAAAAATGTAAAAGTTTTACCGCAAGTTCTATTAATAGATGGAAATGGAATTTTGCATCCAAGAAAGATGGGAATCGCGACAATTATAGGAATAAAAACCGGAATCGCTACTATAGGCGTAGCTAAAAAATTGCTTCTCGGAAGAATTAGAGGAAATAATATATTTATTAAAAATGAGTTAAGAGGAAAGGTTATTAAATTAAATGAAAAGTTGCTATATGTTTCGATTGGCAGCAATATAGACCTAAAAAGTAGTTTAAAGGTTATTAAAAAATTCTCTATTCACGGATATCCAGAGCCATTACTTTTAGCTCATAAATTTTCTAAGTTTTAATTTTTGAAATTTCTCATAAATTTTATGAGAAGTCCTGCAGCAATAGGATTTTATCCAGGAGAAAAAGAAGAGTTAAAAAAGATGCTCGAAAAGCTTGTAAGCAAAGATGCAAAAAAATACGATGCAATAGCTGCAATAGTTCCGCATGCAGGATATATCTATTCTGGGAAGGTTGCTGGTGCTACATATTCTGCAATAAAAACAAATAAGAATATATTCGCAATATTTTGTCCAAATCATACTGGATTAGGCTCTAAAATTTCTTTAAGCCAAGAGAAATGGCTAACTCCATTGGGAGAAGTAGAAACTCTAAAATTTGAAAAGGCAAGTGAAAGCAATATGATAAAGATAGATGAGCTTGCACATAAGTATGAGCACTCTTTAGAAGTTCAATTACCTTTTTTGCAATATCTATTCAAAGATTTTAGCATACTACCTATTTGCCTTTCTATGCTTTCTCTAAAAGATATAAAAAAGCTTGCAAACGAAATAATAGATAAAAGATTTTTCTATATAGCTTCTAGTGATTTTACTCATTATGGGCCAATGTATGGTTTTGATCCTTTTGAAGGTAGCACTCAAGAAAAATTAGAGAAAGTAAAAGAAATGGATATGAAAGCTATTGATCTTATTCTTAAAATTCAACCAGAAAGATTCTACAATTTTGTTATAGATAATGATTTAACAATCTGCGGCTTTATTCCAATTACTTTACTATTATTTGTTTTAAAAGAGCTGGGTGCAAAAGAAGGAAAGTTAATAAGTTATGCAAGCTCTTATGAGATTTCTAAGAATTCCTCTTTTGTAACATATGCAGGAATTTTAATATCATAATTTTATGAGCACTAATCTTAGAATTTTTAATTCTATGCCAAATATTTTTTATTTCAAATATTTTGTTAGCTTTTCTTGCTTTATGTAGTATCTTAAATTCTCACTTGTTTCCAAAAGCTGAGAAAGTTTTGTTTTGAGTATTAAAGAGAGATATCTCAAAGATTCTTCCAAAGAGTTAAAAACTTGTGGAGAATTTTTTAACGCTTCACGAACACTTTCTCTTACTTCCCATACGCCAACAGGCATGATATGTCCAGGATAAGCTTCACTAATTACTATTACCCTTCCTTGTCTTTTTTCATTTTTCAATGCTTCAGCCACAGCTAAACGAGCTGCAAAATAGCAACCACCTATGCTTGGATATTCACTTCTTCCAAAGTAGCTTTCACCATCACTACATATTGCTATGAAATTAGAATTTGGGTTCCAAGTAGTTCTTGGATACCACGCTTCTATAAGTTCGTAGCTCCATGCATCTGGAAGTAGAAAAACAACAAATTTTCTATCTAGATGGATGAACTCATAAATTCTATATTCGTTGATCCAAGGGTATTGTTTTATCTCTTCTATAAGATTTTTAGATATAATTGAATCTACAGCAGTGATGCTCCATCTTGTTGGTACTAATCTGCGCTGAGACTTTAATCCAAACATTCCAATGCTAAATGCTTTTTGAATCTTAGAAATCTCTAAACGATTTTTATAAAGATCTATAATTGCATCCTCTGCCTTCAAATCTTCATCATAAAACATCCTTTCTATCTTTTGTTCTGAGCTTATTCCGCCTATTCTAAAATCTTTTAAAACACCTCCAGGACCAAATGGCTGGACCTCGCTATCTATTATAAAGCTTGCACTAGGCTTTGATTTTAAAATCATCTCTGCTTCTACAGGATTTTTTGCAAGTGCAAGCTCTTGCGTTTTTTCTATGAATTTGGAAGTTTCAAAACTTTTAACATTAACTAATGTTTTTCCTCTTATCAAACTAAATCTAAAATTTAATAATTCATGAATATCTTTTCCAAGCCATAACTCTGGGGTATCGTATATGCTTGTATCTCCTATTACAGGAGGTACAGCAGGACCCGCATAAACTATTGGATAACCAATTCTCCCAACAAATATTGAGGGTGGAGAGCAACCCTCTATCTCATTACTAAGCTTTTTTTCTATTTTTGAAAATGAGTATGCTCTTTGTATTACAGGGCAATTACTCTTACCACAAAGTAGTTTAGCACCACGACAGTATATGCATCTACTTCCTTTAGGAATTTTTATCTTTATTAAATTACTTTTTTCCTTTTTTTCTATATTCAAATCCCCTGCCAAATTTTCATCTATTACATGAGAGAGCCAAGGAATCTTTGCCTTTACTATTTTAATAAACCTTTTGCTTTTTATCTTCTTTGCTTCATTTTCGAATTTCATAATTATGATCTTAAAAATAGTTATTTAATTTGTTTTTAGAAAATAAATTCATGGAAGGAGATGAAAAAGAGGCTTTAGAGTTAGGAAAGCTTGTAACCTTTGTGCCAAATAAAAAATTGCCAATATACAATTGGCTTTATTTTAAGGAAGGATTTTCTCGAGATTTTGTTTTTATGATGCTTGAGAAATTCAATATAAAGCAAGGCAACTTGGTTTTAGATCCTTTCTGCGGTTGTGGAACTACTCTTCTTGCATGCAAAGAGAAAGGCATAGATAGCATAGGTTTTGATGTTTTGCCAATAGCTGTTTTTGCAAGTAGGGTAAAAACAAGAGATTACGATATTGAAAAATTAAAATTGCATGCGAAACAGCTATTAAAAGCTAAGTTTAAAAGATTGCCCATCCCTAAGGAATTACTCAAATTCTTTTCAATATATACCTTAGAAGATGCTATATTCTTCAAAAATGAAATCATGAAAATAGAAGATTTGAGTACAAGGGAATTCTTTCTTCTTGCATTAATTAATGCTAGCATAAAATGCAGCTATATTTATAAAGATGGTGGAAGTTTAAAGGTAAGAAAAAAGGAAATAGCACCTTTAAGGGATATATTTAGAAGACAGATATATAGAATGTTTAAAGACTTAAAATCATTTGAAAAAATGCCTTGCGAAATAATTGTAGATTATGGAGATGCAAGAAGATTAAATATAGAAGATTCTTGCATAGATGCAATAATAACATCACCTCCATATCTTAACAAAATAGAATATACAAAAGTATATGCAATAGAGCAAGAGCTATTTTTAAAAGAGGAGATGAAAAAGGGTATAAGCTCAATAAGATCCTTTATAGGTCAAAGAGTAAAACCAGAAATAAAACTTTTGGAAGATGCGGAAAAAGCTATTAACAACGAGATGAAAGAAAAGATAGAAAAACTACCACAAGCCATAGCTTATGCAAACGATATATATCTTGCGATAAAAGAGATGTATAGAGTAGCTAAGGAAAATGCTAAAATATCGATTGTAATTGGTGATGGTGTTTTTGTAGAAGAAGAGGTTGTAATAAATGCAAGTAATTTGTTAAATTCTATTGCCAGTTATATTGGTTACGAAATCAAAAAAACCCTTGTAGTAAATAAAAGAATATTCACGACTCCAGAAAGAAAAAAGAAAGGAATAATAAAAGAATATATATTAATTTGGGAAAAATTGTAATTTGTAAAAAATTATTAATGCATGAAAATATAAAAAAGTTTAACTTAAAAACGCAAAACACTTAATTATTCCTTAAATTTATTAAATTGCTAGTCATCCAAGCTTAATTGTCAAGCTATTACATTATTTTCGATCTTTAACCCTCTAAGGTTCTTTATGTTTGTTGTTGTTCTTGTGTTTTTCCCTCAGGAATTATGCAGCATGCTCTTCTACAGTCTTCTGGATTTGTATACCTGAGAGCTCTTCTGCACGCAACTAGCAAATTATCAAATTTATTATCGCCGTCAGGATCGTAATTTTCTATTATTATATTTTCAATATCTTCTGCTCTACATCCTCTTTGCTGCCATATCATACAACCTCTTCTCCATGCTTCATCATCTCTAATATATATTCCTGGACCAAAAACAAATGGAATTAGAAAAGTCACTGCTATTAGCAAAACTATTATTGCTACTGCTAGAATCACTATTAGGTTTACTGGTAAGCTAATACCTTTTAAACTTTTTAGTTGCATCTAAATCACTAAAATATATTTTATTTTTTGATATATAAAAATGTAACTTAATTAGTATAGACACAAGGTTGATGATTTAAGGTTGATGATTTTCTAGTTTATTTAATAATCGCGAGATAATTGGTTTAAATAATTAATTTATAGATTTGGAATGTTAAATTTAATTAATATCGTTTCGTTGGAATGGATTGCATGACTAAAAGATTTGAAATTTATAAATGCAATATATGCGGAAATATCGTAGAAGTTTTGCATGAAGGTTCAGGAGTTCTAGTTTGTTGTGGCGTGCCAATGGAAAAGCTAATTGAAAAAACAGAAGATACCGGAAAAGAGAAACATGTTCCAGTAATTGAAATTTTAAAAGATTCTATAAAAGTTAAAGTAGGTTCAGTACCGCATCCTATGGAAGAAAAACATTATATAGAGTGGATCGAATTGATAGTAGATGACGCTTCTTACAAAAAGTTTCTTATACCAGGAGAAAAGCCAGAAGCAGAATTCTGTGTAAAAGGAAATAAAATAGAGGCAAGAGAATATTGTAATCTTCACGGACTTTGGAAATCTAAGTAATGCTTATCTCTGCATTAGATAAATTAGATCACCATACGCTAATCGATTTAGATATTTTGCTATTTCTTACTTCTTTTTCAAAATCTCTCTTCCTTTTTTGTAAATTCTCCTATACTTCTTTTTTCTTTTAGATTCAAAATATTCCATTTTTTCTTCAAAATCTTGCATAAGATCACCAGTATAAATTATCGCCAAAATTGTCTATTTCATATTTATTTTCAAATTCTTATAATTTCAGTATAATTACTTATGGATATTAATCAAATTATTACTTATAATCCAGATCTTTTTCTCGCTCATCTTCTAATTTCTTCTTCATCTTTTTACTCCGATCTTTTCTCACTTATCTTTCTAATTTCTTTTTCATTTTTCTAACCCTTCTTACCAAATCTTTCATCTCGCTTGGCTTGACTATTCCAAACTCTGTAATAATGCCTTTTATATATTTTCTTGGAGTAACATCAAAAGCAGGATTTAAAGCTTTCGAATCTTTATTTGCTATCAGCTTTTTATCTATAAACTTTACTTCTTCCTCGCTTCTTTGCTCAATAGGAATTTCCTTTCCTGTTCTACAATTAAAATCAAAACTATTTGTAGAACTTGCTACATAAAATGGTACTCCATACTCCTTTGCTAATATTGCTTTATCAAGAGTTCCTATCTTATTAGCTATATCACCATTTCTTGCTATTCTATCCGCACCAACAATAATGATGTCAACATCATGCATAAAGTATGCGCTTGCATTATCACAAATTATCGCATGCTTTATATTTTCATTATAAAGCTCCCATGCTGTTAATCTTGCCCCTTGCAATCTTGGTCTTGTCTCGCTAACATAGACAAATACATCCTTTCCTTCTCTTTTTGCCATATAGATAGAAGAGGTTACAGTTCCCCAATCTACTGAGGCAAGCCAACCTGCATTGCAATGGGTCATAATTTTTGTATTATCCTTTATTAACCTCTTGCCAAACTTCCCTATTCTTTTGCAATTCTCTACAGTAGTATTCGCAAAACTCTCGGCCTCTTTAATAACCTCTTCTTTAGTAACTTTTCCATTTTCTTCTATTCTTTTTTGAATAAAATTTATCATATGCTCTACAGCATGCCTTAGATCTCTTGCTGTTGGCCTTGCATTTGCTATTTTTTCTTTAGCTTCTTCTAAATTTCCTTGAATAAAAGCTTGTGCTATTCCATATGCAGCTGTAACTCCTATTGCTGACGCTCCTCTGACTATCATAGTTTTTATTGCTTTTACTACATCAACATAATTTCTTGCCTTAAAAATCTCAAATTTGAAAGGGAGCTTTGTTTGATCTATTAGACAAACCTCATTATTAGAAAACCAAACGCTTTGATACCATTTATTTCCTACCATCATTTTTTTCACTTTCATTTAGCTTAAAATATCATAGTCGGTATTATTTCTCTATATTGCTCCACTCTTGTTTTAAATTCATCACTTTCTCTATATTCTTTAATTTTATTTATTACAACTTCTATTGGTATGTAGATACTTCCAGCTCTTTTCTTTATTCTATCTTCAAATCCTTTTTTGATGTCTTCGTATTCTTTTTCATCCATCATTAGAATATAAAACTCTCCGGGCGATTTTTTGTCTGTGGAGAAAAGTTTCTTGTATATCTCTCCATATTTTGTAACTTCTCTTATAATTCGAGGAACATAAAATAACAAATCTTCTATCTCTATCCAAGATGTTTTTCTTTCTTTCGAAACCCTTTTAACTTCTTCTTCAAATGGTATGCAAGTTGCAAGCTCTACAGAACCTTTAAATTCTGTTGCTCTCAAATATTCTATACCAGACAGCTGAAGCTCTTCATTATAATCTTCGTTTTCTATTGCTTTTCTAAATGTTTCATCATCTAAAAATTCCAAATTTATTTTCTCTTTTCCCTCTGTAGTAAATTCATATGGCAAAATTAATCTCTTTTTCTTTTTATTATTAGTATCAGAGAATAGTTTATCTTCTGGCTCTATTTTAATTATTTTAGAAATTTCTTCTCTACTATACTTTTCAATTTTTCTTTTTGCAATTCTAAATAATAGAACATCGAGAGCAATATAGGGTTCTCCACTGTATATCTTTATATATTCGGGAAAATAGCCATCAAGTGCATCATTCATAAGATCTGTTAACGTTTCTTCTAAACTGTTTAAAACAGACTCATAAGAGCATCTTACTTGTGGCTGAACAAAAAATTTTATTTCCATCCCAGCTGGTAAAGAAATTTTCCTTACAAGTTCTCTTCCAGAAGGTGGAAATCTTTTTCTTTTTTCAATCTCTTCATTGCAAATATCTTCAAATCTATTTATAAAGCAAACATCCAAGCTAGGAAATAACTCTCGTTTTGCCTGATAATAGCTTCTAGTGCTTATCTTTGCATTTTCCTTTCCTTTCAACCCAACAAATGGTGAAGGTCTTGAGTATGTGTATAATATTTTCTTAACTTCTCTCATAAATTAACTAAAAAAATTAAATCTTTTATTATTTTTTAAATATAATTTATAAACTCGTTCCAAATAAAACAAATTTAAACTTTCTTTTTAATTGATAAATTTAATTGATAAAAATATCTAATCGGTGATACTTATTTTAGCAAATATTAAAGATCGTATTAAATCATTTATCTTGCAATGTAAACGTGTACTTTTAGTGGCGAGTAAGCCTAATAAAGAAGAGTTTAGGCAAGCGGTGAAGATTACTGGAATTGGAATTGTCATACTTGGCTTGATAGGCTTTATAATATTTTTGGTATTTCAAATTTTAGTTTTTAGACTCTAATCTATAGGGGGTTTGAATGTTATATGCAATAAGAACAACAAGCGGAAGAGAAAAAGTCATAATAACGTCAATAGTTGCCAGGATTAAATCTGTAATTATGAAAAAACCTTCTAAAGGAGATATAGTAGAAATTATCGAAGGTGAACAAAAGGGGGCGCGTGGTTTAGTAAAAAATATTGATAAAGTAAATGAAAAGGCCGAGGTCGAACTTTCTAATAGCGAAAGCATTCTCGTAAGTTTAGAGAATATAAAGCTCGTAGAAAAAAGAAATCTTCCAATAAAAGCAATACTTCACACAGAAGATATGAAAGGATATATATTTATAGAAGGCGAGCTTGATGACGTTCAAGAAACAATAAAAAACATTCCACATGTGAAGGGTGTCATTAAGAAAGAGGTTAATATTAAAGAAATAGAAAGATTCTTGATACCAGAAAAGGAAGTTATAAAGATTGAAGAAGGAGATATAGTAGAAATTATATCCGGACCTTTTAAAGGAGAGAAAGCAAAGGTTACAAGAGTTGATGAAGCTAAACAAGAGCTTGTTATCGAGCTTTTAGATGCTGTTATTCCTATTCCAGTAACTGTTTCTATGAACGTTGCAAGAATTCATGAAAAGAAGAAGGGTTAGTATCTAAATTGTTATAGATTCGAGAGTAAAAATTCTTAATTTGCAAACTTGTTATTCTTCTAGATCTTATTCATTTTCTTAATTTTGTAAATAAATTATATTTGTGGATTTTCACAAAATTGATTTTATAAAAATAAATCCCGCCTGCCGGAATTTCGCTCTTGATTTTCAAAATTTAACGAAAAGACTCGAACCGGCAACACGTCGGTTTCTAATAAAAAATCTACAGCCGACTGCTCTTTAATAGCTTCGCACTACCATTGAGCTAAGGCGGGATTTAATTTTTATTCTTGTTTAATTTTGGTTTATGATAGATAATAATTATAAAATAAGAAATAAAAAATTTTATGTGTTTAGTTACATTTTCTTAGTTCTTGCTAAATTTTTTCTTGGCTCTAATTTCTCTTTCGTATTCAAAATAGGAATATAAAATTAAATAGATTGAAATTAGAATTACTGGAACTAAGATAAAAAACCAAGAATATTTTCCGAAAAAAATTCCAATAAAAGATAAAATTGCAACAATTCTAAACAATTTTCCTCCAAGCTTGTGCGTATTTTTCCAAACCTTTTCGCTACTTAATGTCCACGGAGTTCTTATTCCTACAAACCAATTTCTTTTAGCATTTTCAAGAAGAATTGATAAGTAAAAAAAGAGGAATGAAAATGCTATTGGTAAAAATACTTGTGGATTTATAGTAATACCAACATTCCATAAAATAATCCAAATATGAAATGACAACATGAATAGGAAAAACAAAATAGCGAAAATATCATAATATTTTCTAAAACATTCTATATTTTTCTTTAAAGGGTCTATTTTCGGAATCAAGTAAAAAATAATAAAAATAGGAATCAAAGAGAATGGAATTATAAAAATTCCAATAGCCTTTGGAAGATAGCTATCTACCTCTCCTTTAGCATTCCAATGTGTAGCCATTCTTTCTGGAATTTTTGGATAAAAGTAAATGCTAAAAAGAAAGGAGAGTAAAATTATTAGAATAAATGATAATGTTATTTTTTCCATTATTATAGTATTGTACCATCTTATTAATTTTTTCGCCAATTCTTAGATTTAGAATGGTTTTTCTTAGATTTAAAAATTTATAATCAATGTGATAAATTATTTTTGAAGATTTACAAAGAAATTATTAACAGAATTTGAAGTGAAATTTCAAATTTAAAGTGAGTAAGATGACAAAGGAATATGAGGAAAGATTAAAAAAGGTTGAAGAACTTAGAAAACTAGGAATAAACCCATATGCTTATCACTTTGATAGAACGCATGCAATAAAGGAAATAATAGAAAAGTATGGTAATATCTATCCTGAAGAAAAGTTAGAAGAAGTAAAAGTAAAAATTGCTGGCAGAATAAGAAGTATTAGGGAGCATGGAAAAGCAATATTTGCAGATTTAGAAGACTTCACAGGAAGAATTCAACTATTTTTAGATGAGGCAACACTTGGAAAAGAAAGTTTTTCGATATTTTACAAATATGTTGATGTCGCTGATATAATAGGAGCAGAAGGATTTGTCTTTAAAACAAAGAGAGGCGAGTTAAGCGTTTGGGTAAATAAGTTTGAAATTCTAACAAAATCTCTTAGAGGGCTTCCAAAGGAATGGTTTGGACTAAAAGATATAGAAGCAAGATATAGAAGAAGATATTTAGATATGTTGATGAATCCTGAAGTAAAAGAAACATTAATAAAAAGATCAAAAATTATAAACGCGATTAGAGAATTTTTGATTAATAAAGGATATATAGAAGTAGAGACTCCTATATTACAACCAATTTATGGAGGTGCTTTTGCAAGGCCATTTAAAACCTATCATCATGAGTTAGGAATGGAAATGTACTTAAGAATTTCTAACGAGATGTATCTTAAGAGGCTTATAGCAGGTGGCTTTGAAAAGGTTTTTGAATTTTCAGTTGACTTTAGAAACGAAGGCATAGATAGAAATCACAATCCAGAGTTCTTACAATTAGAAGCAATGATTGCTTATGCTGATTATTTTGATGGTATGAAACTTTTTGAAGAACTCGTAGCTTATGCTGCTAAAAAGGTTTTAGAAACTACAAAGATAAATTATCTTGGGATAGAATTAGATTTTTCAACACCTTGGAAAAGAATGACAATGGTAGAAGCGATAAAGGAATATATTGGAATAGATGTTGAGAAAAATAGTATTGAAGAGTTAATAGAAAAGGTAAGAAAGCTAAGACATAATATAGAAATTCCTGAAAATGTAACAAAAGGAGAAATGATTAATATTATCTTCGAGGAGATTGTACAAGAAAAACTCACTGGTCCTATAATAATTTACAATTATCCAAAAGAGGTTTCTCCATTAGCAAAAGTTTGCAGAGATAATCCTAACTATACTGAAAGATTTGAAGTATTTGTTTGCGGCATGGAGATAGGAAACAACTATACTGAGATTAATGATCCAATAATGCTTCGTGATAATTTGATTCATCAACTAAAGCGTGGCACTGAAGAGCATCCTCTTGACGAGGATTTCTTGCTCGCAATAGAGCATGGAATGCCACCTACTTGCGGCATAGGTATTGGAATAGATCGCTTAGTAATGATATTTACAAACTCTAGAACAATTCGCGATGTTATAGCATTTCCTCAACTGAGAGAGAAGGAAGAGTAACGTAGAAAGAAATGGAAACGCGAAAAATAAAGAGTAATTAAAAAATTTTATATTATAGAATAATAATCATAGAACTAAAATTAAAATTAGAAATTTAATCTTAACTCTTGAATTATAAAATTATGGGAAGCACTACAAAAAGATATGAAAATTTAGAAAGTTTATTAGATGAAGTAGATGAAAAACATTTACCAGATATTGTTCTTCAGCTTCTTAGTGAAGGAAAAGATGTAGGAAAAAGTTATGTTATAGACGCTATAAGAGTTCTGGAAAGGGAAAGAAATTTTAAGAAAGCTGGAATAATAGCTGAAAGGGCAGGCCTTTATGAAATAGCATCAAGAGCGTATCAGAAAGCTAATCGCAAAGAAGATGTAGAAAGGGTTAGAAAATTATTATATTCAAAAATTTGAGAATTACTTTTGAAATTGAGAACTGCCTTTGAAATTGTTATATTGAAAGATTATCACAAAGCTAAAAATTTCATTTTAGTTAGAAATTTCTATTTAAATCTAATTTATTATAATAAAATTTGATGAAAGAATATATTGAAATTATAAGACCATCTATAGTATTTCTTTCTGCTTTAGGAGTAATGATAGGAGCGATTGCATCTAAAGCTACTATTTTAAATTTAGTTTTAGCTATTGCGTCTGTAGCATTAATATCTTCTGCAGGTATTGTAACAAATGATTATTATGATTATGAAATAGATAAGATAAATGCTCCTCATAGACCATTGCCAAGCGGGAGAATTTCTAAAAAATTTGCAAAGATTTATGCTCTATTTTTATTCATTATAGGAACAGCGATAGCTTCGCTTATCAATATTTATTGTTTTGCACTGGCTATTATAAACTCTTTTCTCGAATTTTTCTATGCGAGAAATTTAAAAAGGATAGCATTAATTGGAAATGCTACAGATAGCTGGTTTGTAGCATCTACATTTATCTATGGCTATCTCGCATCCTTAGGAAAGGAGCTTATCATTGCTGATAATTTTTATTTGATATTCATTTTTTCCTTGCTTTCCTTCTTTGCTAATATTGGAAGAGAGATTTTTGGAGACATAGAAGATTTAAATGGAGATAAGAAGCTTGGATTAAAGACTTTGCCAATAATAACTTCTGTTAAATTTTCTAGATTTATTGCAAGTTCATTTATTATTCTTGCTGTAATACTCTCTCCACTTCCTTTCTTACTTGGATTTTTTAGTTATGAATATATCGCAATAGTTTTAATTGCAGATTTGTTGTTTATTTATTCAATTTTTCAAGAGCCAAAAAAGAATCAAAAGATTAGTAAGTTTGCGATGCTTATAGCCATAATAGCATTTCTTGTAGGAATATTAGCCCAGAGTTAATAAAGAGTTGAGCTCTATATAAGATTGAAAATTAAAATCTCACACTATAGTAAAGTTTTTTGCTTTCCTTTAGAAAGGAATCTTACAAATTTTTTTGATTTTATCTCATACATTACTTGAGAAACAAAATTTTCTATTTCTTTCTCATCAACTCCTCTTTCTTTTGCTATTCTCAAAGCTTCCTCTATAGTTTTATTATAATCTTTAAACTTATCATTAAGTCTTTTCCATTTTATTCCTTTCAATGCATCGCTTATTCTTTTGTCAAAAGGTAAAATACCTTTAAGCATTAAAACAGCGATAGAAGGATATCCAAGATAGCCTTTAAACTTAGAGCCATTGTCATCGCTATTTATAAAATTATTTTCTAAATCAAAACTCACGTGATACTTTCTATTTCCTTCGCTACTAGTAACAATAGCCTCTTTTTCAGATATAAACTCTACATGATTATCAGCTATGCATCCCAAAGCTTCATAAATCTTTACTTTCGGAGGAATTTTCCAATAAATTTGCATAATTTTTTATTATGCTAAGAATTTTAATTTGTGGTGAATTTATAAAGAATTTTAATCAAAACTCATCTTCTATTCATTCTATAATCTCTATTTGTTTTGGATCTTTCAAAATTATTTCTGGCTTTCCCTGATATTCTGTAATCTTTCCTTTTACTCTTACAATTTTGCCATAGTAATATTTTTCTGGCATTTCTGGAAATTTTGATAAATCCGAAGAAAAAATTACTGCAGTAAAGCATTGGTTAGGATATGTTTTTTCAAAATTTAAAAATATTGTATTTGTTTTGCTTCGCGAAGAGCTTACGATCTTTCCAACAACTGTCTTATTCTCTCCAATGTAATTTTTTGCATCGCAAGCTAAGATTTCATCACTTTTATTTAAACTTTGGTTAATGCTTTTTATAGCATCAACAATTGTAGATGTTGTTAAAATTGTTTTCTTTTCTCCCCATTTACAACCTTTCTTGTTTTCTCTAGCTTCCTTTTCTGCTTTAATTATATCTTCTCTATACTTTTCATTTTCATCTTGAAATCTGGCTATTGCAAGCCCTTCTTTGACTAATTTTATGTTTATATTTTCTCCATTGATAATCAAAAATCGCAAGTATCTGTTATATTCATCTTTATCTTTTGAACCAGCCTCGAGAAAAACATATTTATTTAAAACCAATTCTTCCAACCTTTTCTTAGCAGCTTCGTAACAAGGATATCCTACCTCATCTGCATCTATTCCAAGCAATCTTATAGTATAACCACCTTCAATGATTACAGTATCTCCGTCTATAACCTTTGTAACTAATTTATTTCCAAGAACCTCTTTCGTAATTTTTTCTTGTAATTTTTCCTTTTCTATCTTTCCAACAACAGCTGCAGACAGAATTTTTTCAAAATTAATATTGCTCCATATTATTGAAAAGAAAATATAGGTTGATAAGATTGATACTATGATAACGAAAAGTAAAAACTTTTTATTTTTTAAAGAATGTTTCGATTTTTCTGAATCTTTGTAGTAAGCTTCCATTATCTTAATTTTTATAGTATGTCTTAATAAAAACTTTTATTAAAAATTTACCGAAAATAAATTTTAAGATTTAAGAATCTTTAGAAATAATATGGAACTTCTTGAAGTGATAAAGAAAAGAAGAAGCATAAGAAAATACAAGAAAGAAGCTCCAAGTGATGAATTAATAAAGAAATGTATAGAAGCAGCTTGCTATGCCCCTTCTTCAAGAAATTCTCAACCTTGGAAGTTTTTGATCGTAAAAGATAGAGAAAAGATTCTTGCTTTAAGTAAAACTCAGCCTTATTCAGCTTTTTTGGCTAATGCTCCTGTAGTAATAGTAGCATTAGCAGAAGAAGAAAAGAGTCCGAGACATTGGGTAGAAGATTTGAGCTGCGCTATTATGCTTCTAATGCTAAGAGCTACAGATTTGGGATTAGCAACTTGCTGGAACGCTGTTTACTCGCCAGAAAACAAAGAAAGAGAAGATTATGTAAGAAAGGTTTTAAAAATTTCTACAAAGTATAGAGTGCTTGCGAACATAGCTTTGGGCTATCCTGATGAAAAACCAAGCGAGAAGAAGATAAAGAGCTTTGAAGAAGTGACGAGAATATAAAATATTGAGAATATAAAAATTGAAAATTTAATATTATTAAATTGATCAAAGATTGAAAAGATAAATCAAAAATAGAGTGAAAATAATGGTGTATCTAGAAAGCTTTTATGGATTATCTCTTGAAGAAGCGAAAAAAAGAATAGAGATCTATGGAAGAAACGAAATAAAAGAAAGTGAGAAAGTATCGCCCATCAAAATCTTCGCTTCTCAATTTAAATCCCCTATAATATTACTAATGATATTCGCCTCTATGATTTCATTCTATGTAAATTTTATTGGAGGAGAGGAGTTTATAGATTCTTTCTTAATTTTAATTGTGATTCTAATATCTGCTTTTGCTGGCTTTGTGCAAGAATATAAGGCTGAGAAAGCTATAGAAGCCTTGAAAAAAATAGCTGCTCCAAGAGCAAGGGTAATAAGAGAAGGAAAAATAATTGAAATCGAAAGCGCTGAAGTTGTACCAGATGATTTAATTGTTGTTGATGGAGGAGATATAATTCCTGCAGATGCTACAATTTTGGAAGGAAGCTTAGAAGTAGATGAATCTCCACTGACAGGAGAATCCAGATCTGTAAAAAAGAGAGAAGGCGATAACATTTTTTCTGGTTGTCATGTTTTTGTTGGCAAGGCAATCGCTAAGGTTTTTGCAACAGGTATGAAAACAGAAATAGGTAAAATAGCAAAAGAGATGCAAGAGATGAAAGAAGAAGAAACGCCTTTCCAAAAAGAGCTAAAAAGATTTACAAAAACAATAGTTAGACTAACTATCTTAATAATCATTCTAACATTCTTAATCTCCTTTAAAAAATTCGGTAGCTTAGAAGCTTTTCTTCTTTCTGTATCTTTAGCAGTTGCTGCTATTCCGGAAAGCTTGCCTGCTGTTATTACTGCTACTCTAGCATTAGCATCTCACGAGATGGCAAAAAGAAATGCTTTAATTAGAAGGCTTGCAGTTACAGAATCTATTGGTTCTGTTGATGTAATTTGCACAGATAAAACCGGAACATTAACTGAAGGTAAGATGAAGGTTAAGGATCTTTGGTTTTTAGAAGAGAGTGAAAAAGCAAAGGAGATTGCGATAAAAATTTGCTATTATTGTAATAATGCTAACATAGCAAAGATTAATAATAAAGATGTTTTGATTGGAGATGAAACTGATATCGCATTAAAAGAATTTTCTATGGAGAGAATAAAATACGAGGAGTATAGAAAGGTTGATGAAATTCATTTTACATCAGAAAGAAAAATGATGAGTGTTTTGTGCGAGAATGAAAACAAGCGAATTTTATTTTCAAAGGGTGCTCCAGAAGTTATTTTATCAAAATGTAGCAAGGCATTATTAGGAGAAGCTATCGTAGACTTGGATGAAGAACTAAAAAGAAAGATACTAGAAAAAAATGAAGAGTTTGCATCAAAAACTTATAGGGTTTTAGCTTTAGCCTATAAAGAACAGGAGCTTGAGGAAAAGGATTTGATTTTTGTTGCATTGGTTTTGTTGACAGATCCTCCAAGAAAGGAAGTTAAAGAAGCAATAGAAGAATGCTACTCTGCCGGAATTAGGGTTATAATGATTACTGGAGATAATGAAGCAACAGCTCTAGCAGTAGCAAGAGAAATAGGATTAATAACTAATGGAGCTATACGTGGCAATGAATTAGAAAAGATGGATGAGAAAGATATTATCGAGAATTTAGAAAAAGGAGTTAATGTATTTGCTAGAACGAATCCTTTCCACAAATTAAAAATTTTAGACGCTCTCAAAAAGAAAGGCTATTCTGTTGCGATGACAGGAGATGGCGTTAATGATGCTTTAGCTTTGAAAAAAGCTGACGTAGGAATTGCTATGGGAATAAAAGGAACAGAGGTTGCGAAAGAGGCGAGTGATATTATTTTACTTGATGACAACTTTGCAAGTATAAGAAATGCAATAAAAGAAGGTAGAAGAATTTATGACAACATGAAAAAATTTATTATATATTTATTTAGCTGCAACATAGCAGAGGTTTTTGTTGTTCTTCTATCTTTATTATTTTTGCCATTTATTCTTCTTTATCCTATTCAAATACTTTGGATAAATCTAGTTACAGATGGGTTGCCAGCTTTAGCCTTATCTTTCGAGCCAGCAGAACCAGAGATAATGAAAAGAAGGCCAAGAAAGAAAAGCGAGGGGTTCCTTGACAATAAAACAATAACAAATATTTTCTCGTTAGGAATAGTCCTTGGTTTTGCGATACTCCTCGCTGGCTCATTGAGCAAAGGTGAAGAGGAAATTAGAACTATAGTATTTTCTGGTTTTGTATTCTTCGAGATAATAAGAATAATAACAATAAAAATAAATGATAAAACAATTGGTTTGAAATATTGGCTAGAAAACAAATTGCTCTTAGCTTCTATTATATTTTCTATCTTTTTACAATTTTTAATCTTGTACTCTCCTTTTAACGTTTATTTCTATTCCATACCTTTAACTCTTAAAGAATTTGGAATTTTGTTTTTCGTAGGAATATTCTCTATCATTATGAGCATTTCCGTATCTAAAGTTATTGATAAAATTTATAAGAGATGAAAATGGGTTTAGCAACCTATAAAATTTTAAAACAAAATATTAAAAGCAAAAAGTTAAAAATCTGATAAAATTAAACTTACAAAACTTAAATTTTCTTTTTCAATATTATTGTTATATGAAAAATACATTGAAAAAATCGAGAAGCGTTGAAAAGTATATTATGAAAAAATTGAAGAACAAACCTCTTCACTTCTCTCTTATAGATCCTGATCCTTCGAAAACTAAAATTGAATACGTTATAGATGCTGTAAGTAAGTTAGAGGATGCTGGAACTGATGCAATTATGGTAGGAGGCTCCAGTGGTGTTAAAAATAGCTTTTTGGACAAAGTTATAATATCTATAAAAGAATCTTGCTCTTTGCCTATAATTTTATTTCCTGGAAATCCAGAAACAGGCGTGAGCAAGCATGCGCATGCAGTCTTTTTTCTATGCTTGATGAACTCAAAGGATATGCGCTTTGCTACAGGATATCAATCAATTGGAGCAAGATTAATTAAAATTTATGGGATAGAACCAATACCTGTTGGTTATATTATAATTGAGCCAGGAATGACGGTAGGAAAGAATGCTGAGCTTATTAAAAGGGATGAGATAGATAAAGCTATAGGATATGCTTTAGCAGCTCAATATATGGGTATGAGATTAGTTTACTTAGAAGCTGGTTCTGGAGCCTACGAACCAGTTCCTCTGGAGATGATAAAAGCGGTAAAACATGAGATAGATATTCCTTTGATAGTTGGTGGGGGAATAAAGACAGAGGAGCAAGCAAAGAATGCTATAATAGCTGGTGCAGATATAATTGTCACAGGAACTATAATAGAGAAGGATATAAAAAAATCAATAGAGATAGTTAAAGCGATAAAGAGTTTAAAAAGAAGAAAGTTGAAAAATAAGAGATGAAAATTTTCTAGATTATTTCAAATTCCTTTAAACTTTCTAGATTATTTCAACCTCCTTTAATATTCTTCTTGCATAATCTTCATTAATATCAACTTCATCAAGTATAGTATATCTTTCTCTTACATGCTTTGCAATAACCAAAGCTTTTACTAAAACATCTTCACTTATTCCAATCTCTTTAGCACTGGTTGGAAGCCCTACTCTTTTTATAATATCTCTTATTTCTTTCCAATCCTTATTATGCAAATAGCTCATTATTATTGTACCCAAAGCACATTGCTCTCCGTGCAAAGCATTACTTCCAAGCTCATCTAATGCATGAGAAAAGTTGTGCTCACTTCCTGAGCATGGTCGAGAAGAGCCATAGATATTCATTGCAAATCCGGAGCATATTAAAGACCAAGCAAGAACTTCTAAGCCATGAAGATCTAAACTTCTTATCTCATCTACATGCTCTATAACAGCTCTTGCTGAAAGTAAAGAAAGCTCTCCTATTAGGGTGTGATACCTTTCCTTTCCTCTTTTAGCTGCAAGTTTCCAGTCCTCTACAGCTATTATATTACTTATCAAATCACCAAAACCTGCTGCAATATTTCTATAAGGAGCTTTTCTAACAATATCTAAATCTATTATAATTCCTATCGGCTCTTGTGCCTGAATAGAAATTCTTTTTCCATTGGATTTTATAGAAGCTCTTGAAGAAACTACTCCGTCATGAGAAAGCACTGTAGGAAATGCTACCCAAGGAACTTTTGCGAGCAATGAAGAATATTTTGCTATATCTATGTTTCTACCTCCTCCAATGCCAATAACAATATCATAACCCCCTATGTCCTTAGAAAGCTTTTCTATTAGTTCTTTTTCTCCAAAATCTGAATTTACGAGGAATGTATCCGCTTTATATTCACTCTTAAGCTCTTCTTTGACATCTTCTCCTATTACGCTAAATGTATTTTCACCGCAGATTATGGCTATTCTATTTATTGATTCAAATTCTCTGAAAAAATCTAAGAGTTTTCCTTTACATTGCTCTTCTATCATTATTTTATATGGCAATTTCGTAATCATTTCTACATCAACTTAAAATTGTTTCACTATTTATTACTATTTTCTTTAGATTTATTAATCTATTTAGTATTTCAGAATTTTTCAAATGTAAAGCCTTTAAGAAAAAATATAAGACTTTGATTAAGAATATTTGGCTTAAAAATCAAAATAGAATCGAAAGATAAAAATTCACTATCTGGCTTCCATTGAATATCAAAGTGAAAAGCAATGCAATGAAAAACGCCAAACCGAATCTCACGCCTTCCTTTATTTCAACAAATCCGTGTTTTTTTCTTATTTCTTTTATTTCGTCTTCGGTTACGCCAACCCAAAGTTTAGAGTTTGCTAAAACATCGCCAACCTTTAATTTAGATGCATGTATTCTTCTTCTAAAAACATACCTTTCTACTAACTTTCCATAATCGTAAAATAGGAGAAGAAGAAATAAGAGAGAAGCAAGTAGCATATTTTTATCGAAAAAGGATAGAATGAAAAACATTATCGAAAAAGCTACCGAAAGTTTGGCTCTCAAATTATTTCTCAAGCTCTTAAGAATCTTTTTTCTTGCTTGTTTAAAAGCAAGCCCTGCTGCTAAAGAGTAGATTATAATCCAAAAAGCGCCAGCAACATAAAGATTTATGAAAAAATGGAGCGGGAAGAAATCTATTCTGGGAATTACGGGTAAAAGATAGCCAATGCTTGCTAACAAAGCGCTATCGCCGCTGCCCCATTGACCAGTTTTATACAAAACATAACCATAGATTAAGAAAATGCTACCGATAAAAAGCGATGTTAGAAATTCTATTGTGCTTCCAGTTTTTAGCATGTAAATAAACCAAAGAAAAATTCCAAAGGAAGCCATGAAATAAGGAATCTCATCTGGAATCTCGGTAGTTAACAAATCCCAAACTCCAGCGATTAGCGTGCCAGAAAGAGCAGTTGCGATAGCAAGAGCAAAAAAAGCGTTCACGCCAAAGATTTCAAGCATCATATTTTATCTTTTATTTTCGAGATTTTATAAAGTTTAAAATCGAATTTCCATTTTTGGACTAAATCGCTTCTTTAGATAATTTATACTTCTTCTTTTTGATTAATGCTCATTCTTCGCTTATCTCTTCTAGAATTTGATAAGGTAATCCTAAAACTTCAAACAAGCTTGGCAATATTTCTTTTGAAGGAAACCTTGTGCCTTCTAGATATTGATAAACAGTTCTTCTAGAAACTCCTAGCTTTCTGGCAAGCCATTTTGGATTTTTTTCTAGAGTTTCTAATCTTTCTTTTATCAGATTTCCTAATTTTCTATTTCTTTTAGATCTTTCAACATCTTGATCAATTAGATAAAGACCGTAAGATTCGTACCCATTTTTTCTTGCTAAGTACGTTTTATATTCCTTATATGATTTGAATCCTTTTTCTCTAGCAAAATAATCTGCATATGTTACGTTAGAATCTACTCCCTTTCTTCTTAGTAGAATGTATTTATATGTTGTAGAAGGTGATAATCCCACTATCTCACTTATTTCTTTGTAACTATAGCCTAATTGATATAATTCTTCTATAATTTCTTTTATTTCTCGCGTTACCTTTTTACTCATCTTTGATAAGATTTAAAATAGTTAATTTTTTAAACGCAAAAATCTAGAGGCATAGAAAATTTATTTTCTTTTTAATTGTACAAAATTCTTCAAGAAAAATACCAAACTAAAAATCTGAAATGATACCATGACAAGAATAAGCATAAGTAAAGAGCTCTCGTATAAAAATCCTGCTATGGAGCTCCCTGCAAATAATGAAAAACCATATAATATGTGAAATGTCCCATAAGATGTTGCCCTTTTCTCCTTTTTTGTTATATCCGCTATTATTGCTTTCATTATTGTTTCATGTGTACCTAATACAAAACCCCAAAAGAATGTTCCAAGAATTATTGCAAAAATGTTAAATGAAAATAATAGTATAATAGAAATCGCTGTAAATATAGGAATAATTAATAGGATATTAAAATTCGGACTTTTCTTTTTCATTCTGTCATACAAAACTCCGATAAAAATTCCTGCAAGCGCATCTACTACCATTCCAAAAGCATAAAGTATTGGAATGATGGCATCTATAAATATCGAATTGTACTTTAGATGATAGCCTATTATTGCGAAGTTAACAAAGCCGAATGTTGTAAGAAAGGTAAAAATCATATAGTTTTTGAATATTTTGCCATTATTATCCAATTCTTTAGTTTTTTTGTTGTTCTCTAATTTATGAGGATGTCTTACTTTTGAATATGCAAAAAATAGAAGAATCATTAAAATAATGAAAGGAATGAAAAATAACCTATATGCAGCTTGGTAATCTACTAAGCTTCTTGTACCGCTTCCTAAGCTAATAAAAAACAATCCTAATATTATAGGACCAAGAGTTGCTCCTGTCTGATCTAAAAGCTCTAAAAATCCGAAGCCAACACCTGTACCAACCTGCTTTGCAGCATAAGAAGCTATGGTATCTCTTGCAGGAGACCTTAATCCTTTTCCAATTCTTTCTAAGACAATTAATATTGCTGCTATTTGCCATATAGAAGAAAGAGAAAGCAATGGTATTGAAATTAATAATCCATATCCAAGTATAGTAAATAACCAATAGCTTTTTGTTCTATCAGATAAATAGCCTGAGATTAATCTTAAAAGATAGCCAAAAAGTTCTGCAAACCCAACTACAAAACCAATAATCGCTGCGTTAGCTCCTAAAACACTCAAGTAAGGACCAGTTATGCTTCTTGCCCCTTCATATATTATATCGCCAAGAAGGCTTATCAATCCAAAAATTATTAGTAAAATTATAGCTCTTTTCTTAATATTAGAAAATTTTTTGAGAACTATTTTCTTATTTCTCATCAAATCATCTGCTCTTCTAAAAATATTTGCTTTGATTACTATACTCTTGATTATTTTGATTACTATATGCTTGGTTGTCGAGAAATTTAAATATTACTCTTTATATCTTGCATTTGATTGATTTATTCAAATAAAAATTTCTGAAAATTTTTTATAAAATTAATGAAAAATTGAGAAGAATAAGAATTAATTTTGAATTAAAGGATAACAAAGATCAAAAATTTTTGCAATATTAATTTTGAAAGAGTATAAAGTAATAGCACTAGCAATAGCATTCATAATTGGGGCTGCCTCTACAACCTTAGTAAAGTCTCTTGTTGATAATATTATAATGCCGGTAATCACGCCTTTCATTCCTGGTGGAGCATGGAGAACAGCAACCTTGACGATAGGACCTATAGTAATAAGTTGGGGCGCATTTCTAGCAGATCTTATAAACTTCGTTATAATTGCATTAGTTGTATTTTTGATAGCAAAGAAAATAATGAAGGAAGAGAAGGTTTCTAAGAAATAAATCTTCCATTATTTCTATTTCTTCTTTTTTGTCTTTACAAAAAATGATACAAATATATAGTTCACTTACTTATTACTCAAGAAACATATTGTATCCAATAAAAATTTCCTCTGATATTACACCGATAATTGATGTAAATTAATTTATAAAATTATATTAATCATTAATGACGCAATGAGTGCCGGTTATGAGAATAATAGATAAGATTATAAATGAAAAGGTGTTATGGAAAGACAAACCTAAATATCTGCCTTTCTTCATAAGTAGCTTTTTCGTATTTTTATTTGGATTCGTTTTCCTTTTAGTAGGAGTATTATTGACTTTAAAGAAGGTTTTAGTTGCTCTTTTGTTTCCTCATAATTGGGTTGGCCTTTTATTTTACAATTGGCTCAGCTTTATATAGTGCTCTAGTTTACAAGAATGTATTCTATGGCATTACTAATAAGAGAGTTACAATACAAAATGGATTGAAAGGCATAGACTTTAACATAATTGATTATGATCAAATTACTAATGCATCGGTAAATGTGGACTTGATAGATAAGCTTTTTGGCAGTAATTCTGGAAGCATAACAATATATACACCAAGCATTGTTCAAATATCTAGAGGAGGTATTTTTAGCAGTTCTAGGGTACCAATGTCAATTACTACGCCATACGCAATTCGACATATCGACAACCCATATGAGGTTTTCAAATTCTTCAAGAAGGTTTCACACGACGTAAAGAAAGATATAGAATTTCCTAATAAGTACAGAACCGATAGAAATCCTGGATATAAGACGGGTTATAAGCCAAGTAAAAAATTAGAATAGCTTTCTTAAAATTAGAAAAATCAAAAAATATTTTTTGTAGACCATGGAAAAGTTTATTCTGTCTTATACTTCCTGATTATTGACAAAGATTTTTTAATATCGTCTTCTGAAGATTTGCTTATGAATGCCAAAAGGTTTTCTATGTACGCTTCTAATCTATCTTCTGTCGGATATGCGCTTTCATAATCATATGGATATACATACTCGCAAACCGCTACAATGTTTCCTTCTTTTAGTATTTCATAATACATTATTCCCAAATTGTTTTTATCATCTATAACTAATTCTCTATAACCCCCATAAGGAGTTTTTCTAAGCAAAGACAAATCTATTGCTCTCTCTCCATATAACTTTTTTAGATTATTAAACTTGTTTCCTCTGAAATTATATGGAGATCTCCTTATTTTTGGATCGTTTGAATAGAAGAAAAACAATTCATCTCTTGGCTTATAACCTTCCAATTCCCTCTCCAATTCTTTAATTATATCTTTCATAAAATCACTAAAAATATTAAAAAAAGAAATACTTTAAAATATTGATTTATAATTCACAAAGAGAAAGATTCTAAAGACATTAACCTTTTCGGAATAGGCGGATGGGTTGACATAAACTCTTGAATAGGAGATACGTTTTTCTTCTTTATTCTCTCTATCTCATCCAAAGAAACATAGGGGGATGCTACTGCTTCTACTAAAGAATATGTGAAAAGAGTTCTAAACTTTTCAGATCTGATTCTATTTAAAGCTCTTGGACTCTCATAATAAAAATTGTAAATTCTTACTAGTGCTGACTGCATCGCTCTTTTGCTTGTTGCTTTTGCTCCCTCATAGTCTGCGTAATACTCTCTTAATCTGCTAAATGCCAAAACTAAAATCTGGATAAAAAAGCTTGCTAAAACTAGCAAGAAGCCAATTAAGAATAGCGAACTCCCTCTTCTTTCCTCATCGCTTCTTCTCCAAAAAGAACTTCTTATCATTGAATATCCTAAATAATATATTATAGAAGGCAATATACCAAATATCAGCATTATAGCAACATCTCTATGTTTATGATGCCCTATCTCATGGCCTATTATCGCTTCTAGCTCTTCTTTATCAACCATGTTTGCAAGAGATGTTGAAACAGCTACAAATCTTCCTGTCAAGAAATTACCATAAGCAAATGCATTAGGAGGCATTTCTACTTGCATCGCCTTAAATTTCTTCTTAACTTTCAATTTTTTAGCAACTTCATCGACAATTTCTTGTAGCTTATTATCTTGCTTGGCACCATAAGATAAGTTTATCATAAAAGGAGAGATGAGATAGATTAGAAAGTTTGAAATAAAGACAAAAACTACCAGTAGTATGAAATCTATGTAAACTTCGGCATAAGCAAGAACAAGATATATTATTGTGCCACTAATAATTAATATTGAAGATGATAAAATGATCATCGACGCGAACAGAGAGAATTTTCCTGCAAATTTGGAAGCGACCTTTGGAGCTATAAAACTTGCTATAAAAAACATAAGCACGTAGCCTATAACTCCCAATAGAATGTATAATGGATCTATAAAGAGTAACATAAAAAGCTATATATTCGAGTTAAATTTAAAAAATTTCATAGAGCATTCTATTAAGAAATGAATAAACTTAACTTTTGTAAAATTTAGAAATTTCGGATTTGACTAAAATAATTATAAAACTTTTTATCCTTCTAATTTTAAATTTATTTTAAATTAAAATATACAATAATTAAAGTGAAATTAAAATGATACCTGCTCATATAGGAATAATTCCAGATGGCAATAGAAGATTTGGAGAAAAATATAATTTAAGTTTAGCAAAAGCATATGAGCTTGGAATTAATAAATTAAAAGATGTTTTAGAATGGAGTAGAGAGCTCGGTATAAAAATAGTTACTGTTTGGAGCTTTTCTACAGAAAATATAAATAGAAGCTTCAGAGAAAGAAAAATATTCTTCTCACTCATTGAAAAAAAGGTAAAGGAAGCGCTAAAAAATAACGAGCTAATAGATGATAAAGTTGAGGTCAAAATGATAGGCAACCTTAAAATTCTTCCAACATCTCTTGTAAAAATTTTAAAAAGAATAGAAGAAAAAACAGAAGGCAATAAACCTTATCGCTTAAATGTTGCAATTGGTTACGGAGGTAGACAAGAGATTTTAGATGCTTGCAATAAATTGATAAAGGCTGGTGTGAAAAAAGTTAATGAAAAGATATTTAGAAGGTTTTTATATCTAAATGATGTGCCAGATCCAGATTTGATAATAAGAACATCTGGCGAATATCGTTTATCTGGCTTTCTACCATGGCACGGGGCATATGCTGAGCTTATATTCCTCAAGCCTCTTTGGCCAGAGCTAACTAAAGAGGATTTTTTAAATGCTATTAGAGAGTTTGAGCAAAGAGAAAGAAGATTTGGAAAATGAAAATGTGAAATAAATATTTTGATATCACCAAATGTTGTAGGTTAAAAAGCAGAAGAATAAATAATTCGTTTCTTAAATTGCCTATTATTTTTATTAAACTATCCATTATTTATATATCGCTATTCTTGCCTTTTGTTTTGATGCCTTTACTTTTATAGAATCTCCTTGAGTTATTCTAATCAATTTTGGATTGTTGTCTACTGCGACATAAGCAACGCCTCTTCTAATAATAACATCTATTATGGATTTTTCATCTATTATCAATGGTTTGAGAATTTTTGTCGGATTGTTAAAAGCTATTCCTATACCTTTTTCAAAGCTTTTTCTTGTGATTGATTTAAAATATCCATTAGAGCCGAATGGAGTTGCTATAACAATGCCATCGCCTATAATTTCTTTACTGATAACTCTTCCATCTATCTTTAAAATAAATCTTAATGCACTTGGAGGAATATAATGTATATTAACATCATTAATTGCAATTAAACTTTTTCTTGCTTTTTTAACAAAACACTCTAACTTTAATAGTTCTTTAAACTCTTTTTCATAATCTCGAGTAAAAATCTTCTTTAAAACCTTTCTGACAACATTTATTCCTTTTTTCTTATGAATGAAAATTTTTGGAATTTTCGGATACTTTCTCTCGCTAAAAAGTAGAGAGCCATCACCACCATAACAGACAACAAGGCTTGGGTTTTTTGAATTTAATTCATAATCAACGCATTTATTATTTTTAAAGAATTTTTTCAATTCTTTCTTCAATATCTCTTTTTTTATTCCTGTGATCACAATCTTTAATCTATTTTTTTCACTTCTCATAAAAAATTCTATTTTTTACTTAGATATTTATATGCAGAGTTGGCTGCAATAGCACCTTCTGCTGCTGCAGTAATAATTTGATCCAATCTATTGCTTCCGCTAGTAATATCGCCTGCAGCAAAAAATCCTTCAATATTTGTTGACATATCTTCATTAACCTTTATTCTTCCATCTTCGCAAATCTCTACACCAATCTTCTCAGCTAGAAAAGAGTTTGGAACATAGCCAAATTCTACAAAAATGCCATCAAGCTTTATCTCCCTTTTCTCTCCTGTGGCTACGTTTTCAAGTATTACAGCTTCTAATCTTTTATCTCCTTTTAACTCTTTAACGACATGATTAAAGATTATCTCTATATTTTTAGCTTCTTTTAATTTCTCAATAAGCGTTGGATCTGCTCTTAAGCTTTCTCTTCTATGAATAAGATAAACTTTTTTAGCATATTTTGATAGTAGCAAACTAGTAGTTGCTGCAGAATTTGCTCCGCCAAGAACAGCAACAATCTTATCTTTAAAAAATCTTGAATCACAAGTAGCGCAATAACTAATACCCTTTCCGATAAAATTATTTTCATTCTCTAATCCAAGCTTTCTTTTCATTCCACCCAAAGCGTATATTATCGCTTTTCCAAAGAATTCATTAGTGCTTGTTTTAACTTTGAACCCACCCTCTATTTTTTCTATATTCTCTATTTCATCGTAAATAATTTCTGCGCCCATCTCTCTTGCATGCTCAGTAATTTTTTTTACTAGCTGCACGCCACTAACTCCATAGATTCCAGGATAATTTTCTATCTCTGGTGCTTCTGCTGCCATTCCCATGTCTTTTCCGATTATCAATGTTTTAAGCTTATAGCGAGCAGCATATATTCCTGCAGATAGCCCAGCAACTCCAGAACCAAGAATTAGAAGATCGTAATTCTTATCTTCAATTTTCTTTTCTCTCTTGGCTTTCTTTACTTTTCTTTCAGATTTTTTATAATTTTTATCTTTTGATTTACTTTTGCTACTCATCCCTATCAACTTTTGTAATTTCATTATAATTTTTATGTACTCCTAATTTTTTATAAAGTATTTAACATCTTATTTTAGATGTTCGTCAATCCATGTTTTTATTTTTAATTCTGGCATCGCTCCTATAAACTCGTCAACAACTTTTCCATTTATAAAAAGTTTTACATTTGGTACGGATGTGATATTAAATTTCTCGCTCATTTTTTGGTTTTCATCTATATTTGCTTTTGCAAGTAAAAACCTTCCTTTATATTCTTCCGCTATCTTTTCTAATGTTGGTTTTAAGATCAAACAAGGCATGCACCAGCTTGCCCAAAAGTCAACAACTACAGGAACTTTTTTTGATTTTTCTATAACTTCTTTATCAAAATTTTCATCATCTACATCGAATGAAAATTTACCCATAAATTTCATCTCTATACTAATTTCCTATATCTTCGCATAAAAAGCAGTTACTAAAAATTCTTATATCTTAATATTAAAAACTTTTCATAATAAATAACTTACACCCCAAACTAGCAAAATAATTCCTGCAAATAAATACATCCACATAGTTACTTTGGGGGATGTAAACCTTATCTTCAAAGTAAATACCGCTATTAAGAATATTATGATCTCATCAAGCATATAAAAGAATATGTAGATAACCATCAAGAAAAACTCATAAATAAACCTAAGCTCCTTAGTTGCAAGCACACTTACGTAAAACAAAGGTACTGCAGCAGAGCATGGAAATTCTACGATTGTTATAATTAAGGAGAATATAAAAACAGAAAACGCCAAAAGTGCTAATCCTATTCCTTTTTTCTGCATTTCTGAAAATTTCTTAGAAAACTTTCCGAGAAGCTTATTTCCAAACTGAGCTTCGCAACTCGGACCATACTTTTTGAATCTATAAAACTCCTTGAAAAAATAAAATGCTCCTATTATTCCTATTATTCCCACTAAGATTTCTAACTTGCTTATATAATTCCCTAGAAATTCAAATAAATTATACCAAAAGAACATTAACAATGCATAAACTATGCTTGTAGTTAAAATATACATTCCTCCTAACAAAAGAATGTGCTTTCTAGATTTTAATCCAATCACTAAGCTTATAATTATCACCAAAGCTCCTAAAGAGCAGACATTAAATCCGTCTATAAATCCCAAAATTATTGATGCTATTGGCAAAGAATATTTAGAAATATCCATAAAAAATGGTAGCGTTGTTTGATTAATTGTAGTATTTAAATTCATTTCACTCTTTCTTAAATAGTCTTGCAAAATCTCTTCTATTCTTCTTCCAGTATTATTTTCATTATCAAAACCTAATATATAATCCCCTTTATCTTCTCCAACCATTCTAATAAATGTCAACGGTACAGAGCCAAAGTATCTTTCTATTCCATGTAGCTTGCACATATCTCTCCAAATTTCAATTACTTTTCCACCATCTTCAACGCGATATTTTATAAATCTTACACTCTCACTATATTTTTGCTCTAACTTATCGAGAAATCTCAATTCTTCATGACAATGAGGACAAGTATCGCTATAAAATAGAATTAGCTCAACTTTATAATTCTCGTAACTCTCAAAATTGCTTAATTTTAACCCTACCACTACATTCGTATGGAATAATAAAATTATGATTAAAAATATTAACGCTAATGAAACTTTTCTAATAGTATTTTCTTCGTTTATCCTTAGTTTATTGAAGTTCATTTACATACCTCTAAATAAAATTATCGTTTAAATTATATATGAAACCTTTTAAAAATTTTGGTTTCAAAAATTGAAACTAGAGATTTGGCGATATCATGAGTGATAAAAATAATAAATATCATATAAAAAATAAAATTAAAACAAAATTCTTATTATTAGCTATAGTAATTTCCATCTTTGTTTTTCTTGTATCTTTCGGCACACTTTATGCTCAAACTCATATAATAGAGGGTACAGCATGCTCTTGCACCCTTCCTATACCACTTCTCATACCAACCTTTTCCTCTTTTGGTGTGATTGTAGGAGCAATAGTTTATTATTTCGTTGCTATTCATAGAAGCGAAGAGTATGAAATATTAAGATCAAGAATAGAAAGACTCCCAATAAAAGATTTTGAAAAAAATGATAACGAAAAGTTCAAAATATTTTTAGATTTTTTAGATAATAAGGAAAGAATTGTAATAGAAAAGATAGTCGAAAATAATGGAGAAATAACTCAGAGTAAGCTTTCAAAGATAATGGGAAAGATAAACGCCTTCCGAGTAGTAGAATCTTTGAAAAAGAGAGGAATAATAAAAAAAGAAAAATTTGGAAAAACAAATAGAATAATTTTAGAAGAGAAATACAAGAAAATTCTAACTAAATAGATTGCAATCCTAATCAACAATAATTGTAGGGACTCTCGGCAAATCGTTAAACTCTGTATAAAAATTGTAAGCACCAGCATTTATGAAAACTATCTTATCTCCTATCTTCTTTTCTTCATCAAAAAATACTTTATAGCGAAATATATCCATAGAGTCTGGTGTATAGCCTTTTAATATATATTTGTATCTTCCACTTTCTTTTTCCCCTTCAACCAAAAGCTTTACATTCATTAATATTATGTCTATACAAGTATTATATACAGAGCAGTCAAGAATTAGATTGTCTTCATATGCATTAATAACATTTGCTTCTAATTTTATTGGCGGTGCTGCTATAAACCTTCCTGGCTCTATAGCTAGTTTTATTCCTAAGCTGTTAACAAAATCTTTAAACTCCTTTATTTTTTCAAGAATCACTTCAATATTTGGTTTAGAGTTAGCATACTCTACTGGTATTCCTCCACCGATGTTTATTATATCTATTGCACTAGTTACATCTTCTGTTAGAACATCATTAAATTCCTCTTTTAAGAACCATTCTCCAACATTTTGTGTCTTTCTGTGAAAATGAATACCAAGCTCTTTTATATTTTTATTTTTTCTTAGCTTTGTTATAAGCTCTTGCAATCTTTTCCAATGAAATCCATA
The DNA here is from genome assembly GCA_018920315.1 of Candidatus Aenigmatarchaeota archaeon. GTDB lineage: Archaea > Aenigmatarchaeota > Aenigmatarchaeia > GW2011-AR5 > JAHLMP01 > JAHLMP01. The sequence goes on along the minus strand of JAHLMP010000002.1, from coordinate 57,414 downwards.
AACAAAATACTTGCCTGTATATATAGTATGCTCTCTAACCTTCATTCTCACAAAAAGATTTATTTCCTTTTCTAATGAAAGTAATCTTTTCAAATCACTTTCATTATCAACGATAAAAGTTTTTACCCCATCTTTTAAAATACTTTTTATCTCATCAAGATTATTTCCTTGAAGAATATAAATTATTCTACTTTTTTCCTCTATCTCTTTAATACTATTCAAAGAGCTAATGACTATCGGAGCATTTGTTTCTTTTTCTATTATTTTTCCAACTTCTTTATTTGCTTTAAAGTTATATCCAACAATATCAGTAATCTCACTTAAAATTCTATACTGTTCCAAAACTTTTTTTCTGCTTAAAATAAACCTTGCCATAAAATCACAAATTTAAAACTATCTTGTAAATTTATCTCTTAAAATTAAAATCATTTTGCAAATTATTCTATTTTTATCAATCCCTCATTATATAATTTATCTAAAGCATAAGAGATTGCTATCGGAAATATTATGGTAGCATCTCCTAAAACCGTTATAGAATCTGAGTCATCTTTCACTTTTCCCCAGCTTTTTGCTTCCTTTGTAGTTGCCCCGCTCATACTTCCAGAAAATTGAGAGGATGTTGTAACATAAACAGCATAATCAAATCCACCGCTTACCAAAGCACTAAGCAGAGCATAATGCTTAGAAGTACCTCCTCCTAAAGCGATAAGCCCTTTCTTTTCATCATAGCTTAATCTTGTAATTATATCTCTGAAATCCTCTACAACATCTATTACAAAATCCTTGTAATCTTGTTTTGCTAAAAATAATTGAAATCCTATGGAACCATCTGTAATAGCAGGACAATATATTGGAACATTATTCTTATAAGCCTGATATAAAAAAGACTTTTCATCATTAAGTTTGCTTCCTATAATTCTAAAAAACTCAACACCACTAAGCTTTCTTTTCTCTTTTATTATCTCCTCCAATAACTTTCTCATAAAACCTTCAAATCTTACATAAGAATCGTTTGTAATTATTATATTTCCAACACGATTCATTCCTTTTTCATGAAGCTCTATATCATCTGCATCAAATCTAGAAATCAAAAATTTTTCTCCAAGCGCTTTCATAATATCTTCTTCTATTGCACCGGCTGTTGTTATCAAAATATCTACCATGTGAAGCTTTATTAGCTGTGCAAAAAGGCCACGAAGCCCAGATGTGCCTAAATTAGAAGTAAAACTTAATATTGTTTTTACATTCTCTTTCTTCATCTTATAAATAATTTCACTAACTTTTCCAAGCTCTATGCTTTGAAAACCAACGCTCTTTAATTGCTCTACTAATTCAGAGCAAGTAATTTTGGGTTTCCATTCAAAATCTTTTATATACTCCATAAAGAAAAAATAGAGCCAATAATGTTTAAAATATAATTTTTTAATAAAATCTTTATCGCATTTTTCTAAAAATAGCAAGAAAGCTAGATTAAAGCTTATAGGGAACCAAAAATTAAGCCAGCAATCGTTGAATAAACTATCACAAGTAATACATATGTTGCAGTTTTCTTTGTTCCTAAAACTTTCCTTATAACTAGCATACTTGGCAAACTTAAGCTTGGACCAGAAAGAAGTAATGCAAGAGCAGGACCTGAAGCCATACCTTTAGTGATCAACGCTTGCGTTATCGGAATTTCTGTTAAAGTTGAGAAGTACATAAACACTCCAAACACCGAAGCAATTAGATTTCCAATGAGATTATTCTTGCCAACTAAATTTTCAATTAAACTTTGAGGTAGCAGGGGCATTATAAAGCCTGCAATAAAAACTCCTATAAATAAGAAAGGTAAGAGAGTTTTAACAAAATTCCAAGTTTCTTCAAGCCATAATTTTGTTAAATGGTTTTCGAACTTAAACAAAACAATAATAGCTACTCCTAATATAAAAAATCCCATTAAAGAATATTTAAGCAGAGTATCTATTTGTAAGCCATTTACAACGAGAACACTTATAAGCATAAGAAAGAAAACACCTAAAACAATGTTTGAAATTTTTGATTCTTCTGTTTCATGAATTATTAATTTTTCTTTTTCAATCTTCTCTTTAAATATAAACTGCATTGTTAAACCAACAAGAATTGATATCAAAATAGCAAAAAATACTCTTGCCACGCCAATTTTTATTCCTAATACAGAGATTGTCAAGAAGATTGCAGTTATGTTAATAGCAGGTCCTGCGAAAAGAAAGGTTATGGCCGGACCTAAACCTGCTCCTCTTTTTCTGATTCCAGCGAATAATGGTAAAATAGTACATGAACATACAGCTAAAATTGATCCTGTAACAGAGGCAACGCCATAAGAAACATATTTTTTTGCTTCATATCCTAAATACTTCATAATTTTCTCTTTCTTTATAAAAACATTGATTGCTCCGGCAATAAATAAAGCTGGCACCAAGCATGTCAAAAAATGCTTTTTAATATATTCTCTAAGAAGATTTACTCCACTTAAGATAGAATTATTAAACCACTCGCTATCTTCTGGGATAAAGTAAAATATTACAACTAATAACACTATCCAAAACATAATTGCGAACTCTTTTCTTTCCATATTATAGCCACTTCTTTATCTCTTCAACTTCTGGTACTCTACCAAATGCTTTTAATTTACCGTCAATTACTATTGCCGGAGTAGCCATAACTCCATAATCTATGATTTTATTTATATCTCTAATTTTCACAATTTCAGCTTTTTTCTTTGTTTCTTCTAAAGCTTTTCTTACGTTAGCTTCCAGTTGTTCACATTTTTGGCAACCAAAACCTAAAATTTCTATTTTCATCATTTCATCCCTCAATCAATTTGAATATTTTTTCTATCCTTCTATCCTTTATTGAATACAATATCATTCTACCATTTCTGCGAGATTTTATCAAACCCCATTTAAGAAGCTTGGCTAGGTGCATAGATGTATTAGATTGTGTCTTCCCAATTTTTTCTGGAATTTTGCATGCGCAAAGCTCTCCAGAAAGTAGACATTTCAATATTTTATATTTTGTTTCTTCTCCTAGTGCTTTAAACAAATAAATATTTTTCATATCAATATCTATTGATATGAAAAATATTTAAATCTTTTCTTTCGTAAAGATCATGCATATTTAATCAAGAAATTTGGTTTAGATAGGCCAAACAGAAATGTAACGATTTCCTGTTAATTACTTTTATATGAGTAATGAAGGAAGTGAAATATAATTAGCAATAGATGTATTGGTAAATAAAAAATAACACTTTTATTTTTGGCCTCAAATTATATTTTAGCAACTTATTCTACTTCTTCTTTCCTGTTCTTCTTGGCGAGATGCTGCCAACTTTCTTGCCAGGAGGCATGTGCCTTGAGACTGTTCTTGGTCTTCCAGGAGAGGTTTGACCTCCAAGTGGATGATAGACAGCAGATTTAGAGCTTGCAGAAACTATAGGATAGTATCTTCCTTTTGCTTTCATCGCATAATATCTGTTTCCAGCCTTCATGAAAGGTCTTTCTCTATGCCCAGAGCCGCTAATTACACCTATCATCGCTTTACATTTATTCGAAAGTGTTTTTATAAATTTTGATCTTAATGCTAAAAGGGTTTTATCTCCTTCGTGACCAAGCACAGTGGCAAAGGTTCCAGGAGCCCTGCAAAGTTTTCCGCCATCTCCTGGATTAAGCTCAATATTACAAACCTTAGTTCCCTCTGGTATTTCTCCTAACTCTAAAATATTACCAAGTTTAACATCTCCTCCATAAGAAATTTTATCTCCAGTTTTTATTCCAGAAGGAGCTAATAAATATTGCTTCTCAACGCCAAAGTCTACAACCATAACTGGAGAATAACGAGAAGGGTCGTGCACTATATCAACAACAGTTCCTTCTTGAGCAACAACTTTATATCTAGCTTCAGTTAAAAATCTATGACTTGGCGCTTGATAAACCAAACTTCCTTTTCCCCTTCTTTGCTGTCTCAATCTCTTCCCCATATAATCACCATCATATTATTCCTAATCTTATTGCTATGTCTGAAGCTGAATAATTCTTATTAAGCTTGATGAATGCCTTCTTTTCATTTTTTTGAGTTATCAAGGTTCTAACCTTATCTACTTTCACATTAAATGCTTTTTCAAACGCATTTTTTATTTCTATCTTATTCGATTTTTTATTTACTATAAAAACTATTGTATTTTCCTTCTCTATCAATCTTATAGATTTTTCTGATGTATGAGGAAATAATAAAATTTCCCAAGGATTTTTCTCGCCACTCATATACCTCACCGTGCTTATAAAATCACTATAAAATTATCTTTTGAAATCATTCTATTCAAATCTTCTATCTCTCTTATATCAATTGCTATCTCTTTCATTTTACTTCTATAAAAATTTTCTATAATTATGCCATTCTTCTGAAGATACTCTTTTATTTTTTTATTTAACTCCTTTCCTTTTTCATCAAAATCTGTAAATATTGCAACTTTTATTTTCTCATTTCTCCTTTTCAAATTTTTGAGCTCATCCTTTATTGTTTCCAAATCCTTTGAAGAGCATTTTATTATCTTCTTTTGAAAACCTAATGAAAGAAAAACATCCTCATCGTGCCTTCCTTCTACTATTATAGCATCAATATTATTATTCATATCTATAACCATCTTTTTAATGTAAAATAGCTTTTCTTCTTTTATTAAAATGTTCTTTCTTAAGCATCTCATTCTAATCACTTAAAATTATTTTAAAATCTCATGAAGCTTGAGTAATGCCGACTTAGATAATATTGCTAACCTTCCTGCTCTAGAACCTGGAGCTAAAAGTTCGAGATTATCTTTTATCTCATCGACCTTTATAACATCTACGCCCGCTATCTTTCTACCTGCTTTAATAAGATTACAATCACTAGAAACTATGAATAATATCCCTTTTTTCTTTTTGTATCTTCTTCCGCGAGATTTACCTTTTCCACTTCTTTCCTTAACTTCTTTACATCTTTCTATTTCTTTTTCTAATCCTATTTTTTTAATTAGCTCAACAACCTCTTTTGTTTTTTTCATGTTTTCAATAGAATCCTCAAAAATTATTGGAATATCGTAGCTAAAGTTCTCATCTATCTTATGACCTCTTAATTTTAATAATTTTATATTTCTCAACGCTGCAAGAGCTGACTTTATCGCAATTAACAATTCCTTTTTATTTATTTTCTTAATCCAAACCTTTTCGCTCTTTGGAGGATGAGCTCTTCTTCCTTTTCTTGCTTGTGGCACAAATCGAGCAGTCCAAATCAGATATCCAACCTTACCATGAATTCTTGCCATTCTACTCATACCTCTGCCCATCATAGACCATCTTTCTCTTCTCCTTCTTCCATGATAATGGGCAGAAGTCCTTTTTCCTGCTAATGGATCTGCTCCATATGGTTGTCTTTTAGATGATTGTTGAAAAGTCACAACCTTTTTAATAACATCTGGTCTATAATCGAATTTCATAAATTCTGGAAGCTCTATCTCTTCTTTCACATTTCCATTTATATCATATATCTTTATCTTCTTCTCAGACATTTTTCATCACAAATATCAAAGTTCTTCAATATTTCATTTTGCAATATATTTTATTTCTACTGGCTCGTATTTTGCTTTTCTTCTTGGTTTAGTAATTATTATTAATCTTTTTCTTGGTGCTGGAACAGAACCTTCAAGCAAGATGTAATGTGAGCGCATGATTCCATAATGTTTAAATCCTGATTTCTTATTTATTTCTGATGGATCTTTTCCTATTAATAATATTCTTTTATTATACTCTGTTCTTGTGAAAAAGCCATATTGGCCTGGCATAGGTACGCGCCAATCTATCTTTCTCGGAGTAGTTGGTCCGATACTACCTACGTGACGATGATGTTGCTCATCCTTTCTTCCTTGAATCTTTATTCCAAATCTTCTCACGCTACCCACAAAACCATGACCTTTGGTTACAGAAGAAACGTCACAAAATTCGCCACTTCTAAAAACATTATCTATTGTTATTTCTTTTCCCAAAAGTTTTTTCGCAAGCTCATATTGTTTTTCAACGCTACCAGATATACCTATTTCAAAAACCTCTGGTTTTTTCTTGTGCATCCCAGACTTAGTTGGTTGAGTACATACTATTAGCCTTATAGATTTTGTTTTTTCTAAAATCTTTTCGTCAAACTCTTTCTTCTTTCCTTTCTTTCCAATCTTTCTTTCCAATTCTTTAGGAAGATTATCTGCAAAAATTTCACCTATCGCTTTTAATTCTTTCAGCTCATTCGCTTCATAGAATCTTATACCACAAACAAACAATGGAGTAGCCTCTAAAATAGTTGCTGGCTTTACAAATAGCTTATTACCTTTTTGATATTGAACATGAGTCATTCCAACCTTATATGAAGCAAAACCAAGTAATTTAGCTATATCTTCTTTTTCTAAATTCTTTTTTATTCCTTCCCAATTTACTCTAGGATATATTCTTTTTGCTCTTTTTCTTGGCCAATATTGTAATGAACCTCTTCTTGGTCTTCTTGCTGTTGGCATACTTCTAACCTCTTTAAAATTTTTATATACTCATTTTCTAAATTTAGATGCAAATTTAAAAATATATCAAACAAATTAAAAACTTAAATAATAAAAACATCGTTTATTTAAGAATTTTAATTGCTTAATAATTTTAAATAAATCTAAATTTTCAAATAAATCAAAAATTAAGAAAAAAAAAGGTAATTTTCAATGCAAATGATTGAAGTCTCAAAGGATTTGCTAAGAAAATGGAGAAATAGCAAAGTAGTTGAAAGAGTGGAAAAACCATTTAACATAAAAAGGGCAAGAAGGTTGGGATACAAAGCAAAGCAAGGTTTTGTAGTGGTGAGAGTAAGAGTTAAGAAAGGTGGAAGAAGAAGAGAAAAGCCAGGAGCTGGGCGAAAGCCAAGCAAAGCTGGACTAGTGCATTTTACACCAAAGAAAAGCTTGCAACTGATTGCTGAAGAAAAAGCAGCTAGAAAATATAGAAATCTTGAGGTTTTGAATAGTTATCTTGTAGCCGACGACGGCGTATATAAATATTTCGAGATTATAATGGTTGATCCACATCATCCTGTAATAAAATCTGACAAAAAAATAAATTGGATTTGCAACCAAAGAGGAAGAGTATTTCGCGGTTTAACAATGGCAGGAAAAAGGATGAGAGGATTAGTAAGATGAATAGATTAGTGAATATAAAAATGAGGAAAACGATCTTAAAGCTGTGAGAACAGTAAAAAATAACTGCTATCATAAAAAATAACTGCTATCAAATTCCCACAAACTCTCCATTCTTCATAATAATTTTTTTATCAGCATATATTATGCTTCCTCCTTTCTTCATGTCTTTGAAGAAATCCCAATGAATAGTTGCATCGTTCTTACCACCAAATGATTTGTTATCTCCTATAGCTAAATGAATCGTAGAAATAACCTTTTCATCTATAATCGTCATACCTCCTGTAATTCTTGCATTTGGATTAGTACCTATACCAAATTCACCTATCTTATTTTTATCTCCAGACGCATTTTTGTAAACATCCTCAAATTCTTTCAAACCATTCTTAATCTCATATTCAATTAACTTTCCATTATTAAATTTGAAATAGACTCCTTTAACCTTTTTTCCATAATGATACAAGCAAGGTAAATCAAAATAGATTTCTCCACTTACAGAATCTTCAATTGGAGCAATGTAAACCTCACCATCAGGCAAATTAATAAATCCAATCTCTCCTTTCTTTTCAACAATTCCACAACCATTCATAAACTTTCTTCCCTTTACAGAAAAAGTTATGTCTGTTCTTTCTCCAACTATTCTTATTGTTTTTGCCTTGTTAAGAACTTTTATAAGCTTAGAATTGAATTTATAAATCTTCTCATAATCTGCTTTCATAGTATTCCAATATATTTCGTTAAGCTTCTTGAAAGATATACCAAGTGCTTTTGCAGTATCTAAATTAGGAAATCCTATCAATGCTTTTCTTAATTCTTTTCTTTTTTCTCTTTTCTCTTCCCTTCTTCTAATTGGTTTGTAAATCTTTCTTCTTATTTCAACTTTGTTTTGAGGTATTTTACTAGCGGCAAAAGGATTTGTATCATCTATTATTATAGAAACATCTACAACCTTAGATAATATGTCAGCTAACCTTGGCCAATTTTTCAAGAATCTCTCCTTTATATCTCTATATATTTTCAAAGCAAGCTCATCGCTACTATAATGTATTGTAGTTTGAGCTCCTATCATAGCCGCCTCATAAGCCAAGGCCTCTGCGAAAGCCAAAGAGTTGGGACCAGCAGAAATTAGTACTATATCCTTTTCTTTTACACCAAGATTTATATTTATAATATTTTTTGCGATTATTTCTAAATCCTTTTCATGCATAATAAAACTCTAAAGAGAGAATAGAATTAAAAATGTTATTACCCGCTCCATACAAGAATTTCATACATGAAGCTCGACTATATCTTTATCCTTTAGCTTATAGTTTAATCCTACTCTTCTGCCAGAAAATCTAGAATTGTCAAAAATTCTAGCAAATCTGAATGTTTTTAACCAGTTTGAATTTATCTTTTCTATCATATCTCGAAGTGTGCTACCATTTTTTAAAACAACTGCTCTTTTCTCAATTTGCTTTCCTAATGGTTTTGTAAAAACTCTTATAATATCTGCTTCTCGAATTATTTTCTCTAATAGCATTTTATAATCCTGTTTTTTAGAATCTCTAAAATCAACTTTCCAATATATCTTTTTCTTTTGAATTCTATTTTTTTCAAGTATTTCCTCAATATCTTCCCTTTCTTTTTCATTATTTGCTAAAATTAATATTAAGTCAGAAATATGGACGATAGATAAATCTTTGGGAAGGAAAAATGAAGGTATTTCTACAAATTGTATTAACATTCCAGAATAGAAGCAAACGCCTGTAACAGGATTTTTTGTAGTATATGGTTGCTCGCTAATATCTACGTTTGCATTTGTAAGCTCTTTAAGTAAAGTGCTTTTTCCGCTTTTTGTTAGTCCAACTATAGAGATTAGTAGATCTCCCTCTTTTTTTATTGTTACTTGCCTTGCGCCAAGTTTCTTAGATCTCTTTTCTAAAAGTTCTTCAAGTTTTGATAATCTTCTTCTCAAGTCAGCAAGCAAGTTCTCAGTACCCTTATGCTTTGGTGTAGCTGCTATAAGCCTTTTCAAAAGTTCAATCTTTTTCTTCAAATCCTTTTCTTCTCTATACTCTTTTTCAATTTCATACCATTCGCTAGTCAAATTAGCTGGCATGAAATTAAATATGTCTGAAATTCTAAAAAAAATTAAGCGTAAGAAATGCTATGAGAAAAGTTCTAAGAAGAATTGACCCGAAAGTTTATCCATAATAAAAAATATCTCGAAAAATTAAAATGAAAAATATTTTTTAATATACTGAGATATAGAAATATTTATGGGCTGTGCAACTAAAAAGAAAAAGAAATAAATGAGCAAAAATCTTAATTGCAAAAATCTTAATTTATGTTTTATTTTTCTTTTATTGTTTTTTATTATATTCTTATTTTTGTATTATATTTCGATTTTTATCATATACTCTGGATGATTATTGTCTTGAAGTTTTTATTTATCTATAAAAGCGCCGTAACCTTGAATGATCAAAAATTTTTGAATAGCCAAAGTGTTAAAACGAATGGAAATAAATAATTGTTTACCATTCCTTAATCCTTCTTTTTATTCTATCTTCTGGCCTTGCTAATATATCGTTACCCAAAATTTCAACGATGCCATTCTCAAGCTTTAATCTAAATATTGCTCCTTTTTTAGAAATCTTTTTGATTCCTTTCTTTGTTTCAAGAATAATGAGATTTTTTGTTTCGTCAATAATTCTACCTTTAATTCCTAAATGATTTTTGTTTTTTGATCCTATAACCTTGCATTCTAAGCCTATAAGCTCATGTAAAAGAATATTTCTAGGATTTCTCATAATAAGTATATTAGTTCTAATAAGAATATAATAAATATGTTTAATTTTTGTGTTTTGATTTATTTATTATTCATATCGTTGATAATTGTTTAGAATGAAAACTTATCTCTCTATTAGCTTTTTTGTCATATATTTTCTTTTAATACCTAAAATCACTTCTTCTCTATCATTTCTCTTGGAAATCCATTCCTTACTAAAATCTCCACAACCTTGTCACGATGGTCTCCCTGTAGTTCTATTTCATTGTTTTTGAATGTGCCTCCGCATGCTAACTCGCGTTTAAGCTCCTTTAGTAGCTTCTTTATATCTATTGACTTTGGATCTATGCCATGAACTATCGTCATTATTTTTCCAAATACTCTTGGCTTCACTTCCACTACTATTTTTTGTTGCTCCTTGGCGATTTTCTCGCATACACAAATTTCTTTTGGTAAACCACATTTAGGACAAACTTGCATTGTCTATCTTCCTTTGCTTAATTTATTGGATGAAATTTTAGAATTCTTGGATGATTTACTTTTTCGACTATGACCTAAATTTTTTTCTATTTTTCTTTCTTTTTTCCTAGTAAGTATTCTAGCAACTGTCCTTTTAATCTCCCTTATTTTTCCAGGATTTTTAGCTGCGCCGACATAAGCAGCTGCACGCTCTTTTGCAAGCTCCAATCTGAGATCAGCCAACCTCTTATCGAGCTCTTCCTCACTAAGATTTTTCAATTCTTTCTTTTTTATTATTGCCATTTCTTTTTTCTCACCAAAGAAATTCATAATTTCAATAAAACTTATAGAATAAAAATTTAAAAACTTAAAAATCTTATTTCTTAGGCTATTGTATTCTTAAACTATTATTAAAATTCTTCCTTTTTAAATACTTAGTTTTCCTTAAATTTTTTCTTCTATTGCTTCTATTTTTATGTTTTCTTCTATTGCTTTATATAAATTCTATGTCCAGCATCTTTTCTATTTCTTTTCTTCTTTTTGTCTTTTCAGCTTTCTCGGAAATGAAGAACTGCGGCTGTTTCACTCCTGTTATAACAACAAGTACTCGAACTGTGTCACCAAGCTCTTTTTCAACCTGAGCTCCCCATATCACTTTTGCAGTATTACTTAATCTTGGAGAAATTGCCTGTACTATTTCTTGGCATTCCTTTATTGTTATGTCCGGACCTCCAGCAATATTTATTAACGCTGCCTTTCCTTCATCTATATCAACATCAAGTAATGGATTATTTAAAGCTCTTTCTACAACCTCCCTTGCTCTATCTTCGCTATCAGATTCCCCCATTCCTATCATTGCTAGGCCACCATTTGTCATTACAGAGCGAACATCTGCAAAGTCAAGATTAATCAATCCTGGTTTTGTTATTAGCTCAGTAATTCCTTTTACAGAATTTACTAAAATCTCGTCTGCAATTCTAAACGCTGTCGGCACAGAAACATCTGGAACAACCTCTAGCAACTTATCATTCGGTATTATTATCATTGTATCTACAATTGGCAAAAGTTTTTCTAAACCCATTTTTGCATTTGTAATTCTTTGATAGCCTTCCATTGAGAAAGGCATTGTAGCTATGCCAACTGTTAGGATTCCCATCTTCTTAGCAATATCTGCGATTATCGGCGAAGCTCCTGTTCCAGTACCGCCTCCTAAACCGCATGTAATAAATACCATATCTGCATCTTGCAAAACTTTTTTTATCTCTTCCTTATTCTCTTTTGCTGCTTCTTCTCCTATCTTTGGATCTGCTCCGGCTCCCAATCCACCTGTTATTTCTTTTCCTATGAGTATTTTTTTATCGCTATCTGTATAAAGCAAATCTTGTGCATCTGTGTTTATTGCTATACTCTCTATTCCAACTACTCCTGTTTGCATTAGTCTTGTAACAGTATTATTACCTGCACCGCCAACTCCTATAACTTTGATCTTTGCTTTTCTTGCTTCGTAAATCTTCTTTAGCTCTTCGTCACTCATATTTGTTGTTTTTCCACGTCCTACAGCCATTTATCACACCTCATTTAATATTTTTTACTTATTAGTAAGATTTAAATACTTAATTTTCTTCCATTTTTCTAAATGAATTTTTAATGTAAGCATAAAGAAAATAGTAGTAATAATAGTAATTAATCAATTTTAAGATACTATTTCGATGTAGTTCTATATAACAATAAAAATTTAAATAGTAGTAGTAATAATAATTAATAAAAGTGAATGTAAAAGGTGATAAAATGCAAAAGATGAGATGCAGATTTTGTAATTATGTATGGACGCCAAGAAAAGAGCAGCCAAAATCGTGTCCAAGATGCAAAAGAAGATTCGACTATCCTTACTCAAGGGTTGTTTAAAATTTAAAAGACAACTCATAGTCTCGTTGCCAATAATTTAAATAAATTAAAAATTCTAGCTAAATAGTCGAAGCAGCTAATGATTGATGCTTAAATAGAATTAGGTTTAGCTAAAATAAACTTGTTAATAACAATGACACGACCCAACTAAAATAGCAGGTTAGAACGATTCGAGAAAGATAACTCTTTCTACCTTTAGATACTTTTTTATTAGATAAACGACATTTCTTTTTGTTTTTATTTCTATACTATTATTTTCAATCTCTATTGTCGTTTCTTTTTCATTAATTTTTGATTTTGCATCTAAATCGAAAATCTCAAGAATAAATCTCAATTTTTCAAGAGGATCATCTATCTTTTCCTTTATCTCAATCTCATATATCAAATCTCTCCCTGCTAATGGATGGTTAAAATCTACCATTACTCTTCCAGAACCAATTGTTTGTATCCTTCCCAAAAATCCAGAAATATTAACTATTAGTCCAGGCTTTGGTTCTACTCCTTCTTTCTTAAAGAAATCTAGAGGGAAACTCCTTACGAGCTCGGGTTTCCTTTTTCCAAATGCGTTTTCGTGACTAATCGTAACGAGCTTTTTTTCTCCTACATTCATAGAAAGTAAGAAATCTTCTAAAGCTTTCAGTATCATACCCTCTCCTAAAATAATACAAGCTGGCTTGTATTTTCTTTTCTCGTCGTATATTCCTTCCTTTTTAGCAACTTCTTCTAATGTAAGGTCAAATATTTCATTTGTATCCTTTAGCCTTCCTACATAATCTACCCTTATAAAATCTCCTATTTGCATTAATTACACCAATCTAAAATTTGTTAATTCGAATACTTCGCGATAATATGAAATCTTGCTACTTTATCTTAATTTCTTTTTAGTTTTTAATATATTTCCAAGAAGTTTTAAAAGATTTTGAAGTAATGAAATCTCAAAAGAATTAAATTTCGAAAGAATTAAAAGAAAGAAAAGAAAGATAAAAATTTGATTCACAACTCTCTTAAATTTTCTCTTCTACTCTTCAAACAATTCATATATCATCTTTAGTCCTCCAACTAAGATTAATAGTGCTCCTATTATGGAAAATAGTGCGTGCCCATAGTTAATTCCATCTGCTGTGATCCAAACTCTAATATACGTGACCAAATCTAATACGCTTGCTATTATGAATGATGCAGCACCGCTAACAAGCCACTTGATCGATTTGCTATTCTTCTTTATCAGTTGTGTATAATGCATTAGAGCTATGGCCAAAAGCACTAAAATCGCTATCTCAAAACCGCTATAGCCTAACATTTCTATTCACCTTAATAATTTATTTGTGGGTTTGTGTTAAAAAGTATTTAATTCGATAAATGACGAATTTATAATAAAGTTTATAGAAAAATTAAATTTTTATTTCCCTTTTTCATACTTCAAAGCTTTTTGAGTATTCTTACTCAATGTTTTTTAAAATTTTCATTCATGCCATTTTATTACTATCGCAATAAAAATATCATTAAAAATGAGATATTCTTGCATATATTTATTATCTTTATATATATTATTATGATGACTGAAACTACGATTAAAGCTGAAAATGAAATTGATGAAAAATCGCTATATGAAAAGATAAAAAAGATTGAGAATTGTGTTTTGAAAAAAATAAAGCCAAAAAAAGAAGAAGTAGAAGAGATGCGTAACTTTATAAACGAGCTTCTTAGAGTTGCAAAGGTTGTTGCTTCTCTAACCGAGCCAGTCATTGTCGGCTCTGCTGGAAGAGATACATGGATTAGCGGAAAGCACGATATCGATCTCTTCTTAGTATTTTCAAATAAAATAAGCAAGGAGGAACTTAAGGAAAAAGGCCTAGAGTATGGAAAAAAGATTGCCGAGCAGTTTGGAGGAAAATATATGATAAAATATGCAGAGCATCCTTATGTAAGAGCAGAGATAAGGAATAAACTCGTTGATATAGTTCCATGCTATAAGATAAAAAAGAATAGCAAAATAATTTCAGCTGTTGATCGCTCTCCGTTGCATACTATTTATTTATTGAAAAATCTTGATGCGAGCTTAAAAGATGATGTAAGACTACTAAAGCAATTTTGCAAGGGCATTGGGGTTTATGGTTCTGACCTAAAAGCTCAAGGACTCTCCGGTTATGCATGTGAATTATTAATATTGAAATATGGAAGATTTTATAGTACTATTAAGGCTATTGCAAGATTCAAGCCAGGCTATGTTATAGATATAGAAGGTTATTGGAATAATATAAAAAAATTAAAGGAAAAGTTTAAAAAAGAGCCTTTAATTATTATTGACCCTGTAGACAAAAATAGAAACGTAACTTCTGCGCTTTCTTGCGAGAATTTCATAAAGCTTGTAGCAAAAGCAAAAGAATTTCTAGAAAACCCTAGCATAGACTTCTTTTTCCCTAAGGAGGAAAACTTAACTAAAGAGGAGATAGCAAAAATAAGATCAAGAGAAACTAAATTTATTGCTATAGTTTTTAATAAGCCAAACGTAATCGATGATATTCTTCACCCTCAGCTAAGAAGGGGTTTAGAACTATTATCTAAACTTCTAGAGAAGCACGATTTTAGAATAATTAGAAGATATTATTTTGCAGAAGAATCTAAGGAAAAGAGTAAACATAAAGCATATTTTATATTTGAGCTCGAGGAATGGAATCCTCCAAGAATAGAAAAGCGTATAGGGCCTTCAATCTTTATATGGAAAAATGCATTAGATTTTATAGAAAAATACAAGAATGAAAGCTTTTCGATTTATGTAAATGATGATTTTCTAATTGTAGAAAAAGAAAGAAAACATAGAAATGCAAAAGGATTGATAGAGGATTTCTTGAGCGTAGATGAAAATAAGTTACATGAGCGTGGAATTCCAAGCCATATAGCAAAGGAGATTGCAAATAACTTCAAAATTTTAGAGCATAAAGAATTTTGGAAAGAGCTTAAAGAAAATAAGGAGCTTTCTGCCTTTATTAAGAAAAAATACTTTGAGAAGATTATAATGTAAAAGATTCTTAAAAATTATTATAAAATTAGAAAAAAAAATGAAAATAAAAATTACCTTATTGTTAAGAATGACCACCATGGCTTTTCAACGCTTATAATATCTCCTGTTTCTGCATTAACTCTTGCTCTGATTTTAAGCTCTACTGGAATGATGCCTATTAGTCTTGCTTTTCTGTTACCTTCTATTTTATAAGTAGCTATAGTTTCGTTTTCGATATCTAGTTCAGCATTATTTATTTTATCAATAGGTTCTTTTGTCATAACAACTTGTGTAGCTATGCTTGGAATTACATTTATTGAAATGTTCTTATGAGGCGTCTCTATGAATAATTTCTTTTCCATTATATGCAATCTATGTCTTGTTCTTAATGTTAAATTTCCTATTTGGATAGAAATACTCTTAGTTTCATTGTTTATATCTATGTTTACTGGAACTTCTTCTATGCTTATCTCTGTGGGCAGCCTTTCTAAGCATTCTTTTTCAAACCTTTCTTTTAGCAATTTTTCACACTCTTCTTCAGTAATATTTTCGCAATCTCTTAACCTAATCCTTTCTCTACATGTTATTCTAATCGCTTCTTTATTCATATTTTCTGTGACAACGCTTCTAATTCTAGCTGTAAATATTGGAGTTGCACCAACTATATCAAGTCTTTTACTTTTTATTTCTATACCTTTCTCAGGATCTAGATCAATGTTTTGGCTTTCATTTCCCAATTCTATGTTAACCGCATTTTTATATCTTTCTCCGCATTCTCCTCTATAGAATTTCCATTCATCACAAGCTTCGCCATTTGGCATTATGCAATATCCAATCTCTCCCTTGTTTGTTTTTTCTATTCTATACTCATATCCGTATCTCTTGCAAAACACTGCTGCTAGATTTGCTATCTCTTCTTTAGGTAATGAACAATCATCTGGACAAGTTTCTTCTGTTTCTGGACATGGACAGCCAATAGCTAAGCATACAAACCTTTGACAAATTCCATCTCCACATAGATTTTTGCATGTTTCTTGCGATTTATTTGCTTGAGAAGCAATTACCTCAGAAGGAACTACTTCTATTCTAAATCTTTCCCTTGCTCTAATTTCCTCTTCAATTCTTGCTCTAATTCTTTCTTTCTCTTGCTCTCCTGTAATACTACTTTCGTTAACATTCGTAGCTCCAAGTCCTTCCTCTCTCTGTCTAATCTCTTTTTCTACTTCTCCCTTTATTATTTCACTAATTGCTATGCCTCCTTTCATTTCAGCGTTTACAATACTTGAAAAGATAGAAAATACTAGAATTGCTGAAAAAGCTATTGAAATTTGTTTTAAAATGTTTTTTTCTCTCATAAATCTCTATAGGATATTTAAAATTTAAAAATAGTGAAATAGTTTCTACTAAAGAAAACGTCTATCAAGCAAATTAATAATAAAATTACTCATTATTCATAAGGAGGAACTCTTGTAAAAAATAGAAGAATAGCAACAACAAAGCAAAGAACTATAACCATTGCGAATATAAAAAAAATGAATTGATTTTTGCTATTATCTTCAGAAGAATCAGAAACGCCGCTATAAGCTAGCAAGCTTTTCTCTGGTAAAGTTACCGAGTTTGGTTGCGATAGGCATCTAAAACATGCATCGCAATTGCAATTTGCATTTAGACTTTCCCAACTATTATTACAAAGCAAAATATTTTTATGAGCTTCTGCCAAACTTGAGATAATTTCTATTTCTCTCTCGCTTATAGATATAATTTCAGCATTTCTTAAATTTTCCAGCTCTTTTTTTACACAGCCCTTCCAATCAAAATCTTCTGGATTTATTTCTCCTTCTATAATTCTATCTTCCTCTATTTTATAAGGCAACTTTATTATTATTCTGTTTTTTATAAAATCTTCACCAGCAGAAATTATTATTGCAACCCTGTCATCGCAATCTGATTTTAAAATTATATCTTTTCCAAAATATTTGCATGTGCTAGCTGTGCAAATGCTTTGCAATCTCTCGAAGTCAATGTTCAAATCTCCTATAACCAATGAAAATCTCGCATCCATTGGCTCACAAGCAAATGCTAAAAACTCGGTAAGAAAGATGATAATAAGAAATAATATTGCAAAAAAGTTTAGTATCTTTTTGAATATAAAGTACTTTATTCTACTCATAACACTAAATTAATTTTCCATAAAATTTAAACTTTTTCAAATTCTCTTTGCGTCAATAAAAAATTTAATTGATGGAGTGTTGGAATTCCGCTTAAAGGTTCTTCCCTCTTGATACATTCTTTAAGAAATACGTTCGCAAGCTTTACACTTTCTTCCAAACTTTTATTTTTTGAAAGACCGAAGATGAAACCAGAATCAAATGCGCTACTTGCACTAAACTCGTTTAAAATGCCTTCTACTTTATTTTTAAAGATATATTTTTCAATTTTATTTTTATTCTCAAAAACAATACAACCATTAATTCCATTTCTAATTTTTATTAAAAAAATAGCCACATTTTTCAAAAACTTTTTTATATAATCTTCAATCTGCTCTAAAGAAAATTTTGAGAATTCAGAGTAATCTAATAATACTACATCAGCTAAACTTAAAATCTCTTTGCTTTCTTTTTCTAAATTATCGGTATTAACAATAACCTTTGCTCCGTACTCCTTCATTATTTTAGCGATGCATTTTTGTGTTTTAAGCGACTCGCTTCTTAGCAAAACAAAATAAGCTAAATCAACTTTTTCTATTCGATTTATTTCTTCTAATTTTAGATTATAGTTTGCGCCCATATTTTCAAGTATAATCTTTTTATTTCCATCACTTTTTACTATCACTCTAATTCCACTATTTTCATTACCAAGTATAATATTTTTAGTATCTATTCCATAATGAATCATATTCTCAATTAATAAGCTTCCTTCAGCATCGCTTCCAACCTTTCCTATAAAACTTGCGTTAAACTCAAGCTTTGACAAAGCTTTAATAACATTTGCACATTTGCCACTTGCAAACTCTAAAGAAGATTTTATCTTTGCTATTTCTCCTATTTTAGGAAATTTATCGATTATTATTACCTTCTCTACTACAAGATCTCCAAAACCCAGAACCTTCATAATTTAGAATAGTCCTTAAGAATTTTTATTTTCGTAAGAATTTTTTATTTTTCAATTTTTACATCTTTTGTTATTTTTACTTTTCCATTTTTCAAGTTTCTTTCATCTAATAAACTTTAAAATTTACTTCACCGTTACGGACTTTGCTAAATTTCTTGGCTTGTCTGGATTTAAGCCCCTTTCAACTGCAACATAATAAGAAAGTAATTGCAGAGGAGCTATTGTAACAAGAGGATAGAATATCTCCTCTACCTTAGGTATTTCTATTATAGCATCAAAAACATCATGAGCATAATCTGTTACTCCTATTACGAAAGCTCCTCTTGCTTTTGTTTCCATTGCATTACTTAACGTTTCATAATATGTATAATCTTTTGGAGCTATCACCACTACAGGGGTATTTTTTTCAATCAAAGCTATGGTTCCATGCTTTAACTCTCCTGCTGGCATCCCTTCAGCGTGGATATAAGATATTTCTTTAAGCTTCAATGCTCCCTCGTTTGCCATAGCAAAATTTATTCCTCTACCTATGTAATAAAAATGATCCTTATCCTTAACCTTTCTTGCTATCTCTTCTATGTTTTTATTATTTTCTTCAATACTCTTTTTAATTATTTCTGCAATTTTTCTAATATTACTTCTCGCCTCTTCAAACTTGTTAACCATAGAATAAGCTAACAAGTATAAAACAACTAATTGATTCGTAAAAGATTTTGTAGCTGCGACACAAATTTCTGGTCCAGCATTTGTATAAATGACTTTATCACTAAGTCTTGCAAGAGTTGAATTCATCACATTAACAATAGAGAAAATTTTTGCTCCATTTTCTTTTGCCTTCTTTATTCCAAACAAAACGTCAGCAGTTTCTCCAGATTGAGACACCGCTATTACTAATGTATCTTTATCTACAGAATCAGAAAAGTAATGAAATTCGCTTGCCATTATCACATCGCAAAACTTTCTAGCGACTTTAGAAAATAGATATCTACCTATTATTGCAGCATATCTAGAAGTTCCACATGCTGTAAATATAACTTGCTTAGCCCTTAATATCTCCATCGCAACTTCTAGCATTTCCTTCTCATTTTGCATTAAAGCATTTCTTATAGATTCTGGTTGCTCTATTATCTCTTTTATCATAAAGTGCTTGTACCCAAGCTTAGTCGCTTCTTCAAAATTCCAAGAAATTTCTTTGATCTCCTTTTTAACCTCTTTCTCGTTTTTCCATATCTTAAGCTCTATATCTCTTTCATTTCTTTTCAATATCGCAACTTCTTCATCATCTAAATAAATTGCTTTTTTCGTGTAATTCAAGAAAGCAACAACATCAGATGAAACAAAATAACCATTCGAAGAAATTCCTATCACTAAAGGTGCTCCATTTCTATAACAAGCGATTCCGTCAAAATCTTTATGAATTGCAACAATTGCAAAACTTCCTTTGAGCTCTTTTATCGCTTCTTTAAATGCGATCTCAAAATTATTACAAAGCTTGTATTTTTCTTCTATCAAATGTGGAATTACTTCTGTATCTGTTTCGGAAATAAAAGAATGTCCGTTTTTTATTAGCTCTTCCTTTAGCTCTTTATAGTTTTCTATTATTCCATTATGCACTACAGCAATTTCTTTTTTGCAACAAAGATGAGGATGGGCATTTATTTTTGTAACTCCTCCGTGTGTAGCCCATCTTGTGTGTGCTATGCCGATTAAAGAATTCTCAAAGCCTAAATTAAGTTTATTTACATTTTCTATATCTCCGACATTCTTTATTATATGAATTTTATTATTACCTTTAAAGCCTATCCCCCAAGAATCGTAGCCACGATATGTAAGCCTTCTAAGAGAAGAAATGAGCATATCTTCTATTTTATCTCTTTTTTCCAAATCTCTTGAAATATATGCAACAATGCCACACATATCTCTTAAAATAATTTTGAAAGTATTTAAATATTTATTAAAAAATTTATAATTGCATTATAAAAAATTTTTTAATATTTATTATTCAAAATAACTAAAGGTGAAAAGTAAAATAACCAAGCAAAGTGTGAGAAAATGAAAAAAGAAGAGAATTGTTGTATGCTTGCAATAAAATATAAAAATAAAACATTAGCTTCACAAACAAAGATAATAGATTTTGAAAAAATAAAACATATAAGCTCAGATGTCTCGAAAAGAATAATAAAAGAGCTTTTAACTTCTCCTCTCTATCCGAAAGAAATAGCAAGAAGACTAAACATCAATGAACAAATTGTCTACTATCATATAAGAAATTTATATAAAGCCGGCTTCTTAGAAATAGCGAAAAAGGAACAAGTAAACGGAATAATAACAAAATATTATAAAATTTCATCAAATGCATTTTCTATTTTGTTAGATTATCCAAAAGATTTTTTAAATGAGAAAAATGATTTTGAAAAAGTTTATGAATTTCTCATGCCATTTGTTACAAATGGAAAAATGAACTCTTTGATAATTTTTGGATCTCCTGATCCACATGGACCAACAAGAAGTAGAGCAAAAGATTTGAAGATAGCGGCAGATCTTTGTTTGTTTTTAGGATCTTTTCTAATAGAGGCTTCTGAGGAATATGCTAAACTTGACATAGATGTTAAGGAAAGCGAATTAAAAAAGAATAACATTATTGTTATTGGTGGTCCAGGAGTAAATACAATTGCTGCAAAAATAAATGAAAAACTTCCAATAAGATTTGCAAAAAAGATTAATGAAAGGTATCTTGCTATTTACTCTTCCTTCTCTAAGAAATATTATGAAGAAGATACTCAAGGAATTGTACTAAAAACAAAAAATCCATTCAATAATGAAAAATATTTATTATTAATCGCTGGTAGGAGATACATGGGAACAAGGGCTGCGATGCTCTCTTTATTAAAACATTTAAAAGATATTTGTAAAGGAAATAAATATAACGAGAAGATTTTTGGTCATATTGTAGAAGGTGTTGATATAAATTCAGATGGAGTAATTGAAGATACAATAATTTTGGAATAAAGATGAAAATTATGAATGAGGTTGAAAAAAGTGAAATTGAAAAAAATAATAAGAATAAAAATGATAATGAGAATTTCTCAAATCAAGAAGATGAAAGTTCTGTATTACCTGTTTCTATTAAAATAAAAAATAGAAAAGCGTTTTCTAAGAAGATTGAGGAAGAATTCACAAAAGATATAAAAAAAGATGAAGAAAAAGAAAAGAAAAAAATAGAAAGATTAAGGAAGAGAAAGTTTAAATTGGCTCAAATGTTTTGTGATGCTGTTGTAAAAAAATATAAAAAATTTATAAAGGCGGTCGTTATCTTTGGCTCTGTAGTAAGAGGTGATTTAACAGAAAAAAGCGACATAGATATACTTGTTATAATCGATGATACTATTGCAAGATTCACTCCTGAAATGAGAGAAGCTTTTGATATAAAATTATATGATCTTGCAAAAAGCATATCTGAAGATATTTCTGTTCAGCCGGCGTGGACACTTACAGAATTTTGGGATATGGCAAGAATAGGTCATCCATTACTTTATACTATTGTAAGAGATGGATGGGCTTTATACGATGCTGGTTTTTTTGTTCCTGTTAGAAAACTTTTAGAGCGTGGGAAAATACCTCACACTATAGAAGCTGTCGAGCTATTAATTGAAAGTGCCCCAAAAAAGATAGCAAGAGTTGAAAATGTAAAATTATATATGGTTGCGGAAGATTTGTATTATGCAATGCTTAATGCTTCTCAGGCAGTTTTGATGTATCTCGGAAAGGAATCACCAAGACCGAAAGAGGCTGTAAAAAATGTAAGAGAATATCTGCTTTCAAACAAGCTTATAGAAAAGAAGTATGTTGATTATTTGGAAAAGATAATAAAATTCAGAAAGGATGTGGAACATAAAAAGATAAAAGATATTAGCGGAGAAAAACTTGACAAATTCATAAAAATTGCTAAAGATTATGTTGAAAGAATGGAGGGGATTTTAATCCTACTTCAAAGAAGAAGAAAAGAAGAGATAATAAAAAGAAACTATGAAGTAATGATTAAAGCGGCTATTACTGGGCTAAAGATTATAAACAAACTACCAAAGAATCCAAAAGAGTTGCCAATCGCAATAAAGAAATATCTTATTGAAGAGGAAAAGGTAAATCCATTCTATGAAAATGTATTAAAGAAGGTTTCTTCTATGAGAAGAATGGTTGATGAAAATTTAGTTGATAAAATACCTGAAAGGGAAGTTGAGTTAATGCGTGAATATGTAAGAAGATTTGTAAGAGAAATTGGTGAGGTTGCGAAAAAAGAATCTGAAAAAACAAAAAGCGAGTTGTAATTATCGCTACTTTTAATTGTTGCCTTCCAGTAAGAATGGCTACACATTAGAATGCTAAAGGTTAATAATTATTGCTATCTTTAATTGTTGCTGATAAGAATAAAAGAGTTAAAGAATTCTTTAACTTTTAGAAAGAAAAAAATATTAAAAATTATTATTTACCAAGAAATAGATTTTAAGAGTTATTTGATAGAGAATGCAACAAAGTCGAGTAACGCTTACAAGAGTGTAAAAGATATAAAGATTGAGAATGAAAATAGTAAGAGAAAATTTATTAACACTTTTTATCATCTTTTTACATATTTCTAGAAAATAATCTAATAGCAAAAGTAACAAGGTAATCTTAAGTTATCACAGATCTCTTCTATTTTTTTCTTTATTTTAATAAAGTATTCGCCTTTTTGAGAGAACAGAATATTCTCATAATCCTTTACTAATCTTTCGTTAATCTTTGCAAGAGATTCTTTTATAGAATGCCAGTTTCCTGCCTTTATATTCAATTTGTCAACTAAAATGTAGCTTACCTCATCATCCTTTAAACATTCCAATAATTTCTCTAAATCGTTCTCTGTAAGAATGGGTAATATTGGCGCAAGCATCGCATAAGTATTTATTTTATTTTCCTTCAATATTTTCAATGCTTTCAATCTTTCTTTTATTTCTGAGCTATGAGGTTCAATAATCTTTTTTATATCCTCGCTAAGAACAGAAAAGCTAAAGCCAATCTCAATGTTTTTTATCTTTTTTATTATATCTAAATCTCTAATTACAAGTTTAGATTTTGTAAGAATATTGATTTGAAAATTCTCGTATTTTGTGAACTCTTCTAAAATTTTTCTTGTAATCTCATATTTTTCTTCAATTGGCTGATAAGCATCTGTTACACTACTTATTAATATACTCCCACTCTTAACCTTTTTTATTTCTTCTCTAAAAACATCGAAAATATTTTTCTTTACAATAACAAATTCTCCCCATTCTTTTTTGGAATGGCTAAATTTTTTCATATATCTAGCGAAGCAATAGCAACAATTATGCTCGCAACCAATGTAAGGATTTATGGAATAATCTATGCCATATATTCCACTTCTACTTAATGCATTCTTGCATTGAATTTCTTTTATTTCGATCATTCAAATCAATGTTTCCAATTATATAAATCAATGCCTAATTAGTCTTATTATTCATAGAATCAAAAAAATTAAAGAGGATAGAAATTAAAAAAAAATAGAAAATATAAAATAAATTCAAAACTAAAAACTTCTCTGCAATAAAATTTTCTACAAGAAAATTTTCTCTACTCGATTTCAATTTTCTTTTCTTTCTCTTCTTTCTTGCTTGCCTTTTCCATTATAACTGTTAGAACTCCATCTTCAAGCTTTGCTTTTGTCTTCTCTGGAATTATTGGCTCTGGAAGTTTGTAAGATCTTCTTACACTTGACTCTTCGGCGCTTATAAATAATTCTCCTTCTTTTTTAGCTTCTTTTTTCGATTTTTTCTCTGCTAATATTGAAATAGAATTCTCTGTAACTCTAAGGTCTATCTCTTCTTTTTTAAATCCTGGTAAAGGAATTCTTGCAATTATTTTATTTTCATCTTCTCTTATCATTCCTGTCATAAATCTTGGTACTTTTAACCTTGGGAATGTAAACTCAAACCTAAATGGTTGCTCCCAAATGTTCTTAAAACTTTCTTCTATTTCTTCTTTCATTTTATTCAATTCGTCCATTGGCTCTTCCCAAAAGAATCTCCATTTTCTCTTTTTATTTTTCTCGTTATCTTTTTCTGACATTCTATCACCGATAGTAAAATTTTATATTAAATTTACACTCTATAATTTAAAAACTATTAAATTAATCTAAATGAAATTTAAAAATAAGACAAAATTAAAAATAAAAATCTGAAGAATTAAAACCATTTAAAGTTATTTTTATAAGAAAAAGAATTTATATAAGTATAGAATTGAAGTGACTGAAATGAAAAGCGTGAAAGATATCGACCCAGAAAAACTCATAAAAGCTTTAAGCGTAGAGCTTGAAAAAATGATAGAAATGCCAGAATGGGCAAAATATGTAAAGACTGGCGTAAATAGAGAAAGGCCCCCAGAACAAGAGAATTGGTGGTGGATTAGAGCTGCAAGTATTCTTAGAAGGATAGCTATCGATGCCCCAATTGGTGTGCAAAAATTAAGAACTTATTATGGCGGACTAAAAAGACTTGGTCACCAACCTTCTCATTTTAGAAAGGGTGGAGGAAAAATAATAAGAACTATACTTCAGCAATTGGAAAAGGCTGGATTAGTTACAAGAATTGAAAGGAAAGGAAGAGTATTAACACCAGAAGGTCAGAAGTTTATAAATAAGATTATAAAAGAGATGGAAAATGAAACGTCTCGAAATGCATCTTAAAAAATATTAAAAAGTTGAGAAAAGTGAAATTAAAAGTTACAAAAATATGGTGGATTGAAGATGAATGGAGAACAAGAATTTTTAGCTAAGATCAAAGCTATAAGAGAAGAGTTGAGTAAAGTGCTTGATAAGAATGCAAGAGAAAGACTTGCAAATGTTAGATTAGTAAAACCAGAGCTTGCTCTCGAGTTAGAATTATATTTATATCAACTTTATAAGTCTGGACATATAAACCATATTACTGAAGAGCAAATTATTACAATACTCTCGGAGTTAAATAAGAAAAAAGAAACCAAGATTAAAAGAATGTGAGGTAAGATTTAGATGTCTTCAAGAAAGCCTTGTGGAAAAAAGATAAAATTAATAGCAGCTAGAAGAAAAAGAGCGCCGAGATGGTGCGACATAAAGAAGTTTGGATTAAAAAGAGCTAGAACAAGGAGAATAATAAGCTATACTAAGCATTGGAGAAGGGGTAGGATTAAAGTATAGTTAAGTGTTAAATTTTTCTTTGCCCCCTATTTTTTGATATGAAGGGTGTTTGCAATGGAGAAAGAAAATATTGAGAAAAAGGAAGAAGAGAAAGAGAAAAAAGAAGAAAGTAAAGTAGAAGAAGAAAAAATAAAAGAAGAAAAGAAAAAGGTAGAGGAGGTGGGAATTTTTGTCATCCCTCTAAGAAAAGCATTTAGAAAAACAAGAAACAAAAGAGCAAAGTATGCGATTAATTTAATAAAAGATTTCTTAGAGAGAAGGTTGAAATCAAAAAATATAAAGATAGGAAAACATCTTAACGAGAAGATATGGGAAAGGGGAATTGAAAAACCACCAAGAAGGGTCAAAGTTAAAGTATCTAAGGTTGATGAAGAGTACAGGGCTGAGCTTTTTGGTTATGAGTACGAGGAGTTCAAATTAGAAGAATTTGAGAAAAAAGAAGAAGGATTAAAAGAAAAGCTAATGCAAAGGCTTGGACCAAAAGCGATTAAAAAGCAAAAAGAGGAAGAGATGATAAAAGGATAACCCTTTAAAATGATTGTTTTTTAAAATTATTTTCAAAATAAAGATTTGATTTTTTATGAGATCGTCAAAAATAATAATAACAGATTTCAATAAGGATTTTAATTTAGGACTATATGGATTTCTAACAGACAAATATATTATCATAGGTAATAATATTCAAACTAGAGAATTGGAAACTAATGAAAATTTTAAAAATGTGAAAATTATAAGAGTTTCTGTTGCAAATACAAAATTTGCAGGTATTTTTATAAAAGGAAATTCTAATGGTATAATAATCTCTAAAGAAATACCAAGAGTAGAAGAAGAGCTAAAAAATTTTAATAAAGAAATTTTATTTCTAGATACTAATTATACTGCTCTTGGAAATCTCATACTAATGAATGATAAAGGGTGCATTATTTCAAGTTTGTTAAAGAATCAGAAAAATAAGATAGAAAGGTTCTTTGGAATTAAATGCGAGGTTGCATCTAAGAAAAATGCTGTTATAGGCTCTCTTTGCGTAGCGACAAATAAAGGTTGTTTAGTATCTCCGCTAGTTTCCTATGATGATAGAAAAAGGATAGAAGATGTTTTGAATGTTGATGTTGATATAGGCACCGCAAACTTTGGATCTTATTTTATAGGTGCTTGCATACTTGCAAACTCTAAGGTTGCGATAGTATCTCCAAAAACAAGTGGCATAGAGCTTTCAAAGATAGAAGAGGTTTTAATTAGATAAAATTAGATAAGTTAATCATTTTAAAGGATTGGGAGGAATAAAATTTGGAATAAAAATTAAAGGTAGATGCCCATAATTGAAATTGGGTGATGAGTTAAAATTGAAAATGCTAGAAAATTAAAAGTAAAATTTGCGTGAAGAAATATGAAAGAAAATGAGCTAAAAATTCAAAAAACTAAGGAAGAAAAGCTAAAGGAAGCTTATATTCAATATCAGATGCTTAAGCAACAGCTTAATGCTCTAAACTCTCAAAAGTCATTGCTTGAAAAGAATATAGAATTAATGAATGAAACAATAGAAAATATGAAAGAAATAAATTCTCTTCAAGAAGGTAAAGAAATATTAAGCTCTATTGGTAACGGTGTCTATGTTAAAGCAGAGCTGAAGAATAATAAAAATGTAATAATAGAGATTGGAAACGATATTATGATTGAAAAAAGTATACCAGAGGCTATTCTGCTTCTTGAGAAGAAGAAAGAAGAAGCAAGTGGGATTATAGAAAAAATAGATAGACAGATAATAGCTTTCGAGAATGAAATTAGCAAAATTGAAAGAAAAATAGTCGAAATTAGCAAAGAAGTTGAAAAATAGAGAGTAAGCAGAGAAAATTTTAGTGTAAGAAACTTTTTGTAAGAAACTTTCAATAACCGCTTTTAAGAATTTATTGGTCTCTATTGAGAATCTATTCTTTAAAATTCTCAAGCAAATTTTTCTTAACTTCTTCGAAATGTTTAGAAATCTCTTCTGGCTTTAATCCTTCTTTTAAAGCTTGAGAGAAAAATCTTTCATAAAGACCTTTCTCCTTTAATAATTTAGCATAGTTTTCAATATGCTTTCCTTTTATTCTATCCTCTATTGGCATAACTTCATCTCCTATTGGAATCTCTATGCCAGCATCTAAGCAACCTTTTGCTAAAGCGTAGATTTTACTTCCTTTAACAGATCTTTGCAATCCAATATCTAATATAACCTTTTTTATTCCAAGTTTTTTCGCCTTAAGTCCAATTAATAGGCCTGTAAGATAAGCAGCAGGCAAATTATTTCCTCCCTTCCATCCATATTTTCTCAATTCTTTTGAAATTGAAGAAGTTATGATATGATCTCCTTGAGGCTTGTACTCTACAACCTGTGCTAAAATATTTTTCAATGATTTTCTGACTACAAGTCTTGGCAGTTTTGATTTTAAAAGACCAAGCCTTTGATAGTAATCCGTCTTCTTCTTTACTCTTCTTTTCAACTTTCTAAACATTTTTAACACCAATATTGATAAATGTTGAAAATTTCATGTTTTATCCTCACTTTTAATGTTTTTATTATTTTCCCACATCTCATTATGAGTAATATATAATTTTAGTTCACTCTTACTTTTGAACATACCAGCCTTTGCCTTCTTATAAAGTTCTTTATAAGATTTTTTTGATATCATGCTCTTATCTCTCAAGTATTTTAGGTATCTTCTCAATGCTCTTATTTTTTTCATCCATTGTTTTTTAGCTTCATCTTTATGATGCCCCCTAATACTTCCTTTTCCTCTTCTTTTTCTTCTCTCTTTTTTACTATTTCCTTTTTTCGGTATTTTCTTGATTACACCGCTTCCGATTAACCTTTTGATATCTCTTCTTGTCAATGCTTCTTCTACTTCTTTTATTCTTTTTGGGTCTATCCAAACTCTATCAATGCCACACTTTAGTATCTTTGCGATAAGTTTTCTTTTTTCTTTTAAATTCATTTTTCACACCTTTCAAATTATTTAACTTATATTTTATTTTCTTCTATTTTACTTCCCTCTTTGACTAATTCCTCTAAATCTTTTTGAAGAACTTCTTCTATTTTATCTGCTTTAGCACTCTCTTCTGAAATCTTTTCTTCAGTTACTTTTTCGTATTCCTCTAATGAAATTCTTTCTAATTGTTTAGATGAAACATTTATATAAACTTTAATTCCAATAACCCCTGGTTTTGTGTTTGCAGTTTTATAGGCTTTAAGAATATGCTCTCTTGGTCCGCTCTTTTCTAAATATCCTGAAAAAAATTTATATGAGCTTGCTTTTTCTCCGGCAATCTTTCCAGATATTACAATTTCGCATCCAATAGCACCAGCGTCAATAACCTTTTTCAAATAATAATTTCCAACCTTCTTATAATTTATATTCTTTTCTATTGCTTTTGCTATTTTGTAAGCTATTACATTTGGATCTAAGTCGGGGTTTTTTATCTTTTCAACAACTATCTGAGGATTTTGCAATCCAAAGTTAATTAGTTTTTGTGTTATCTCTCTTATTTTTTCTCCTCCAGACCCTATAACAATTCCAGGAACTAAAGTATAAATTATTACTCTGGTTCCTACAGGTGTTTCCTCTATCTCTACTGAACTTGGTATAGATTCTCCTAATTCATTCATCAAAAATTCTTCTATTTGCACGTATCTCTTTGCATCTTCTATAAATAATCTTTCTTTCATCTCTTAATCACCTTATTTTTCTTTTGCTTCTGTTTTTACATCTTTTACTATATTTTCTTTTATTACTTCTTTTTTATTTACATCCATTTTGTTGAGCTTTCCTTTCTTTATTTCATATCCCTTTTGAGCTAACATCTCTTTTAACTTTTTAATCAAATCCTTTCTCTTCTTTTTTCCTACAGAGCTTGCTAAAAGTATAATGTAGCGATTTTCATCTAAATTTATATTTCTTAATTTTTCAATGTCTTTTTCATTAAATATTCTTATAAGAATTTTTCTTTCAGATTTGGGTGAGCCAAACCCTATCTTAACACGCTTACCTTTACTTTTCTTTTCCAATCTAAGCTTGCTTTGTCTGCCTTTTGGTTTTCTCCATTTCTCGCCCAACCTTTTTATTGAAAATAGCTGACGCCTAAATATTTTCTTTTTCATTTTCATCATCTTTTTCTCAATTTCATCCTCTTATCTTAAATCAATCCATTCCGACCTCTTTTTTAAATAAATATATTCCATCTGTAAAAACTCTTCTATCCCTATTCTTTACCTTTGTTGCTCTTTCTATCTTTCCTGCAGCATTACCTAAAACTTCTTTATCAATACCTTTCAATATAAGGGTATCGCCCTTTACTTCAATATCAACATTTTCAAGAGTTACAATTCTTGGCTTTCTTTCTCCTAGAAAGTTCTTTATTAAAATTTCTATTTTATTTCCTTGCTTTTTAGCTTCTACTGAAATTGGAAAATGCACATAATGTATCTTCATATAATATTTATATCCTTTAGTTACTCCTATAATCATATTTTTTGCATGCGCAGAAATTGTACCAACCATTGCCTTTAACTTTCTCTCATCACTAATGCTATAAATGATGAGCTCCCTATCTTCTAATCTTATATCTATCTCATCATCAAATATTGGATTTGAAAAGTCTTTTGATAATTTTCCTTTTGGTCCAATAATTTCTATTTTTTTACCTTCTACCTTTATATCTACCTCGCTCGGAATCTTTATTTTCTTTGCCAATTTTATTTTACTTTCCATCACTTTATTTTCCATATTTAACACCTATTTATAATAAAGCACTAAATTCATTATATCTTTGATTAGACAAATATTTTGATTAATGATTAAAAAAGATTTAAAATTATTTATTTCTGAGAATTTAAGCTTAGAAAACTTAATTATGTAAAAGTAAAATTAATCTAAAAATATGAAATTTGAAAGAATTCTCACACTCTCTTGATCTTCTTCAAAAATAGAAAGAAAAGAATTTTAGTAATTGTTTTCATTCTTATCTTCTTCTACCAAGCTCTTTATCTGCTTAGCTGTTGCTTCTCCGACCAATTCTTTAAGCCTTTCAAAGTTTGCAGTTTTTATATCGCTTACTTTCTTTATTCCAGCATTAAACAATCTTCTTGCTTTTATCTTTCCTATTCCTCTTAATCTTACAAGTGGTATGAGCTCTTCTTTTACCCCGTATCTCATTCTTACTCGCAATTTTTTTAATTCTGTTTCTCTTTTATTTAAATGCATTATACTTGCAAGCTCCTTTGTTGAATATAATAACCAATCTGCAATCTCTAATCTACCTCTAAACTCTCCTGGCGTAATAGAATATTTTTCTAAAATATACGCCTCTGTTTTTTCATTAATCCAATCTTCAAAAGCAAGCGAGAGCTTTACGCTTCTTATAAAATCTTCAAATTCATCTTCCCATTCTTCAGGAACCCTTTCTAAAAATGTTTCCAATTCTACTCTTTCCATTATATCCTCGTACTCTCTACTTCTAACATTAGGTAATGGCTGCATTTCATTAGAATTTGATATTAGAAAGAGATATGAAAACTCTTTTGCATTTTCAATGTTTTTTATTTTAATTAAAAAATCCACAATTTTATAAGCAGTCAAAGGGTCTATATATAGCTCGCTTACCCTCTTTCCCAATCTTGTAGCTACAATCTTATCTTCTCTCTTTTTCAAGAATTTCCAACGAATAAGCATTTTTATTATCTTTTTAACCTTTTTCATTATTGAAGATATATCTCCATATTGACTTGCATAAAATGTCTTTGAGAAAAATCTTTCTAAATCATCTTTTGTAGTATAAAGAGCTGAAGCTATTAAAGATAATACATGAGTTCTTAGTATTGGTTCTATTGAAAGCTTTGAATAAATCTCTTCCATCTCTCCAAGTACATATCTCTCATATAATCTTCTTGCCTCAGAAAGCGTTTTCGCAATTAAAATGGCTTCTCCCCATTTATCATATTCTGGCCTGCCTGCCCTTCCTGACATTTGCTTATATTCTAATACAGGTATGTATATATATCCATACTTCGGATAATATCTTTTTACATCTCTTATTATAACTCTAAAGGCAGGTAAAGATACACCCATTGCAAGCGTTGGCGTAGCAACTATAACCTTTATAATACCTTTTCTAAAGCCTTCCTCAATCATAAATTTTTGCGATGCTAACAATCCAGCATGATGAAAAGCAACTCCACTAGCTATACATCTCGCTAATCTTTTACACTGCTCTGTTGGTTTTTCTAAAACATTTTCTAAATTTTTTGCTAATTTACTTAATATTTCTTTCTCCTCCTTGCTTAGAAACTTATTTGTAATATCGCGCAAATCTTCAGCAAGCTTTTCTGCAGCCTTTCTCATAGAAACGAAAATTATACATTGTTTGTTCATTTCCATGGTGTTTTTTACAATATCCTTTTCATTTGCTTTTTCGCCAAGCTCATAACTTTTCCAATCAGGAAATTCTATTTTATTTTCAAAACAAATACCTTCATAAAGCTCTACTGGTCTCCAATCAGAAGTAATATAAGTTGCATCTAGCCACTTGGCAAGTTCTTCGTAATTTTTTATTGTTGCTGAAAGTGCTATTATCCTTGCGTTTGTCAATTCTCTTAACTTTGTTAATGTAACCTCAAGAGTAGATCCTCTTGACTCATCTCCGATAAGATGAATTTCATCACAAATTATTAGCCCTACTTCATCTATCCATCTTATGCCATGCCTTATCAAAGAATCCATCTTTTCGTTTGAGCAAACAATAATATCATATTCTTCTAACCATGGGTCTGAGCTGTCAAAATCTCCAACAGATAAGGCAACTTTTATTTTCATCTTCTCATACTTTTCTTTAAAGCTATTATATTTCTCAGAAGCCAATGCAACCAAAGGAACCATATATATGACCTTCTTCTTTTTTTCAAGAATTGTTTTTAACATTGCTATCTCAGCTATTAATGTTTTACCGCTTGCTGTTGGTGATGCTATTAAAAAATTTTTATCATTCAACAAACCTTTTTTTAAAGCTTCTTCTTGTACAGGGTTCAATCTATCAAAACCAGAAAGAGTTAAAACAAGCTTTATAATATCTTGCTCCATCTATAATCCCTTGATATTTTGATATGAAGCAAATTTTATGGATTTGGCATTATATTCATAAACCTTATATTTTTACTCATTAAAGTTTATTTCGTTTTTTAAGTTTTCATTCTCGATAATTATTAAATATTTTTTATTTATAACTTTTTCATGCAGATTTACAAAGGAATTATTCTTACAGGAGGTATTGGCTACGATTCAAACATATATTTGATAGATAATGAAGTTCTTGTTGATACAGGTACTGGAATCTTCTTCAATGAGATAAAGGAAGAGTTAGAAAACTTAAAAATAGATTTGAAAGAAATTCATACTATAGTTAATACCCATTGCCATTTCGATCATTCTGGTGGAGATAAGAGCTTTAGAGATTTGTGTAAAGCTGAGATAGCAATTCATGAAGAAGATAAAGAAGCTTTAGAAACGGGCGAGGGAACTCTTGCAGAATTATTCGGAAAGAAACAAAAGGCTGTAACAGTGGATCGCGTACTAAAAGAAGGTGATAAGATAAAGACGAAAAATTTTAACTTTGTTGTTGTTTATACGCCTGGGCATACTAAGGGTTCTATATGCCTATATGAAAAAAATAAAAAAATCTTGATTAGTGGAGATACAATATTTGCAGATTCTATAGGAAGGACGGACTTTCCAACAGGTAGTTTTGATAGCCTTATTAAATCTATAAAAAAACTTTCAAAGCTAAACATTATGTATCTCTTGCCTGGTCACGGAATACCTAAAGTGGGTGGAGTAGATTTTTTAATCAAGCAGATGATAGCCAGACTAGAAAGGAATAGATAGAACACAAAGCAAAAAAAATTAAATGATTACCTATCTTGATTCTCTATCTGATATTCTTTTTCATTAAGTAAAATTCATAACATCAATTTGCTTGATATCTTTTTCAGTGCTCTTAGAGAAATCTCAAAAAATTCTTGTTCCGAGAGTCCGAGCATTCTGCAAAAAAGTATTCTTTCTCTTTTACAATTTCTTGCAAAATCCTTTTGCTTGAATCTATTGGCTATGAAGTTTGGAGTAACATCCTCTAACTTTTTAGATGGTAATATTAAAGCGCAAGCAATTATTAATCCTGATATTGAATCACTTGCTATTAATGCATAATCTAGCTTGCTATTTGGTTCTATTTTAGTTCTTTCAAAGTTATGTGCCAAAATAGCGTGCTTAACTTCATCGCTTATCAAATCATCTAAAATTTCTATAGCAACCTTTCCATGAAGTTCTGGATTTTCTTTTGTATTTTCAAAATCTATGTCATGAAGCAACCCTACAATTCCAAAGAGATTTTCATCCTCTTTAATTACGTTTGCAACCTCTCTCATTATCGCTTCTACTGCTAAAACATGTTTAATTAATCTCTCGTCTTTTATGTTTTCCTTCACTATATTAAATGCCTCCTCTCTTGAAATCATCATAAGCATCACTCACTACTTTTTTTGCTAATTCTTCTCTACTTCTTTCTTCTATCTTATCTTTGCACCAACTTCTATATCTTTTTCAACTGTTATAAGAATTGGATTTTCATTTTTATCTATTGCAGCAAGCAGCATGCCCTTCGATTCTATTCCTCTAATCTTTTTTGGCTTAAGATTTGTTACTACAACAACCTTTTTATTGATTAATTCCTCGGGCTTATAACACTTTGCTATTCCAGCGATCAAAGTTCTTTTTTCGTTGCCTAAATCAACTAATATCTTTAATAGTTTGTCAGCATTTTCTATCTTTTCTGCATTTATTATTTTTCCAACCCTTAGATCAATCTTTTGAAATTCTTCTATCGTAATTTCTTCTTTTCTCTCTTCGTTCATATCAAACACGATTTTAAACTATGAATTTAAAATTATAACAAATGTTAAAAATAAAAATCTACAAAAAATAAAAACTCAAGTTGAATTTATTTTTTGGATCTCAGAGTTGAATTTATTTCTTATACCTAAAAATTTTTATATTTCCGCATTCGAGGCAAGTTATTTTTATTAAATGCTTTTTACTATCAAGCTTTATTTTACAATTCTTGCTAGGAATTAAATAAACATTACACTTCTTACAAAATTTAGTTTTATATTGAGAAGGAATCTTAACATTGCATCTCATTCCTATTTTTCTTGCAAGCTCAATATATCTTTTAGCAAGCTCTGGTTTTTTTAATTTCATTGCCCTCTTTGCTTCATTAAAAAGAATCTCTATTCTCTCCAATGCTATTCTTTTTCTATAATTTGAAATCATTTATGCGTCGACCGGGATTTTCGATCTTGATTTTCGAACCCGGGTCTCCAGCTTGGAAGGCTGGGGTCCTACCACTAGACTATCGACGCATATTATGAAAATTTATGTGAAAATTTTTATTTATTAAACTTTTAACTTTCCTAATCCTTTAACTTTGCGTTTCTATTAATAAAGAATAAAGCCTATTTATAAAAATGATTTTCTATTGTAAAAAAATAAAAGAAATTTTTTAAGCTTTCTTGCATTTCAACTTTTAATTGCTTCGATAGCGCATTTACTTCAATGGTACATGACTTGAGCTTCTTGTAGCTCCAAAACCAGGAGCAGAATGCTTCGGTCTCTTTCTTGTTAATGCAAATTCTCCTAAGCGATGACCAATCATTTCTGGCTTTATCTCTACGACTACAAATTCTTTACCATTATGAACGCCAAATTTGTATCCAACCATCTCTGGTAAAATTATCATATCTCTTGCATGAGTTCTTATTATTTTATCTTTTCCAAGTTTTTTCATTCTCTTTAGCAATTTTTTATGCTCTTCTGTAAAACCTCTTTTTAAACTTCTTCTTTCTCTCGCTGATAATAGCTTTCTAAATTCTATCAAGTCCATATTTTTTAGTTCTTCCAATGTTTTTCCTCTGTATGTGAATTTTGTTGACATTTAAACCCCTTTATAAAATTGCCTTTCTAAAATTTTACTCGACATAAACTATTTCCTTCTTTTGTTCTTCGGCTTGAGATCTCTTTCTCTCTTTTAATATTCTTTCATATAATTTATTCATTTCTCTAGTTACAGATGGTGAAATAACTTTTAAAGCTTCCTCAAAATCTTGCTTAGTGACTTCCTTTGAGTTAATATTTCTTCTCAATGCATTTAAGGCTGCTTCTCTGCACAAAGCTTCTATGTCAGCTCCAGAAAACCCTTCTGTCTTTTCTGCAAGCTCTTCTATGCTAACATCGCTTGCAAGTGGCATATTTCTTGTATGAACTTTCAATATTTCTTTTCTTCCTTCTTTCTCAGGAACAGGTATTAATATTTGTTTGTCAAATCTTCCTGGCCTTAAAAGAGCAGGGTCTATTATATCAGGTCGATTAGTAGTTGCGATAACAAAAACATCTTTAAGCTCTTCTACTCCAGACATAAGCGTTAATAACTGAGAAACTATTCTTTCGCTAACCTCGTTTACGCTTCTTCCCCTAACACTTGCTATTGCATCTATTTCATCAAAGCATATTATTGCTGGCGCCACTTGTTTAGCTTTATGAAATATCTCTCTTAACTTTTTCTCGCTCTCTCCGACCCATTTTGACATTATTTCAGGACCAGAAACCAAAATAAAGTTTGCTTCACTTTCTGTAGCAACAGCTTTCGCTACTAATGTTTTTCCACAACCAGGAGGACCAAAAAGTAATATTCCTCTAGAAGGTTTTATTCCCATTCTTTGAAATGCTTCTGGATTTTTCAATGGCATTTCTATAGCTTCTCTCAATTCCTTTTTTACATTTTCTAAGTCTCCTATGTCATCCCATCTTACATTTGGTTTTTCTATCAATACTTCTCGCATTGCAGAAGGCTCTACAAATTTCAAGGCATATTCAAAATCTTCTTGGGTTACGACAAGCTTTTTCAAAAGTTCTGCAGGAAGTGGCTTATCTTCTTTTATTTCTCCAAGTGTTGGCAAAACTCTTCTCAATGCATGCATTGCTGCTTCCTTACAAACCGCTGCGATATCTGCTCCTACATAACCATATGTACGCTCTGCTAACTTATCTATATCTACGCTCTTATCTAAGGGCATCCCTCTTGTATGAATTTGGAATATCTCCTTTCTTCCTTCTTTATCAGGAACGCCTATCTCAATTTCTCTATCAAACCTTCCTCCTCTTCTTAATGCAGGATCTACTGCATTTGGTCTATTAGTTGCAGCAATAACTATAACCTTTCCTCTTGATTTTAGTCCATCCATTAATGTTAATAATTGAGAAACAACCCTCCTTTCAACCTCACCAACAACCTCTTCTCTCTTTGGAGCTATTGCATCTATCTCATCGATAAATATTATTGATGGAGCATTTTTTTCTGCATTCTCAAAAACCTTTCTAAGATTTTCTTCACTTTGTCCATACCATTTACTCATTATCTCTGGACCATTAATTGCAAAAAAGGATGCACCAGCTTCATTGGCTACTGCTTTTGCAAGCAGAGTTTTTCCAGTTCCAGGAGGGCCATAAAGCAAAACACCTTTTGGTGGTTCTATTCCCAATCTTTCAAATAGCTCGGGATGTTTTAAAGGAAGCTCTACCATCTCTCTTACCTTCTGTATCTCTTCTTTTAGTCCACCTATATCTTCGTAGGTAACTTCTGGAACCTTTTCTTCCATTGGTTTTGTCATCTGCTCTAAAACTTCGATTTGGGTATCCTCTGTAACTCTTACAATACCTTTAGGTGTTGTTGAGACAACTATAAACTTCTCTGCTCCGAATGAAGGGAAGAACAACTCTTCCATACTCATTCCAAAAATCTCTGCAAAGAAATCATCTCTGTCTGCCCTTCTTACAATAGGCTTTGGAATTATAATATCCCCTGTTTTCAATGGTCTCATTAATAGCCC
Source organism: Candidatus Aenigmatarchaeota archaeon (assembly GCA_018920315.1). Lineage (GTDB taxonomy): Archaea > Aenigmatarchaeota > Aenigmatarchaeia > GW2011-AR5 > JAHLMP01 > JAHLMP01. The sequence continues at coordinate 19,774 of JAHLMP010000002.1, read as the reverse complement.
ATGCTGAAAAACATCACCATTTACTTTTATTGTTATTCCAGGTCTTGCTGGAGCTAGAGTTACAGATTCAGCATCCTTTACTTCAGCTTTTCTTACAGTTACATATTCTCCTATTGATGTTCCGCAATTTCTTCTTACTAGTCCATCCATTCTTACGATATCTAAACCTATATCTGCAGGATAAGCTCTTACAGCAATTGCTCCAGTGCTTCTATTTCCTATCAGTTCTACTATGTCGCCCTCCTTTATTCCGATCTTCTTCATATTCTTTGCGTCCATTCTAACTATTCCTAGGCCCACATCTCCTCTTTCCGTAAGCTCTCCTACCCTAAGTTTTATCTCTTTATTTTCATTTTCTTCTTTCATTTCACATCACAAAAATTTTCATAATCTTAATTTTTCAATAATTTAATCTTTCATAATTCTTAATTAAAGATATTTTTGTAACTATAACTATCTAAATTTTAGAAATATTAATATTTTCTCTTTTTAAATTTTTAAATTGAGTTCAAAATTCAAAATTTATTTAGAAATTCAATTAAGTAATTTCATTTGGGCCCAATTCCATAACTCTATTTAAAGTTAGATTTAAATGATAAATACACAAAAACTTCCTACAAAATCTCCTTTAGATAAATTGCTCGATGGTGGTATTGAGAAAGATACGATAACAAATATATATGGCGAACCAGGTAGTGGAAAAACTAATATTGCAATGCTTTGTACAATTTCTTGCATCGAGCAAGAAAAGAAAGCTTTATTTATTGATACAGAGGGTGGTTTTTCTTTTGATCGATTCAAGCAGCTTACAAAAGAAAATTTCCCTGAGTACATAAAAAATATAATCTTTATTATGCCAAAAACATGGGAAGAGCAGATAAAATGTATTGAAAATTTAGAAAAGATATTAGAGCAAGAAGATGTTGGGTTGATTATTATTGATTCTATTGTTTCTCTTTATCGTTTAGAAATAAGTGAAGAAAATTTTCAAAAGGTGAATAGAGAGCTTTCTCGCCAGTATGCGATTTTGTCTAATATATCGAGAAGTAGAAACATACCGACGCTTGTCACAAATCAAGTTTATTCTGTTAGCGGAAAAATAGAGTTGACATCACGATTAATAGGAAAATATTGGTCTAAAGCGCTGATAAAACTAGAAAAATTAGATTCGCCGAATCATAGACTTGCAACAATAATAAAGCATCGCTCATTGCCAGAAGGAGAAAAGATAGAGTTTGAAATTACCAAAGATGGTTTGAAAGAAGTTAGAAAAATTTCAATATTCTAATATCAAGATCGCACTATTTTATTATTGACTATTATTACCTTTTTAATAAAAAGTTTATCAAATTTAATTTGTATGCTTCGTATTTAATATCTTTTAATTAAAATCTTTAAAACAAATTTTAATTAAAATCGATAAAAATTATAATGTAATCGCCCTCAAAGTGTTGATTTATGAGATTAGAAGAAGCGAGAGACATAATAATCTCTGCGATAGTTATAAGTATAGCTTTTTCAATTGCCCTTTTAGGAGGAATATCGATGTTAATAAAAACTTCTATAACCGATTTTTTATCGATGCTTATTTTTTCTTTTATCGCAGTTGCAATAGGCTTTATTGCTCATGAGCTTGGGCATAGAAGCGTAGCAAGAAGGTTTGGTTGTTACTCAGAATATAAGATGTGGCCAAATGGATTGATATTAGCAATTTTACTGTCATTCTTTGGTTTTGTTTTTGCAGCTCCTGGAGCAGTTGTAATCCATCCAAGAATAGATTTGTGGGGAAGAATGGTGCCTTTAACAAAGAAGAAGAGCGGCATTATTTCAATTTCTGGTTCCATTATGAATATCATCTTATCGATGGCATTCCTTTCTCTTTATCTCTTTTATAACCTTCAAATATTTTACTATGGCTCTAAAATTAATGCATGGTTTGCAATATTCAATTTGATTCCAATTCCACCATTAGATGGATTTAAAGTATTTATTTGGAATAAAAGTGTTTGGCTCGCTACTATTGGAACGGCAATAGTTCTTTATGCGTTTTTTTAGAAAAAATTTCAAGATATTGTAAAGTAGTTAAGCTTTATTAGAATAAAGCATAGATTAAAGATTTTTCTCTAATGCTTTTATTCTCACTTGCTAAATTAATAAAATATGGAGGTTATAGAAAGTAAAAAAGAAGATTATACAGCTCCAGAGATTGTAGTAGGAAGGGATTGGGAGGACTATAAAATTTTCGGAACAAAAGGAACTATATATATAGGAAAACATCTTGTTGGCACAGGAGAAGATGCTCATCTCACTACGCCTGTATTACTAGATGTTTTAAGACCACATATCATTACGCTTACAGGAAAGAGAGGAACTGGAAAGAGTTATAGCATGGGCATATTTGCTGAAGAGATACTTAAACTTCCTGAGGATATTAGAGAAAATTTATGCGCTGTGATAATCGACACTCAAGGAATATTTTGGACTATGAAACAACCTGTAGAGTACTCGCCATATATGAGAGAATGGAATATTGAACCAAAGGGATTTGATGTAAAGGTTTATGTGCCTGAAGGTCAGAAAGAGATTTTTAAGGAGGCTGGTGTAGTTTTTGATGGTACTTTTTCTATTTCTCCTGAGCAATTAAGTTATTCTGATTGGCTATTCGTTTTTGGAATAGAGATGACAGACATATTAGGAGTTTTGCTTCAACGCGTTTTAAGTAAGAGAATCTTCAAAACTATAGAAGAGATAATAAATGAGATTAAAAAGATAGAAGGATTTGAAAAGGAGAAGCTTGCATTAGAAAACTTTTTTGAAGCTACAAAGCACTGGGGAATATTCGGAGAGCAAAAGATGCCTCAACTATTACTTCCTGGCAAGGTTTCTATAATTGATGTTTCATTAACACCACAATCAATAAGAGCATTGCTTGTAGCTTTGATATCAAGAATGATAATCTATGAAAGAACAATAGCAAGAAGGCAAGAAGAGTATGAAAAGATTAGTGGTGAGAAAAAATATAAAATACCAATGTGTTGGCTTATGATAGATGAAGCTCATAACTTTATTCCTAATGTTGGTACTACAGCCGCAACAGAGCCATTAATGAAAATAGTAAAAGAAGGTAGACAGCCAGGCATTTCCTTGGTGCTTGCTACTCAGCAGCCTTATAAGCTTCATCCAGATGCACTTTCGCAATGCGATTTGATAATCTCTCATAGATTAACTTCGAAAGATGATATAGAAGCATTAAAATCTATAATGCAAACCTACATTATTTTTGACATAACTAAATATATGGATGAGTTACCAAGAGTAAAAGGTGTTGCATTAATATTAGATGATAACTCAGAAAGATTATATAAAATTAGAATTCGTCCAAGAATGAGTTGGCACGCAGGATCAAGTCCTGTAGCTTTAAAATCCAGGGTATTGTAGATATTTTTAATATTTGCTTCTCATAAGAAAATTTATTTTTCAGATATACATAAAGCTAACTAAGATGGGGAAAGTGTGATGAATAGAAGAGATTTGCAAAGGAGAGAAGAGATTTTGTCTTATGCAGAGAATTTGGCACTAAGAATTTTAGAGAGAAGATATGGATTTCCAGAAAGTTATCTTACCCCGACAAACTTAGAATATAATGGAATTGGCGAGGATGAATATGAAGAACTTGTTGAGAAAATTATAAAAGAAAAGATTAAACAACATCAAGAGCTCAGAAAGATTTTTTTAGAGTATTGTTGTAAGAAAATAATAATATGAGTTGGAATAAAGTTAAAGTTGGAATAAAGTTAAAATAATAAATTCATCTAAACTCTTCTATATCATCTAAACTCTTCTATAATTTCCTTTTTGAATTTTCTTTCAATCTTCCAAAAAGGCTCTTTACTCCAAGGTAAAGTATCTTCAAATGTTTCTTTCTCAACTTTATAGAAAATTCCAATAGGAATCTTTGCATCTTGAGATAAGGAATAATCCCATTCTAATGCTTTTTTCATAGCATCTTCAAAGCTTTTTTGATTATGAGCAACATCTTCGAGCTTGTATATTCTCTGAGAAAAGTAGCTAATAGTATTATGATAAGTTATGCAAGGTTGCAAAATATCTATAAACGCAAAACCTTTATGTAAAATAGCTTCCTTCATAATCTTAGCCAAATGTTCTACATCTAAAGCATAAGCTCTTGCAACAAAGGTTGCGCCGCTAACAAGAGCTATTAAAATTGGATTTAATGGTTTCTCATAATTTCCAAAAGGAGTTGTAGATCCAATAAAACCTTTTTCGCTCGTAGGCGTAACTTGTCCTGTAGTTAAAGCAAAAACCTTATTGTTATGAACAAATAATTTTATGTTTACATTTCTCTTGCATGAATGAATAAAATGATTCATCCCCTCTGCATAAGTGTCTCCATCTCCTGCAAAGCCAATAGGAATAAGCTCAGGATTTCCAAGCTTAATTCCAAGCAATGAAGGTAAAACTCTACCATGCAAAGCATAATAGCTGCTCAATTCAAGATAATCGTAAATTTTTGCATGGCACCCAATGCCTACAACTACTACAATGTTTTTTAGCTTTATATTTCCTTCTTTAGCAAGCTCGGTTAAAGCTTTCTTTGTTGCTGCCAATATAGCAAAGTTAGAACAACCTGAACACCATGTCTTCTCTGCATAAGTTTCATTAACATCTTTCCAATTATCATTTATTTCCTCGGTGCTATTTTCCAAATTACTTCTAATTTTTTCCTTTTTTCTTTCTTTTGTAGATAAATCTTTTTCTTTCATATTTCATCAAGCTATTTTTAACTTCTTTAATTCATCTATTATTTTTCTTGGAGTAAATGGTCTTCCATCATACTTCAATATTTTATTATCTACAATTATACCAGTATTCTCAGCGATAACACGAGATAAGCAGCTAGTTGCATTATTTTCTATTACAATTAACGATTTCGCTTCCTTTATCTCTTTCTTCACGTCTATTGGAAATGGAGATAAATATGATATTTGTATGAACTTATAATCATCCAGATGTCTCAAAGCATCAATAATGGCACCTTTTGTAGAGCCCCAACTAAGAATTATATTATTTCCATTGCCATATATTGAGAAAGGAGCAAATTTTTTAATTTCCTCTCTAATTTGATCTAGCTTTCTTAACCTCTTTTCTTTCATTCTTGCAATTTCTTTAGGGTCTTCTGTAGTTATTCCATATTCATCATGCTCATAACTACTTGCTCTAACTACAAAATTGCTTCCTGGCAATTCTCTGGGAGAAATTCCGCTATCTGTAATCAAATAACTCTTATAATCTTTCTTCTTATCGTTAATCTTTATTTTTTTAGGTATTAAACTTTCATCAAATTCTAATGTATCAAATGAGTAAGTGCTCTCTCCAAGATGCTTATCACCAAGAATTATAGAAACTACTCTGTACTTTTGAGAAAGATAAAAAGCTTCTATAGTTCTTTGAAACGCTTCTTTTGCATCTCCTGGAGCAATAACAACTTTAGGAAATTCTCCATGCCCAGCCTTTAATGCAAATTCTAAATCTGCTTGCTCAGTATAAGTTGGAACTCCTGTGCTTGGTCCTGTCCTTTGAGCAAGATATACAACTAAAGGAATTTCATTCATACCTTGCAAGCTTATTGCTTCTGTCATCAATGCAAAGCCTCCGCCTGATGTTCCTGTCATGGTTATTGCTCCTGCGTAACTTGCAGCTATAGCAGCATTTATGCAAGCGATCTCATCTTCTAACTGAAGCACTAAAAATCCATGCTGCTTCTGTCTTGCTGCTAAAAAATTCATTAATGGAGTTGCTGGCGTCATAGGATAAGCGAAGTAAATATCTAAGTTGCTTGCTATAGCTCCTAAGCCTATTGCCTCGTTGCCAGAGATAAAAATCTTTGGATTACTTTTCTTAGCTTCTATCTTTTTATTAATTTTGGCAAGCTTCTTCTCTTCTATATTTTCCGCTAACTTATATCCTTCTCTTATTGCCAATTTTATCTTTTCTGCCTTATCCTTGAATTCTTTATCTGCAGCAAGTAAAAGAGCCTCTAAATCAATTTCCATAATTTTGAAAAGAGATCCTGCAAGAATATTGTTTATCATTATTGAAGGAAAAGAGTACTTTGCAATTATCGGAGAAGAATCTAAAGCTATAATCCTTTCTTTTTCAGTCTTTATATTATCATTCAACAAGCTCTTTTCTACTATTATTATTCCATCCTTCTTTAGATTTTTCTCATGTTTTTCAATTGTTTTTTTGTCGAGAGCTAAGATAATATCATAGTTATTTTCATGCGAGGCTATTAGCTCAGAAGATATGTGTAAAACGTTAAAATTGTGTCCGCCTCTAATCAAAGAAGGATAGTCCCTGTAATTAAAAACATAATATCCCATAATAGTAAAAGCCTTGCCTATCATTGAAGATGTTCTCGCGCTTCCTAAGCCAGCTTCTCCTCCTATCAAAATTGTAATGTTCATTTCATCACTTCGATAGATTTATTTTTTTGTTTTATTCAATCTTTTGTTTCCAAAATCAATGGTTTTCTTGATTTTCAAATTTAAAGATCAATTTAAATGATAAATTGATTTATAGATAAATTATTTTGTTTATTAGAAATAAAGAATATATAAAGCTTTTGTAATCATATATGCTATCGTCGAATTTTGAAATTCGTATTTAATTAGATTTATGAAATTAAAACTTACAAAGCCTCGGTAGCTCAAAGGCAGAGCGTCTGCCTCGTAGCTATGAAGTTTACAACTAGAACTTGAGATTAAAAATATAAACACAAGCAAGAGAGCAGAAGGTTGAGGGTTCGAATCCCTCCCGGGGCTTGTGGATTATAAAAATCATCTTTTCTAAGAATCATTTTTAGCTTTAAATATTGGAGTTATAAGAAATGGGTCTCATTTTAAATCAGAAATTGGATGAAAAACTGTAAAATTCATTATAAATCGATATTTTTGATTACTACAGAATTTTTTGAATGCTAAATGATTTTTTATAAATATTCTTATTCTTCTTAAAATCTATTCGAAAATGCTTCTACTTATATATAAATCTTTGAATAACGATAGAATATATCAAAATTCCTGAAAAATATCCCAGCAAAGATAACATAGAAAGATGTAGCTTATTACTTTCTATTTTTGAAGAAAGTAATAACATCTCTAATAATTTGCATCTTGGTTCAGAAGATACTAAGCAAAGATCGGCTAGCTTGCTGTCTATATTCATATAATCTAAAAAGCTTCTTGCATAGCTAAAAAATGTTTCTGAAAAATAGAAAGTAAATATGAATATGAAAACAGATATTATAAGTCCTTGAGTCATACTTTTCTTAATAAAATTATTTTTCTCTCCTTTGTGCATAATGTATGCCGAGCAGACTCCAAATAAGAATGGAATAATAAATATAATATACCAACCCAAAAAATTAGTAGAGAAAAAAATTCTTATTATAGGTAATGCAATAGCTACAAAAATAGAAATAAATATCAAAACCAAAATCTCTCTAATATTTATTCTCACCATAATTTTATTTTAGTTATCATTAATTTAAAATGATTTGAAAGAAGTATAAGAAGCGCTATGTGCATAATCTGTGAGAAATAAAATTTATAAACAAAATATATCTATGAAAATAGAATATGAAAAAAAGAAGCTTAGAGAAAGAATCTGGAAACTATTAGAAAAAGAATGCGTTGCTAGATTTCCTTTTCCTATAAAAGGAAGAATACCAAACTTCGAAGGAAGTGAAAAGGCTGCAGAGCTTTTGAGAAATTTACCAGAATGGAAAAATGCAAAAGTTATTTTCTCCTCTCCAGATTATGCCCAAAAAAAGGTTAGAGAACTTGCACTTAAAGATGGAAAAATGCTAATAGTAGCTACACCTAAAATTAAAAAAGGTTATTTGGTTATAAAGCCTGAAGATGTAAAAGGAAGGGAAGAGATCGCATCTACTATTAAAGGAGCTTTCAAGTATGGAAATATATTGAAAAATCTAATAAAACCAGATTTAATAATCATTGGCTCCGTTGCAGTAGATAAATTTGGCTATAGGCTTGGAAAAGGAGGGGGATATGGAGATAGAGAAATAAAAACATTTCTTGAAATGTTTGGAAAGATAACTATCGCTACAACTATCCATGAGCTTCAGGTTGTAGAAATGGTGCCTAGAGATGAGCATGATACTAAAGTTGACTATATAGTAACGCAAAAAAGAATAATCCCCATTCAAGATTCTGAAAAAATTATTTGAGCTGATAAGAGTAGTTTTGATTTATTTTATATTTTTTGATTTAATACAAAATTTTTTCTATTAATCTATTTTATTGATAATTTGCTTTTCTACCGATATGAAACATTGCCCTAATATTTTAATCTTTCGGGATTATATTAGAGTGCTTACTTTATTAGAGTGCTTGCACCTCTCTACTCTTTTCATAATGGCATTATAATGCCTTTCGATCTCTTCTCTGTTCATATCAAAAATAGGCTCTAATAAAATATCGTCTAGAACATCTTCTTTTGTGACATCCTCTAACCTTTTACTTCTTCCTTCGAACGTAATAAAGTTTGGCCTTCCACAACTTTTACAATAATATATACAATTCTCTTCAAGGGGCTCGTAGAGCAAGTTTTCATTCATATGATTGCAATAAGCGCAACAAGATTTAATTATTTCACTTCCTTTCATTTACAATCACTTAAAACAACTTTATTTTAGAAAGTTTTTATTAATTTTATGATCTTTATAGATTTAGATATTTGAGAAATGATCTTTATGGGAGGTAAATCTATAGCGCATAGAGCAGCTAGCTATAGAGCAAGAAGAGCGATGCTAAAGTATAAGATGAGCGATATATTTAAGGAAAAGATAAGGAAAGAGTATCCAAATTGTATAGGAACATTTAGCGATTGCCCAGAGGCTATAGCTAATCCAGATGAACTTCCTGAGCAATGCAAAAAATGCCCTATTTTTGTAGAGAGCAAATATTACGAAAAACAAATGAATAAAGAAACGCTCGAAAAAGCAAAAGAGCTTGCACAATTATTTCAGGAGTTAAGAAAATAAGGCATCACGAAAACCTTTTTATTAATGCTATTAAAATAAATAATTTTAATGGAAGCAAAAACAATATTCTTGATTGCAATAACTTTGGTATTTATAGTAGTTAGTTTATCATTATTAGTTACAATGTCAGGGGTTTCGAAAAATCTTCCTTCTTTTATAAGAGATTTTACAGAAAGCATTTACTCTCTAATATTTCGCTCTCCATATAATATTTGCGAAGCATATCAAGACAAAAAGGTATCTTATGAGGAATTCAAAACTCTTTTAGTTGCTATTAAAAAAGGTAGTTGTAAAAATGTGAGTGCAACTGTAAAATTAACATTCTCGCTCTCTAAGGATGATATAAAAAAACTTCCTAAGGAGATAGGAATCTCTAAGGAAGAGCTCGTATTCTTTGGAAAAGAAGAGCCAATGGGCGTTGGTGGTATAATAGTAAAAGGAAACCCCGGAGAGTATCCTATAAAGATAGATGATAAGATAGAAATTTCTGCAAAAGGTTATCCAGAAGAAGATATTATAATAAAAGTTAAAGAAAAGGGTTGCGATCCCTTTGATGATGTTTGCGATCTAGCTTGCTCTTATAAGAGAGGTGTTTGCGATCCATTATGCTACAGAGATGGAAAGAAAGAGGATGTTGTTTGCGATATAGATTGCGTTGATAAGAATAAGAATGGAAAGATAGATTCTGATGATCTAGATGGGATTTGCGATTTAGATTGTTATAATAACTTTAAAAATCCTGAGAAAGCTTATGACCCTGATTGCGCTCTTTTAAAGATTAATAATCCTACGCTAGCATCATCTTATGGTTTAGATGATGTCTGCGATCCTGACTCTAATGGTGTTAGTGATGGTATTTGCGATCCGGATTGCGCAAAAGATAATTTTATTTGCGATCCGGATTGTGATGGTGTTGTAAGCTCTTCTAATCCTTCAGGCTTGAAAGATAACGATTGCTATACTTGCGATAAAACTTGCAATGGATTTTGCGCTATGGCTTGTAGCGCTAGCGATAAAGATCCAGATTGCCCTTATGGTTTTATAGATTGGAATACGTTAGAAGAGTGTTGTGGCAATGGAATTTGTGGAAAAGATGAGGATTGCGAATCTTGTAGCAATGATTGCCCTTCTGGTAACACTTGCGAGGACTTTGGAAAGGTTTGCTGCCCAAAAGCAAGTGATCGCGATGATTATGGTTGCTCTGCTAAGAAGAATTTGAGCGAAGGGGAAGAATGTGGTTGTGATTCTCAATGCAACGCCACGCTTTTATGTACAAGTGGTCATTGTTGTCCAGCTAACTATTTTTGGAATGGTACTGCTTGCAGTAATAGAACCGATGTTTTGATTGTCGCTTTAAAAGCTAATATGAAAAAGGTTTATAGTGATGATCAAATTAAACAGCTTGAAGATAAGATAAAAGAATTCATACAAACTTTAAATAAATATGATAGCCTTGGTGGAATATTCTTATATCTTGATGAAGACCAAACAAAAGATATTATTGGAACAAAGGTCACTAAGCCAAACGATTGGAATGATATAGATGGAGTTTTAGATCAACTAATTCCGAAATTAGAAGCAAAGTATTTAATAATCCTTGGAGGTTATGAGAGGTTTCCACAAGCTTTATTAAGCACGACAATAGATGAGATCTTTGGGATCGCAGGAGGTTCTGATGCTCCTTATGGAGACATCAACAAAGATGGGAAATATATAATAGATATTCCAATAGGAAGGATTCCTGACCCAAACAAAGGAGATATGGAGGTAATGCTAAAAACTTTAGAAACTTCAATAAATTTACATAAAAGCGGGGGTATATCATTAAAAACTTATATCGCTCCAATAATGGGTTGTGGTGGTTATGATAATAGAAATTGGAACAGCGGAAAGTGTTTCTGCCAATATATTTGGAGCTCTTCATGCCAACCTTGTGGTAGTTGCTGTGGATGTATTCAAATAAGTCCTATTTCTGGAAAGGATTTTGTTATGGTTCTTGCTCATGGTCCCGGACCTGTAAAAGAGGATTATCTAAGAGGTGGTTGTTTACAGGAAACAACTGCTACTATAAGAAATATAGACGTTTCCAACTCTTTTTGGATGTCTATGGCATGCGGTGGTGCTCATATTAGATTTAAAGAGACCGTCTCTGATTCCATTATGATGACGTTTTTAAAGAATGGCGGCGCAATTTTTATTGGTAGTACAAATTTAAATTATGGTGGAATGGATTCTACTTGTCCAGCACCAGGAGGAGACGAATGTATAGGTACATTTTATGCTCTTGTAGCAAAAAGGTTTGAAATTGGAAAAAGGATTGGAGATATATATTTAGAAGGGAAAAATGAATATTATAATAAGTATAAGTGCCGATGGGTGTCAAGGGAATATCACTACCATATCAATCATCTTTTCGGAGACCCTACCTTAAAAATAAAAGAAATGTGGTAAAGTATGAACAGTTCACTTAAATTTATAAAAGATTATTTTTCATTTTTATATTTGAAAGATAATATTAAAAATATGTCAAATCATAATATTTTTGCTCAGCAGTTGGGGCAATATCCTCAAACTCCTGAAAATTATCAGAGCGAGCAGTTTTTAATCAAAGAAGATAAGAAAGGTATATATATTCTTATCGGAATTGTATTGTTGATAATCATCATAGGAAGCCTTTTCATTTTTAGAGGAAAATCAACTGAAAAGCCAGAAGTTACAATAACTACTCTCTTAGCTCAATACTGTGGCAATAGAGTTTGCGAAGCTAACGAAAATTGCTATGATTGCCCTGCAGATTGCCCTTGCCCAAATGATAAGTATTGCGATCCAAATACAAAAACATGCGTTTCTAAAGGAGTTTGTGGCGATGGAAAATGCGATTTATACGAAAGTAAAGAGAACTGTTGCGTAGATTGTGGTTGTTGGTATGCTACGCAGGTTTGCAATCGAACTACAATGAGCTGCGAATGGTTAAAGATGAATCTAAGCGATGAAGATGCTATAAGATTTGTAAGGGAATATGTAGAAAAAGAAGGAATCGCGATTAAAGATATTAGAGTAACAGGAGAATATGGTGACGATGAGAAGATGTATAAAACTGTTGTAGTAGAAATAGAAGGAGAAGAATGGCCAAGATACTTTAGGGTTGATGAGAGAGGAAATGTTGAAGAGATTCATCCCATTTAATTACTTTTTAACTACTTTATTAGTTATTTGAAATTGCGAAAATTGAAAGCGGTAAACTTTATCTTTTAAGAAATTCTTGACAAATTTCGTGGTTCTTTCTCTATTTAAAATATTTTTATGCTTCATACGTATTTTAATATTATGGTTGTATTTTCTAGAAATTACAATTCTATGATAAAACTTATTTTTTCAATAATTCTAGCAATAATTATTATTTTTTCATCAGACGCTAATGCTATTTCTTTGTCATCTCCAACTCCAGCAAATGGAAGTTACATAACAGGTGGAGCTACTTATAATTTTACTATTATAGCTTCCATATTTGTAGTCAATTATTCTAATCCTTCAAATGTATTAGTTAAATTACATTTTGGTTCTCAAGAGGTTTGGCCGGAGAATAGAAGTATATATAATATGACTTGCAATGAAGTTAATGAATCTAGCTTATTGTGCTATAAAGAGATTGAGATTGTAGCTGCAGAATCAGGAACAAAGGAATATTACTTTTTCGAAGCTTTTGAAGACGGAAATTATACTTATCTTGGAAATATAAGCTCGCCTTTATTTGTAACAATAGATAGACTACCACCAAAAATTACTGCCTTAAACTTCGAAAACAATTCTTATGTTTCTTCTAACAAATTAATAGAAGTTAGTATAGAAGACATTCATTCTGGGGTTGATAACTCTTCTGTAATTGCATTTATTGAAAAGAATGGTAGCATATCTATTCAAAACATAACTCAAATTAATGACACGAAAAACTGGAAAATAAGAATAAATACTACTGAATTTGAGAATAACGAAAGCGTAAAAATTTACGTAAATGCTAGCGATATCCTTGGTAATAAAAATACAAGCTTGCTTGGAGTTGCATTCATAGATAATGAAGCACCAGAATTAATTTTAATCTCTCCAAAGGAAGAAGAGGAGATAAGAGGAATATATTTGGTTAATGCATCTCTGAGAGAAAGATATGCTGGCATAGAGAAAGTTACTATTAAAGTTGGAAGTTTAGAATATATAGCATCATGCGAAAAGATAAACGAAAGTACTTATTCTTGCTTTTATAATTTAAATACCACCTTGCTTAAAGATGGAAATTACTCTTTAGAGATTTATGCCTTTGATAAGGCAAATAATTCTGCTTTTCTTAGCGTTCCAATCTCTATAAATAACAAAAAACCAAGCATATATCTTGAAGCTCCAAATTATGCTAATGGTATCGTGCAAATAAATTCAAGTATTTTAGGAAGAAATGATATAGTAACAGATGTTTTTATTAGAATAGCAAACTTGGAAGAAAGAATGAGCTGCACGCAAGACTTTTCATCATGCAGCTATTTGCTAAACACAACAAAGTTTAGCGATGGAATTTATAATATTTTTGTCTATGCAAAAAATCTATACAATTATTCTGTAAATGCAAGCAAGGATATGAGAATAGATAATACACCGCCTTCTATACTATTAACTCAAGATTTTTCTCAAATTTATGTTAAAGGAACCTTTTCTTTTGTTATTATTGTTACTGATGAATCCCCATTGGATGAGAATGAAATTAAATTGAGAATTGATAGCAAAGACATTAAGCTGAATTGTACTTCAACACTACAAGGAAGAAGAATGCAATGCGGAGGAATAATAGACTCTAAAATTTTTCCAGATGGAAAAAATAAAATTACATTTTTAGCAAAAGACCTTGCGAGCAATTTAGCTTATAGAAATGTTGAGATAATCGTAGATAATAAAGGTCCAGAGTTTATAAATTTGATAATAAATCCAACATATTCTAAAAATCCTACAAGTATATATTTCGAGGCTTTAGTTAGAGATCATGTAAGCGATGTTAGTTGGGTTAGACTAATTATAAGAGCGGAAAATGAAACTTTAACTATAAACTTAAGGAATAGCTCAAGATGGAGTAATTCTGCGTTCTTCTCTTCTTTTGGAAGTTATTATGTAGATCTTCAAGCAAGCGATATAAATGATAATGTAGAATATTATGCAAATGTTGGCTATTTCTTTATTGGTACCGTAGAATGTGGAAACAATATTTGCGAAAAATATGAAAATTATTGTTTGTGCAAAGAAGATTGTCCTAAACCAAGTTGCAATATCGATGAGGAAGTAAGTTGTAGCGGAGGAATTCCTCGCTGCGTTAAAAAGAATTATTGTGGTAATGGAATTTGCGAAGCTAACGAGGATTGTGAAAATTGCAAAGAGGATTGCAAAGAATGTGAGACAAGTTTAATAACAACTACAATAAAAGTTGGTGAAAATAATGGAAAAGAAACAAGCAAAGAAAAGATAGAGCAAGAAAAAAGTGGAATTTCAGAGCAAGCAAGCATAATTATAGAGCAAATAGCAAGTACTTTAAAAGAAAATTCTTATCTTCTCGTGATTTTAGTTCTAATTTTTGTTGTATTACTTATTTTCGTTATTAAAATTAAGAATAGAAAAAAGCATATAATAATAGTTAAGTTGGGCGAGGAAATTAAATAGAGTATTAAAATTTTCTATTTTTGCTTACGTTCATTAAACTTTTGCTAAAGCATTTCGCATCTTTTGCTTTTTGGTCTCTTTGCAAGCTATAAATTTATCTCATCATCTAAATTTGTAATAGAAGTTAAAAGCTCTAAAGAAGATATTAATTAAGATAGCCTTTCCATCTAGTTTGTCTTTTCCTTATAATTAATTTTTCAGTTCACTTCTTATTCGGATAGAACTATAGATATTGCTAAAATTAATATATATACAATGGTTTATAACATTGCTGTAATAAAAAGATAAATAAAGTTCATGAGAAAATAATATTATGGATGTTGATTTTGTCATAGCAATTAGCGTATTCATATTTATAATTGCTTTTGTTGCAATCTACATAACAAATTACTTATCATCTTTTCAAGTAGATGTGTTGGAATACAAAGCAAAAGCCTCTGAGATAATTGAAAGAGTTTTTGGCCAACCAACTGAAGAAGAGGTTTACATTGATCCAAGGTTAACTGAAAAAATTAAAAGAATTCCTATCGCAATAAGTGAGCAAAGAGGTTATCATTTTCTAAATGAGCCCATAGCATTAGATTTTGTTTTTGATAAAGATTGTAAAAAAATAGCATGGAACTCTACAATAAGAGCATATGATGAGAACTTAATAGAAATTCCTATAAAGATATCTTATCAAAATTTCTGCAATGAGCAATTCTTAAATAGCTCAATAATAACTTTGTTTGTAAATATTAGCGAAAATTCTGTAAAAAGAGTTTTCATATACTTTTCAGACAATAAAGAAATATTACCAAAAAGTTATGAGAATTTTAATCTAGTAGCATATTATAAGCTTGATGAGAATTACGGAGAAATAGCAAAGGATTATTCTGGAAATGAATTTAATGCTACACTAAAGAATGGTACTACAACTTGCTTTAATAATGATTGCCCCACATGGATAGAAGGAAAATTTGGCTATGCTTTACAATTTGATGGAATAAACGATTACTTAGATTGTAGTTATCTGAACAAAGATATAAAGACGATAGAGTTTTGGATTAAGCCAAATGATGATAATAGCGTATTGCTTCAATTAAGCTCATCAGTTAATATTACTATAGAAAATTCTAGTATAAAAGCAAATGGATTTGTTTCGCCGATCATTTATGTTAATGGCATCGAGAACGAAAGTATAAATGTAAATGATTGGAATTATGTGCTCATAACTACAAATGAAAGTGTAGAAATAAAAGACTGTGCAATTGCGAAAGTTGGAAATGAATTTTATAATGGAACAATAGATGATATAAGATTTTGGAATATAACAAAGGATGAGAGCTATATTATTGCTAGAAATTCTTCTTATCTCAAGATTCAAGTTTATCCAGAAGAAGAAATATATGTAGTTTCTTCAAGAAGATTAAATCAAATTAGAAATTTATCTTATGATTATGTTAGAAGTCTATTAGAATTGAACTATAGATTGAGATTAGAGGTTTCTTCACGAGATTGATTCTTATGAAAAAATTTAAGAGAGTAGGAAAAAAAGGAGGAATCTATACAATAGAAGTAGCTATTGCTGCGATAATGATAATTTCTATAATTTCATTAATTGGTATTCAAAAAAGAGTAGATTATGATACTTCTATAGCAAACTATAAAATACAAATATTTGATGAATTAAAAACTATTGACTCTGAAGGTTTATTAAGAGTTTATGCACTTCGAAATGATTCTGAATCAATAAAAAATTTTATTCAAACATGCAAAAAGATAAATTGCAAGGTTGTAATATTTGATAAGGAAAAGAATTTGACAGATTGGCTTACCGAAACTGAAATACAAAAAAATATAGCATCAGTAAGTTATATAATCTCTGGTTATATTGGAGAATACTCGCCTAGGGAGATAAGGGTTTATTTTTGGTAAGAGATAATTAAGAATAAAAATTAAAAATGATTTGCGAGGAATTCAAGATTTGTTATTATGCTACAAGATTTATTGTTGTGTTATTTATGAGTAAGGCTAACAAAAAAATTATAAAGCTTAGAAAAAAAGGACAGATGTTTTTAATTACTGCAATAATTTTAATGGTTGCATTAGTAATTTTAGCAACAAGTATAAAAGTTTCACAACCAGCATTAGATAGAGCTTATATCGAAAGCTCTCTTGAGAGTAAAATCTTTGAGAATATAAAAGAGGAGATCGCAAAGATACCAATCTACTCTTTTTATGACGAGTTGAATGAAAATGTTTTAGACTTTTTAACATTTGCTAGAAATTACGTTAAAGCTAAAGGATTTAGAATTAATGTAATCTACTTAGCATCTTATCATAACAATACAAATTTTGTCAACATATCTTTTATAAATTTTTGGAACGAAGCGCTTAATGTTACTTTAAAAATAAATACAACACCAGAGCAAACTAAAAATTTCATTATTGAAGATTCAACAATATATGATACAAAATTTGATATTACGCCAGGAGAGAATTATACGTTAGAAATTCTTTTTAATGGATACGAAGAAAAGATTATTATACAAACAAATGCCGTGAAAAGCTCTTACACATACTTTTTTGATATTAGAATGTTTAGCTCTCTAGGCACTAGAATAGAAAAATATGTTAATACAATATCAATTACATAATGAAATAGGATTGATAGTATGCGAAGAGTTTATATTATGCGAATGAAGGAAAAAATTAGAATAAAATCATTATTAGGACTAAGCCCATTAATATCTATGGTTATGGTAATAGCATTTAGCATAGTCGGAATAGTTTTGGTTCTTAATGCACTTAACCCTACTATAGAAAAGACAAAAGATGTTTCAATAATAAGCGAAGCTCAACAAAATCTTCAGTTATTAAATTCCATAATAAAAGAGGTTGCAAGCGAAGCAAATGGATCAAAAAGGACTATAACAATTTCTATTACAGATGGTACATATTATTTTGATCCAACATTAAACTATCTCTACTTCACTTATACACCGTCAGAGGCGTTAAATCTTGCTGGAATAAAGGGTGATATACAAATAGAAAGTGGTGGCATATTTTCAGATTATTTCAATAGATATATAGAGAATAGCGATGCAAGTGAAACATGGACAATAATTAATGGTAGTTGGAAAGTTATTGCTGGAAGATACAATGGAAATAATGGAATCTCGTATAGAAACTTAGGATTTCTAAAAAATTTTTCGATAAGCTCTAAGATTTATACACAAGGAGTAATTAGTGGAGAGGTTTTCATATTACCAAAGAATCCTATGAATCTTATTGGTTACTGGACTTTTGACGAAAATATAGAAAATTTGGTTTATGATTTTTCTAAGAATAGCAACAATGGAACACTTGCTGATGATAATCTAAACAATGAAGATGGGGAAACGCCTCCAAGATTTACTCAAGGAAAATTCTCAAGCGCTTTAGAGTTTGATGGAATCGATGACTTCGTAAATCTTGGAAACGATACGATCTTTGATTTAGGCACAAGAAGTTTTACTATTACTTTTTGGATAAGACCTAGATCCCAATTCAATAGCGAAGCAAGCATTTTAGAAAAGGGTGGCTATGGCACAGGTGGCTATAGCATTAGATTTCTAAATTCTACAAAAACAATTGCATTTTATTATGCTTCACCAGAAGGATGGAGTGGAGAGTTTGCGCCTCAAGTTATTGTTTCTCCTAATGAATGGAGCTATATTGCTGTTGTAGTAAACCAAAGCGCTGGTAAAGGCATAAGCTATAAAAATGGAATTTTAGTAAGTGAAAAAGCTCTCCCAGAATACTATTCAAATACAGAATCGAATTTATACATAGGAAAATCATCTTATTATCGTGGCGATATAGATGAGATTAAGATTTATGATACTGCTTTAAATTCCCAGGAAATCCTTGAGGATTATCTTACAGGAATTAAGAAATTGAACGAAAGCGGAAGTATTAAGATTGAAAACCAAGTTACGAATGCTTACTTAGTTCTTTCTGCTCCACTCTCTACGTATTTTGATGATATTAAAGTTTCTTCAGAAGGAAAGGACATAAAGCTTATAATTCCTTATCATTACGATATTATGAATTTAGTAAGAATTTCTAAGGGTACGCATAATATCGTAATAAAAAATCTCGGATTTAATGCAACAAGCAAAAAGGTTATGATAAGCGCTGCAGTAGAGTAAGATGATTTTTTAGTAACGTGATTTTTTAATTATCGGAAATTTATTTGTGATTTTTTAATTATCTGAAATTGATTTCTTCGCAAGCACACACATGAGAATCATATACCCATGAGAATAAATCAATTATTTTTTATTATTATTACTTATTTTTCCCTCCTCCAAAATAAATTTTTAACTTCTTCGGACTTATAAATTATTAAGCAGCATAATGATTTTTTAAGGAGATGTCATGGCGAGGGAAAATGGAGAAAAATCTCTAGAAGAAATTAGTTTAGAAAAAATAGATACACATAAAATAGCTAATGAAATATTAAAACATGCATCAGAATCTAGAAATGAAGAAGAATTAAAAATAAGGGTCGAAACTACCTTAAGACCTATACTAGAAAAATGGGGCATCCAATGGGCTTCTTACGAGCATAGACATGAGATTTCTGGAGTTAGAAAAGACGCTCTTTACGGCCATGTTATAATAGAATATAAATCTCCAGGAAAGTTAGATAATAAAAATGAATTCAGCAAAGCAAAAGAACAAGTTAAAAAATATATTAGAGAAGAAGCTGTTGATGAAAAATATTATGGGAGATACTTTGGTGTTATTATTGATGGTTATAATATTGCTTTTATCAGATTCAGAAAAAATGAATGGGAAGAACAAGAAGAACATCTAAAAGTTAATGCACAAACTATCCTAAGATTGTTAGAAGCTATTCGAGGCTTAAGAAGAAAGCCAATTGATACTGAATTACTACTTTTGGATTTTGGACCTAAAAGTGAAATAAGTAAAAAAGTTATTCTAGCGCTTTATGAATCACTTATT
>JAHLMP010000001.1:176162-255449 GCA_018920315.1 Candidatus Aenigmatarchaeota archaeon | reverse complement strand
TTGATAGTAGGGACAATAACAGGAATATTAGTAGGAACTTTCATGAATAATGGTGGTGGCGCTTGGGATAATGCAAAGAAGTATATTGAAGCAGGAGGCTTAAAAGATGAAAAAGGAAAAGTTATAATGAAAGGAAGTCCAACACATGCTGCGGCTGTTGTAGGCGATACAGTCGGAGATCCATTCAAAGATACTGTAGGACCTTCTCTTAATGTATTGATAAAAATAATAAGCACAAGCACTTTAATATTATGCATTCTTTTCTTGTAAATTTGATTTTCTTATAGAAGTTCAATAAATTTTCAAATTTTATTTCCTTATTTTGCTAACTAATGATAGAATCTCGTTAACATTTATCTCGAAAGCTGCAACAGGAAATACTATATTCCATTTTTCTAATACATAAGGATTCAATTCTCCAATAATTCCAACTTCTTTTTTCTCAACAACTATTTTTGCAACCCTACCTTCTATAAAACTTTCATTAATAGTTGGGATTAGCTCATATTTTAATTTCAAATTTCTTAAAAACGCATCTAAGCAAGGTGCTATATCTTCGTACCCAGCCTTTGTATCACTTATAGCTGCAGAAAGCTTCTCTATGTCTTTTGCTTCTTTATCTTCTAATATAACACAAGTACCAATTTCAAATATTTTTTGAGGATGTGCTACATGTTGATTTAGAGAGATAAATTCTAAGATTGATGGTACCAAAAAATCTCTAAAGACGCTCCAATTCTCGCTAATAGGGTTTTCTATCTCGACAATTTCCTTCTCTTTTCTGTTCATTTTTTCAAAAAGATTTTTCTTACTAGTAAGCATGTAGGACATTATCTCTTGAAACCCAAGACCTATTAAAATTTCAGCCATTTCATTTTTGAATTTTTCAATTGGAATTTCAGAGCCTATCGTATATAGCTTTATATCCTTAGGAGGAATATTATCAAAGCCATAAGAAATCAATATATCTTCTACAACATCTCTTTGGTGCATTATATCGAAGCGATAGCAAGGATAGAGAAGCTCAAGTTTATCATTGCTTACTCTCTTTATTTCATATCTAGCATTTAATAACAAATTTTTAATTTCATTTAATTTTAAATCAAGACCAGAAATCTTATTTATGTAACTTAGTTCAACAATAATTTTCTTAGGCTTTGTGTTAGGAGTAATAATAGAATCTTTAACAATTTTTAGATTTTTTCCCTTTTCAACTATTGGCAGCTTTGCTCCACAGCTCTTGCACTCGTATACACATCCAAGCCAAGGAATTAAGTTTACTTTATCACTTCCACAGCTTATACATTTTATTCTTTCTCCAAATCTTTCAAATTCGATCTTTGCTACTTCAACACTTCTTATTGCACCTTTTCTTTCTGCTAATAATGCTACAAGAACTATAAGCGCGAGTTCCATTGCTCTATTATTTGTTCCAGAGCATTCAATAAAAACATTTTTTGTATTTTCCGTAACTTTTGTATCATCAGAATTTATTATTGGTGGCATAGAAATAATCTTGCCTTTGCTATCAACGAAAATTGGATATTTCTCCTTTCCTTCTAAAAGATTTCGATATTCTATCCCTTTAGGATGCTTCTCTAATATTTCAATAGCGTTCATTTCTTTATCAAAATCAAGGGGCACGAACCTTATGTTCTCAGGTCTCTCTCCTATGAAAAATAGAGGAAAGTTTATCTTGTCTTTGTCATAAACACCTATTGCAACCTCTTTTCTATTCCTTCCAAAGCTTGTAGCAATCTTTTCTTGAATT
Organism: Candidatus Aenigmatarchaeota archaeon; assembly: GCA_018920315.1. Lineage (GTDB taxonomy): Archaea > Aenigmatarchaeota > Aenigmatarchaeia > GW2011-AR5 > JAHLMP01 > JAHLMP01. The sequence goes on along the minus strand of JAHLMP010000001.1, from coordinate 253,678 downwards.
TGGATAACTTGTTTCAATGCCTCAGAATTTAATTTTACATTTTCAACTACTGCGCAAACAGTAGTTCTATCAAGTTTAGAATCTACAAAAACTTTATAATTAGATTTTTTAACAGAGTATTTTGGCAAACCTCTTTCTAATTTTAATCTTCCTCTTAATTCTCTTGCTAATCCTTCTGTGCTCCAAAGGTCTGGTCGATTAGTATCTTTTATTTCTATTTTCACAATCTCGTTGCTAATCTCTTCTACTTCACTCTTTGCATATTCGAAAATCTTTTCAAGCTCATTTTTTTCAATTCTTTTTCCAAGCAAATTAAAAAAATCTTCAATATTTATTTCTATTTTTGGCATTTTATCACCATCTCAAACCAAAACCTCTTTTTCTCTCAGCCAATTTAAATTTCTAGTAAACAATTCTCTTATATCATTTAATTCAAGTGATATCATCGCTAACCTATCTATTCCTATCCCCCAAGCGAGCACAATATCTTTAACACCAAGAGGTATTGTTACTTCTTCGCGAAATATACCTGCGCCAGCAAACTCTATCCATCCAAGCTTAGGATGTTTTGCTAAAAGTTCTACAGACGGCTCTGTGAAAGGATAATAATCTGGCTTTATTCTAATTTCCTCTATGCCAACAATCTCTTTCGTTAAAGTTTTCAATATTCCTATCATTTCTCTAAAAGACAAATTCTTATCTATTACTATTCCTTCGCACTGATGAAACTCAACACCATGAGTAGCATCAATAACATCAGGACGAAAGCATCTTCTTATCGCAAAGTGTTTGGAAGGAGTTTCTGGATTAATAGCTAATGTTCTAGCAGAGCAACAAGTTGCGTGAGCTCTTGGTATTAGTCTAGCAGCTTTAGATGGGTCCCACTTATATTCCCATCCTGTAGAGCCAGTAATCCAGCCATCTTCATGTGTTTTCTTAACTCTTTCAATTAGTTTATTTTCAGGAAGTTTGCCTTCATTAGGAAATTTTAGGCTATATGTTTGTGTCCAATCCCGAGAAGGATGGTCTTGTGGCTGATATAAGGCATCGAAATTCCAAAATTCAAGTTCTATAGTCGGCGAGCTCATTTCCTTAAATCCTAATGACACAAGCTTCTCTCTTATCCTTATTAAAAATTTCATGTATGGATGTCTTTTTCCACCATATTCTTTCCTTCCTACAATACTCACATTATATTTCGGAAAGTTTACATTTCTCCAAAGACCGCTTGCAAGAAGTTCATGTGTAAGAAATTTTACACCTTCCTTAATTTGCTTCTCAGCTTTCTTCACTATATCTTCTTTATCTTCTATTATCAATTTTCTTTTTAATAGAATTTCCAAAGTCTCATTTTTTAATTCCTTCTTCTCATGCAAACTTTTAAGAGCATCATCTATTTCAAATCTTTTAGGTAAGTATTTTAAGAGTATTAGATCATCCTTTACTTCAACCCATCCAAACTTTTTTGCCCAATTTATTGCTATCCAACCTTCTTCTTTAAGTACATTTTCAATTTCTTTTATCGAAACCCTTTCCTTTTCTTTTAAAATCTCCACAAGCCTTTTTTCAGGAGTGCCTTTTTCAAGATATTCTCTACCTTCTTTTGTTATTAAATAATTTGATTGCATAAAGAAAGTATAGAAAGAAAAATATAAGAAAATAAAATTTAAGAGTTAAATCTTCTTCCACCTATCTTTTAGCTTCTTTTCTATTTCTGGATATGTTGTATATTCTAAATCTTCTAATGGCAGGCGATGAGGCTCAAATGGTCCATGCATTCTCATATAATTTGCAATTTTATTTGCTTTATTTCTAGCATAATCGAAACCAGGGTCATCGAATAGGTCTACTGGACCAAGTAGTTTGCCATTAGCAACTTGAAAACCAGCTGCAATAACTCTAGGAGGACCGTCAAATCTTGTACATTTTGCATGTGAAAAAGATACTGGCATTAATGGTCCGTGATGAGAGCCTCTCATCCAACCTGAAACTAAGAATGGATTTGCAAATGGCTCTAGAACTTCTCCTACTGCTGGAAATCCTGACTGTGCTCTTACTATTAGAACAGGGTCGTCCTTTCCAACATAATGGCCTGCCATTTTTGATAGTTTTTCTGTAGATGAAACAGCTGCTATTTCATTATCCTCTTTTCTTCTTACAGATTTTACTACGTAGCGCGATGGTGCTCCTATCAACGAGAGCAACTCATAAGACTCTTCAGGAGTTTTTAGTGTTATCTTTCTTCCTTCTTTTGTGTCTAGAACATCAAATATAAAACCTTTGCTAACTTTAGGGTCAATCACTAAGCCAGCTGTATTGAAGGGATCTGCAAATATCTTGTAAAGTGGTAAATTCCATGCTCCTGCCTCTGTTTTATCCGCCATGAATATAATAATTGGATCGCTTCCTCTTTCCTCAAATTCCATCTCTGCTATTCCAGGGCCTAAGCCCCGAACATTTCCTGAGAATGCAGTAGAGATAATATCTTGACCAGCGCCATATAATTTCATTTTCTTTGCTTCCTCTGCACATTTTATAAAAACATTCCAAGCCAGGCCATGAACATTTTTGTTGTCAATCCCATTTCTATGTGTCATTATCAGCTCCAGATCATCTCCGCAATTGATCACAAAGAAATCTTCAATTATCTTCTTTTTCTTGTTAGCGTTTGCAATCTCTTTTTTTGCAATCTCTATTATCTTTGGATGCACCACCGAATGACCTACTAAGCTTCCTATGTCTGCTTTTATAACAGAAATTGTTACCTTCATAATTTTTACATTAATTCTATAAGTATTTATTTTTACAAAATTCAACAATGCATTATATAGACTATTTCGATAAGGAAAGAAATAAATTATACTTAGAAAGAATAATAGAAAAAAGTTACTTGCCTACAAACAAAATAATTTTAGAGCTAATTCATAAAACTGATGGAAGATTTAAGATAAGTTTTAGTATTACAGGAACTTTACTTGAACAATTAGAAGAATATTAGTAGTTTTTATTTGGCGATAAGTATATGATAATCTCTATAACTGGCACACCAGGAGTTGGCAAAACTACAGTAGCAAAGGCACTTGGAAAAGTTCTGGGCTACAAAGTAATTAGTGATTTCGAATTAGCGAAGAAAAATAAATTAATTTTAGGATTTGACAAAAAAATGAAAAGCTATATAGTAGACGATAAACTTTTTCGAAAGATAAGATTAAAAGGAGATTTTATAATTCATGGACATCTCTCACATCTAATAACGAATGATTTAACAATTGTTTTGCGTTTATCTCCAGGAGAATTAGAAAAAAGACTCAAGAGAAGAGGCTGGAAAAAAGAAAAGATTAGGGAAAATGTTTTGGCAGAGATTTTAGATGTTGTTTATCTTGATGCTATATTAGCAAAGAAGAATAAAATAGCAAAAAGAGTTGTACAAATAGATACTACAGGAAAAAGCATAAAAAGCGTGGTAAAAAGAATTTTAAATATAATAAAAGGAAGAGAATATAAAAGCGATTATGTTGATTGGCTAGAAAAATGTTTTGAAAAAGAGGAGATATTCATATGAAAGCAAAGTATCCGCAAGAGGTTGCTGAAAGATTATTCAAAAATGTTTACATTTGCTTAAGGTGCGGAACAAAAATCAGAACAGAAAATCCAGAAAAAGCAAAGTGTAGAAGATGTGGATATAAGAAGTTTAGACCAAAATCAAAGGAAAGAAGAACAATTTCTTCTTCTAAATAATATATTGTGATAGAGATGGCAATCGAAGAAATATGGACAGAAAAGTATAGGCCGAAGAAATTTAGTGAAATAGTTGGACAAGAAGAAGTTGTAAAAAGATTAGAGGCTTTTGTAAAAAACAATACATTACCCCATTGCTTATTTGCAGGACCAGCAGGTGTTGGAAAGACTACTGCTGCATTAGTTATTGCTCATGAATTATTTGGCGAGAACTGGCATCAAAATTTCTTAGAGTTAAATGCAAGTGATGAAAGAGGAATAGATACTATAAGAACAAAGGTAAAGGATTTTGCAAGAACAGTACCTTTGGGTTATGGATTTAAGATAATATATTTGGATGAGGCAGACGCTTTAACAAGAGATGCTCAGCAAGCTTTAAGAAGAATGATGGAAAAGTTTGCAGGAATAACAAGATTCATACTTGCTTGTAATTATGTTTCAAAGATAATCCTTCCTATACAATCGAGAACAGCGATTTTTAAATTCAAACCAATAGATGAAAAGGCGATGAGAAAATTCTTGGAAAAAATAGCTAAAAATGAAAAACTTAAAGTAGATGAAAAAAGCTATTCTATAATTTATCACATAAGCGAGGGAGACATGAGAAGAGCAATAAATATATTGCAGACAGCTGCTCAAGTAAAAACTACTATAACACCAGATGTTATATATTCAGTATCTTCCAATCCGAATCCAGAAGAAGTTAAAAAAATGCTAGAACTAGCTCTTAACAAAAAATTTGAAGATGCGAGAAAAGTATTAATCTCACTTATAAGAGACGAAGGCCTTAGTGGAGAAGATATAATGAAAGAGATTCATAACCAAATTATTAATCTAAAAATTGATGAGGAGAAAAAGGCAAGAATATTGGCAATGGCAGGAGATTATGAGTTTAGAATATCAGAAGGATGTAATCCTAGGATACAATTAGAATCCTTTCTAGCTCAGTTAATTATTTTATAAATTTCAAATTATTTTAAGTTGCATACATGTTAAGAATCCTTCATTTAAAATATATTATCTTCTTACGATAATAATTTTATAATATGGAATGGTGGACAAAAACAAGCGAAGAAGTAATAAAAATTCTGAATTCCTCGCCAGAAGGTATTAGTGATGAAGAATTAGAAAAGAGGTTGAATATTTACGGCTTAAACGATATACCAAAAAGATTAGAAAATTCTGCCTTGAAATTGTTCTTAAGTCAATTCAAAGATCCACTTCTCATATTACTATTGGTAGCAGCTTTAATAGCTTATTTTACAGAAAGTGTAATAGAAGCTATAATTATAACTTCAATACTTATTATGAATTCTCTTCTTAGCTTTTTTCAGGAATATAAATCTGAGTTAGCGCTTAGAAAACTTTGTAAATATATAAGATATTACGCAAAAGTTTTAAGAAATGGAAATTTAGTAAAAATCGATACTAGATATATTGTTCCCGGAGATATAGTTATAATCGAGACCGGCGATAGAGTTCCAGCAGACCTTAGATTAATAGAGGCAGATGAATTGGAGATAGACGAATCTCTTGTTACAGGAGAGTTCTATCCTGTTGTTAAGGATACGGCTCCAATTCACAAGAAAAGAGTTGAACCACAATCCATGAAAAATATGGCCTTTATGGGAACTTTGGTTAAGAATGGAAAAGGCAAGGGAATAGTAGTTTCTACAGGTATGAAAAGCACTTTTGGAAAAATAGCAGGATATTTGCGAGCTGAAGAGGATCTCACAAGCTATCAAAGAAATATAAGAAAACTTAGCAGATTTTTAATGACGCTTGTAATAATGGGCTTGATTTTTATATTTATAATAAACTCAATTATTGGAAAAGAAGTTTTTGATGTATTTTTATTTTCTTTGGCTTTAGCTGTTGGTATAGTTCCAGAAGCATTACCAATAATTATAACAATAGGACTTTCAAGAGGAGCAATGAAGATGACTAGCGTAGGAGTTATAACAAAAAAGCTTGCAGCAATAGAGGATTTAGGCAACATGGATATCTTATGTATAGATAAGACAGGAACACTTACACAAAACAAAATAAAACTTGTTGATTATATGAATTTGGATTACAATAAAGATGAAGAAATCGTAATTCTAGCTTCAACAGCTCTTTCAGTTATTGAAAAAAAGGGAAGGTTTATTGGGAATTCTATTGATGTTGCTATTGGTGAGTTTGCTAGAAAAATATCTAAGAAAACGAGTTATGAAATCATAGATACTATACCATTCGATTATACGAGAAAGAGAATGAGTAGCATAATCAAGCATGAAAAAGATTATTTATTAATATGCAAGGGAGCTCCAGAAAGCGTAATATCAGTTTGTTCAAAAATGAAAAAACATAACAAAGTGTTTAAAATAGATAAAAGTTTTGCTGAAAGAATGTTAATCAATTTATTCGAGAAAGGATATAGAGTTATTGCGGTTGCTGAAAAGAGTATAAAAAAGAAAGAGAAGTATAGCAAAGAGGATGAAAAAGATTTAACACTTTTAGGGTTTTTGTGCTTTACAGATCCACCAAAAAGCGGAGTTAAGCAAACAATAGATAAGTTAAAGGAAATGGGTATAGAAATAAAGATCCTCACAGGAGACAATGCAATAATAGCAAAAAAAGTTATGGAAGATGTTGGAATAGAAGTTAAGGGAGTTTTAAGTGGTGTTGAAATAGATGCTATGGATGATGAAAGTTTGGTCAAAGCAGTTGAGAGAAATAACCTCTTTGTTAGATTAACACCAGAAATAAAGGTTAGGATAGTAAATGCATTGAAGAGAAATGGTCATGTTGTTGGTTTTTTGGGTGATGGTGCAAACGATGCACCAGCAATTAGATACGCTGATGTAGGAATCTCGGTTGAGAATGGTGTTGATGTTGCAAAAGAGGCTTCTCACATAATCTTGACGAGAAAAAGTCTAAAAGTTATTTTAGAAGGAATTTTAGAAGGTAGAAAAACATTCTGCAATACAACAAAATATATAATAAATACACTTTCTGCGAATCTAGGAAACATGACGAGCTTAGCAATAGTTTCTCCTTTTCTAGATTTTTTACCAATGTTACCATCTCAAATTTTGCTAACAAACTTGATAACAGACGGACCATTACTTTCAATCTCTGGAGATAATGTTGATGAAGAAGATCTAAGAAAACCTAAACATTGGAACATAAACTTTATAAGAAAATTTTGTGTAATTTTTGGTATAATAAGCTCAATTTTTGATTTTACTACAATGTGTACTCTAATTTTAATAGGAACAAGTATAGAAGTATTTAGAACAGGTTGGTTTTTAGAATCAGTATTGTCAGAGATATTAATAACTTTTGCTATAAGAACAAGAAAAAGATTTTACAAAAGCAAGCCAGGAAAAATTTTAATTTTATCCTCAGCTATTTTTGGCCTTTTAACTTTTGTAATAATTTATTCTCCAGTTGGCAACTTCTTTGATTTCATTTCATTAGAATTTCAATTTTTGCTAACAATAGTTCTCATTTTAATTACATACTTTTTCATAGTAGAGATATGTAAAGAAATACTTTACAAGAAAATTTTTGAATAATTTTTGAAAATATTTTTTTACTATTTTTTAGGATAAATTGAGTGTAGAGTAAAATGCATGAAAATATTATAGCAAAACGTCAAAGATGACTAATATTTCTGACATTCTATTGAATATTGTGTGTTTTATTACTTATGTTATTTAAGTTCTGTTAGGCTTTCCGTTGAAATATTTATTCAAACTTTTATCTTTCTTACATCATTCTTCTACGTCTTCTAAATCTAGCTATTATAAAATTTCCTCCTTCAATTTTAATCGCTTTTCCATTAACTATAGCATCAGCAATTTTTTTTCTTGCAGAAGTAATAAGTCTGTTAAAAGTAGGTTGAGATATATTCATCTTTTTAGCAGCCATTTCTTCCTCTAAACCTTCTAGATCTTTTAACCTAACTGCTTCAAATTCATCTACAGTGAGTATAACTTCCTCTAAGTTAATCATCCTTATTCCAATTGGCTTAAAGTAAGTCACATTTGGCTCAAAACAAACCCTTCTACAAATTCTTGGCCTCGGCATATTTCAACTCTTTTTCAACTCTTCAAGCTTTTTTTGTATTTCTTGTTTTTCTACTTCAATTTGTTTTAATTCTTCCTCTAGAATTTTAATTTGTTCTTCTTTTGTCAATGTTATAGGTGTTGGTCCACTAAAGTAAAATCTTCTTCTTAGTTCTAAACATCTCCAAGCTCTACCTTGAATCCACCAAGGACCTGTTCCATCTCCCCATGGCATATTTTTCACCTCATACGTTTTGAATTTTTATTCATAATTTATATTGAATATATATTCATAATTAAATATAAATACTTTACGGTCGGCAGGATAATCTTCGGCTATAGAGCTTTAAAATCTTTTCCGAGTCAAACATTTGAGTACCATTCAACCCTTTTTAAACATTTTATTAAAAAATCAAATTTTAATTTTAGCATTTTGCTTTTCTATAAAAATTTATTTTTTACAACTTTATTACCCAGGCTCAATTTTATTTCTTTTGCTCAAGAAATTTTTATAAATTGAAAAGCACCCAAAAGTAGCAAAAATGACATATGCAAGGTAGTTTGAATTCTTTTACATGCCGGAGGTGGGATTCGAACCCACGACCACTACGTTTCTCAATTCTCTTCATCTCTTTTCAGAGCTCATGAGATTCATGAGCGTAGCACTCTTTACTTGCAATTAGCAACCAGCTGAGCTACTCCGGCTTTTGCCTGATTTAAAATTTATTTTTTAGAAATATATAAAATATTTTGGCTAATTTCATAAAGCTTTTATTGTATTAAAGAAAAGATTTATTAAGGTAAATTAGGTAGTTAAGAATGAAATCGGCAAAATACGTCATCTTAATTATAATTACCTTTTCACACATATCTGCAGCTTTAGAAATACTGGGTTGTAGCTCTTCTCGAGAAGCTTGGAAATGTGAAATTGGGAAGGATTGTATTTGCTTAATTTCTGGAAATTGTACAAATGGAACTTTACTTGTTTATCAAGAAGATATTAGAAGTCTTGTATGTGCCCCACAAATAATTGAAGGCGTAGCTAGGATTGATTTGGAGTTATGCGATGCTACATACTACAAAAATTTAAAGGTTATAGCTGATTGTGATGAAGGATTTTCTGAAGAAAAGAGTATATCATTGATAGCTCCTAGGATCGAAACCACTTCAACTACAACAAGTATAGAGATATCAAGACCGAGAGTTTCAACAACCACAATAGGATGCGGACTAAAAGGGCAATATTGTGGAGTTGGTAGAGCACCATGCTGTGAAGGTTTAACATGTTGCCCAGATTATGTATGTAGAGAGAGTTGTGAAAGCGAAGGATTAAAAATAGATGTATGGCTCATAGTTATAGGAGCTATAAGCGTATTAATAGTAGTTGGCATTTTATTCTTTGTTGGCTCGATATTGTGATTTTATTGTCTTAATCTTCAATTGATAGATTTGCAGTTTGCTTTGGTCTATACTCTCTTGAAAAGATATAAATAAATATCAAGATCGATTTATCTAAGCATAGTAAAAGGACAATACAAAATAGTAAATATTTTTATTCAACAACTCCAAAATATTCTTCAAATCTTTTTGTTAGCTTTATTATCTTCGTCCTAGATGTCTTTTCAGTTTTTATAAATCCAATCTCTTCTAATTTTTTCACATAATCATAAACTCTATTTCCGAGAACTCTTACTAAATCAGCTTGCCTAACCTCTTTATAATGTGCAACAATTGAAAGAACTCTTAGTAATGAGCGAGAAAGGTCAGCATGCCTTGTTAATTTTCTAACATAGCTCAAATATTTTGGCTTTACTACTAATCTATACCCGCCAATTTCAGATAGATGAATTCCAAAATCCTCGCTGATATATCTTCTTTTTAATTTTTCTAGTAACTCAATAACCTTTTCTTTTTCAATATTCAATATTTCGCTAAGCTTTTCTATACTTAATGGTTTTTCTGTTATAAATAATGCCGCCTCTAATATTGCAATCTTTTCTGTCTCACTTACTTTACTCATCTCTATCACTTATAATATTGATGCTAATAAAACAATAAAATCAAAGAAGAATTTATAAATATTTTAAATTTCTAAATTTATAATATATTTAAAGTTATGTCAAAGAAAAATAACATAAAAAAATATAGCATATTAGCGTTAGTGTCAGTATTTTTAATTTTAATAGTATTTTTTTCTTATATTATTTCTGTAGAGAAGCCAAGTAAAAATGAATTGAAAGAAATAACAATAAACGGAGTTAAATACGAGTTTAATACAAATTTATACGAAGTTATAGGAGTGCCAGCAAAAAATGAGGAGGAAATAAAAAATATTTTCGATGAAAGTTATAAAATATGTATAAAATTCGATAATTCAAGTGAAGAAGATAATTCAATATTTTTTGTTTCATCTTTTAACATAGTTTATAAAACCATACGTTACTACACATCAAGGGGAATGGAAAAGAAGATAGAGGTTTGCGACGAAGAACCAAAAATAGAGCTTAAAGGTCCAAACACAGGGGCAAGTGAAACTTCAATAAGATTAATGAACAAGACTATTTTAGTTCAGGGCACAACAACAAAAAACTTAGAGATGGCAGCAGATAAATTAATATTAATAATATTCGGCATAAAAGAAATATAGCTATGAAAAATATTCATGAGATTATAATAAAGAATGTAATTACGGCATGTCCTGAAGATTCATTATCTTCTATTTTAGGAAAAGCTAAAAAGTATAGAATTCATCAAATCCCAATATTAGAAAAAAATAAATTTATTGGAATGATCTTTATAAAAGATATAGTAATAAAAGATATAGACACCGAAAAAACAAAAGCAAGAAGCATGCTAGTTTCCAATATTCCCAAATTGGATATCGATATTTCTATTATAGAAGCTACTAGAAAAATAATTCAAAGTGGTTTTAGGGCATTGCCTGTATTTGAAAAAGATAAGATGGTTGGAATAATATCTGAAACTGATTTGATATCTGAGTTGGCCGAAGAAATTAAGAAGTTGGAAATAAAAGTAAAGGAAATAATGTCAAAAACGATATGCTTAGAAGAAGATGCAAAAGTAGGAAAACTAAAGCATATAATGAGAGAGAATAATGTGTCAAGAGTTCCTATTATAGATAAAAAAGGGAATATTGTTGGTGTAATAGATACGCTAGACCTAGTTGGTCTAATAATACCAAAAGAAAGTCAAAAAAAATCTAAAGAAGGCGTGGGAAATAACATAAATGTAAGAGATTTTCCTATAAACTCGATAATCAGAAGCTCTTTCACTATAGGGCAGGAAGCTAAGATCCATAATATTTTAGATGCATTTAAAGAGCATGAAGAGGTTATAGTAGTAGAAAATAAAAAACCAATAGGAATAATAACGCCAAAAGATATATTAGAAGTTTTACTAAAAGAATCAATAAAGGAAGAAATAATAGAGATATCAAACATAAGAGAGTTGAGAGAAGCTGAGAAAGAAGAGTTAAGGAAAGAGATAGAGAAAATAGAAAGAAAAAGAAAAGATAAAATAGAAAAGATTTTTATATATATAGAGTCGAAAGAAAAGGGAAAAGGAAAAATGTATTTTTTAAGGGCAAGAACTTTAACTAAATATGGGGTTGTGATAGCAAAGTCAGAAGGAAGAAATTTCGGAATGTGCGCAAGAGAACTTGTAAAAAGAATAGATAAAGAAATAGAAAGGTTAGCAGGAAAACACGAATCAAAAAGGAAAGAGAAATATATTTACGAAAGATAAAGATCTTCGATTTTAAGATTTTAATGATCATTCTCTTATTATGCATTTTTTGACATATCTTCTCATTATCTCTGCTACTTTATTCATTTCCTCTATGTTAGGTCTTTCTTCATTTTGCAAGCTCTTATCTATTAATGTTTTAGTAGGAAGGAATGCTTGTATCGCATATAATTTAGCGTTTTTTATCATCTTCCCCATTTTTCTAAAATCATCAAAGCTAAGTAAAGATTTCACATACGTTGTTCTAAATTCGTATTCTAAACTAGAATTCATCAAAATTTCTATAGTTTTTAGAATATTATTTTTATCTACGCTTACTTGAGTAATTTTTTCATATTTTTCTATTGGAGCCTTTATGTCCATTGCAATATAGTCAACAAGATTTTTATTTATCAATTCTTCAATCATTTTTGCATTTGTTCCGTTAGTATCAATCTTTACTAAAAAACCCATCTCTTTAATCTTTTTAACAAAAAAAGGCAAATCTTTATGAATCGTTGGCTCTCCACCAGAGATTACTACACCATCTATTTTGCCTTTTCTTTTCTCTAAGAATGAGAAGATCTCTTTTTCATCGATAGGCTCTTCAAAAAGCTCTGGCAAGACAAGTTTAGAGTTGTAGCAATATCTGCATCTAAAATTACATCCTTGAGTAAATATTATTGCACTTATTTTTTCTGGATAATCAATTAAAGAAGTCTTTTGAATTCCGCCTATTCTCATTATATATGATTTAGAAATTCAAATATTTGAAATTATAATTTCTTAGAAAGTTATTAATCAAAGGCTAATAAGAGTTAGAAACAGAGCACAATCAAGGTTATCGGAAGAGATAATTTCTTACAATTAATTAGTTTTTACACCTCTTTACCTTTCTCCCATATCAAATCAAATATAGGCTCGAAAAATTCTCCTGCAGCGTGATTACTTTGAGCCCAAAAGGCAATATCTTCGTTTGGTTTTGTCTTAATATCGTCCGTTAGACTTAGTAATATATGCCTCCCATCTATTGAACAAACTCGTGAGAGAAGTTTATTAACATGCTCTACATTACTTATATCTCTTATTTGAGCATACTTCTTAAGTTCTTTTACTATTTGTTCGGCCTTCTTTGTTATAGGTGCTGCAATCTTTATTTGAATTCCTGCCTTGGAAGCCTTTTCAAAAACCTTCAGTTTCTTTTCATATATTTCTTGCAAAGCTTGCTCTGTAAGCAAGAATTTTGCAGATTTTTTAGCGTTTTCAAGCATCGTTTCTATTTGCTCTAAATAAGCATCTCTACCTCTCAGAGCTCCTGAAAAATCTTCTGGCCTAACTATCCTTATTCCTTCTACATATATTTTCTCAAGTTCCTTTATTATTTCGCTTGCTGCAAGATTGTCTATTCTCTTTATCATTTCTTCAGTTCTTTGTAGTAACCTTTTTTTAGCCTTTTCAAGAGCTTCTTTTGGCTTTATAGCAACGTATCGCATGGGCTTAGAAGGTTGTATTATTACAAATCCCTTGTCTGCTAATGATTCTAAAACATCGTAACATCTTGATCTTGGAACGTTTGAAATGTCTGCAAGCTCTCCGGCAGTTGCACTTCCTTTAGAGAGCAACGCAACCCACAATTTTCTTTCATATAAGTTCAGTCCTATATTTCTTAATGCATCTAATACACCCTGCTTAACATTGAGAATATTTGCCATCCACACCACTTTATTTTATCTTCTTTTTAATTAATTATTAAAATTATAATAAACCTTTTTAAAGTTTTAATATGGCACGATTGAAATGCAAAACATTTACGTAGAAACCTATGGTTGTAGTAATAACATTGCAGAATCTCAAATAATAAAAGGAATATTATCAAGAAAAGGACTTATTTTAGTAAATAATATAGAAAATAGCGATATTATAATAATTAATACATGCTCAGTGAAAGAGGCTACTGTAAATAAAATGTTATATAGAATAAAAGAAATCTCAATAAGATATCCGAGAAAAAAGATTATAGTCGCGGGTTGTTTACCAGAAACACATTACAATGAAATAAAGGAAATAGCACCTGATGCAAATATAGTAAGTACGAATCATATCACAAAGATAGATAAAGCTGTTTTTAAAATAATAAGAAATGAAAAAGTAGAGTTTTTAGGAAAAAATAATGAGATAAAAATTTTGCTTCCAAAAATTCAAGAAAATAAAGTTATATCAATAATTCCTATTTGCTCTGGTTGTAACTCCTTTTGTTATTTTTGCGCAACAAAATTTGCAAAAGGAAACGTTTTCTCTTTCCCAGAAGATAAAATAATAAAAGAGATAGAGCTTGCTAAAGAATATGGTACAAAAGAATTTTGGATTACAGGGCAAGATGTAGCCTGCTACGGGTTAGATAAAGGCAAAGTTCCTCTTCTTCCCAATTTGCTTGAGAATATACTGTCTAATATTAAAGGAAAATATTTTATAAGAATAGGAATGATGAATCCTAAGAATTTAATCAAAATATCTAATGAGATGCTTAGAATATATAGAGATGAAAGAATATTTAAGTTCTTGCATCTACCAGTACAAAGTGGCTCAAATAAAATATTAAATTTAATGAATAGAGGATATGAGAAAGAGGATTTCATAGATATAGTAGAAAAATTTAGAAGACATTTTAAAGAGCTCAATTTATGGACAGATGTAATTGTTGGATATCCTGGCGAGAGCGAGGAAGATTTCTTAGAAACAGTGGAATTAATAAAGAGAATAGAACCAAATAAGGTGAATATATCAAGATTTTCTCCTCATAAAATAATTCCAGCATCTAAATTGAAGCAAACTCCAACTAATATAAAAAGTAAAAGAAGCAAAATTCTTCACAAAATTTGTAAAGAAATTGCAAATAAAATAAATAAATCTTGGATAGGGTGGGAAGGAGAAGTTTTAATAGATAAAATTATAAAAGGAAAAGGATATGTAGGAAGAAACTATGCATATATGCCAATAATAATTTGCAACAATAAACAATACAAGAATTTGTTAGGATGTTTTATAAATGTTAAAGTTATTGGATTGAAAGGAAATTTCTTACTTGGCAAGATTCTAGAATAGCTATTTAGAATACTCATGAAGCAATTTACATCTTTGATCTAAAAATATATTCCTGAAAAGAATAGGATTGTAGGAAGTATTAAAAATCCCATTAGATTTACTCTTCTAACTTTAGAAGTAATTGTAAAAATTCCAAGCGATGTAGTTATAATTAAAAGAAATATTCCATAAAAGGAAGAAAAAATAAATGTTAAAAAGAAGAGAAACATCGCTACAAATATATTTATTTTTCTATAATCTAGTTTTGATAATGTTTCTAGGAATCTTTTCGATATCCATAATCCAACAATTGTTGAAAGGCTTGATGCAATTAATGAAATTATTATAAATGTTAAAAATTCTTCAAATCCAACATATCCAACAAAGTTTTTAACAGCAATAGCCAATCCGCTTCTTGGTTTTCCTATTAGCCAAAGAGCAAGAAATGAGAAGAACACGTTGCTTGTAGTAGCAGCTCCAAGTGATAATAAGAAGTATTCTCGCGAGACCTTTCCTAAGGTTGCTATCATGGTTGCTTGAGAAGCTCCAACACCTGGCAACAAGCCTGTAATAAGACCAGCAATACTACCACTAAATATAGCTTTATTTATCGTTTTTATAGATAAATTCTTTTCTTTCATTTTTTGCTCTGGTAAAGACTCCGCTCTTTTTATCGATAATAATAGAGTTGGTATGCCAAACAAGCCTGTAAGAGCAACAAATAAGTAAAAGTTTTGATTTATTGGTAAGTCGTTTCCGAAAATTCCTATACTTCCAGAAATTAGAAAGATAGATGTAGCCAAAATCATTTTTCTTTTACTTTTTTCTAATAATATTGTAAAAAGAACTACAACGAGCAAAATAATATGAATGAAATTTCTAATCAAATTATATATTAATGGAAAAATGAAATATGCTATAGGAAGCACGAATAAACAAAATATAAATCCAGATAAACTTCCAACAATTGTAAGTTTAACAGCATAGTATCCATAACCTTTCATCAAAAAATAATGACCAGGAAGAATAGCTAAGCAGCTTTCTTCTTCCGGAGCTCCCAAAAGTATTGATGGTATAGCACTTATAAAAGAGTTGGTTATTCCCATAGCAACTATGAAAGCAATAAAATCTATATTATTAGGAAAAATCGAAAATAGTAGAGAAGAAACAACGATCGCAATAAAATTTGGATGTATTCCAGGAATTATACCAGCAACTACTCCAGCAACAATTCCAAATAAAAAGAATAAAAAAATTTCAAACATGAATTATTTTTAATTTTTTAAAACTTTAATCTAAAGTTTATTGTAAATTAATGTGAATGTTTATGAGAAATATCGTTGTAGAAGAGTTGAGAAGCGTTCCTGTTTTTGAGCAAAGAACTGAAATAGTTGAACGTAAAGGATTAGGTCATCCTGACTATATTTGCGATTCTATGATGAATAAAATTTCGATAGAACTTTCAAAGGAATATTTGAAAAAGTTTGGCGTGATTTATCATCATAATATTGATAAAAGTTTGCTTGTTGCTGGCGAGGCTGAACAAAAATTTGGAGGAGGAAGAATTATAAAGCCCATGAAAATGGTTATTGGTGATAGAGCAACATTCATTGTTGATCATGAAAAAATAGATATCGAAAGCATAGTAATAAAAACAGCTAAGCAATGGCTTCAAGAGCATATACGCTTCGTAGATCCAGAAAAGCATATGACCTATCAAATAGAATTAAAGCCAGGCTCTAAAGCTTTGCAGGATATATTCAAAAGAGCATTTGAAACAAAGGTTTTTGGTGCTAATGATACGTCTGCAGTCGTTGGTTACGCTCCTCTCAGTGAAACAGAAAAAATCGTTTTAGAGACAGAGCGATTTTTAAATTCAAAAGAATTTAAAAAAATGTTTCCAGAGTCAGGAGAGGATGTAAAGGTAATGGGAATTAGAAAAAATAGTGAGTTGTATTTAACTATAGCAATGCCACTTATAGATAGGTTTGTAAAAGATGAGAACGATTATTTTATTAAAAAAGAAGAGATTTTAGAAGAGATTAGAAAATTTGTTAGAAATAGAACGAGCTATAAATCATTTGTTTATATGAATACTCTTGATAGAAAAGGCAGAGGTATTGCAGGAGTATATCTTACTGTTACTGGTACTTGTGCAGAAGATGCTGATTGCGGCGAGGTAGGAAGAGGAAATAGAGTAAATGGGGTAATACCACTTAATAGACCAACAGGAAGTGAAGCAGCGGCAGGAAAAAACCCAGTAAGTCATATTGGAAAGATATATAATGTGCTTTCTCATAGAATTGCTGAAAAGATATACAATATAATAGATGCTAAAGAAGTCTATGTTTGGCTCGTTTCTCAAATAGGCGAGCCAATAGACAAGCCAATGATAGCTTCGGCACAAATAATTCCAAATAAAACACCAATAGAAGAAATGAGAAAAAAAGTAATTGAAATAATAGAGGAAGAGCTATCTAAAATCTACGAGTTTTGTATGGAATTGATATATAAAGAGATAAGTGTTTGCTAATCGAGTTTAAATTTAAGATTTTCATGAATCCGCTATTCCATTTTTTAATCTCCTACATATTTGTAGATCTCATCTTCAAAAATGCTAGTAAATATTTTTTATTGATACTCGCTTCCTCCACCTTTTTAGATTTGGATCATATTTTCTACATTTTAGAAAAGAAAGAAAAGATATTAAAAGAGAAGTTTGGAGCAAAATCAAGGACAATACTTCACGAATTTATTGGCATGCTTATTTTTTCTTTACTTGCATCATTTTTATATTTCGTATTAGATAAAACTTTAATAAAGATATTTTCTTTATGCTTAATTCTTCATTACTCTACAGATTTTTTGTTTGGAGTTTCTAGACCATTTTATCCATATTCAAAAAAAG
Source organism: Candidatus Aenigmatarchaeota archaeon (assembly GCA_018920315.1). Lineage (GTDB taxonomy): Archaea > Aenigmatarchaeota > Aenigmatarchaeia > GW2011-AR5 > JAHLMP01 > JAHLMP01. The sequence continues at coordinate 236,152 of JAHLMP010000001.1, read as the reverse complement.
AAGTTCGAATCATTTCACTTTCTAATAACTCAAGATTAGTTTTAGAGATAATCTTAACATTATTCTTATTATTTGTTTTTATTTTAATTTGATTGATATGATGAAATCGAGAAGAGAAAAGATTAGGAAATTGAAAATCTCAAAAGATTTAATAAAACTTAGAGAATTTTTATTTTCTGGTTTATATCTTCCAAAAGTAAATCCAAATCTCATATCATCTTTTACCGTAATACTAAGTATAATATTTATTTTAATTTTCGACTTTCATAGATTTATAGCTGCGATTTTACTAATTCTAATACTAATTCTAGATGCTTTGGATGGTGAAATCGCGAGAAGATACAAACTTAACAACAAAGAAGGTTATATTATCGATGTTACTTGCGATAGGCTTTCTGAAGCTCTAATATTTTTTCCATTCTTTTTTCCATGGTTTTTTCTTTTTGCTTCCAACCTATTTTTAACAATACTAAGCTTTAATAAAAAAATTCACATAATTCTTCCTTTAAGACATTTATTTTTGATTTATTTCTTTTTATTCTATGCATTATAGGAATCTAAAAAATACTTTATCTTTGCTTGTAATTTTTTCTTACCTAATCTTTTTACTGTGAACCAGCTCTTTCTTATAAATTTTGGTAGCTCTTTCTCATTTCTTATAATATTTTCTAAGAATTCAATAGTCCTCTCATCACTAGGATAGCCAGAACCAAAATCAATTTTATATTCTTCTTTTATTTTTTCTATTTCTCTATCTCTCTCGACCTTTGCAATTATAGAAGCTGCACCGACAATCTTGTATTTCTTGTCCGCATAATTTTCACAAATTATTTTTATATTATCTTTCCTTATCTTCTCTCGAATCTTCTTCTCAAACTTTTTTACATTTTTTTCAGGAGAGTCTATAATTACAACGTCTGGATTAAAAAGATTTATTATCTTTTGCATGTTTTCTATCTCTATTTTATTTAGATTTTTTTCACTTCTAAGCTTGTCAATCTCCTCTGAAGAAATTTTTATTACTGCAAAATCTTTTACAACTTCTTTAAGTTTTTTTTCTAATATTTCTCTTTTTTTAGGGGAAAGAAGTTTAGAATCTTTAGCATCTTTTATTAATTCAATTTTAGATTCTTCTACTAAAACACCACATATTACTAAAGGTCCTATTACGCTACCTCTTCCTGCTTCATCAATTCCTAATATTGTTTTTTCTTTCGAATTCATCAAAATCGCTTAAATGCAACATAGCTTCGAATAAAATTTTCATCTTCAATCAAAATATTTTTAGTTTCTTTCCATATTTTTCTTCAAATACAACTTGCGAAAGCGATCTTCTAACAGGTTTCTCAGGATTTTCGTCAGGATAGCCCAATGGAATTATTGCAAGAGGTCTAACATTTTCAGGTATTTCTAGAATTTTCTTAAGTTCTTTCTCGTCAAATGCACCGACCCAGCAACTTCCTATCCCTAGATCGTTAGCAGCAAGCAAAATGTTTTGTATAGCGGCACTTACATTTTCGATGGCATAAAGATCTCTTCCTCTTTTTCCATAGAAAATAATCTTATCATTATTGGAACATGCTATTATCACAACGCTTGCATCAGCAATAAAATTTTGATTCAATGCAGCTTTAGCTACATGTTTTTTATTTTCTTCATCTCTAACTATTATGAACTCCCAATTTTGAAGATTTCCAGATGAAGGAGCATTAATAGCAGCTTCTAATATCTTTATAAGTTTTTCTTTTTCTATATCCTTTTTCTTGAATTTTCTCACACTTTTTCTAGTTTTTATGCATTCTATAGTTTCCATAATACTTATTATTTCAATTCTAAAAATTAAAGTCAATTTTAATTTATTTTTATTTCTTCCTATTCTAACTTTATTTGATAAAAATGTTAGAAAAGTTAAAAGAAGGACTAAGAAAAGCAATAGATAAATTGAGAGGCACGGTTGACAAGAGCAAGATAGATGAAATGATTATAGAGATTCAACGGGCATTATTAGCAAGCGATGTAGATGTCAATCTTGTTTTTCAATTGTCCGAAAAGATAAGAAAGAGAGCTCTAGAAGAGAAACCAAAAGAAGGGTTAACACTGAAAGAGCATACAATCTATGTTGTTTTTGAAGAACTTGCGAACATTCTTGGAAAAGAAGCAAAAATAAAATTAGAGAAAGGTAGAATAATGCTTGTTGGCCTTTTTGGAAGTGGTAAAACAACAACAGCAGTAAAGTTAGCAAATTTCTATAGAAAGAAAGGTATGAGCGTAGCGGTTACTTCTTGCGATACTTATAGACCAGCAGCAATGGAGCAGTTAGAACAATTAGCTAAGAAGGCAAATATTTCATGCTTTTTATTGAAAGAAGAAAAAGACCCAAGAAGAATAGCAACAATAGCTTTGGAAGAGTTAAAGAAATATGATATTATAATATTTGATACTGCAGGAAGAGATGCATTAGATGAAGAATTAGCAAAGGAGCTTGTAGACTTAGCAAATATAATAAAACCCATAGAAATACTCTTGGTTGTTCCAGCAGATTTAGGACAAGTTGCTGGCATTCAAGCACAAGAGTTTAATAAACTTGTAGGAATTACAGGAATAATTGTTACTAAATTAGATTCTACAGCAAAAGGAGGCGGAGCTTTAACTTCTGCGAGGTTTACAGATTCAACAGTAAAATTCATTACAGTTGGAGAGAAGATAGATGATATAGAACTTTATGATTCAAAAAGATTTGTTTCAAGACTATTGGGTTTTGGTGATATGGAAACATTAATGGAAAAGGTCAAAGAAGTAGCAAAGCCCGAAATAGCGGAAAAGATAATAAAAGAAGATTTTGACTTAGAAGATTTTTGCGCGCAAATAGAGATGATGCAAAAAACAGGACCAATAGATAAAATATTAGAGATGCTTGGCCTAAGAATTCCGCAATCAAAGAATATCGACTTAAATATTCAAGAAAAGAAGATGGAAAAATGGAAGCATATAGTTAAATCTATGACAATAGAAGAAAGAAAAAATCCAGAGATAATAGATAATTCAAGAGTAAGAAGAATTGCTCGTGGCTCTGGAGTGAAAGAAGAAGATGTTCGCGAACTTTTATCTACTTACAAAAATATGAAAAAGATGATGAAAGTAATGAAAAAGCCTTTGCTTCGAGGAGGTTTAGATATTTTCAAGAAGTTTAAGTTATGAGAATTATTTCTTATAGTTTTTAATCGTAGAAAACTTTCAATTTATCATTTATTAGAGCTTCTAAAATTCTTTTTCCTTCTTTGCTATTTTTATTTATTCTAACTTTTCCATTCTTTCCAACTATAGCAGAAATAATAAATTGATTATCATAATAAAAGTTCACTCTCTTATTCTGAAGGTTTTTTTCAAATGAAAAGGTCAAAGCATTTCCAACTTCTTCAAAAGAAAATTCTATAGGTATTTTAAGCGTTGGCACCTTAGGTAGAATTTCTATACTTATTCCAACTTTCTTTTCAATCTCTTTTACTGTTTTTCCTCCTTTTCCGATAAGCTTTGGTACATCCTTATTTTCAACTTTAACAATAGCTTTATTTCCAAAAATTTCTATCTCAGGATTTTTAATATATTTTTCTACCTCACTTCTTAGCTTTGATTTCGCAAGCTTTTCTATAGCGCTTTCTTCTTTTTTTATCGGTACAACAATCTTCTCTTCTCCATAGCTGTAAATCTCATATTCAAGTTCATTTGTTAAGAAATTTCTAACCTCTACAATAGGCCTGATCAGATCACTTTCCGTCATTCCTGTGGGAGTGCGAACAACTAATGAAAGTTTATATACGCTATCTATCTCACCAAATTTAACAAAGATTATAGTATCTACTATGTGTGGAAGCATTCCAAGATCTACACGATCTAAGAAACGCTGAATTGCATCTATTGGTGAGTTTGCGTGAACAACACCTACCATTCCTATACCAGCGAGTCTCATATCCTTGAATGCTATAAAATCTTTTGTTGTTCTAACCTCATCAAATATAGTATAATCTGGTCTTACTAGAAGAATAAAGTCGAGTGTCTTCTCCAAATCACCCTTGAGTTTAGTATACTGAGTTATTTTTTCATTTACTTGCAAATCTCTTGGTTGCTCAATAGTCTTTACAATCTTTCCTAATGACTCGTAGAATTCAGCTATGGATGCAGCCAATGTACTTTTCCCAGAACCAGGAGGACCGGCAATTATTATACCTTCACCTTTCATTATTCTTTCTTTCAATTCTTTTGGCATCTTGTAGTTTTCTATACTTAGCTTTACTATTGGTCTGACAATTGTAACTTCTATGCAATCTGAGAACGGAGGTCTTGAGATTGCTATCCTTTTATCATTAAGTTGTATGATGGTCGCTTCCTTTTCTACCATCTCTATAAATCCAGATTCATATCTAGCTGCGCTCATTATCTCATGGATTATAGCTTCCAACTCATCTATAGTTAATGGTTCTTTTCTTATTTCTACAAGCTCAAATCTTCCAGGCTTTCCAACCTTTGCTATTGGTGGAACACCTTCTTTAAGATGGACAGATAAAGCATTAGGAATTAAGAAGTCATCTATCTTTAACTTCTTTTTTGTTTCATAAGGCTTGAAATATTTAGTTTTTATCTCCATCGCTTCGCTAACATCCTTTTGCACTAAATCGCTTGTGTATAGTGTAGCATTTTCTTTTTTTGCCACATCCATTATTAAAGCGTCTATTCTTCCAGATTTAGCGAGCTTTATCTCTTCTAATGTTTGTCTCCTCCCCTTTTGTACAACTTTTATATCGTTTCTTTCATTTGCAAGTTTGTTTAGTTTTTTTATTTCTTCCAATCCCTTAAATCCAACCAAGAGTCCTTTAGATGCTTGCGCTTGCAATTCATCGACAACAAAGCCGGGAATTATTATTTCTACATTTTTTAGCTCCTTACTTTCAATTAATTTTGACAAAACTCCTCCAATCAATATAGATGTGTCTGGTACAATTTTTTCCTTTATACTCTTTGAAGTTTTCATAAAATCGACACTTAATTAAAATTACTTTCAGATAAATAATTAGAAACAATACATAAAAATCCATTATATTGGCTTATTATTTTCTAATCTTCCAAATAATAAGAAAAACTAGACCATAAATAAACATACCCAAAATCCAGATCATGGGGTTTATACTAAATAATAAAATAAAACAGAGAAATGTTGCTAAGAAAGGTAAGAAAATATTTTTATTATCTTTTCTACTTTTCAAAATTCTGATTAGCGAAATATTGACCAATATAAATATAAATAAGACGAAAAAATCGGCAAGAGTTGCCAATAATTTCAAATTTCTTAAAAAACAGAATAATATGCTGAAAATAGTTACAAATAGTATTGAATTTTGTGGAACCCTTCTTTTTTTAGAGATTGATAAAAATATTTTTGGAAGAATCTTTTGCTCCGCAACACCATAAATAATTCTACTTGTGCTAAGAAGAATGAGAAAACTTGTTGAAAATGTCGCAAAAAGTCCAAATAAGGAAACTAACAATAAGCCGTAAATACCAAATATACTCTTTGCAACATCTCCTAAAGGATTCTCACTAGACGATAAAGCTTCAGAACCAATTATAGAAATAGCTGAAATAGAAATTAGTACATATATAATTGTTGTAATAATAATAGAAAGAATTATTGCAAGCGGTATATCTTTTTTTGGGTTTTTAGCTTCTTCTGCCAATCTCGGTATGCTTTCAAATCCTATAAAAGCGAAGAATATTAATGAGCTCGCCTCAAAAATTCCAAAAGGATTTTTAATAAGGAATATATCTTCTTTTCCAAAATAAGGTATTGAAAAGAATATAATTATTAGCAGTCCCATAATAGAGAAAAAGGTTGCGCCAACAGACAAAACAGCAGATTGTTTTATTCCCAGCATTAAGAAAAAACAACAAATCAAAATTAGAATAATAGCCAAAATATTAGGAGAAATATTTATATTAATTTTTAAAAAAAGCTGAAGAAAGTTAGTAAATATTTGTGAAAAACCTATTGATACAACACTTGCTCCAACAACACTACTTAATATTATTAATAATACAGTTGCTAATGCAAAATTTTCATTGAAAGCTTTTTTAATATAAATATATTCTGCAGAGCTTTTTGGAAAAAGAAAAGAAAGTTTCGCGTAAGATAAGCCAGTAAAAATTGCTACAAGAGAAGCCAATATAAAAGAAATCCATAAAGCATTACCAGCTAAGCTCGCACCAATTCCTATTAATACATAAATCCCAGCGCCAACGATAATTCCTACGCCCATTAGTACAAGTTCTAGTAAAGTCAATTCTTTTTTTAATTTTGTGCTCATATGGGTCTGGCCGGATTTTCGTTTTTATTAATTTTTTCATTTATTCACTTAAAATTTCGAACCGGCGATCTTTGCCACGTCAAGGCAACGTTTGTTATTCCTTTAAGGAATCATAACCACTAGACCACAGACCCATCTAAAATATTCATTTTAATTAGTAAAATTTAAATTTAAACTATGCGAATAATCGCCGATTTGCATATTCATTCACATTATTCAAGAGCAACATCTAAGCAAATGAATATTGAAGAGCTTTGCTATTATGCAAAGAGAAAAGGACTCGACTTGTTGGGCACAGGCGATTTTACTCATCCTTTATGGCTAAATGAAATAGAGGAAAAGTTGGAAGAAGTTGAAAGCAATTGCGGGGTATATTCTTATAAAGGTATGTATTTTATTCTTTCTGGAGAGGTTTCCTTAGTTTATTTACAAGAAAAGAAATTAAGAAAGGTACATTTAGTTATTCTTTCTAAAAGTTTTGATGATGTAAAGAAAATTAATGAATTTTTGGAGAATAAAACTAACCTAAAATCCGATGGAAGACCTACGATAGAGATGAGTTGTCCAGAATTTGTAGAGAAGATTGTAGAAATCTCTGAAGATAATTTTATATTTCCAGCTCATGCATGGACTCCTTGGTTCGGAATTTTCGGTTCAAAGTCTGGATTTGACTCTATAAAAGAATGTTTTCAGGACCAAGAAAAAAATATACATGCAATAGAAACTGGACTTTCAAGCGATCCTGAGATGAATTGGAGATTAAGCTCTTTGGATAAATTTACATTACTATCAAATTCAGATTCTCATTCGCCTTGGAGTTCGAGAATAGGTAGAGAGTGCAACGTTTTTGAGATGAAAGAGATTAGTTATGATGAGTTGATCAAGATAATAAAAAATAAAGACTCTAAAAAATTTCTTTTTACTATTGAGGTAGACCCTTCGTATGGAAAGTATCATTATGATGGTCATAGAAATTGTAATGTAATTTTAGATCCAGAAGAAAGTTTAAAATTAAATAATATTTGCCCGGTATGCAAAAAACCATTGACTATTGGTGTTTTACATCGTGTAGAAGAACTTGCAGACAGGCCTCGTGGATTTGTTCCAAAAAATGCAATACCTTTCATAAAGATACTACCATTAACAGAGCTAATAGCAAAAAAATATAAACTTAATCTATTTTCTAAAAAGGTTTTTGAAATAGAAGAAAAATTTATATCGAGATTTGGAAGCGAATTGGCTACGCTACTTAATGCTAATGAAGAAGAGCTTAAAGAAGTGGATGAAAATCTTGTTGATTTGATAATAAAAAATAGAGAAGGAAAATTAAATATAAAGCCTGGTTATGATGGGGTTTATGGAGAATTGCTGCTTGAAGATAAAGTCATAGAAAGAAAGATAAAAAGAGGCGAAAAGAATATAAGAGATTTTCTTTAAATTTTCAATAATTAGTAGTGAGATAATAAATACAAAAAAACTAAAAACAAAAGGTATTTAAATATTTTTGCAAATTTATAATTAATATTAAATTTGGTGAAATAAATGGCAACAATAGAAGAATTTTCTAATTTAATAGGAAAGGATGTATTTACTGACAAAGGTTCGTATTGCGGTAAAATCTCGAATTTAGAGCTTGATTTGGAGAAGTTCAAAGTGAGAGCTATAATAGTAGATGTTGTGAAGGGGTCTTTTCTTGCAGATATAGTTGGTTCAAAGAAAGGAGTAGTGATTCCATTTCAAATGGTGCAGAGCATAGGAGAAATAGTCATAATAAAGTCTATATCGCCATCCTTGTTCGAAGCTGAAAAGGGAGAAAAAGAAACTACAGAGATAATTTAAGTTTTTCATTTTCTAAGCTTATTTATGTGTGAAAACAAGTGTTACACTCTTTCTTACTTTTTCAACTCTGCAAAATCCAAATCTTTCCAATCGAATTATTTCACCTTCTTTCAAATTTTTCAGATTCGACTCTCCATATCCTAGGAGAGTTTTATCTGGCATTATTACTTTTGTTCTTATTTTGAACTCAAAAGGAACCCATTGTATTTTTGGAATGTCTTTTTCTTTAGTATACTCTATATTAACTAATTTACAATTTTTATCTAAGACAACGTCACACAAGTCCTTTAATCTTACAACATTTCTTCTGAATCTTTCAAAATCTTCACGCTCAATAAGAAAATATTTGTCAAAATTCAATTCTCTATAGCCTCTATCTATTGTAGGATGCAAACTTATTTTCTTGCTTTTAAATGGCAGTCCTTCTATTTTTATTTTTATTGGCTCCTTAACAAAGAAATAACGATTGGCAAGCTCGTCAACGATTTTCCTATTATAAGCTTCTAAATTTTCTTTACTTATCACAACATCATTAGGCTTTATTCCTATATCTAGAATTATCTTTCTTAGCGCTACTGGTGAAAAACCGCGACGTCTTAGTGCTCTTATTGTTCCAAGTTTTGGGTCATTCCAATCAGAAAAGATTTTATTATTTATTCCTGCTCTAATTTTACTTTTGCTTAAAACCATATCACTTAAAGAAATCCTTCCTAATATAAAAACTTTTGGATATTCCCAACCAAAATATTTATATATAAATTCTTGTTTTGTTGCATTGGTTGAATGTTCTTGCCCTCTTAAAATATGTGTAATATTAAGAAGATAATCATCTATTGCTGAGGCGAAATTATATAAAGGCCAAACTCTAGCTTTAACTAATGGATGCTTGCAATCTTCAACTATTCTAAAAGCAGGAAAATCGCGAACTGCGAAATTCTCATGCACTAAACTTGTTTTAATTCTTAGCACCGCTTCATGCTCTTTATATTCATTAAACATTTTTTTCCATCTTATCAAATTTTCTTCAGGAGAAAGCTCTCTACATTTGCAGGGTTTTCCTTCATTTCTTAATTTTCTCCATTCTTCAACATCGCAAGTGCACACGTAAGCTTTACCCATTTTTATAAGCTCCTCTGCATACTCATAATATATTTTCAACCTCTTTGATTGGTAAACTATTTTATCTATTTTTATCCCAAGCCATTTCAAATCTTCTATTACCCAACGATAAAATCTTTTTTCCGGAACTTTAATTTTAGGGTCAGTATCATCAAATCTTAGAATAAAAGTTCCATTATATCTCTTTGCATATTCATCACATAAGATCGCTGGTCTGGCATTACCTATGGTAAGAGCCCCGTCAGGATTTGGTGCAAATCTAACAACAAATCTTTCTCCTGGTTTTGCAATATCTTTTAAAGACTTTTCCTTTTCTTCAATATTTTTCTTTTGCCACCCCAAAAGCTCTAATTTTATTTTTTGATCTTCAAGCTTCATTTTATTTATTTCTTCTACTTTTCTTTCTACTATTTCATTTAACTCTTTTATATTTTCTAACAATTCTTTGTGGTCGGCAAGAATTTTATTCAAGACGGGCTTACTAACAGCTTTTCCATTGTGAGTTACAGCATTTTCCAAGGTATAAAGCTCTATTTTTCTTAAAATATCTTCACTTAGATTTAACATAAATTCATAATAAAAACAAAATAATTTAATTCTTGAGATTTCGTTGCTTATTAGAAAAATACTATTTAGTATAAAAATTTCTAAAAAATTTAAATGTAAGTAGAGCGATAATCTTTATTATTCGGGGTGAAATTTATGGAGGACGATTCCCATGGTAGAGAAGAATTTAGAAGAAAAAGGAAGAGTGAATGTTGGAAAACATATAGTAGCGGATCTTTATGGAGCAAAACAAGAACTAATAGCGAAGAAAGAAAAAGTAATGGAAGTGATGGAAAGTGCTGTGAGATTTGCAGGAATGAAAAAGATAAAGAGTTACTACAAACAATTCAAGCCATGGGGGGTCACGGGAATAGTTCTTATTTCTGAAAGTCATATCTCTATACATACTTGGCCCGAATACAACTTAGTTAATCTCGATATTTTTAGTTGCGGAGAAAAGAAAAAGGTCGAGAAGGCCTTTGAATTCTTTTTGAGAAGGTTTAAACCAAAATATTACAAGAAAATAGAAATAGATAGAGGTTAATAGAAATGGAAAGAGAGAGAATAGCGAATCAAATAATTCAGCAATTGATTAGTGGCGAGAAGAGTTTTTACTATTTACTTTATCATCAAGATGCTTCAATCAAGGAGTTTTTAGAAATCATTGAAGAAATGGAAAATAAAGGAATAATAAAAATTTCTCATGATGGAAAGATAAAATTAGTAGACAAAAATATTATAAATAATTTGAAAATTAAAAAAATAAACGCAAGATGCAAGTCTTGTGAGTCTACTGGATATATAGTTTCGAATTTCTATAAAAAAATATTGGAAAGATTTGAAAGGATTTGCAAAAATCGCCCAGAAGCAATAGAAAAATATGATCAAGGATTTATCGATCCAGAAGGAATAGTTAGAAGAGTTGAATTTATTCATGAACGTGGGGACATATATCGAGATATTATAGTTTTAGGAGATGATGATTTAATTAGCATTGCTTGTTCGCTTACAAGACTACCTAAGCGAGTAGTTGTTTTGGAGATAGATGAAAGAATTGTAAATTTTATAAATAGCATTGCAAAAAAATATAAATTAAATTTAGAAGCCCATATCTATGATGCACAAAGAAAAATTCCTAGAGAATTTGAAAAAAGCTTTGATGTTTTTATTACAGACCCAGTTGAAACCTTGTTAGGATTAAAACTATTTTTTTCTCGTTTAGTTTCTGCTCTTCGCGGCATAGGTAGTAGTGGTTATTTCGGAATAACTCCTCTAGAAGCTTCTCGAACTAAATGGTATTATATTGAGAAGATGCTTTATGATATGGGATTTGTAATTACGGATATAAAGAGGCAATTTAACGTCTATCCAGATATTAAAGGTAATATGTTCAGATTTGAAGAAAAGTTTCCTTTATTTGAAAAAATAAAAATTAAGTCAGATTTCGATTGGTATAACTCAAGCTTCTTTAGGGTTGAAGCAGTAAAGAAACCGAAACCATTAATAAAAAAGGATATGATAATAAATGAAAAAATTTATAAGGACGACGAAAGTTTAGCAACTCCAATTTAGCATTTTGGCTAATTATTTTTCTTTAGTTTTTTTAGCAAGCTTTAAAACCTTTTTTCATTGCTTAAGCTTTTATTTAAAAATTAAAAATAAGGATAAGAAAATGAAAAGCGATCGTCTCTTCTTTCTGTAGGCCTTGGCGTTTGTTGCTCCTCGCTCAACATATTCGTAAGAGCGAAAGCGTAAATGAAATCTGATAGTGGTCGAGACAAATCTTTGATAGCACCAATTTCTATTGCAGCTCCATAGTAATCTGCTTCTGTCATTCTTTCATTCGCAACTCCAATCAAGTAGCCAATAGGCACACTCATTGTCATTGTAGATGGATCTATTGGACTAAAAATATCATTTCCACTTAAAGGATTTCCAGATGGATCGTCACTAATATTAAGCAATCCACCACGGCGTCTAATTTGGTTTGTTGTCGGATCTTTTTCTAAAGTACCATAGAAAATATAATCTACTATCTTCGTAGGATCTGTTGAAACCTTTTGGAGCTCTTCAATATTCGTTGCTCGCTGTTGTAAATACTGAGTTAGCAGAGCTCCAATATCCAATATTACACCTTTTTGTCCGTTAGGCATATTTTTAATATATCTTTATATATTTATTTACTTTTCGGTAGTTAAAAATATATGTTTGATAATAGAAAAATTTAATAAGTTAAAGCTAATACTTCATATAGTTTTAATTAAATTGAAAAAATATTATGGCATCTTCTTCAATTCTTCAATTCTTATTTTTAGTCTATCTATTTCCCTTTCTATTTCATTTAATTGGATTTGCCACATCTGAACATCTCTTCTTCTCCCATCAGCTATGGCTTGGTTAAGATAACCCTGAACTCTTTCCCTTTCTCTCATTTTTATTTCTAGCTCTTGTTGCAATCTCTTTATGTCTTGGCTCTTTTCTCCGTATTTAGCTGCAACTTTTGCTCCAGCCTCCCAATACTTCATAGGAATAAATCTTGTGATCGCGAAGAATATAAAAGCAAAGATGATAAATATCATCACATATCCTTGAAAGAAAATTGCGAAATAAGCATAAATACCTTGGGAAACAATTACCATATAAAAAACTAATGCTATAAAAGTTTTCCACCTTTCTCTTAGAATTCCAGGAATAAATACGTGGGCTGCTGAAATAAGGAAGATTATAAGTACAGCACTTGGTAGTATTATAAAGTTTATAAGATCGTTAAGAAAAACTCCTGTTCTTACATATTGAGGCACTTTAAAAAAAGCCCAAACCAAATCCTCTATTGGCGGGAGCTGCATAAAATTAATTATTCTCAAGTATTTTTAAATTATAGAAATCTAGTTTCGGAAAATTTTACTAAATTTTAATTCTAAATTTTAATCCCGAGCTTTTCTAGAAAACCCTTTCTTTTTTTCTTCTTAACATAATACTTCTTTTCAATTTCATTTATTTTCTTTTCAATTTCTTTAATTTCTTTTTGGCTATTTCCAATGCCGCAAGAGTTTCCTACACCTATAACTAAAATACTTCCTTTTTCTTTTGTTCGTTTTATCGCATCCTCAACGGCTTCTATTACAAGCGGAACACTTTTCATTATTTCCTTTTTCATTGGCATTATTGCTTCTTCAAATCCAACCTTTACTATAATAGATTCTAGTGGTATTTTTCTTGGTAACAAAATATTTTCTATTATTTCTCTTTCAAAACTGCCGCCCATTGCAAAACCAATGCCTTCACTTATACTTCCAGTTTTTTCTCCTTCAAATTTACTTCCTGCATCTATTGTTATAACCTTTGCAATTTTTCTTCTTTTTATAATCTTTAGAATAGCTTCGTCTACTCTTCCTAATCTTGGCTCTGGACCAGAAGCCTTTACTATAAAGACTTCTTTTTCAAATATCTTTCTTCTATCATACACAATTTCCTTTGTCAAGTATTTACTCTTTTTCATCATAGATGCAGCAACCAGAGGGCCAATCGAATCGCCTATAGGATAGCAGTTTATAAATGCTTCGGTGCCTCTAAGCTCACTTTTTGCAATTTCCTCTATCATTGGAAGCTGCATTTGTAGAATCAATGCTATTTGGAGGTTTTTATATTTCTTTACCATCTCAACATAATGTCTTACTAATTTTGCTATTACATTAACACTTATAGCAGCTCTTAGACCAAAATTTATCATTTGCTTTTCCTTTTTCAACTTTTCTTTAGCTATTTCGTCAACAAATTCATCAAATCTAGATTCTACATTTCTAGATAGTTGATCCAGCTTTTTAACTATTCCAAAAGGATCCAAAGATGAAGGTTCTATTGCAAAGAATTCCTGAAATCTTTTTATTTTTTCTTCAACCTTTTTTGAATCTTTTCCTATTTTTTTTATTATGAATTGTCTAGACTTTGCAGAAAATCCTTCAATTCTATTTGCAGACTCTTCTAGTTTCGTTATCATTTGTGTTAGCATAATCCTTGGATAAAGAAAGATTAATAAGAAAAAAATTACATACCATACAATATTTAATATATCAATTTGGAGCAACATTAATCAAACACCATTATCACAATATTCATTTTATATCATTTTAAAATTTGTAAGTGAAATCACCAATAAATTAAATAAAATGTTTTCTAATTTTATTTCTTAGTGAATCCAAAAATTATGTAACTATTAGCTATTAAATATTTAAATGTAAATTAACTAGTATGCCGAGAATTATTTTAACAGCGATAATTTTTATTTTATTACTCTCCTTGATCGGTTATATACTCTTCTCTGCAAAGACCTTTCCTTTAGATTTCTTTTCATTTTTAAATATTTCTTCCTCGCAAAAACAATCTAATTTTCATATAGAAATAGAAGTAAAAGAATTTTTATTAAAATCAGAAATAGAAGAGATAATACTAAAGTCTAGCAGTAACTATTCTATAGTTGTTGGAGAAATTCTATTAGATACAATTTCTGAAGAGAGTACAATATTTAATTTTTCAGGCAGCATTCAAAAGAAAGAGAGCCAATTTTCTTTAATTGGAAGATTTTCAAAAGCAAATATAAACAAAATTAATATAACAGGAAAAGAAATCAAAATTTTGAATAATACCTTTGAGCAAATTTCACTCAACAATTTTAAAATAGATTATATTAAATTTGAAAACACAAGCGGAAGAATAAAAATACCAAACATAGAGCTTAACATAGAAAATGCTACACTAGAAATATTAAACGCGTTTGCAAATCTAACATATAATGGAACAATAAAAATAGAAGGAGTTTGCAATCAAATAAAGGTCAATAACAAATTATTAATAGCAAGTAGTTAATAGCAGTTTATTTTTTTATTTAAATTCATAATACTATATAATAATTAGATGGTAGAATGAAAGATTAATTCGGTGATTGAGGTGGGCCAAGAAGACGTACTTAAGATATTAAAAAAATATCCGAAAAAAGAATTCTTACTTGAGGAGTTGGCAGATAAATTAAAAGTTAAAGTAAATAATGTTAATGTTTGGGTAAATAAGCTAGAAAAATGGGGGGCTGTTAAGTGCAGAAGGGAAGGTAATAAAAAGTATGTAAGGCTTGCGAAAAAGAGCGAGAGATAATCAAAAATTCTCAACTCAATAAAACTAAAGAAAATAAAAAATTTTGATAGAATAATAAGTAATAGCATACGCATAAATAAAATCTAATTACTTCTTATCAGCAATAATTTTTATTTTCAAAAACATTCTACTTTTTAAAGGGAGGAGGAATGGCAAGTAAACAATGTTAAATTTTTCCATACAAATTATACGAAAATATCGTAGGAAAATACCCTTATGCGGGGGGTGAGATTTTCGTCGCTTTTTTACTTATTTTCACGATATTTTGAGCAAAATTCGAACTCACGAACCCACTAAGGGACAGGGCTTCTGCAAATTTACCTCAACCCTGCGCCTTTGACCACTTGGCTACCCCCGCATGATTTTCTTGAGTCTATCATGGTATAAATAAATTTAAAAACAAAAGCAAATAAATATAAATTCATGAGAAAAGTTTTAACTTTCTTGTTTTTAGTATTAGTGATAAATTTCATCGAATTGTCAAGAGCTTTTGAAGTAGGTGTTTCAGAAGATAAAATTAATTTAAATACAGGAGAGCTTAAGGAGATTTTCATTAATATAAGAAGCGAGATAGACGATAGAATAATAGTATATCCAAAAGGTCTTACTACATGGATGACAATAGAAGATATTGGACCTATAAAGGCAAATGAGAATAAAACGATAAAGTTCATTCTTTCTCCTTTTTCAGATAGCACGCCCGGTACATATAAAGTAACATTATTATTCTCTTCATTCAAAACAGGAGAATCTAAAGAAAAAACTCTTTTTATTACATTACTAAAGGAAATGAACTTATTAATAAAAGAAGTTTCTATCTCCGGCGAGTTTAAGGCAGGAGGTAATTTGTATGTAAATATAAATATTTTTAACCCTGGAATTAAGGATGTTGAAAATATTTTAGTCCATTCAAGAATAATTTCCTCGCAGATGAATGTGATCGATGAATTTTATGATACCATTGACATTAAAATCAACGAAACTAAGAAAATCGAGAAAAGAATAAAAATAAAAGAAAATCTGCCTTCAGGAAAATACTATCTTGAAGTTTTATTGTTTCAAAAAGGAAATGTTATTGAAAAAAGAGTGGAAGAGTTTTTCATTGAAGCACAACCAAAGATAGAAAAGACTATTGAAACAAAGAACTTTTTATTCGGCAAGAGAATTACAATAAATATAAAAAATGTTGGAAACGCAATAGCTTATAATGAAAGTTTCTCAATAAATTTTCATCCTATTAGCACATTATCCTATAAACATCTCTACGGACCCAAACCAGAATTTTACAACAATACCGCTGTCTGGACATTTTCAGCTATAAAGGTTGGAGAAGAGGTAATTATAGAATACGAAGTAGATTATACCTATATTTTAATAGTTATAATTTTAATTTTGTTAGCCACTTGTTATTATTTCTATAAGCTAAGAAGTATTGTTATAAGAAAAACGATTTTGAAAAAGAAAGATAATTTAATAGATATAGCAATAGAGGTAAAGAATAATACTGGTAAAGACGTGGAAAAAGTTGTTATAATAGATCGTATACCTATTTTATTTAAGATAAAGCAAGTCCTTGGTCCAAAACCACTAATAAAGAGCAGTGAAAAATATTACGAATTGAAATGGAAACTTGGAAAATTGAAGAAAGGAGAAGAAAGGATAATAAGCTATAAAGTGCAAGAAATAATAAAGGTTGAAGGCGAGTTATCTTTGCCAGGCGCAGAAGTTGCATATTCAATAGCAAATAAAACATTTACAAAAAGAGCCGGAAATGTTAATGTTAGATTTTAGTGGATTTAGAACTTAGAAATTCAAATTATTTGTATTTTCTATCAGTATAGATTATATATTTTTACATCTTAAAATATAATCAGTTATTCTGTTACTAATATCTTATTGTTAATATCTCTAAATTCAATCTTAACATAATCTTTTGTAAAACTTGCGCGAATCTCTACATTCTGTTTAATATCCGCTGGAATAGATGCTAAAATTTCTGTAGAAGATGCGGAAAATCCACTTCTCGATAATAACACATAGCAAACCATATCCTTTTGCTCAGTTTCTGGAATAGAAATCATAGCAGAATAGCAACTAACAATATAATTAGCTATCTCTGCTGAAGAAAAGCTATCTTTTGTTATAGTTTTAGGGAACTCTATTTTATCTTTTTTTGGAAATAGCCAATTGCTTATCGCGATCTTTATATCATCATAAAAGTTTATAATTGTCAAAATTATTATTGCTGCAACAACAGCTAAGATTAGAATTCTTACTATATATTCAAGTGCTAATTGAGCCATAATATCACGAGATATTTAATTAGCAGATAAATGCACTTTTCTTAGTTCTAAAAATTCTTTCACCAAACTTCTCGCTTTTATATACATGAAACAAGGCTGTTAATTGAGTTCCTCTTGAACAATTAGCAACCTCTGGCGGTGGAGATAAAAAGACTCTTTTCTCACCAATTGAAAATTTGTCTAAACTTAATAAAGAGGAGAAGTATATTTTTCCACTGGGCTCTTCAAAGAGATATATTATAATAGTTAAACTTTCGTTTATCGTGTTTTTAGTTATATTGAATTTGCATATATTGCTAGTACATTCAATATTTTCTATTTTAATTTCTTGTGGCCTTTCTATAACTTGAATGTTTACGCCAAAACTTTCTCCTTCATCTAAGAAATCGTTATCATCATTTTTATCTATACATGCATAATATTCATATGTTCTTGGTTCGCTTGGGGTGTAGAATGTACAAGGAACATCTTGCGTAGTATTACATTCAATTATACCATTACAAGAACCTCTTCTTATATAGATTGTTTTATTTTCACAATTTACAACTCCAGAAGGTTTTGCAATCATTAAAGATAATGTATAAGTCTTGTTAGACTCGATTAATAATTCTGGTCTTAACTCTAATGATATATTTCCTATACATGATTTAGCAATTTCTATTTTATTTGCTCTACTCAGAATTACTGGCTCAAAACAATCTAATCTTGCTAATATAGTTCCTGTCCCAGTAGCATTAAAGTTAAATTCAAATGGTGATACTGAAACCAATTTTGTTATATCTTTCTCTAAAGGAGTTCCATTATAAGATGATATCGATAAAACGCCTTTTGTGCAGTTAATCGCAACACATGTGCATGGTTTTAAAATTCTACAAAAGTTATTACAAAGAAGGTCTACACCCTTAATAACTTGTATTTCCTTTCCATAGTAATCAGAGGGCTCGAAACATATAACATTTAAAGAAACCAACCCTTCTTCTGTAGTTGGCAGTACTATTTTATTAGGAGGAATGTCTACTGTTACAATATTTTTTATCGGTTCTCCTATCTTATTTGATATAAACCACACACCTTTTCTACATTCTTTAGCTTCGCATATTATATTTTCTCCTACAAAAGTTACATTTTTTTCACATTTTATCTTTTCATCAATAGATTGAGAAATTACTATTTTGATGAAAGCAAAAGATAGAAAAAACATTGCAAACAAAAAGATAAAAAAATTCTTTCTCATTATTTCACCTTCACTCACTTAATCATTATTATTAACTTTATTAAATATAAAATTATCTAAAACTATCAAATTCTAAAGAATTGTATAAATGCTTTACTATTTTTCATACTCCCATATTGCTCTCATTCCAGAATTTGTTATAACCAAATAGTTTGTTCCAAAGCTAACTCTTGCTATATACCCCCTTTCAAGTAACTTTTCTATTATTTTGTTTATATGAGGATTTAAATTGCTAAAATTTTTTGCCAATTCATACTTTGTTATAACTTGTGTTTCTGCTATCTTTTTCAGTACTTTATACTCTTCATTCTCCAGCATTATACATCACTAACTACAAGCTCTTCTTTGAGTCTCATCGCTTCTTTCTTTCCTAACAACATTTCAACTAATTTTATTGCAAATAATAATGCAGTGCCAGGTCCTTTTGATGTGATTATATTTTTATCTATTACTACTCTTCCTTCCTTTGGTTTTGGTAGATTTTTTTCTAATCCCGGATAACAGGTCGCTATTTTATTTTCTATTACTCCAGCTTTAGCTAATACTAAAGGAGCTCCACATATAGCTCCAATTATCTTATTTTTTTCATCGAATTTTTTAATCAGCTCTATTATTGTTTTGCTGTTAGATAAATTTATATATCCAGGATTTCCTCCAGGAAGCACAATAGCATCAAATTCATCTTCATTTATTTCAGATATTCTCTTATCTGCTATCACTTTAATTTTGTGAGCACCTTCAACAAGATTTGACTGAAGAAATGCTGTTACGACATCAATTTTCGCTCTTCTTAGTACATCTATTATTGTAATAGCTTCTATCTCTTCGAATCCTTCTGCAAGAGGAACCAAAACTTTCAAATCAATCACCATTTTAATTTTAACTATTTGTAAAATAATATTTAAATAATTTCAAATTAAAAGTTCAAAGATTAAAATTTTATAACTAAAAAGATGTGGTGATTTGAATTATAATAGGAATACGATTTAATAAAATAGAAGGAGAAAACAAGAAGATAGAAAGTGCTAAAGAGATATCTGTAAGTTCTACACCAACAATAAAAAATGTTGAGAAAAAAGAAATGAGTTTGTTTGGAGAAGATGTTATAAGCATCGAATTTGAATTTAATACAAAATATGAACCAAATATAGGATATGTAAGAATAGAAGGAGAGCTATTAGCAAAATATGAAAATAGCGAGGAAATTTTAAAGGAATGGAAAAAGAAAAAATCTTTGTCAGAAGACATTTTGATTCAAATAACAAATGCTATATTCAGAAGATGTCTAACAAAGATAATTAGCATTTCAGAAGATTTACAACTTCCTCCACCAATAATTCTTCCAACTGTCACAAAAAGAAAGTAGAAGGGTGTACTTTATTGAAAAATTGTTTATGAAGAAAGGTTTTTAATAGACTTAATTATAGTAAATATTTTTTATATTTAACTACAAAATAGAAGATAAATTCCAAAAACAAAAATAAGAAATCCAAAAAATATTCCTACATTTTTAAATCCTGCATGTGTGTAGCCCGTGCCTGGAAATATTCCAAAAAGGAAAATACCAAATAGCATACAAAAAATTCCTAAAATTCTTCTTATTAATATTTCAAAGCTTATTCTGCTTATAAATGTCATACCACCAACAAAAAGAATAATTAAAGAAATTACAATAAGTATAAGCGTCTCTTTATCTCCCTTATCCCCTTCTATAGCTTGATGCAAACCAAAGATACCTAGCACAATAAGCAATATTCCAAAGAGTTCAAATATCATGTTCCCAGCCAAAAATTATTTTTACTTATTAAAATATTTCTATATCAAAACTTAAAAATTTCTAAATAGATTTTAATCAATATGCTCCAAAGAATAATAGTAAGAATACCAAAAGAGAGGGTTAACACAGTAAAGAAATTCAAAAAAGATATCGAGAAAGAAGGTAATGTAAAGATAAAAATAAATAATGAAGTATTAATTGTGGGCGATGGATTCAACACTTATGTTACATCAAATGTTATAAAAGCAATTGGAAGAGGTTTTAGCTATGAAAATGCAAGAAAACTTTTTAAAGATTATATACTTTATGTAATACCTATATCTAAAAATAGAAATACTTTGCAAAGGATAAGAGCAAGACTAATAGGCACTAAAGGGAAAGTAAGAAAGAAAATAGAAGAAATGACAAACACAAAGATATGCATTTATGGAAAAACTGTTTCTATGATAGGAAAAGGTGATGGTCTAAATTTTGCAAGAGATGTAATAGAAAAAATAATAGAAGGTTATAGCCATTCTTATGTTTTTAGATTTTTACAATTATGTATTAAAAAAAGAGAGAATTATAGAGAATCTGAAATGGAAGAAATATGAAAGGTAGATAAAATGAAAAAAACAGCCGAAGAGCTTGCAAAAGATATTAGAGAAATATCAGTAAGCGAGTTTTTTGAAAAAAACAAACATCTTTTAGGGTTTGACAATCCAGTAAAAGCTTTGGTTATGGCAGTAAAAGAAGCTGTAGATAACTCTTTAGATGCTTGTGAAGAGGCTGGAATACTTCCAGAGATTGTAGTTAAAATAAAAGAATTGAAAGAAGAAAATGTTTACTCTGTTAGTGTTGAAGACAATGGACCAGGAATAGTGAAAGAGAATATACCTAGAGTTTTTGGAAAATTGCTCTATGGCTCTAAATTCCATAAAATAAAGCAAAACAGAGGACAACAAGGTCTAGGAATTTCAACAACTGTACTTTATTCTCAGCTCACTACTGGAACACCAACAAAGATATGGAGCAGAACATCGCCAAATAAGCCTACATATTATTACGAAATCCTTATAGATACAAAGAAAAACGACCCTATAATTGAAAAAGAAGAATATATTAATAATGGTATAAAAGAAAGAGGAACTAAAGTAGAAGTCACTTTAGTAGGAAAATATAGAAAACAAGTGGAAACATATTTAAAATATACATCACTTTCCAATCCATTTGCAAGAATAATATTCTATCCGCCACACGAGGAAAGAATTGTATTTGAAAGAAGCACAAATTCTCTTCCAAAACAAGCAAAAGAAATAAAGCCGCATCCTTATGGTGTAGAGTTTTGGACTCTAGTTAGACTAATATCTGAAACAAAATCTAGAAATTTGCTAGGCTTTTTAATCAATGAATTTTGCTCAGTAGGAGAAAAAACTGCAAGAGAAATTTGCAAATTGGCTAAGCTTAGCCCAGAGGCTAAGCCACAGAGTCTTGAGAAAAAGGATGTAGAGAAATTACTTGAAGCGATGCAAAAAGTTAAAATTCAAAGACCACCAATAGATTGTCTATCTCCTATAGGTGAAGAAGAATTAAATAGAAGTTTAAAAAGGATGTTTCCTGATGCAGAGTTTATAGCATCAATCACAAGAGAACCAGAAGTTTATAGAGGCTTTCCATTTATAGTTGAGGCAGGAGTAGTTTATGGGACAAAAGACTCGCAAGAGTTCGAGCTTATAAGATTTGCTAATAAAGTACCATTAATTTATCAACAAGGGGCTTGTGCAATTACAGAGGCTGTAAAAGAAATAGATTGGAAAAGATATGGAATTGAAGAAATACAAGGAATACCAAATGCTTCGCTAAAGTTAGTTGTTCATGTTTGCTCTGTTTGGGTGCCTTTCGTTTCTGAAAGTAAAAACGCTATAGCATCTTACCCAGAGATTGTAAAAGAAATAAAGCTAGCAATTCAACAAGTTGCAAGAAAACTCGCAATATATCTAAGTGGAAAAAGAAAAGCATATCAAGCAAAAAGAAGAATGGAAATATTTTATAGATATGGCAATGAGGTAGCAAGCTCGATAAGCTATCTAACCGAAAGAAAATTTGATGAAGTTAGGAGAAAGATTTTTGAAATGATTGAAAAAAAGATTGGAAAAGAAAAATTAGAAGAGACTGAGAAACAATCTTAAATATTTTCTTAAATATTTTTACTTTCATAAATAAGAAGAGGTGAACAAATGGCAGAACATAAAAAAATAATAATAGAAAATGTTGTAGCTTCTACAAATATCGACAAGCAATTGCCACTTGACAAACTACTTACAGTTTTAGAAGCAAGCGAATACGAACCAGAGCAGTTTCCTGGGTTAGTTTATAGATTGAAAGAGCCAAGAGCAGCATCATTGATCTTTCGCTCTGGAAAAATAATATGCGTTGGTGCTCGCTCTGTGCCAGAAGTTAAAAAAGCTATTATGGAAATCGTAAAAAAGATAAAGAAGGCTGGTGTTAGAGTTGACGAGAAAAAATTGAAGATAAAGATAGAAAATATAGTTGTAACTGTTAATCTTGAAAAGGAGCTAAACCTAGATGAGTTAGCATTTTCGTTAGAAGCAAGCGAATACGAACCAGAGCAGTTTCCTGGGTTAGTTTATAGATTATTTGAACCGAAGGTCGCATTTCTTCTATTTTCTTCAGGAAGAATAGTTTGTGCAGGAGCAAAATCTTTCGGCGATGTAAAAAGAGCTATTAGCATATTAGAAAGAAAATTGAGAAGCATATAGTTGCTTTAAAATTTAAAACAAAATCACAATAAGATAAACGATTTAGCATGTAGGATGAATAAATATTGCTATTTTTCCCTCTAATTCATTAAATTTCTTGCATGCGTCCAATGTTTTTAATTTAAATAATTTTACATTATGCATTCTCGCGATTACATCTATTGATTTATCTATCTTTACACAATCATGAAAACCTGTACTTATAATTACTATTTCAGGATTTCTTTCCAATATATTCTTAAAATCTTTTTCAGAAATAAAATGAGATTTTTCTTTCTTTTCAATTTTACCGTCCCAAAATAATATTATATCATTCTCTGCTCCATACTCTTTTCCATCTATTTTAATTTTTCCAAATTCAACTTCTTCTATTTTTGGCTTTTTCATTGATATTTATTTAGCTCATTAATAATATAAAATTTAAGTTTGGTTTTCTTAAGTTAAATTAAAGCCCCGTGGTGTAGCGGTCAAGCATAGCTGGCTCTGGACCAGCTGACCTCGGTTCGAATTTTTCGAGAATCCGAGCGGGGCTATAAAAAGTTTAATTTCTTATTTTAGAACTTTATCTTTATGAAAATGAAAAGAAGTGTGATAGCCTCGATGTTATTAGCTGGAATAATGTTACTTTCAATATTATCTTATCCATTAGTTATGTGGTTTGCTCCAAGAGAAAATAGAGAAGAAGAGGAAATAGAATATCTTAGAAGAGGCATAACAATAATTTCAATTTATTACAATTCAAATAATCAGTATGGAAGCGAAATGCAAAATATTATAGATTTTGTAAAAACGATTCCTGAAAAATATACAACAAATTTTGGTGAAATTCAAGTAGTGGTAAAAGAAAGAAATAGTAGTGAAGAGAAAATTGTAATGAAAAGTTATAATGGTGAAAGAGTTATAGATAAAGATAGTTTAACTAGAGAAAATATAATAAAAAATCTCTGCGAAATTTTGGTTTACTCAAGTTTAGAATGCATAAATGTTACTTCGTAAATTTCATATGGGTGAGAATAGTAATGATTACCGCAAGGGAGCTTAAAAGAAAATATATAGAGTTTTTTAAAAGTAAAGGCCATATTGAAATAAAATCCGCTCCATTAATTCCAGAAAATGATCCAACTGTATTATTTACTACTGCTGGAATGCATCCTTTAGTGCCATATTTGCTTGGTGAGCCACACCCGGCTGGCAAAAGATTGGTAAACGTTCAAAAATGCCTAAGAACAGATGATATCGACGATGTTGGCGATGCTTTTCATAATACATTTTTCGAGATGCTTGGAAATTGGAGTTTAGGAGATTATTTTAAAAAAGAAGCAATAGAATTTGCATTCGAATTTTTGGCAAAGTTTCTAAAAATAGATGTAAATAGATTGAGCGTTACAGTTTTTGAGGGTGATAGCGATGCTCCTAGAGATAACGAAGCCATAAGAATTTGGAAATCATTAGGAATTCCTGAAAGAAGGATATTCTTAAATCCAAAGAAAGACAACTGGTGGGGTCCTGTAGGAGAAAGGGGGCCTTGCGGTCCAGATACTGAAATATTCTTTGACACAGGAAAAGAGAAATGTTCCAAAGATTGTAAACCAGGTTGCAAATGTGGAAAGTATTTTGAGATATGGAATCTTGTTTTTATGGAATATAATAAGACAGAAAATGGTTATGAACTATTAAAACAAAAAAATGTTGATACAGGCATGGGAGTAGAAAGAACAACTGCAATACTTCAAGGCAAGGATAATGTTTATGATACAGAGTTATTCTTACCTATTATAGAAAAAATCAGAAAAAATTCTAAAATAAAGGATATCAAACATGAAAGAATAATTGCAGACCATATAAGAGCATCAGTGTTTGCTTTAAGCGAGGGTTTACTTCCATCGAATGTTGAGCGTGGCTATGTTTTAAGAAGATTGATAAGAAGAGCAATAAGGTCTTGCTACGTTATCAAATGCGATGTCTCTTTATTATCAGAACTCGCAAGAGTAGTTATAAGCATATATCATGAAGATTATCCAGAATTGATAAGCAAAAAAAGTTTTATAATCGATACCCTACGGGATGAAACAAAAAGATTTGAGAAGACTTTAGAACGTGGATTAAACTTCTTTGAAAAGATCGTAGAAAAAGAAAATTATATTAATGGAAAGAATGCTTTTCTTTTGTATCAATCATTTGGATTCCCTTTGGAGCTTACAAAAGAAATAGCAAGAGAAAGAAGGATTGAAATTGATGAGGAAGGATTTAAAGAAGAATATAAAAAACATCAGGAATTAAGTAGAACTGCAGCAAAAGGAATGTTCAAAGGTGGTTTATTAGACGCAAGCGAAATTTCAAAGAAGTATCATACTGCAACGCACTTGTTGCATCAAGCCTTGAGAGAAGTTTTGGGCGATCATGTAAGACAAGTTGGAAGTAATATAACTTCAGAAAGATTAAGATTCGACTTCACCCATGATAAAAAATTAACAAAGGAAGAAATAGAAAAGGTTGAAAAAATTGTTAATGAAAAGATAAAAGAAGGTTTAGAAGTAAAACGCGTTGACATGCCTTTAGAAGAGGCAAAAAAGATAAAAGCTTTAGGATTTTTTGAAGAAAAGTATGGCAAGATAGTTTCTGTTTATATGATAGGAGATTATTCAAAAGAAATTTGCGGAGGACCTCATGTAGATAATACTTCAAAATTAGGTAAATTTAAAATAATAAAGGAAGAAGGAGTCGGCGCTGGAATAAGAAGAATAAAGGCAATTTTAATTCAAAACGAAGAGTATAGTAAATGAAAATATAAAAAATCATCCGAAAAGAGATGATAATGCTGCGGCAGCTTCTTCTGCTTTCTTTTCAGTTTCTTCTTCTTTCTTTTCTTCTTTCTTTTCTTCAGCAGTTTGTGTAGCTGTTACACTAGTTGCAACAGGAAAATTTGCACCTCTTATTGCTTCATCTATGTTAACACCTTCAAGCGCTGCTACTAAAGCCTTTATTTGAGCTTCATCAACATTTTCTTCTATCGCTTTTGCAATTTTTTTCAAATTCTCTTCATTTATCTCTTTTTTAGCTGAATGAAGCAATAACGCGGCGTATATCATATTCATTTTTATCAACTCATAATAAGTATTTATTACATCAAAAACATCGAAAATTTAAATACTTTTCTTTACTTAAACTCAGCGATAAAATTATAGTCGAAGCTTTCTTCTAAGTTTCACATAAATTCCATAATCGATATATTCTTTTTTGTTTAAATAATAGCTTGTTAATGGAGCAAGATTTCTCTTTTCTTCTATCTTTTCTTTAACAATAATTGAGAATGAGTCAGAACCAGCTCCACTACCATAGGAAGTTAACAATATTCTTTCGTTTGGTTTTGCAATATCTAAAACATTGCAAAGCCCAAGAAGAGAAGAGCCAGAATAGGTATTTCCTATATTTCTTACAATCTCTAAGCTTTTTTCCAATTTCTCTTTTGGAATTCCC
Source organism: Candidatus Aenigmatarchaeota archaeon (assembly GCA_018920315.1). Classification (GTDB taxonomy): domain Archaea; phylum Aenigmatarchaeota; class Aenigmatarchaeia; order GW2011-AR5; family JAHLMP01; genus JAHLMP01. Next base: position 209,597 of record JAHLMP010000001.1, on the reverse strand, counting down.
AATTCTCTAGCAGCCTTTAAAGGAAATTTTCCATTTGGCATATGAAAAACTACATAATCAAAATCATTTATAGTAAAGCCCGTTGCTTCGAAAAGATTTTTTGTCGCAGTTATTACATGTTTAAAATACGCTGGTTCTCCTGTAAACCTTCCTGCATGCTTAGGATAAAATTCTCCCTCTACTCTAAAAAAGTCTGGAGTATCTGTAGCAAAGCTTGTTGTTGCTTCTATTTTTGCTAAAGCTTCCTTTTCATCTCCAAGTATAAAGGCTGCACCACCAGAACCAGCGGTAAATTCTAAAGCGTCGCCTGGCCTTGATTGTGCACAGTCAGCGCCTATTGCTAAGCCATATCTTATCATCTCAGCCTTTATCATTGCATAGCAAATTTGCATAGCAGCGGTCCCAGCTTTACATGCAAATTCCAGATCTGCACAAAATAGATTTTGTGAAGCTCCTATTGCTTCGGCAACCGTAGTTCCGCTTGGCTTTACTACATATGGATGAGATTCTGAACCAACGAATATAGCAGTAATTTCATTAGGATTTATTTGAGCTCTTTTCAGAGCATTTTTAGCAGCTTCTACTCCAATCGTTACAGTATCTTCATCTATGTCAGCTACAGCTTTTTCATTTACGCCTAACTGAGGAATTTCTCCTCCCCATATTCTTGCAATCTCTTCTACCTTTATTCTATATTTTGGAATATAAGCACCATAACCTATGATTCCAACTTCTTTCATTTTCTCACCATTTAAAAGTCGATTTTTATATTCTTACTAGTTTCAATATGAGGTAATGTTACTACAGAATAGAAATTAAATAATTTAAATATTTAGAATCGGTAATTTACTTATTGTCGAAATAAAATTCTAATAATTATATCAAGAGTTTTAATAAAAGGAGCAAAAGTAAAGCTGCGAGGATAATTAATAACTATAAGGTAATAATTTTATACACAGAAAATAAACAACTTAAATTTAAGAATTATATTGAAAAGATATGAAAAATCTTGAAATAAGAGAGAAAAATGCAATAGAATTTCTAAGAAATATCACAGAAAAAGATATAATAACAACAATATTTCACAACGATACAGATGGTATTTGCAGCTGCGTTCTAATAAATAAATTTTTAAAAGAAAGAATTGGAAAATCAAGTGATTTCATAATTTCTCAGCCAATGCCGCTTACAAAAACATTAATACAAAGGATTAAGTTAGCAATTCCAACAAAAATAATAGTATTAGACTTGGCTATAGATCAAGAGAAAAATCTATGTAGAAGATTAGAAGGAATAAGTGAAACTTTGGTAATAGATCACCATCAAATCACAAATATGATAAATTTTAAAAGAATCATATATTATAATCCACTTCTTGAAAAGGATGTTTATCAATCTACGTCATATTTAATATATAAATTATGCTCGAAAATAATCGATATGAAAAATTATTTGTGGATTTCACTTATAGGAATAGCAGGAGATTATAATATAAACAATTCCTTAGATTTGATAGAAGAAGGAAAAAATCTTTACCAAGAGTTTATACAAGGAGATATAAAGAAAAATTTCATTAATTCTATATTTGGTAAGGCTAGTGATATAATAACTGCAATGAGAGCATCGCATATCTCTTCAGAAAAAATTGCGAAGATTATAGAAAGCATGGACAATATAAAAGAAATAGAGCAAAGAAGAGAGATGATAGAATATTATGAAAGGGTACAAAATGAGATTGTAGGCATACTTGCAAGTATAAAAAATAATGCGGAAATAACAGAAAATATATTATTTTATGAAATTAAGTCAAAATATAATTTGCGTTCAGTAATTTCTACGAAACTTTCAGAAATTTATCCTAACAAGATAATTTTCTTATGGGAGGTAAGTAGAAACAAAGTGAAATTTTCAGTAAGAAACCAAAGTGGTAAGATAGATATAAATCGATTATTAAAAGAAGCTAGTAAAGATTTCAGAACAGCAATAACTGGTGGACATAAACTTGCTGCAGGAGGCTTGATAAGTAGGGAGGAATTTGATCTATTCAAAGAAAAAATAAAACAAATATCTTCGAAAGAAAAATTGATAGAAGTAAAATAATTTTTATAGATTTTTAATAAATGTTAAATTTACTCCTTATTTTTAATACAAACAACTAAAGCATGAGAATCTTCATAGGGTTCTAAATTTATCAATTCTAATATTTTATAGCCATTTTCTTCAAGTTTATTTATCTCATTTTTATATATAATTTCCGGCTCTTTCGTAACATCTATACTTCTAGATTTTATCGCTATGATTAGATGTCCATCTTTCTTAAGAAATATCTCTGCATTTCTTATCGCAATATCTATTTCGTCTGGTTGTGCTATATCGCAATAAACAATGTCAACCTCTTCAACCCAGAAATAATTATTAGGCAATCTTGCATCTGCAAATATAGGGACAATGTTATTTCTCTTCTTAGCTAAATCTAAAAATAAGTAAAACACACGTTCAGCAAAGTCTACGCCATAGATTATTCCATCACTACTTATTATATCGCTTATGTGCGAACATGTCGTCCCTGTAGAAACACCCAAATACAAAATTTTACAACCTCTCTTAAATGGAAAATTTTTTAATCCATTTAATATTGCTGCTGCTATTTTGCTTCTATATGGATCCCATTCTCGCAATTCTTCTGAGCTTTTTGTAGTATATTTGGTATAAATTTTCTTCTCTTCATTATCAAAAAATACATTATCAAATAACTCAATCAAACTTTCTTTTTCATTTCTACTTTTTATCGTAATTTCCTCTTTATTCATTTTTCATCACTTTTGAAATTTCTTCTTCCAACTCTTTTTTTAATCTCTCTCTTTCATCTCTTTGAGAATAAAAATCTATTTTTACAGCAAGAGCTATTTTAGATGCTAAAATTCTAGCAATCTTTCCACGATATTCTTTAGGAGAATTTTTTATATATGGAGAATTATAAATTAAGCCGTGTTTTGGTGGTTTAACCCTTTCTCTATTTTTCAAATGCCTAAATAAAGCCTTCTCACTACCCAATAATTGAATTGTCGAAGCACTCATCTTCGCAAGATTTTTTAGAGAACCTGCATAGGAAAGAAGCATTAACGCAATGTCTTCGCCAGCAATATAAGATAAATTTGGAGCAATTTGTTTTATCTCCTCTTTTGTATATTCTTCGATTTCATTTTTTATGTTTTTAGATAAATAAACGAAATCTCCCAATTCTTTTAATATCTTCTTATCTTTATCTAGAATTTTTATTCCAAATTCTTCTTCAAATTTAGAGTTTTTAATTTTATTCAAAATATTTTCTAATTTTTCATCACTTAATTTTGTGGTAGGGCTATAAAGCCAACAAAGCTCTTTAAATCTTTCTTTTAAAGGTTGATAAAATTTTTCAATTGTTTTTAAAATATCGTAAGCTCTTATTATTACCTTTTCTCTTTCTATCTTCATTCTACTTTCGCTAAATTTTATGCCAAATTCAATTAAAATTTTATTGAACTCTTTATCATCCTTTACTGCACCACTCATAATTGCAATTCTTCTAATCTTTTTTCTTCCAATGCTTTTAGAGAAATCATTTTCTATAATTTCATATCCCATTTTTTTCAATTCTTCGAGAACTTCATTTTTATCTATTCTAAAATCTTTGAATAGAATTAGCGAACCACTTTCATCGAGAGCAATATGCCCAATAGGAAATGAAGCAAGGTAAGCTTTTTTTACAATCTTCATAAGATTAGAGTTGAATTAAATTGTTTTATTGTTATCGGTAGATATTTTTATTTTAAACATGCAAGAAATTTTAAGTTATTTAAATATTTAATTTTTTTATAAACTTTTATCTCAGTGATTAAAGATGGGAAGAATAAGGTCTAAAGACATCAAGCTGTTAGCATTTCAATTATTAGCTACAAACAAATTTACAGATAACTTTGAAAAAAATAAGATTTTGGTAGAGGAGATGAAACTTCCATTAACAAAAAGAATGAAAAATAAAGTTGCCGGATATGTAACAAGATTAGTTAAAAACACTCAAAAAGTAAAGGACAATATAAGTGAAGATAACTTCAATTAACAGATTTTTTGAAAGATCTAAAAATCATTTAAAGTATTTTCCACTTTCTTTTATGATAAAAATAGATTATAAAAACTTTATATATACAAGCAAAGATTAATTTAAGAATTATGAGAGTTGCCTTTATGCTTGCTAGTATAATAGCAAGTTTGGTAGCAATTCCATATATTTCTCAACAATTTGATAATAGCTATACGCCAACAGGAGCACTACTTTTAAATATTAACACAAGCGATGTATATGAAATACCAGGATATACAAAAAGTTTTGAAGGTCCAGAAAGAATAGAAAGAGAAATTCAAACATCATATGGAAAGTTTTATTTCTATATAAGCAGCGAGGAAGTATTCCAAAAGCTTAGCAAAAGCGATAGTGAGATTATTGTGAAAAGTTCATCAAATTCTACAGAGTGGAGTATAAAAAATTCTGATGTACTACTTTCGGTTATTAAAACTCCTTCAAAAATTGTTGAAAGATGCGAATCGAAAAATGGTTATATAGAGCGTACCATAGAGCTGGGCTCAATAAGCGAGAAGTACTATGGAATGCACTTCAATGAGATGAATAAAAGTTGCGAAAAAATGAAAATGATATTGCAATCTGAAGTAGAGAGAATGGAAGGGATGAAAAAGCAAATGTTAAATATTCCACCAAAGGTTGTGATAAATGAGTTCTTCATAAAGAGAAACGAAAGCAACTACACTTATGAACAATGGGTAGAATTGTATAACAATGAAGTTTTTAGTGTAAATCTAAGCACATGGAAATTAGAAACAAAGAAAAGCGAAAGCAACACAACTTATTATTGCGATCTCAATGGAATTACAATAGAAGCAAAGGGTTATGTAGTAATAAATTGCACAGATAAACTTGGATTAACAAAAGGAATGATAATGCTTAAGAAAGATGATACAATAGTAGATCAGGTAACTTATGGAAGCTTTGACGATGGAATAAAAAGCGATAACGCACCTAAGCCAAGCGAAGATAGAGCTGTAGGAAGATGTCCAAATGGAAGCGATAGTGATGTAGATATACTAGATTTTAAGGAAATGGCTCCGACACCTGGAAACGAAAACATTTGCTAATTTTATTTTTAGAATTTTTTATTATTTCACATTTTTATCTTGCGCGTTATATCTTGAAATTTTTTATCAATTTATAAATAAATTTTTTTGTCTTTAAAATCCAGCAAGCTTGAAACCAAGTTTTAATAAAGTTTTGACAAGCTTCAAATAATTTCCATGAGTAATATCATAAATGTCCTCGCCTTCCAATGCTTCGGCAAGCTTGTTTAATTGATCATCGCTAAGTTTTTCAACAATCTCACGAAGTTTTTCTATCTTTTTCAAAGTATTGCCGCGGGACTTGTACCAAAGAGTATTATACTCTTTCAATACTTTCGAATCATTTTTATCTAATGCTTTCTTTATAACCTTTGCTGCTATCTCGCTTGCTGTCATAGCTTCTCCTATGCCGCCGCCATGAATAGGATTTACTTGATGAGCAGCATCTCCAACTAATAATACATTTTCTTTAACCATATCTCTTAAGAATCCTCCAACCGGAATTGCACCACCTTTAACTTCTATTATACTACCTTTTCTCAATTCTTCACGTGAGGCTATAAATTTATCAAGATAATATCTCGCTCCTTTTTCGTTAGAGCCAACTATTCCGACGCCAACATTTGCTCTATTCTTTCCTTTTGGGAAAATCCAAACATATCCTCGGGGTGCTACTTCATTACCAAGAAATATTTCAAGCTTTTTTTCATCTCTAAGCTTTATGTTTGCAAGTTCATATTCAAAACCAGAGTCAACTAAAAAAGGCGAGCAGGTAGTATTTATTCCTGCCTTTTTTGCAATCATAGACTCTACCCCATCAGCTCCAACTATTATTTTTCCCTTTATCTCCATATCCTCTCCAACAATATTTGCTTTTATTCCAGCTATTTTTCCCTTCTCTTTTATCAAATCGTAAACATAAGACTTAGCTAGTATTTTTGCTCCCGCGTTTGAAGCTTCTATTGCTAACCATTTATCAAACATCTTTCTCTCCAAAACATATCCAAATCCTTTTACCTCAACAAATTTACCATTAGGTGCATAAATAAATGCGCCATCAATTTTTTGAGCAATGCAAAATGATGGAAGTTTGAGATTCAATCTCTCTTCTATAGTTTTAGAAAACCCTTCTCCACATCTTACAGGAGTTCCTATCTCTTCATTTCTATCTAATACAATAACGTTTACTCCATATTCTGCTAATCTTTTAGCGCACCATGAGCCAGCTGGTCCACAACCTACAATAATTACATCTACTTCTTTATCTATTTTTATCATTTAAGCCCACCTAATAGCTTTTACGGGGCAGAAATTCGAACATATTTTGCAACGCGTGCAACGGTTTTCTATCCATTTAGGGCCTTCTTTACTATACTCTAATGCTTGAACTGGGCAAACTGCTACACAACCAAAGCAACGAATACATTTGTTTCTGTCTATTAGGAGAATTTTTTCACTTGTCATTAACTTTTATTTCTTTTTAAAATATTTAAAAATTATGAAAAATGAAAAAAATTCTTATCAAATAAAAATCCTGCAAAGAGGAGCAGAGGCAATTATATATTTAGAGAGCGAGAACATTGTAGTTAAAGATAGAATAAAAAAGAGTTATAGAATTAGAGAGATAGATGAGAAACTGAGAAGAATAAGAACTAAGAAAGAAGCGAAGTTATTAAGGGTTGCTAGAGAGCTTGGAGTAAAAACTCCTAAAGTTATTAGTGCAGAAGAATATAAAATAAAAATGGAGTTTATTTACGGAAAAAAACTTAAGGATGTTCTTCAGAATCTTTCGAAAGAGAAAATTGAAGAGATTTTTAAAATTATAGCAAATTATATAGCACTTCTTCATTCAAAAGATATAATTCATGGAGATTTAACAACATCAAATTTTATTTTAAAAGATGATGAAATATATCTCATAGATTTTGGTTTAGGTTTTTATTCAAGTAGAATTGAAGATAAGGCAACAGATTTATATTTACTTTATCAATCGATAAAGTCAGCTCATTTTAATATTTTAAATGAAGCTTGGAATATTATTTTAAAAAAATATAGAGAAAATTATGAAAAGGCAGAGTTAGTTATAAAAAGATTAGAAGAAATAAAAAGAAGAGGAAGGTATAGAGGTAGATAATATGACATCGAAATCAAAGCTTAAAGAATTGCCAAAGTATGAAAAAGAAGAAGTGGAAAGGCTTATAATAAAATTATTCAAAGAAGGAAAAAAACCAAGTGAGATAGGCCATATTCTTAGAGATCAATATGGAATACCTAAAGTAAAGATGTACAATCTTTCTATTCGGGAAGTGATAAAAAAGCACGTGCCAGAAGAAAGAGAAAATGTTCCAGAAGATTTGTTTAATTTGTTAAAGAAAGCAGTAATTATGTATAATCATCTTCAAATAAATAAAAAAGATAAGCGATGTCGTCATGCTTTTCAACTTGTGGAATCGAAGATAAGAAGACTTGCCGAATATTATATTAGAAAGGGAATTCTCCCAAAAGATTGGGAATACTCTATAGAAAAAGCAAAACTTATAGTAAAGTAGATCTGCCCGTGAAAGTTTCATATAAATAAAAATTATTAAAATTATAAGAAAATAATAAAAGCAACTAAAAATTTTAATTCGTTATTTTTCCATTCTTAATTATGAAATTAATGACGAAAGAAGATAAATTAGCAAAAATTTCCCACGAGTATGGACCAGGACAGGGAAGGATATTACTCCTTCCTTATGATCATGGATTAGAGCATGGACCCTCCGATTTCTTTGATAACGAAAAAAGCAAAGATCCAGAATATATATTATCATTAGCAGAAGAAGCAGGAGTTTCTGGTGTAGTACTTCATATAGGCATAGCAAAGAAATATTGGTATGAGAGATATAGAGATAAGATTCCATTGGTATTAAAGCTCAATGGAAAGACAAACATACCAAGTGATGAAGCTCCCATATCTCCACTTGTTGCTACGCCAGAAGAAGCTTTTGAATTAGGAGCGTGTGCAATTGGCTATACTCTCTATGTTGGTTCTCCAAGACAAGATGAAGATTTTGAAAGATGGAGAGAAATAAGAATTAAAGCAGAAGAGTTTGACATTCCAACAATAATGTGGAGTTATCCACGTGGAAAATATGTAGAAGCTCATGGAGGTCGTGACTCCTTCGCTATGGTAGATTATGCGGCAAGAGTTGCCTTAGAACTTGGTGCTGATTTAGTAAAACTAAATATGCCAAAAAAACCTAAGAGTGTAGATACAACAACAGGAAAAATAGAGGAAAGCTATGACCCAAAAGGAAAATACAGAAAATATAATGATACTCTTTCATGGAGTCAAGAAAAAATGGTAAGAGAATTAGTTAAAACAGCAGGAAAAACGCAAGTGCTTATTGCAGGAGGAGAAAAGAAAGATTATAATGAAATGATGAGAGAGGTAGAAGAATGTTTGTGTGCAGGAGTCACAGGATTCGTAATAGGGAGAAATGTTTTTATGAGACCAAAAGAGGAAGCAATATCGCTTATAAAGGATATAAAAGATATCATGAGAAGATATCCGAAAATATAAGGTGGTGAAAATAATGAAAAAGAGGATAGCTATACTTACAGGTGGAGGTCATGTAGCAACGCTCAACCAAGGAATAGGAGGAGCAGTAATAGAAGCTAAGAAAAAAGGATACGATATTTTGGGATGTCTTGAAGGATGGAAGGGTATGGAAGAAGAATTGTTTTTAGATTTAAATCTCACAAACGAAGAACTTGAAGATTTGTTATCAAGTAACGGGACAGTACTAAAATCGTCTCGAACAAAGCCAGATTTAGAAAGGGTAAAAGATAATCTAAAGAAAAATCATATACATGCTATTATTGCTCTTGGTGGCGAAGATACTTTAAGTGTTGCAAAAGATCTTTATGAAGAATTCAAAACAAATATTGTAGGATGGCCGAAAACAATGGATAATGATCTATCGCACACATATTTTTGTTTCGGATATCCAAGCGCTGCAAAAAAGGCAGCTGATACTGTAAGAGAAAGTATCGAAACGGCATATGCTCATAGTAGGGTCGCTCTAATAACAATGTTTGGAAGAAATACAGATTGGGTAGTTACCGCTGCAGGTGCTTATGGAAATGCTGATTTAATAATTCCCGCAGAAAAGGAATTTTCTATTGACGATATTTGTGAGAGAATAATCGAAAGATATTATAAGAATAATGGCTATTGTGTGGTTGCCGTTGCCGAAGGGGCAAGATTGATTGGGCTACAATCTCATATAAAAAAAGAAAAAAAGGATGCTTTTGGTCACGAAAAATTAGATCCATTAGCTTTAGCTATTTGTCTTGGAGACGAGATTGAAAAATTCTGTGAAAGTAAAGGATATAATATAAAAACTGCAAACATTGCATTAACGTATCAGCTAAGAAATGGTAGACCTATAGAAATAGAAAGAAGGTTGGCAATAGAAGCTGGAAAACATTGTATAAATATGATTAGTGAAGAAAGATACGGAGAGATGGCATCTATTATTTATGACCCAGATGAAAAAGATTTTAAAATTAGTAGCGTTCCTATTGCAGATGCGGTAAACATAAGAAAAGTTTCAGACACAGATTTCTTTGATTATGAAAACCTTTGTGCAAATGAAAGTTTCTATGAATACGCAAAACCATTTTTAGGAGAAAGAAAAAAGAGGTTATAAAATTTCTCTTAACAAAAATTAGAAATAAATGGAATGAGAATTTTCATTAACTTCGTAAAATATTTTTAATTTATAGAGAAATGAAATACCTAATCCTTTATCTCTATTTCGATCTTCACATTTTTAGGTATTGGAATTCTTGTAATTTGCCTTAAAACTCTTGGATTCGCGGAAACATCTATCAATCTTTTGTGTATTCTTAGCTCCCATCTTTCCCAATTTCCTCCTCCACCGCCACGATGCATACCATCGCCACATGGCGTTCGCATAACAGGAACACGTAGCTTTTTAGTTGGTAGAAATATCGGTCCAGATACAGGTACGCCTAGCTTTTCAGCAATAGATTTTATTTCTTTGCATATTTCGTCAAGCTCTTTTGGTGATGTTCCTATAAGCTTTATTCTTGCTTTTTGCATATCTCTATTACCATTCAAAAATCATAAAATATAAAAATATAAAACAAAGATTTAAAGATTAAAAATATTTATTTATTGCTTAATTATTTTGGCTGATACCAATGATCGACTCAAAATTTTTAGAAAAGTTAATGGAACAACAAGAAAAGATAAGAGATATTTGTATAGCAGCGCATATAGACCATGGAAAAACAACTTTGACAGATAACCTTTTGCTCGGTGCAGGGATGCTCGGCGAAGAAGTTGCAGGCAAAGCTTTATGGACAGATTTTGACAAGCAAGAGCAAGAGCGCGGTATAACTATTTATGCAGCAAATGTAAGCATGGTTCATGAATACGAAGGTGAAGAGTATTTAATAAATTTAATAGATACACCTGGCCACGTAGATTTTAGTGGAGATGTTACGAGAGCTATGAGGGCTGTAGACGGAACAATAATTCTTGTTTGCGCGGTTGAAGGAGTAATGCCACAAACAGAGACTGTAGTTAGGCAAGCTCTTAGAGAAAGGGTTAAACCAGTTCTTTTCATAAATAAGGTCGATAGATTAATAAGAGAATTAAAACTTACGCCACAAGCAATGCAAGAAAGATTTACAAAGATAATAAACGATGTAAATAGATTAATACTTAAATATGCAGAAAAAGAATTTGGTGAAAAATGGCTTGTAAATGTAGAAAATGGTAGCGTTGCCTTTGGTTCTGCATATAGAAAATGGGCTATTTCTGTACCTTTTATGAAAAAAACTGGAATAACATTTAAAGATATTATAGAGTATTGCACCCAAGAAAAAGACGATGAGTTAGCTAAAAAAGCACCTCTTCATAAAATTGTTTTAGATATGGTTATAAGACATTTACCAAATCCAAAAGAAGCTCAAAAGTATAGAATAGATAAGATATGGACAGGAGAGAAAGATAGTAAAATATACAAGGATATGATAGAATGTAACGTGAACGGAGAACTTGGAGCCGTAGTAACAAAATTAGTTCCAGACCCACATGCAGGAATGGTTGCTACCGCAAGAATATTTTCTGGAAGTATAAAGAAAGGGCAGCAAGTCTATTTAGTTGGAAAACAATTAGAAAAGAGGGTTCAGCAAGTTCTTTTGTATAAAGGCCCGCATTACATTCAGGTAGATGAGGTTAAAGCTGGAAATATCGTTGGTATAATTGGAATTCCAGAAGCATTCTCTGGAGAAACGATAGCTTCGCAACCAATAGCACCTTTTGAGGCAATTAAACATATATTTGAACCAGTAGTTACGAAATCTATTGAACCAAAAGACCCAAGAAATTTAACAAAGGTTATGGAATTTTTGAAACAAAAAAGCTGCGAAGACCCAACCTTAGTTGTAAGTATAAATGAAGAAACAGGCGAATATCTTGTTTCCGGGCTCGGAGAACTTCATATAGATGCGAAAATAGAAAGACCTTTAAGGGATAGAGGAATAGAGATAGTAGCAACGCAACCTATTGTAGTATATAGAGAAACTGTAGAAAAAGAGTCTCCTATAATAGAAGGAAAATCAAGCAACAAACACAATAGATTTTATATTGTTGTAGAGCCACTTGAGAGAAGTGTTTATGAAGCTTTGGTCGAAGGAAAAATTGAAGAAGGAATAGTAAAGAAAAAAGACTTTTGGAATCTTCTTGTAGATTATGGAATGAATAAAGAAGATGCAAAAAATACGAAGAGTATATATAAGAGAAATGTTTTTATAGATGCAACAAAAGGAATTCAATACCTAAATGAAACTATTGAAATGATTTTAGATGCTTTTGAAGAAGCTTGTGATGAAGGTCCTTTAGCAAAAGAGCCTTGCGCAGGATTAAAGGTTAAGTTGGTAGATGCTAAGCTACATGAGGATGCTGTCCATAGAGGACCTGCACAAGTTATTCCTGCAATAAAGTTTGCAATATACGAAGCGATGCTACAAGCAAAGTCAACACTTCTAGAGCCTATACAAATAATAAGAATAGATTTACCAGAAGAATATATGGGAAGTGTAATAGATTTGATACAAAATCGAAGAGGACAAATATTGGATATGAAGAATGAATTGGGGACATGTATTATAGAGGCAAAACTTCCTGTAGCTGAAATGTTCGGTTTTGAAGCAGCGTTAAAGTCTGCGACAAACGGAAAAGGATTTTTCTCTCTAATAGATGTAAAGTTTGAAAAAATACCAGAAGAGCTAAAGGATATAACAATAAAAAAAATAAGAGAAAGAAAGAAGTTGGAATAATAAATAATTCTCTAAGTAAAAAATTAATTAATTAGCTTAAAAATAATGTATATGATAAAATTTCATAAATGTAATATTTGTAAAAGAAGATTTAAAGCAGATCAAGTAGGAAGAATTCAAATAGTAAAAAGATTACAAAAAGGAAAAAAAGAATTTTGGTTATGTGCAAGCTGCACAGAAAAAATATTTATAGAAAGAGTTAAAGATATCATTCCAAATATAGAAAAAGAAGGTTCATATGAAAAAAAGAAAAATGGCGAAAAAGAAATATAAAAAAGAGTTTGAAGTGACACCATGGAGCGTTGAGGGTAAAGTAGACTACGAGAGACTAACCAAAGAATTTGGACTAAAATTAATAGATAGTAAAATTTTAGAGAGAATAAAAAAGCACACTAAGGAATTACACTTTCTTCTAAGAAGAAATATTTTTTTTGCGCATAGAGATTTAGATTGGATATTAGATAAATATGAACAAGGAGAAAAGTTTTTCTTATATACAGGAAGAGGTCCATCGGGAAAAACTCACATAGGGCACTTGATTCCATGGATATTTACAAAGTGGCTTCAAGATAAATTCGATTGTGAGCTATATTTTCAAATTACTGATGATGAAAAATTTTTAATTAAAGAGCAAACCCTTGAAGAGATAAATAAAAATGTAGAGGAAAATCTTTTAGATATAGCGGCAATTGGTTTTAATCCAGAAAAGACATATATCATACAAAATACAAAAGACATAAAATTGTTATATAAGATAGCGATAAAGATTGCTCGTAATGTTACATATTCAACAGCAAGCGCAGTATTTGGTTTTAAAAAGGAATCCAATATTGGGATAATTTTCTTTCCAGCATTACAGGCTGCTCCGTGTTTTCTTCCAAGTGTGTTAAATAAAAAGAATATACCATGTTTAATTCCAGCTGCTGTAGACCAAGATCCTTATTGGCGAGGTATAGCTAGATATGTCGCACCAAAATTAGGTTTTTATAAACCAGCTCAAATCCATTCAAAGTTTCTTCCTGGATTAAAGGGAGAGAAGATGTCATCTTCTGAGCCAGAAAGTTGCATATTTACAACAGATTCAGAAGAGGATGTTGAGAGAAAAGTCTGGAAAGCATTAACAGGAGGTCAAAAAAGTTTAAAAGAACAAAAAGAGAAAGGAGGAAATCCAGATATCTGCTTAGTTTATAAATATCTTTTTTATTTCTTTGAAGAAAATGACGAAAAAATAGAAAAGATATATAGTGAATGTAAAAAAGGAGAAAGGTTTTGTGGAGAATGTAAGAAATATTTATCAAGCAAGATAAAAGAATTTTTAAGAGAACATAAGAAAAAGAGAAATATAGCAAAAATAGAAGATTATAAAAAGAATTTAAATATATTAGAAATGAAAATTTAAAATAAGAAGAGGTGAGAAGAATTCTAGTTAAACATATAATGAGAAAAAATGTTTTTGTATTCTCAAAAGATGCAAGCATAAAAGATGTTTTAGATGCAATGATAGAGAATAACATAGGTTCTGTGGTAATTCTCGATAAGAATGAGAAAGTGATAGGGATAGTTACAGAAAGAGATTTAGTTACAAAGGTCTTAACAAAAGGGCTAGAGCTAGATATTCCGATAAAAGAAATAATGAGCTCCCCAGTAATTACAATTCCTCCCAACGAGAAAGTAGAAAAAGCTGCAGAGATAATGACAGAAAATAAAATAAAAAAATTGCCAGTAGTAGAGAATAACAAACTTTTAGGAATAATAACCCTAACAGATATAGTTGCTAGTGGAGTAAAATTAGAGGAAGAGGTTTTAAAAGAACTTTCCAATTGGTTTCCTGTAAGAAAACCTAGCAAAGTAGCGGGCTGATTTATAAAAGTCTAATTTTAAATAATTTTTATAAAATCATATTTTGTTATGATTTCCGATAAACAATTAAATAGAATTTCATTATTAATTACTATTATAGGAATAATATTTCTCATTATTTTTTCAATGTTCACAACTTATAGAGAAGTAGAGTTAAGCAAAATAGATTATAATCTTCTTGGTCAAAAAATTCAAACTTTTGGTAAAGTTGCGAATGAACCAAAGCTTTCTAAGAATACTCTACTTTTTATTATCTCTGACGAAAATAACAATAAAATAAATGTTGTAATGTTTAATGTAAGAGAAGTTTTCATAAATAAAAATGATAAGATTTTAATTTTTGGAAAGGTTGCAGATTATAATAATGAGCTTGAAATAATCGCAAATAAGATAGAAATTATAGAGAAGAGTAAAAATTAGAGTTTTTCTACTACTTCAGCATTGCTTAATGTCTTCACTCCATTTTTTAAATAAACAACGTTTTCAATTCTACATCCAAAACTTTTAGTATAAATTCCTGGTTCTATAGTAAAAACCATTCCATCTTTTAACTCTTCCTCACTACTTATGGATATGTCTGGAGGTTCATGAACATCTAAACCAATTCCATGACCAAGTGCATGCTTTAATTCACAACCAGAAGAGATTTTTATAAATTCGTTAATATTTCTAAAAATTTCACTCACTTCTTTTGTATGTTTTATCATCTCGAGCGTTTTTCTATAAGCTTCATCCACAGTTTCTATTATTTTTCTCTTTTTATTATTCAAATACCCTAAAACGAAAGGAATTGTAACATCGCAACAATAACCCTTATATCTAATACCAAAATCTACTATGCAAAAATCTTTTATCATCCTTGAAGAATATTGAGGAAATGGATGAATAATTGATAATCTATTTCCACTTGCTACTATTGGATTAAATGCAAGTGAAGCTTCTTCGTACTTTGCAATAACACTCTTTATCATTTTTACTATTTCATTTTCTTTGGTTCTTCTTGATATATTTTCTTTTATTTCATTTATACACTCTTCTGCGATTTTACAAGAAAATTTTATTTTTCTTATTTCTACGATGCTTTTTATTTCTCTATTTTTTGCCATTTTTTTACTTATATCTACCAATCTCTTTCCTTTTAGAAATTTTCTAATAGACAATGGAAAATTATCCTCAATTATACCAATAGTTTTTGATTCTTTCAAATGCTCCAAGACGATTTCCTTACTAATAGGGTTTTTTGTTTTTAATATTTCTATACCTCTTTCTTTTATATCCTCTAGCAAAGATGTTACTAATTTTATTTTATCATTTGTTATTATCAATAAACATGGAAAATCATAAACTGGTTGTGAAACAAAATAATCTATATTTCTTTCTCTAATATTTTTTGTATTTATAAGAAGTATTGCATCCAAACACTCTTCTTTCATTAATAAATTAATATTTTTTATTTTATCGCAAATTTTCATTTTCAATCACTTTTTTGCCACACTTTTTTACCACGCTTGCTTGGAATTATTCTTATTTTAGCATTCTCGAATTCTTTATAAAGCTCTGTGCTATCAAAAATTCTATCTAAAAATATTGCAAGAGCTGCAATCTCACTATGTGGTTGATTCGTTATAGCTAAGTTACAATCTGCCAAATCATAAACTTCTCTAGGAACTTTTTCACTACCAACTATTACGACAATTTTTTCTTTATTTTTTATTTTTTCTATCAAATTTTGTATAGGAATTCCATACATTGTTAAATGAACTATAAAATAGTCTTCATTTTTCAACTCTTTTAATAAAGCTTTCCAATTTTTTGAATATTCTATTCGAAAATATCCACCCCACTTTTCAACAACCTTTTTTATTCTTTTCTCAAGTTCCTCATCTTTATCTCCAGCATAAAAGCATTTTTTAGCAGAGAAGGCTCTGGCAACTAAAGCTACATGTGTAGTTACCCTCTTATCTCTATTCTTTCTATGAGAAAGTCTTAAAACCACAATTTCGTTTTTTTCTTTATCTTCCATGTTTTACCTCTATAATCATATCTAGAACGACAAATTAATAAAAATTATTTTAGAAAACAAATTATATAGAAGAAGTTATGTCCACCTAGCTTTACATTTTTTACTAATTTCATTTTTCTTATTTTTTCTTTATGTTTAGATTTTTTGAACAAATCTATAGCTGTTTTTAATTTCCAACTTCTTGTTGTGTATGGTATATTATTTATAAATCTTTTTTCATAACTTCTTTTTCCTTCTCTAAAATCAACAACTACTAATTTTTCAGCTGTTCTAAGCATTTCATCAATCGCCAATTGAGCACCAAAAATGAGTTTATTTCTCTTTTCTCCTACAGATGCAATAGTATTTCCAAGACAAATGCAACAATCTACAGAAGAATCTTTAAATGGTAGTTCTCTAGCATCTCCTAAAATGTAGAATGCGTTACACATTTTTTTAGCTTCTTTTATCATGTTTAAAGAAAAATCCAATCCAATTACAAAAACATTTTTCTGTTTTAAAACTCTTATATGCCTTCCAGTTCCGCAACCAACATCTATTACAGAATCAACAAAATTTGAAATCTTTTGCAATAATATTCTCTCAAATTTAAAAAGTCCTTTTCCATACCATCTTTTCTTTGCATATATGTTAGCGAGATTTTCCCATTCTTCTTTCATTTAATTTCAAATTAAAAGTTAAAAAATAAAAATAGCCCCGCTCGGATTCTCGAAAAATTCGAACCGAGGTCTTCGGCTTTCTTCGTTAGCTCATCTTTTTTCACATCTTTGGATCAACCTCCAAAGGCCGATATGCTTGACCGCTACACCACGGGGCTTTATTATTTATTCATTTATTTAAGATTTATAATATTTTCGCAAGATTAACAATTTTATGAAAATACTTTTGATACATGCAGACTTTATAGAATATGAAGCAAAAGAAAAGGCAATTGAGCAAGCAGAAAAATTGGAAAAAAATTTTGAAAAGGTTGATGAATGTTTAGTTGTTTTTGTTGCTGTAGAAAAATATGATGAAAAAAATGTAGAGCAAGTTGTTGAAAATTTGTTCGATGAAATAAATAAAGTAGCATCTCAGCTAAATGTTAAGAGAATAGTTTTATATCCTTATGCTCATCTTAGCAGCGAATTAGCTTCTTCAGAGATTGCAATAAAAATCTTAAAAAGTGCGGAAGATAAACTAAAAGAAAAATACGAAGTTTTTCGCGCTCCTTTTGGATGGTATAAAAGCTTTCAAATAAAATGTAAAGGGCATCCTCTTTCCGAGCTTTCAAGAGAAATTAGAGTAGAAGAAGTTTCAGAAGCGCTTAGAAAAGAAGAAAAATTAAAGTCGGAATGGTATATAATAGAGCCGGATGGAAATTTAAGCAAAATAGAATTAAAAGAAGGAAATATAATTGGTTTTGATTTCGGTTCATATAGAAGATTAGAAAAATTCGCTCGATATGAGATGGCAAAATCAAGAAAGGTTGAAGAAGAGCCTCCACACACAAAGCTTATGAGAAAATTAGAACTAGTGGATTATGAACCTGCAAGCGATCCAGGAAATTTGAGATATCTACCAAAAGGAAGATTAATGAAATCTTTAATAGAAGAATATGTAACAACAAAAACAAAGGAGTACGGAGCAATGGAAGTAGAAACACCCATAATGTATGATTATGAGCATCCTGCATTGAAAGATTATTTGAATAGATTCCCAGCAAGACAATATAAAATCCAAACTCCAAATAAAAAAGTTTTTCTAAGGTTCTCTGCTTGTTTTGGACAATTTCTTTTAGCAAAGGATATGATAATATCTTATAAAAATCTACCTATAAAGCTCTATGAACTTACAAAATATAGCTTTAGAGTTGAACAAAGAGGAGAGCTAGCTGGCTTAAGAAGATTAAGAGCATTCACAATGCCAGATTGCCATGCCTTTTGTAGAGATATAGACCAAGCAAAAGAAGAAATTAAAAAAAGGTTTGAGCTTGCAATTAATCTCCAAGAAAAATTTGAAATAGGAAAAGATTATCTCGAGCTTGCTATAAGAGTTACTAAAGATTTCTATGAAAATAATAAAGAGTTCATTAAAAGCTTTGTAAAGATGTGGGGAAAACCAGCACTTTTGGAAATGTGGGATAAACAATTCTTTTACTTTATATTCAAATATGAGCTAAATTTTGTAGATGCGTTAGATAAAGCAGCGGCATTAACAACAGACCAGATTGACGTAGAAAATGCTAAAAGATATGGAATTCAATTTATCGACTCTGATGGAACTAAAAAGTATCCCATAATATTACACTTATCCCCAAGTGGAGCAGTTGAGCGTGTTATCTACGCTATTCTTGAAAAGGCTTATATGGAAAAAAGAGAAAATAAGTTGCCAACAATTCCATTTTGGCTAGCGCCAACTCAAGTAAGAATTTGTTGTGTGAGTAATAATTTTATAAAGGATGCTGAAATTCTTTCAAATGAACTTGAAAAAAATAAAATAAGGGTAGATATAGACGATAGAGATCTAACAATAGCAAAAAAGATAAGAGAAGCAGAAATGGAATGGATACCTATAATAATAGTTTTTGGTGAGAAAGAAAAGAGAGAATTTCCAAATAAATTGTCAGTAAGAATAAGAACAAAACAAGGCGATGTGATAAAAGAGGCATCTTTGAAAGAGATTATTAAATATATAAAGGAGAATACAGAAGAATTTCCTTATAATCGATTACCTTTGGATAAATTCTTGTCAAGAAGGCCAATATTTTATTCAAAATAATTTATAGAATTAATAGTGAAAATTATGGGAAATATAAAAATAAGAGAAATGAATGAAAAAGATATAGAAGAGATTTTATATTTAGAAGCAAAATTTCCTCCAAAATCAAGAGAAATGATAACAAAAGAAAAGATGAATGAGTTATTTTTAAAAAATCCAAATGCATGTTTAGTAGCTGAAGAAAACTATAGAATAGTTGGGGCTATTTTCGGAGAGCCAAGAAGAGATGGGTGTAAAATAATTTCTCTTATAATAGATTTAGATAAGCTTGGTGAGGACATCTCTTCAAAATTGATAAAAGAGTTATCAGAAAGAACAGGATCAAAAAATATTATAAAATAATTGAATTGAGTTCATTTAGATTTTTATTTTTTATACTTTGTATTGATATCTAAACTCTGCTTCTTCTTTCTTTAATTTATCTTTTATTCTTTGCTTGAGATGCTTCATTTTAATTTTTATGATAAACCATATAGATACTCTTCTTTTGAAAGAGTATTTATAGTGAGCTTCTTTCTCTCTCTTCTCATATATATAATACACGAGCAAAATTATGATTAAAAGAAAAACGGGTACGACAAAAAATAATATATTTATCTCTAATGAAAAATTGTCTGCAAAAACTATAGTTTCAAATTCATCGATTATATCTTTTTTTAGTCTCTTATCAGCAGAGAAAATAATTATTATTTCTTTACCTTTTTCAACAGAAGGCGAAATAAATAAAATTTTTGGATCCTCTTCTATTATTTTCAATTTTTCATCTGTAATTATTCCAAGTTCTTTAGTTGTGTTTGCAAATTTTTTTGGAATATATTGATAAATTATAAGATTATTTAGTTTTTTGGTGCCATTATAAAAAATTTTGACAGTTAGGTTTGTGCTATTTTCTATCCAAAGTTCATATTTAATGTTAATATCTTTTATTATTTTTTCTGTAGTTTTTTTAGCTTTATTTTCATCAAGTTTTATAAATTCTTTAATCTCCTCTATTATTTTATTTGTTTTATTTAGGTCCAACTTTACATTTTTTAATTCTGACTCGCGAAGAAAAATTGTTGTAGTAGTGCTTGTAGTTGTCGTTGTTGTAGTTGTCGTTGTAGTAGTGCTTGTCGTTGTTGATAATGTAGCAATAGTTGTAGTAGTATTCGTTTCTTCTGGTATTGTTGTAGTTGTTGTTACTGTCATTCCATATAGGCCAGTAACAATATGTATAGAGGTATTTGCAAAGCTAATATTCAAACTTAAATTTCCTGTAACTTCACAAAAAGCAACATTTGCTAAAATTTGAAATAAAAATAATGCAAAATATATTTTACAAAAATCTTTTATCTTCATTTTTATGCAAACCTCATATTTAATAATCAATTAATTTCAAGGAATAGATCTAAATAGCATGCTATACGTAGTCCACCAATCGCTTGCAATAGGAATTCCTCTAGGAATTATCATCTTTAGTATTAGAGTATAGTTTCTATTTTCTATTGCATTTAATCTCACGCCTCTATTTATGTTATACTCATTAGTTACATTAAAGATATTGCTTTCATTTCCACTAAGCCACATGCTTGCATAGTATGTAGCGTTATCTCCTGTTCCATTAGTTATTGGTATTGTTGCGTTCTTGCTGTCAGATTTCCAATCATTCATTTTGAATTGTATAAGTCCAGAAACATTTGCATTCATAATTATTGTGAAGTTAAATAGCCAATAGTCGCTCCCATTTACTATTGCTATGTTTTTCATTACGCCAACGTTTGTAATATTAAATAATTGTTTAACAAATAATTTTGTTTCGCTTCCATTAACATCTGTAGAAACATCGCTCAAATTTTCTCCATATATTTTAGAGTTAAAAGTAAAGTCGCCTTCATCTTCTGTAGTATTCAAAGAAATATTTATAATAGAGAGTTTTATTCCTGCCTGCGATGTTAGATTTATTTTATTTTCTTCTAGCTTACAGAGATCTGTACAAGATGAGAAAGTAGCGGTAGTGTTGTCACTCTTAGTTATAACGAATTTTATATTATTAGAGACTATTGAAAAGTTTGATGGAACTTCTAGAATTATACTTTTAATATCATCTTTTCCACTAGAATTTACTATATAAACTATTTCTTGCTCTTTAACATTTGTATCTACATATCTTGGTAATAGCTTTGCATTTGCATGTAAGTCTTGAATTTGAGTAAAATTAGAAGAGAAATATCGAGACGTTGAGTTATAATCCTTTCCATTTAAAAAAGAGATTGTAATATTTGTAGCATTTGTTATCAAAGAGTCATTTGTTAAAAATAAAGAAACATTTATAGGAGTAATCACACTTCTATTTATTTCATAAACTATTAGAATTGTTTTATTTTCATTATTAGAAATTGTGAAATTAGAGATCGTAATATTTGTTCTATTAACATCGCTGCTAACATTCCATCTAGAGCTACAACCAAGTTTTTGAGATTCGTTTATAGTTGAGTTATAAATGCAAACAACGAGATTAGTTATGCTTGCATTCAAATTTTCGTTAGTAGAGTTAAAATTAATTATTATATTTGTTATCCTAATAGTTTCATTACTAGTTTCATTTCTACTTAAAGTCAAATTGAGCATTGTAACATTACTTTCAGTATTGACATAAGATAGAAGCTCGACTTTATTACTTGTTACGTTTAATGCAGCACTATAGCCCATTCCTGATATACTTGCCAAAAGTAAAATAAAAGTTATGATTGCTTCATTCCTCATGAATATAATTTTAGATAAATTATTTATTTAAGCATTTATTTGAACAAATAAAAATGAAAAAAGCTCAAGAAAACAATTTCCAAAATGCCCCCGGTGAGAATTTCTCTTTAATTATTATAAAGGTTCGAACTCACGACCCCCAGCTTAGGAGGCTGGTGCTCTATCCAAACTGAGCTACGGGGGCTTTTGCAATTTCTAATTAATAATTTCTACCATTTTTATAAACTTTAAATTGAAATTTCCACATCTTTATAATTAATAGAAAATAAAAGATGATTTAAATGGAGTTGATATTTATAATTATTAGTACATTCATAATAAGTTTAATTTCTTTTGTAGGGATGTTTTGCCTTTTATTAAAGGAAAAAACATTAAATAAAATTTTATTATTTTTCATTTCTTTCTCAGCAGGAGCTCTTTTGTCAGGGGCTTTTTTCCATCTTCTCTCAGAAGCAATAAATGAAAAAAGCAGCAACTTAATAAAAATATTTCTTTATTTTATTTTCGGTTATATCTCCTTTTTGTTCTTAGAAAAGATTATAAAATGGAGGCACTGCCACGATTATAAATGTAAGATTCATTCTTTTGGATATATGAACTTAGTTGGAGATCTTTTGCATAATTTTATTGATGGTATTGTTATAGCTTCATCATTTCTAGTTAATTTAAATTTTGGTTTTGTTACTACTTTTTTAATCGCCTTACATGAAATACCACAGGAGTTAGGAGATTTTGGCGTTCTTATTTATTCAGGGTTTAAAGTAAAAAGAGCAATATTTTTGAACTTTATCACGGCATTAAGTTGTGTTCTAGGAGGAATTGTCGGATATTATTTTCTCGGAAATATACTCTCTATGATTCCGATTCTTCTTTCTTTTGCTGGTGGGGGGTTTTTATACATTTCTTCTTCCGATTTAATTCCGATACTAAGGGAAAAAACTAAAATAAAAGAATTTATCAAGAATTTTTTGGTATTTTTATTAGGGATAATTTTGATATACCTTATAACAATTTTAGAATAACTCAAGCCAAGATTTTTATTCGAAACCATATTTTCCTTTAAGTTCAACGAAGATGCAACCCCCCAAATCTTTGAAAGAATTTTTATTTTTATCATATAAAACAAGTCTTTGAGAAAATCTTGTACCAATAGGAGCAATAAGTTTTCCATCTTTTTTTAATTGTTCAATTAATGGTGGAGGTATTATTGAGCAAGCTGCAGTTATTATACACCTATCATAAGGTGCTTCTTTATCATAACCAAAGTTTCCATCCCCATGAATTATCTCCACATTTTTTATATTCAATTTATTCAAATTCTCTTTAGCAAATTCAACAAGCTCTTTTTCTATTTCAATAGTAAAAACCTTTCCAGGATAAACTATACTTCCAATTAATGCAGCATTCCATCCTGTGCCTGCTCCAATTTCAAGAACTTTTTGATTTGGGTGCAAATCTAAATTTTCTAACATTATCGCTACTATACTTGGTTGCGAGATGGTTTGACCCTTTAAGGTTGGGAGAGGAGTATCTATATAAGCGTAAGATTTATCTTTTAAGAATAAATGACGAGGAACATTTAGAAAAGCTTTTCTAACTTTCTCACTTTTTATTGCGCCTATATTTGTCAGATAATCTACAAGAATTTTGTTTTCTTCATATAATTTTTTATCAACACTCGTGCCAACATCTTTTCTATTACTGCTTACAATATTTAGAGACATACTCATTATATTTTATAACTAATTTTCCTCCACATTTGCAAAGCCCATTAAGAGGCATAACCTTATAAATTTTGTTACATTTTTCGCATATAAAGTTTTCCCATCCTTCTAAAATATTTATTTTTGAATTCTCATTAAATAAGATTTTTGCATTTTCGTTATCTTTCCTTTCATTTTCACAATTTTTTTCTATATAATTCATTTTATCATTATTTTTTTCAAATTTTGAAAATAGCAAATCTTTTATCGTACTTTGGGTTGCGCTTTGAATCAACTCATCTTTTGAAACTCCAATTACCTTTAATATTCTTTCTATTGGTGGCAGTATTTGACTCATAATATAATAATTAGAATCAATTGCAAGCTTGTGCTCTTTTGCATAATCCAAGCTTTCTGCTCTTTTTGATACCATTCCACTACCAGCAACTATAACGAAACTTATTCTATCTCCTATTCTCGGAGGATTTTCTGGATGTCTTTCTATCATTTTTTTCGCTACCTCTATATGAGGCAAAATACCTTTATAAGAGGAAGGAAGTTTAGTTAATCCTTTAACAATCGCTAATTTTTCTAAAGGTATTTCATTCTTTCTCAATTTTTGAATTATAGTTTTGACATAATTTACTACCTCGTTTATATCATCTTTCTTAAGAACAAGTTCAATAACCTTTCCTGTAACTTCTTCAACGAGCTCGCACCAATCACGACGAACAGTTTCTATTCCTTTCATATCAATATAATCTTTCCATTCGCTATCGCTAGGCTCGAATGCCCAACCAGCATATCTCTTTTTTGTAAGGATTATAAAACTCTTATATATCTTTTCAAATTTCAATTCTAAGCAACCGGGCAAGTTTTCTGTAACAAACTTAGAAACTTCTTCTCCAGCTTTTTTCGCTTCTTCTAAGTTAGTAATACCCGTTTCTAAAAACACCGAATCTGTATCTGCATAAATAACTTTGTATGGAAAGTTGCTCTCAATTATCTTTTTCGTTTTTGCTAAATTTTCTCTTCCAATTGCTGTAATGGCATTAGCAATGTCAAGCATATATAATCTTGCCATTAGAAAACCAGTATAGCCATAAAAGCTATTTGCCATAGTTTTTATAGCAAGTTGCATGTAGTCAAGAATCTTCTTTCTTTCACCTTTAGCATTTTTTAATTCTTTTTTTATTTCCTTTCTTTTTTTCATTAATTCTTCTAAGATTGATGGCATAACTCCTTGATATATAGAAGCATCGACAAACTTCGCTTTCATTGGAGTTTCTATAATCTTTTTTGGAGTTTCCTTCTCATCCAATATAATTGTATCAGGAGAAATGTTATATGTTTGGATTATGCTAGGATAAAGAGATGTAAAATCGAGAACAAGAATACATTTATTTTTGTACAAACCCCTTTTAGGTTCTAGTACTGTAGCTCCTATTAATCCATATTTTTCTCTTTCCAAAGTTCTTCTATTAATTTCTTCTTTCGAGGGCTTGCAGGGCATTAAAAGATTTCTTTTCTTGAATTCATGGAGCAATCTTATCTCAACTCTTATGGCTTGGCCTCCAAAAGTATCTTGAAGTAATAATCCAGAAATCTTAGAAAGCTCAAAGAATTTTTCTATAAGACCCTTTTCTATAACCAATTTTAAAGCCAACTCTGAATCTTTTTTAGAATAAAGAATGAATTTTTTCAATTTTTCTTCATCTCCATTCCAATACTTTTCCATCTCTTTATATTTTATTTCAATTTTTTCTTCTCCGAGAAGCTCTTTTGCAACTGTATTTAAATCATATCTCTTAAATCTCATCCAAGGATCTCTTCTTATTATTTGATAAGGATCGAATACAATTCTTCCAGGAATGTCACACTCTTCGCTCCCACCAAACTTTCTTATTATTGCAGGCTTTAGTGAGCATCTCCCTATATTTTGTGGAAGTTTATTAATTTTTAATCTTTCTATAATGAAAGGAAGATCAAAATTATTTATATTATAACCAACTATTATATCTGGGTCGTATTCATCTATTATTTCCAAGAACTTTTTTAGCATCTCTTCTTCATTTTCAAAATTTATGATGTTTATTTTATTATCAGCATTTACATTTTTTGTTAACAAAACAAGAGAATCTTTTCCTTTCATCGGTGGATTAAATGCAAGAGAAATCATTATTATCGGACAATCCTTAGGTTCAAGTGGTTTAGAATAATCTTTTGGGAGAGCTTCTATATCAATCGAAAGATACTTAAGTTTACAATTTTCATCCTTTTCAATTAACTTTATTTTATTACCAACTATTTGAAATGAAGGAACTTTCACCGTAGTTGTGTGCAAACTATTAGCTTCTACTTCTATCCATCTCATCCCCATTATTCCAAAGTCTACCATAAATCTATATTTAAAAAGTATGTCAGCCTCGTAAACCTTTTTTACAAAAGGTTGTTGCTCTAGCAAGTCTCTTAGCTTGCTAACCTCACTAGGCGAGGATAAAGTAATCTTAAGAACATCGATCGGCTCTTTATGATAGCCGATAGATTCAAACTTTTTCTCTTTCTCTATTTTTATGACATTTTCATTTTCATCTAAAAATTCTTTTATCTTTTCTTCATTACCAGATACATAAAAATAAGGTAAGAAACCTTCATAAAATAAGCATATTGGATTTCCATTCTCAGTTTTTCCGAATATTCTTATTATTGGTTTGTGGTTTTGTATATAATCGCAATCAAGAACTTGAACAATCATACAAAGGTTATTTTTATCTTTTAATATTTAATTATTTTTTCTTAGCTTTTTTACATCACTCAAAAGGGAATACACCAAATATATAACAAACCGAAATCATCTTATAATTCACTTAATAATCAATTTAGAATTTTTATTCTTCGACTTCTTTTATAATCTTCATCAACCTCTCTCTTTCTTTATAAAACATTTCAACATATTTTGCAACTTTAGAAATAGATCTTATATTATTTTTCACAAGCCAGTCCAATACCATTTTTCTTTGTTCTATGTCTCTGTAAATTTCTCTCATTGATATACCTTTGTCTATCGATATCTTATTCAACACCCAAGAATAACCTTTAAACTCTATTCTATCTTCTGCAGGAATCCATGTAAACGCTCTAATCGCGTTTGCATTTCCTGTTGCTTTATCTATATTCTGAATTTCCAAAACTTCTTTTATTCTTCTTGCACTTTTTCCTTTTTCTTTTGCATGTATCATTATGATAACAATATCTAATATTTCTATTAAGTAAGGCGAAAGCTCTATGGGAGGAGATTCCAATCTCTTTATCATATCTTCTAAGCTTGCAGCATGCATAGTAGCAAAAGAAGGATGCCCAGAGGCCATTCCTTGAAACATTACGTAAGCTTCTTTACCTCTTATTTCTCCAACAACAAGATAATCTGGATTTTGTCTAAAACTCTCTCTAAGAAGATCAAACATTGTAATTTCTCCTATTCCAGATGCACCAAAAGCAGGGCGAGCTACACCAGGGACCCAATGCTCATGAGGAAGCATTAGTTCACGAGTATCTTCAATTGAAACAATCTTAGCTTCATAAGGTATAAAAACAGATATCGCATTAAGCAAAGATGTTTTTCCTGTAGAAGTGCCACCACAGATCATTATATTTCTTTTAGCTTCTATTAAATACCATAAATAAGCCATTAGCTCTGTAGATGCTGTATTAAGCATAATTAAATCTATTGGTGAGAGTGGCTCTTCTTTGAATTTTCTTATTGAGAATGTTGGTCCCCTTGTTGTAACATCACCAGTAAGTGTAGCTTGTACTCTAGATCCATCTGGCAAGCTCCCATCAAGTAAGGGTTCTGCATAACTTATGTAACGATCGCATCTCTCAGCAAGTTTTACTACAAATTCTCTTAACTTTTCAATATCATTATATATTATATTAGTTTTTATCGAGCCAAGCTTTTGATGGACAACGTATACAGGAAGATTTATGCCATCTACGCTAATATCTTCAATAAAAGGATCATTCATTAGCGGCTCTATTTCATTTAGTCCTACAAAATCTCTATATATGTAATACATTATTTTCAAATATTCTCTTTTAGATATTTTTATCCCATATTGGGATAAAAGATTTTGAACCTTTTCTTCTAAAAATTCTATCATCTTTTCTCTATTCTTTATTACTCTCGGAGAAATGTCTATTATCTGATTCAACCCTCTCTTTATCTTTTCTAATATCTCTTCTTCATTTTCATATAATGATGGTTCTATTACATGATACAGTAAATTTCCTGAGATCGGATCCTTTCTTATCAAAGCAAACGCATAAGGGTAGATTAGCGAATATCTTATTGGTGGTTGTATTGAAGTGATTATCGGTTTTTTTTCTGTAAATATTTTAAATTTTGGAAATTCATAAGATGATTCAGATTTCTTAGTTTTTTCAACTCTTTCTTCTTCTGGTCTCAAAGACTTTAGTAAAAGGGAAGCTCTTGTTTCTCTTGCTATTTTTTCTTCACTTTTTATTTTTTTCTCTTTTGAAAAGATTCTTTTTAATTTTCCTAACATAAAAATCATAATTAAAAAATATTTGCTAAAATTACTCTTCCCTTAGCGGTCTACTTTTTCTACTTTTTCCTATCTTTACTATGCCCCTATGTCTTGCACATTGCATACAAACATAAACCTTTCTTTTTAGCGGTATTGTCTTTATTTCCATTTCTTTTTTTAAATAAGGATCTGAAATTCCAAAAGATTTATATATTGCGATTGTTTTGTATCTTGGAACAAGCTTTTTGCAAAATCCACAACTTATATATTTTTCCTTTCCTCTTGGGCCAGTATGTTTGTAAATTCTTTTATAAGGCGCTGCCATAATAATAAGATTATCATAAAACCATATAAATATTACGAGCTTATCATTATTTCAATCAAATTACTGTAATTATTAAATTAGAAAATGAAGAACAAAGAAAATAAAAAAGCTGGAAATTCCTGTTAGAATACTATGTATCACACCTTCGCCTCTGTTAAATATTATTGAAATTAAAATCCAAAATAAAGCATCTTTTATAATCCAAGGAACGAAAGGAAAAAAGTAATACAAAAAGTAATATAGATATATAGAATAGAAAAATAGAATTATCGTAGATGAGATAATTTTTTTTATTTCAGTTTTTCTAAGTATTATGTAATTTCCTAGTGTGACCGAGGAGAATATAATCAGAAGATATCTTATTATTTCAAGATAAAGCATGTAATCCACTCTTATCGAAACAATTCGATTAATTTTTTAAATCTTTCTATAAATTTATATTTCTATAGATTTAAAATATCTTCCTTCCAACCTTTAATAGGTGGTCTTACATGAATGGAGGTTTAGTCCAACCGATATTAGTATTGCCAGAAGGTACAATAAGACAGACTGGCAAGGATGCACAAAGAAAAAACATAGAGGCAGCAAAAGCAATAGCTGATGCGGTAAGAACTACATTGGGACCAAGGGGAATGGACAAAATGTTAATCTCTAGCATAGGAGATGTAATAATAACAAACGATGGTGCAACGATATTGGATGAGATGGAGATAGAGCATCCAGCAGCAAAAATGATGGTAGAAATAGCAAAAACACAGGAAGAAGAGGTCGGCGATGGAACAACTACTGCAGTAGTTATTGCGGGAGAGCTATTAAAAAAGGCAGAAGAGCTTCTTGAACAAAATTTACATCCTATAACAATTGCAAAAGGATTTAGAATGGCAGCAGCAAAATCACTTGAGATATTAGACAAAACCGCAGAAAAAATAACAATAAACGATGTAGAACTTTTAGAAAAGATTGCAATGACAGCAATGACTGGAAAAAGCGGAGAATCAGCAAAAGAAAGCTTAGCAAAGCTTGCTGTAGAAGCAGTAAATTCTGTTGCCGAGAAGATCGGAGAAAAAGTAGTGATAAACAAGGACGATATAAAGATAGAAAAGAAGCAGGGAGGCAGTTTAGATGATACAAGATTAATAAAAGGTATAGTAATAGATAAAGAATCTGCTCATCCAAATATGCCAAAAAGAATTGAAAAAGCAAAGATATTACTTGTAGAGAGTGCTTTAGAAATAAAATCAACAGAAACAGAAGCAAAGATAGAGATTACCTCGCCAGAGAAGATGCAAGAATTCTTGCAACAAGAAACAAAGATGCTCAAAGAGATAGCTGAAAAGGTTATTAGAACAGGATGCAATGTTGTTTTCTGTCAGAAAGGAATTGATGATCTAGTATTACATTATCTAGCGAAGAATAAAGTTTTAGCTGTAAGGAGAGTAAAGGAAAGCGATATGAGCAAGTTAGCTAAAGCAACGGGAGCAACAATTATAAGCAACTTAGACGAGGTGAGCGAAAGCGATTTGGGTTACGCTGGCTTAGTAGAGGAAAGAAAGATTGCTGGCGAAGCAATGATTTTTGTAGAGAATTGCAAGAATCCTAAATCGGTAACTATACTAATAAGAGGAGGTACTGAGCATGTGGTTGATGAAGCAAAGAGGGCAATGGAAGATGCAGTGCTTGGCGTTATCTCAGCAATAGAGTTAGGAAAATATGTAGTAGGTGGAGGAGCAATTGAAATAGAGTTAGCATTAAGATTAAGAGAATATGCACAATCAGTTGGAGGCAGAGAACAATTAGGAATTACTAAGTTTTCAGAAGCTTTAGAGATAATTCCAAAAACACTAGCAGAAAGTGCAGGAATGGATCCTATTGATGTAGTAGTAGAGCTAATTTCGCAACATGGAAAAGGAAACAAATACATGGGAGTAGATGTTATACATACTAAAATAGATGATATGAAGAAACTTGGAGTTATAGAACCATTGAAAATAAAAACACAGGCAATAAAATCTGCAGCAGAAGCTACAGAGATGATTCTAAGAATAGATGATGTTATAGCAGCATCTAAAGCAAGCTCAAAAACACCAGAAAAGTTTGGCAGAGAAGAAGCTCCAGAATACTAAATTTTATTTTTTGAAATTTTGCATTTTTAAATTATTTTTTGTATTTTTTCAATTCTTATCCATAATTCGTAACAAAAATAAATAAAAACAAAACTCGCACAAAAATCATCTAAATATAAAATCAATAAAATCTCCAACGTAATGTGATAAAACAATTACTACCAGAGCAATAATCAAATGTTCGATGATAACCTTATATGATTTTTTATTCTGCTCTATTAAAATATTATAGCTGAAGATTCCTATTAAAGAAAATCCCCAAACTATACATGCTATAATAGCAAAAGATAAAGGAAATATTAGTATAGGAATCGCAAATGTTAATGCAAAAATAAATTTTGCAAGAAACGTTACTATAGTAGCTTCCCATATTTCTTTTTGTGTATGCTTATTTTCCGATTCTTCTGATATATGTATTCCAAGAGCATCAGAGAGTGCATCGGCAATAGCTATTGTTAATATGCCTCCTATTATAACTAATTTAGAATGGGTACCAGAATGTAACCCAATTATTAATCCAAGTGTTGTTATAATTCCAGAAGTAAGACCAAAACTAAGTCCTGTTTTAATCGAGTGTCTCATTAATAGTTATTTTTGTTTTCACAATTATTTATAAGTAGTTTTATATTTTATTTAGATTTCTTTAATAAAATGGGCCCGAGGAGATTTTCAAAGCCTAATAAAATTTTGAACTCCTGTCTCGAGCTCCCTTTAAGCTCAATTAGGCTCGGATCCTAGACCAAGCTAGACGACGGGCCCACAATAGAATTTATAAATATATCCATACTTATAAATTATTAAGAATTTTAAAATGGTGAGAAAATGGTAACAATACTAAAAGATAAATGTATTGGTTGCGGAGCTTGTGCAGCAATTTGCCCAGAAGGTTTTGAATTAAAAAAAGGAAAATCTCATGTTAAGAATTCTAAAGCAAAGTGTATAAAAGAGGCAGCTGCTTCTTGCCCTGTAGGAGCAATTGTAGTAGATTAATTTTTATCTTTTCCTTCTATTTTTAATACCTTATATTCAATTTTGTTATGATTTAAAAAATTTAAAATAATATTAGAATTCTAAATTGTATTTGGTGAATTTATGGTAGAGAAAGAGAAAAAGATTGGAAAAGAGGAAGAAAAAAGTGAGAAAGGAATTGTAAGAATAGTTGGGTTTGATATAGATGCTTCTCTATCTGTTATAAATGGTTTGAGAAGAATAAAGGGAATAAGTTTTATGTTTGCAAATGCAACTTGCAAAAAACTTGGAATAAATCCAAGAATGAGAATAGGAGATTTAAGTGAAGAAAAAATAAAAGAGATAGAAAATTTCATAAAAAATCCGAAGGGTATTCCCTCGTGGATTTTAAATAGAAGAAAGGATTTAACAACAGGAAAAGATTTTCATCTAGTAGGAGGAGATTTAGATTTAAAAGTAAAGGAAGACATCGAATTTTTGAAAAAGATAAGAGCTTATCGCGGTGTTCGTCACGAGATGGGATTGCCTGTGAGAGGACAAAGAACTGGTGGAAAGAGTTTTAGAAAAGGTAAAACTATCGGAGTTGTAAGAAAGAAAGAACTACCACAAGCAGCTAAAAAAGAGAAAGGTGAAAAGAGGTAGGTGATTAGATGGGACATCCTAAAAAATTAAAAAAGAAGTATAAATCACCTAAAAAGCCATTTAAAAATCTAGAAGAGGAAAAAAAACTGTTAAAAGAATATGGGTTAAAGAAAAAGAGAGAAATTTGGCGAGTTGAAGCAGAGCTCAAAAAACTTAGAAGAAGAGCAATGGAATTAAATGCGATAAAAGATAAAGAAAAAGAAGTAAAGTTAATAGAGAAATTGAGAAAAATAGGGATTGAAGTAAATTCACTTGATGATATTTTAAAATTAGAAGTTAAGGATTTGCTTGAAAGAAGGTTGCAAACAATTATTTATAGAAAAGGTCTTAGCAAAAGTATAAGACATGCTCGCCAACTAATAGTTCATGGAAAAGTAGAAATAAATGGAAGAAGGGTAACATTTCCAAGTTTTATAGTTCCTAAGGATTTAGAAGATAAAATATTTGTAATCTCAAAAGAGGTTGATAACAATGAGTAAAAAAATAAGATGGGGCATCGCTAACATATATTCGTCGATAAATAATACAATAATTCACATAACTGACATTACAGGAAGTCAAACAATAGCAAGATTTAGTGGCGGGCAATTTACAGATAAAGATAGATTGAAAGGAAAAGCATATCCTGCAATGAAAGCAGCAAGAAAAGCAGCTGAGCTAGCGATTGCAGCAGGAATTAATGGTGTGCATATAAGGGTGAGAGGTCAAGGTGGTAATAAAAGCATATTACCAGGCGAAGGAGCTCAGCCTGCGATAAGAACATTGGCAAGAAGTGGGCTAAAGATAGGAAGAATAGAGGATGTAACCCCAATTCCTACAGATCATTGTAGAAAGAAAGGTGGAAGAAGAGGAAGAAGGGTATAAAAATTTATAATTTATATTTAATCAAGATAATCAATACATCGAGGCGAATTTTGATGGATATAAAAATTATTGAAGAAAATGATGTAAAAATAAAATTTTCTATAAGTGGAATTGGAAGTACTTTGGCGAATTCTTTAAGAAGAGTTATGATGTCTGAAATACCAACCTTAGCAATAGATAAAGTTGAGTTTTATCAAAATTCTTCAGGACTTTTCGATGAGGTCATAGCTCATCGTTTGGGCTTGATACCATTAAAATTCAATCCAAAAAAATATAATCTAAAATCAGAATGTAGATGCAAAGGAAAGGGTTGTAGCCTCTGTGAAGTTAAATTAAGCTTTGATACAAAAGA
>JAHLMP010000001.1:171604-175843 GCA_018920315.1 Candidatus Aenigmatarchaeota archaeon | reverse complement strand
GTATTTTGCAGGGGTAGCCAAGTGGTCAAATCTTGACCAAAGGCGCAGGACTTAAGTTTAAAACTTAAGTTATGATCGCTGCTCGCGAGATGATTTTTGAGATATCCTGTGGCTTAGTGCCTTCCTGGGTTCGAATCCCAGCCCCTGCACTAAAAATATATTTCTACAATGAGTTGATGAAATTCTTCAAAAAATCTATAATATGCAATAAAATTTCTAGAAGAAGGTTGAAGTTGATACTATAAACAAGAAAAAGTAAACTATGAACGAGTAAAATCTAACGAATATAAGAGTCAAGTATTTTAAGGGACTATAAGATCTATGGCTTTATGTTATCAAAAGCATATATCTAATTTTCTGTTCAGTTAAGTGAATATCTCATATTATCTCCATTATGAATGTAACAGAAATTATAATGGAATGCGTTGAGAATATTTTAAAACTTTTATTAAAAAATTAAACGATATGCAAAGCGAGAATGAAAAAAAGAAAGATAAGAGTATAGAAAAATTGTTAAAGAAGATAAAGCCAAAGAAAGATATAGAAGTTAATCTTTACAAGCTTGAAAAGCTTTGTAATGATGGAGATGTTGTTATTGTGCCAGGAAAGGTTCTTGGTAATGGCGAAGTTACTAAAAAACTTATAGTCTATGCTCTTGGATTTTCGAAACCTGCTAAGGAGAAAATAATTCTTGCAGGCGGTAAAGCTTTAAAACTCAAAGAATTAAAAGAAAAGGTAAAAGGAATGAAGATAATAAAGTAGCGTGGTTGGTAAAAATTAGATATAAAGTGATGAAGATGCTAGTTATAGATGCTGATGGTGCAGTTTTAGGAAGGCTCTCATCTTTCGTAGCAAAAAAATTGTTAGAAGGAGAAGAGGTTCATGTAATAAATGCAGAAAAGGCAATAATTACAGGAGATCCAAAAGTAGTTTTAGAAAAGTATCTGGATAGAATAAGAAAAGGAAATCCTCATCACGGGCCTTTCTTTCCAAGGCAACCTCATAGAATATTAAGAAGAGCTATTAGAGGAATGCTCCCATACAAAAAGGCAAAAGGAAGAAATGCATTAAAAAGGCTAAAGGTTTATGTTGGCGTGCCAGAAGTTCTTAAAGATAAAGAAGCAATAAAAATGAAAGAAAAAAAGAAGTGTAAATATATAACACTATTAGAATTGTCAAAAGGAATAGGAGGATGGAAAGAGACTTAGGGTGTTGAAATGAAAAAATCAAAGATTATAATTCATGCGGTTGGAAAAAGAAAAAGAGCAGTAGCTAGAGCGACATTAAGAGAAGGAAGTGGAAAAATAAGGATAAATAGCGTGCCACTCGAGCTTTATCGTCCAAAATATGCAAAACTTAGAATAGAAGAGCCATTGATTTTAGCTAAGGATGTTGTCAAAAACGTTGATATAGATGTAAATGTTAAGGGAGGCGGTGTTTTTGGGCAAGTAGATGCAATCAGAGTAGCTATTTGTAATGCCTTAGTAAAGTTTAACAAAAATCTTAGAAAATTATTTTTATCTTTTGACCGCTCCTTGCTTGTTAGCGATCCTAGAAGAACAGAGCCACATAAACCAAGTCGTTCTAGTGCTGGTCCAAGAAGAAAAAAGCAACAGAGCAAGAGATAATTATTTTCTCTCGCAAATTATTTCTCATTCTCAAATTTCTATTTTTTCAATATTAAAAATAAACTGAAATATATTATTAATATGAATTTTTTTGCTAAAGGAGCGTTGATAATTTTAACAATATTTGTAGTATTATTTATAATAGGAATTTTGATGGGAGAGATGTGCCACGAAATAGGAAATTGTAAAGAATGTTGGATGATATATGATGAAATAGCCCATTATAACTCTTTAGTAGATTTAATTTCTTGTGCTTGTTTAGAAGCTAAAAAGAACGATTTTAAAGATAGTCAAATAAACTATGAGATAGAAAGAATTTATGAAAATTTGATGAATAACAAAGCAACTTCTGAACAAATATGTAATGGAGAAGTACCTTTAATAAAATATGAAACAAAATAAAGAGAATAAACTTTTCCTTATATGCTATTTCATAAATTTTAAATTTATTTTTAATACTTTATTTTCTATAGTGCAACAAATCGAAAATCGAGAAAAAAGCCTCGGTAGCTCAACGGTAGAGCGTCTGACTTGTATCTGATATTTTGATCTTTCAAAGAGATGAAAGAAAGATATCAGAAGGTTGAGGGTTCGAGTCCCTCCCGGGGCTTATAATATTATTTTCTACTATTCATTTTTTCAAGAATCTCGTCTATTTTTCTTTTTAATTCATCCAAATTCTCATAAACGATTAATTTTATTTTTGGATTTCCAGCAATCATAGCGGAAAGTCTTTTTTCTGAATTTTTATCATATAAGCAAATTATTTTCTTATTCATTCCTTCTGCTATGCCTATTTCATAACCAACGCCAAGAGATGGGAGAGAAACTTCAGCAACTAATAGATCCGCCTCCTCTAACAATTTCATATCCCTTTCATAAATTTCATTATCTGGTATAGAATACTCACCTAGGTCTGTAATATTCTTATCAGAAACATGCTCTGTTAGTACATTACCATATATTTTTAGATGGGATATTATTTTTCTATAAATTTCTTGGTATTCTCTTCCACCTCTTATAGCTCCTGCAAAGTATATCCTCATGTAAAATATATCTTAATTTCAAGAATTTAATTTATACTTGACCTTTTCCTTTACAATCTTACTTTTGCATTCAATTTTCATTCTTGAGAAAAATCCAGGATGTTCGGTATGTATTGGGAATAGCATGCTTGGATTTACTTTTCTTATAACGTCCACCAAATCATTTTCCGAAGCATGTCCAGAGCAATGGATTTGATATTTTGTAAGATTAAAATGCTTTAACCAATTGTTCATTCTTTTCTCACTTATTTCCATTTCTTCATTTATAGCTTCTGAAAGAGAGTGAATATATACGCTCCCAACGTTTGGTTTTATATCTATAAGATTGTTAAAAGAGTAGAAATTTAGAACTACCATATACTTTCTTTGATTGTTTCTTATCTCTTCAGATGTTATTATATTTTTGTAATTTAATCTATTTTTTATAAATTTATAGCCAATGTAATCTTCATCACTATAAGTTCCTGTTCCAAGCTTTGGCTTGAAAATAGCGATGTTTTCATCTTCTATACTAGGAACTTCCAATTCCTTATGTTTATGATATCTTTCTAAAAAGCATGCATGCCTAAACGAGATGACCATCTTCCTTTCCACATCTTTCGCTATTTTGAAAAATGTTTTGAATCTATCAACATCCTTAAAGTTAAAATCTACAATTAAAGCCTCTTTTACATTTCTCACTGCTTCAAGTGCTTTTTCATAAACAATTTTCTCGCTCGAAAGATTCTCTTCTTTTCTTTTTATATTCGTGCCTTCCATTATCAATGCAATTGGCTTTTCTTTAGATGCAAAGTCTATAAATTCTTGAGTATAGTTTGCATTTGTTCCATGCAAACGAAAATCTCCAGTATATGCTATCGCTCCTTCTGAAGTGTAAATAATAAAAGCAGAAGCACCTGGAATAGAGTGATCAACATAAAAAGGAATTATTTCCAAACTTCCTATTTTATATTTTTCTTTGTTTTTAAAGACAATAAACTTTCTTTCAATCGGTTGCTTATTATAATCCTTTCTAAAAAGAGGCCTCTCCTTAAAATTTAAAATCTCATTCTCAATATCTCTTTGCGATTGCTCTTCTATTGCTTCTAAAACAGATTTTGTTATTTCGCTACAATATATAGGAATATCTTTATGAAGAAAGCTTATGTAATTTGCATGATCAGCATGCGCATGAGAAAGAAGCACAGCATCTACTTCTCTTTCTTCTGGCTCTCTTCCCAAATGTTTTAGCAGATCTTCTCTATAAACACCTTTTATATCTGGAAGTAATCCCATTTCTAAAAAATCTCCTATACCATTAGCTACCCTAGGCGTTAAAAACTCCTCGAAAAACATTGCTCTACGAGAGAAGCTAATACCAAAATCAAGAAAAATTTTCGTGTCTTTATCTTCAATAAGAATCTTGTTTCCTCCTATCTCTTTTACTCCTCCATAAAATGTTAAGAAAACCATAATGAAAA
This sequence comes from Candidatus Aenigmatarchaeota archaeon, assembly GCA_018920315.1. Classification (GTDB taxonomy): domain Archaea; phylum Aenigmatarchaeota; class Aenigmatarchaeia; order GW2011-AR5; family JAHLMP01; genus JAHLMP01. The sequence continues at coordinate 171,709 of JAHLMP010000001.1, read as the reverse complement.
TTAATAAAAATAGAAATAAAAACAATCAAATAATGTTAGCTTGTTGGTTATTTACCTCCCCCTCCTCCAGGCTGCTTTTCTTCTTTCTTTGTTACAAAGTTTATT
>JAHLMP010000001.1:167069-171262 GCA_018920315.1 Candidatus Aenigmatarchaeota archaeon | reverse complement strand
CCATAAACAACTGCAAACACTAGCAACCATGGTAATACGAAGCCATAAAAACCCATTCTATTTAGGTTATCTACTAAAGTCCCTAATATTCCAAGTTCTCCTACCATATAAACACCACTATAATTAACTAACTACCAGTGAATATTTAAATATTTAAAAAATGGAAAAGAAACATAATTTTAATGGAAAGAGAAACTGTAAGAACAATAATGTGGATAGCGATAGTTCTTGCAATTTTAGCATTGCTAATAGGCATAGTTTATTTATTTACAGGAAAGTTCATAAAATTTGAGATATGAATAAAAAGATGTGAAGAACATGAAAACTTCGTTTAAAGGTTTTGAATGGTGGTCTTTATTTGCTGTAATTATGGTTATACTTATAACTATGGTTCTGCTTTTATTTTTTTCAAAGCTCGGTGAATTTTTTTCAGGATAATGATAATTTATGATTAAAGGCAATCTTGGAGCTGTTTCAGGATTAACGCTTTTGCTAGTAATAATTCTTGGAATAATATTTTTGCTTGTTGTGTTAACAGTATTAGGGCAATTTAATGAAAATGTTTGTGTAATCTGTAAATGGATTTGCTCACCACTTGCAAAGATGATAAATGGAATAATACCATTTTTTGATCCAATAAATTGCAATGCTTGTGGCGTTTGCTAAATCGATGACTATGAGAAAAAGATATAAAGGGCAATTGGGGCATGAACAAGTTTTTAATATAATTGTAAAAATAATAATACCTTTGCTTATTGTTCTTGGAGGAATATTCTCGCTGATATGGGTTGCTCATGGGGGGTTGCAAAAAATAAAAGAAGAAGCAATGAAAGAAAGAGTAACAAAAGAGGTGGAAGAGCTTCTAAACGATTTGTCACAAAGATGCAAAGAAGAAAGCAAATATTGGGTTTGTGATAGCTATCATGCATCTTATCTAATCGCTAAAATAATAAAAACAATATGGAGCGAGTGCTTAGCTTGTGATTGTTGTAAAGAAGGCTTGCATTCTAATGCCCAACCCTTGGCCAGATTTTTCTATAACAATCCTGTAAAGATTGGATTCTCTTCGTGCTCAGATTATGGTCTAAATGATATCTATTCTTGTCCACACGAAGGCATAGTTAGCGAATGGACAGTAACGGCTTGGGGATTAAGAAAGGAGCTTAAATTCTGCGGAGAAAAAGGTTTTGGTAATAATAATTGTAATAGAGATTGTCCTGCAACTCAATTTGGAAAACAAGAATTAGATTACTCTTGTGAAGATGTTTCTGAAAATAGATGTGCAGCTATATGTTCAGGAGATGATAAATTGGATTGGAAGGCAGGAATAATAACAGCAGGCGAGATAATAAATGATTTGCGATTCGAGTATTCTGATAATAAAGTTATAGTTAAGAGAGATATTTGGAAATATGAAGCTACTTGTGATTATATAGAGTTTGGAAAATGTAAGGTAGAGATTTGCCCAATCGCTTGGGATAAAAGTGATAATAGCGATGTTAAATATGGTTACTATGAAGTTGAAAAAAATTCAAGAGCAACTTGGGTTTGCGATAACCCTTCAAATTGTGAGAAAAATTTCAAATTCTCTATATCTTTTTCAACATCTAAAGAAAAAACATCGTTAAAAGAGAATGAAATAGAAATAACATTTCATCCTCTACAAAAAAATGCAAAAAACAATATTTTCTTAGGTTTCAAGCTAAAGATTTTAAATGAAAAGGAATGCCAACTTTTTAAATGCGAAAGAGTTATAGAGCCATATTATTCTTGCGTTTGGGACGATGGAATGCAGAGATTTAATCTCAATTGTGAAAATGAAGTGAGATACATGTTAGAGCCAGAAAAGATTAGAAGTTATAGTGGATATGGCGTAACAGTCTCAAAAATAATTTTTAATTACTGTGGCGATAAACTTTGTGCCTGCGAAGAAGATTCTAGTAATTGTCAAGATTGCTCATCCTAAATATAACTTGAGATAAGATGCAGAAAGGGTGAAATAATATGAAAAAGAAAAAAGGACTTTCAATGAGCTTGCTCACAATGATAGTAATATTTATCGCTGTGTTAGCTCTTTCTATCATTCTTTTCAATCCAGGAGGTGTCATTGAAAAATTCAAAGAGATGTTAGAAATATTAAAAGAAGAAGGCGGAAAAGAGGAAACTCTGTTATTAAGCGGAAACAAAGCTTTACATGTTCATATAGGGGGAGAGAATGGTAATAATATTTACGAATTTCATTTATTCAATAATTTAGGGCATAAAGTTCTTCAAGAATTGGGATCGACAAAAGCTGAAGTAACTTTTGCAATAAATGGATGGAAAAAAGAAAAATGCGTAGTTTTTGTTTCAGACAGTAGTTCTTCTCCAGCTTATTTATGGTCAATAAAAGCTATTGGTGGAAATAAAATATATTATGTAGATCCATCGAGTACAATTCAGGATGGTATAACAAGTTTAGAAGATGTTTTATCAGGACATGATGGTAGATGTGAATGTATATCAGAAAAAGAGGAGAAAAGAGAATACACGCTAAAAAGCTCTGAAGGATGCGATATACCTTTTGTAAAGCCGTCACACGTTTGTTGGGGAGTAAAGAGGGCAATCGAAGCTAGGTTCAATTCTCTAATGAAGGATGAGTGTAATAAGTATAAAAAATACTGCCCCAAAGATGGTTGTTGTTCTTTACTATATAAAACAGATATCGGAAATTATATCTATAGAATAAAATATGGAATAATATGTGGTTATAGCGAAGATAGCGATGAAGCCTATTGGTGGGCATGTACAGAAGAGAATAGCGAAATGAAAATAAAGGCATCAGGAAAGGAATATGTTTGTAAATTCGAGGAAGGAATTGGCAAATGGGTAGAAGCATGAGAAAGTTGAAGAAAATAAAGATTTTTATAGATTTCAATAATTCTGATATTTTGGTAATCATATTAAAAATCAAATTTTTATTCTCCTTTCATAATTGATAATTATGGCAGATCTTTATACAATGCTAGCTTTTAGCGTCGGAATATTAATTCTAATTATGGGTTTACAAATAGCTCATAAGGTTTTGAGCTCTGATTTTAGCTTATTTTCAAATATTCATGAAAAAGTAGGAGATCCTCAAATTTATGTTTGCGAAACCGATAGCAATTGTATAGAAGGTGATGAAAAACTTGGCGTTTGTGTTGCAGGCGATTGCATTTGTTTTTTAGATGAGCATTGCTCTAATGGTTGCGATATTGGAAGAGGAATTTGTAAGAGATAAGGATGATTAGATGGATATAAAGTTGTTGTATAGGGCCTTGATATTTATAATAATTCTTGCAATTTTTATAGTAATTATTTCTATGATAATAAGCGCAACAAATGGTTTCGATCTTTCTAAATTTTTTGGATAGAAAAGAAATTATATATCGAAAATTATAATAGATTTCCACACTTTGTTTTTTTCTATCTTCAGATTATGATAAGTAGCTGCTTTTATATGCGTTTTTATTTCATATCTATTGTTAGTAATTTTATCTCCATAACAAATAGCTTGCAATATTAACTTTTTATTGTCAATTTCTTCTATCTTGATTTTAAATTTAGAAAAGAGTAATTGATGAGCATCTATATAGAATAAAATCTCGTTCAGCCAATTGAACATTAAAGATTCTAGATCATTAGCATCTACTTTTATATCTTTTTTTATATTCTTCTTGATTTTTTTAGTATTTGTTATTATATTCATCATTCCTAATGCTGCGTTTTCGAATAATTCTTCTAAGTTTTTCCCATAGGCAGCTATAGCAACGTCAGCTGTAGTTATATCTAGAGTTTCAAATTTCTTTTTTAATTTCGCCATAATTCCAATAATTATCTTCAATTATAAAATTTTATCTTAAAGATCTGATTATGGCAACTAAATTTTTCTCTAAGATATATACAACATGGGAAAATAAGCAGATAAAGAAGTATGAAAAGATTTTGGAGATTCTAAAAGATAATTCGATTGATATAAAAAGATTCAAATCTCTAAATATAGGTTGCAGCGGATTCTTTTTGGAAAAATTTTTGATAGAAAGAGAGCTTCTTCCAAAGTTTTTTGTTTCTATAGATATATATAGATCTGTTTTAGAAGAATTCATTTCGATTAGAAAAATTTTATTGAAAAATAGGATAAATTTTATTTTAGCAAGTGGAGATTCTATGCC
>JAHLMP010000001.1:156346-166801 GCA_018920315.1 Candidatus Aenigmatarchaeota archaeon | reverse complement strand
AAGAAAGAATCCAAAGATAATGAAAAAAATATCAGCAATGAAAAAATTAAAAAGTATAAAAAGAGTGAGAATTTTTTGAAATGGTATAATTTTGTTGTAGAGAATGCGAGACTTGCAGACTATTCTCCAATAAAAGGATTTATGTTTATTTTGCCTTATGGCTACGAGATTTGGGAAAATATAAAAAACATATTAGATAAAAAATTGAAGGAAACTGGCCATAGAAATGCATACGCTCCGGCACTAATACCAGAGCATTTACTTGAAAAGGAAAAGGAACATGTAAAAGGTTTTTCTCCAGAATGCTTCTGGGTTACTTTGTCTGGAAGCAATAAACTTGCAGAAAAGCTTGCTCTAAGACCAACTTCAGAAACTATAATATATCATTCTTATGCAAAGTTTATAAGAAGTTGGAGAGATTTACCATTGCTTTTAAATTTTTGGAATTCTGTTTTTAGAGCAGAGATAAAAATGACAAAATTGTTTATAAGAACTTGCGAATTTCTTTGGCAAGAAGGTCATACCGCACATGCAACTGAAAAAGAAGCTGAAGAAGAGATCAGAAAAATAATATCAATATATCGCGAACTAATAGAAGAATATCTTGCAATTCCAACACTTTATGGAAAGAAAAGTGAGAGTGAAAAGTTTCCTGGAGCAAAAGAAACATATACTTTAGAAGGCTTGATGCCAGATGGAAAAGCTTTACAATTAGGAACAGTTCATAACCTAGCAGAAAACTTTGCTAAAGTTTTTGGCATAAAGTTCTTAGATAAAGATGAAAAAAAGAAATTTGCTTGGCAAACTTGCTGGGGAGTTTCTACTAGATTGATAGGTGCTATGTTAATGGTTCATGGCGATGATAAAGGAGCAATAATACCTCCAAGGATTGCGCCAATTCAAGTAGTAATAATACCAATCATATATAAAGGTAAGGAAGAAGCTGTAATAGAAAAATGCAAAGAAATCAAGAAAATGTTAGAAGATGAGTTTAGAGTTTATTTAGATGATCGCAAAGAATATACGCCAGGATGGAAGTTTAATGATTGGGAGCTTAGAGGAGTTCCATTAAGAATAGAGATAGGTCCAAAAGATATTGAGAAAAATAAGGTTACGATTGTAAGGAGAGATAGCTTTGAAAGAATTTCAGTTGATGAAGCTATGATAAAAAATATAGTGAGAGAAAAATTAGAAGAGATTCAAAGTAATTTATACAAAAGAGCAGAGAAGTTTTTAAAGGATAACATATTTTTAGCAAGCGATTATAATAAATTTAAGAAGTTAATCAAAAAAGGTTTTGTAAAAGCTTGTTTATGCTCTTCTCAAAGCTGTGAAGAAAAAATAAAAGAAGAAACAGGAGCAACTATAAGATTAATTCCTATAGATAGAGAAGAGATTTTCTCAAATTGCATTTATTGTAATAAAAAAGCAGAGATAGTTGCATACTTTGCAAGAGGATACTAAATTTTTACAATAGAGCGCTAAAATTATTTAAATATTTTAATGATAAAAATACAAGCTTGCGAGATTTAAATATCTACGAGACTTAATAATTAGCTTACTATTCCAGCATCTTTCTAATGTCATTTTCATCTAAAACTATAATACCATCCGCCTTTATATTTTCCTCCTTTCTTAGCCCTACTATATACTTTATTTTTCTCGGCAGTGAGATATCCACAATATACTGAGAAACTTGCAAATCTAATATAATAGCATAAACATCGCTAAACTCGTTAAGCATTCTATCAAGCTCTCCTATAGGAACTTTCGCTATAATTTCCATTTCTCTATTTATAAGATATGCTGCTCTCGTACCAACTAAATCTTCTAAAAGATTTAAAAATCTTTTCATCAATTCTTTTTCGTCACTTTCTTCTTTCTTTTCACCTTCTTCTAAGAATATACTAACTTTCGGTTGAGGAGGTTTTGTTAGCATTTCCCTTCTTATTTGGTCTGCAGGTATCGCTTCTCTCAAAGCCTTAAATATCTCTTTTTTTGTTAGCTCTTCTACTTCTTTTCCAGGAGGAGCTCTTGCAACATAGTCTATATCAGCAACATTGATCAATTTTTTTAGTATTAAGTCGCCTCCTCTATCTCCATCTAAGAATACTGTAACCGTTTTCTTTCTTGATAAATCTATAATTGCTTGTGGAATTACAGCACCTTCTATTGCTATCACATTTTTTATTCCATTTTTTAAGAGGTTAATAACATCTGCCCTTCCTTCTACCATTATAATTTCATCATAGTTTTCTATTCCAGGGCCACAAGATAGACCTTCGTAGGATGTTATTTCTTGAATTCTTACGGCTTCCTTTATTTTTTCAGATATAGCATCTAGATGTTCGCCCCCTCTTTCTAAAGTCGTCTTTAATAAGTCCTTTGCCCTTTCTATAATATATTTTCTTTTTTGCGTTCTTATATCTTCTATTATTTTAACTTCAATTATAGCGTCACAAGGACCTATCTTTTCAATTGTTTCTAGGCTAGCTCCAATCAAAGAGGTTTCTGTCATATCTAAACTAGAAGGTATTGTAATTTCTCCTATTGTTTTACCTTCTTTTACTTTTAATCTTACTTCAATCCTTCCAATCCTTCCAGTTCTTTGTAATTCTCTCAGATCGAGATCCCAACCAAGCAAGCCTTCTGTTTGTCCAAATATGGCTCCTATTACATCTGATTTTTCAACTACCCCGTTTGCTTCTACTTTTGCTCTAATTACATACTTTGCAAAATTTTGCGATAACTTTGACATTTTAACCACCTTATATAAAGGATATTATCAAAGTCAGAATTAGTTTTTATTATTTTCACTTGATGATATCATAATTTTTTTCAGTTCTCAAAATTTATTTTAAATTATTTTGAAATTGATAAATATTAGCAATTCAGCACCCCGACTTTGATAACATCCCTTTAAAATATTTCTTAAGATTAACATTTAAAATTTACTTTTAATTAAAAATAAAGATTTATAAATCTTTTAGTTCAAATCAAAATACAATCATAGGGTGATGATGATGGATCAGTCTAAGATTTATGAAATCATTGAAATTGCAAGTCAGACAGGAAAAATTAGAAAAGGAGTAAATGAAACTACAAAAGCAATAGAGCGTGGCATAGCAAAAATTGTTATTGCAGCAAAAAACGTAGAGCCTAAGGAGATAATAATGCATCTGAGCCCTCTTTGTGAAGAGAAAAATGTGCCTTATATTGAAGTCGATAGCAAGGAAGCGCTTGGAAGAGCAGCGGGCATAAAAGTTGCAACGAGCTCAGTAGCTATTATAGATTTTGGTCAAGCAGAGGAAAAAGCAAAAGATCTAATAAATTTTATAAAAAGTAAAAAAGAGTAAAAATTTGAGTGAGAAAGATGAACGAAGAACCAGCAGAAGTAATAGAAATAATAGAAAGAATGGGATTTAAAGGTATTCAACGAGTAAGATGTAGGGTTTTGGAAGGAGAAAATAAAGGAAAATTACTCATAAGAGATGTAATCGGACCAGTTAGAATAGGCGATATATTAATGCTAAAAGAGACAGAGATGGAAGCCCCTTCTGGAATAGGAAGAAAGAAATAAGTGATAACCTATGCCAAAATGCAGCTTTTGCTCAAAAGAAATAGGAATAGGGAGAGGAAAGGTTTTGATAAAGAATAGTGGAAAGCAAATTTGGTTTTGCTCAAGGAAGTGTGAAAGGAGTTATGAGATGGGTAGAGACCCAAGAAAGCTTAAATGGGCATCAAATAAATAATGCGCATCCAAGAAATAATTCTATAAAAAATAATTTCAAATTCTTTCAGCTTCTTCTATAAGCATGTCAGGTATATCTCCTTCTAATATTTTGTATTTTAGCTTGCACTTCTCACAGATAAAAGCTTGTTTTACAAATTTCAAGTCTCCTTTGCATTTAGGACATGCTAATATTTCCCTTAAAGATTTAGGTATCATAATAATCTTTTCAAATATTTTAATTCAATGCATCACTTCTTATAAAATCCAATAACCTCTAATCCAGGCAATTTTTCTCCAGCTATATATTCTAATAATGCTCCTCCTCCAAGAGATATATGAGAGAATTTACTTTTTGGAATTTTTAATAAGTTGATTGCATCCAATGTATTGCCACCACCAATTATAGAATAAGCTTTTGAATTTGCTACTGCACTGAGAATTTCTTTTGTTCCCAATCTAAATTTTTTATCTTCGTATTTTCCTGCAGGACCTTTTAAAAATATGAATTTCGATTTCTTTATAATATCTTTATACTCTTTTATCGTTTCCTTTCCTATATCTAAAATCTTTTTGTTTGTTGGTAACTCTTCTATTTTTACCTCCTTTCTTTTTCCGTTTTCATCTTCAATTGCGAAATCTTTTGGTATCGATATACTTACATTTTTCATAAACTCTTTTATTTCGCTAACAAGATTTTCGTCAACTATATTTTCGTTTCCAACATCATAGCCTTTTGCACTTGCACAAGCTAAAGAGAAAACACCAGAACTTAAGACCTTTGCATCTATCTTATTTTTTTCTATATACTTCAGTAATATGATGCACTCTTCTATTTTAGCTCCTCCTAAAATGAATGTACCTTCTTTTAATTTTTCTATTTTATTAAGTGAGATTAGCTCCTTTTCAAGTACCCTCCCGATGATTGTGGGAAGAACCTTAGCAAAGCCAACTACACTTGCTTGAGAGCGATGACATACTGAGAATGCATCTTGAACAAAATAATCAAATAAAGGAGCGAGTGTTGTTACAAGCTTTGATTTCGCATGCTCTTCCGGAGTTAGTTTTAATGTCTCTTCATCCAAAGATCTAACGTTTTTTAATAGTAATGCTTCTCCAGGTTTTAGTGATTTTATTCTTTCCACAGCACCATAAATATCATTAACATATATAATCTTTTTTCCTACAACTCTTGATAATAGTTTTGCATGCTGCTCTAAGCTTTCCATATAGTCTTCTTCACCCTTTCTTCCCTGATGTGCTAATATTGTAACTTTTGCTTTCTTTCTAAGAAGCTCTTTTATTGTTTTCGCATGCTCTTTTATTCTATCGTTCATTACAACATTTCCATTTATTATAGGAGAATTTATATCTACTCTAAGAAGAATAGCTTTATTTTTAAGATCAAAAAAATCAAGAGTTTTTAACATAATAATTTTTATTATTTATTAAAAGATTTAAATTTAGATTTAATTCTAAAAACAAAATAAAATAAGATTAATAATGTAGAAAAAACAGAGATTATTATTGATAATATTATTATTTCAAATTTCTTTTCGATTTCTTCTATGCCAGTTTCAGCCCTTTCTATCTTACAATTTTTAAAATCATTTTCTATCATTTTTATTCTATCTGAAAAGATCATATTTAAGAAGGAATATTTTAAATTCTCTATCTTTGCTTTAATATTATTAATTCTTTCGTCCATTATTTCTTTCTCTTTCAAAGCTTCGTTTATATATTCAATCGATTTATTTAATTCCCCTTCATTATAACTTTGATTCGCTATTAAAATAAGTGGGTATGCAGTAGAATAATAACAAGATCTTAATGATTTCTCAATATTTCCTATATCTTCCTTTACTTTTTCAGCCGTTATTTTTACGCTTTCCACCCTCTTTATAGCTTCATTTATTTCTATCTCTGCATCATCAAAATAACCATTGAAAATAATATTTAATGAATTTTCTAATACGTAATTTAAATCTCTAAATATATTGGACGGCAATTTTTCAGAATAACTTTTTATTTTTTCCATGGTATTATTATAAAGATCACACATCTCTTTTACTTTGCTGAAATTATCAAAGTTTATTTTATAATTTTTTATTTCTTCATAATCTTTTCCGAATAAATAGATTAAAAATACAGCTATAGAGTCTTTATTTTCAGAAGAAGCAGAGATAGAAATGTTGTGCTCGTGAAAGAATTTTGAAATCTCTTTAATATCTTCAAGATCAAGAGTTTTATTTACAATATCTAAACTGAAGATATACCTTAAATTATGTAGGCCATAATCCGAGATGCAGGAATTATCGGAATAATAAGTTATATTGCAATTATTAAATTTTTCACATGCCCAAGAACTCCAAAACTCATGGGTTAAAACACTGAAACACTCTTTTATAATCTTATTTTTATCCATCTCGTCTTTTGTAAAGTTATAAAACTCGCGAGCAATTTTTTCTGCAATACCTTCTTCAAGCCAAGGTGCTAAACCATTTCCAAGGGTATGTGATATGAAATGATGTGTTACCTCATGAAGTATTGTCTTAGTTAGATAATCTTCGTCATAAAATAAAATCTCAACGCTGCAATATATAGAATTTTTATGGTAGTAACAGATCCAATCCTCTTTTTCATTTTTTACTAAATTAAAATTAATTTTTTCTCCATCTCTTGAAAATATTTCTTCAAATTTACTCCAATAATTCTTTTCAATTCTTTCTAAAATTGGAAGTAATTTCTCGCCATATTGCTTTGGAATCTCAATGTTAATATTTTCAAGTTTTAATTTTATTTCTTCCTCTTCGATATCTTTTCCACTAAAAGAAATAAAAATTGGATAACTTGTAAAGATAGAATTTGATTTTATCGTATAGTTTTTTCCACTTAAAATTTTAATATTGGTGGTCCACTCTGGTAAATTAATTTTCATTGGTATAGAAGAGTAGAAAGATTTAAAGTAAAAACTATTGTTATAATATATCGGATTATAATTTTGCTTTATAGTAATATAGAATCTATAGTTATCTCCATGGTACACATTCCTTCTATTATAAACAATTAAACTCGAATTAGAGATTTTGAATTCGACATCTTCAAAATCATCTTTAACGCTTATAATCTCATAATCCTTAGGCAAAGATATTTTAAACTCTGAGCCAGCAGGATAATAGTAGTTTACATCAACATAAACTTTCCATTTTATAAGATATGTAGAGTAATTTTCTGATACATTAACTTCTATTTCTATCTCTTGATCTGATAGTTCAGCATAACTAAAGTTTGAAAAGAGAGCTATAATAAAAGCAAGAAGAAAAAAATTTATGAAAATATTTCTCATAAATATAATTTTCCTATGATCTATTAAATAATTCGAGAATAAAATTTATTGAGTATACTTATCTCTTTTTATTTCATCTCTCATTCTAGGAACTCTTATCAAATAGCCACATTTTTCACATTTTATTGAAAAAGGTCTTTTCCAAGAAGTTTCTTGATAGCCATGAAATTTGCATTCTGGGCAGATATATTCGCATCTTGCTATATTATCTTTTTTTAGGACAAGAATTCTAATAGCTCCAGTATATTTTCCTTTATCATTTTTTACAGGACGATTAGTATGATATATGCAATCCTTCGGAGTTATTTTATTCTCAGAGATAAATTTTTGGATTATATTCAAATTTTCGCATTCATTCATTTTTCTTCACATCTAAAAATCATAACCTCTTAATTTTCTACTACTCTTTTAATTTTTCATCATATTTTCCTTCATTTATTTCTTTTATAACTTCTCTTGGATCCTTTCCATCTATAGTTACACCACAAGAGAGACAAGTACCTAAGATCTGTTTTACCTTAGATTTCAAGCTACCGAAAATATTTTCTTTTCCTTTAGCTATCTTTATTACTTGATCTATTGTTAGATTTCCAACCTTATCTGCTGGTCTTCCGCTCTCACCTTTGGGCAACCCAGCCAACTTTTCTAATCCAAGCTCTCTTTTTATTAATTGAGAAACAGGTGGGCTACCTACTTCGATTGTAAATTCTTTTGTTTTTTCATCCACGTGTATTTTTACAGGTACTTGCAACCCTTCAAAACTTTTTGTTTTTTTATTTATTTCTTCAACAACCTTAGCTACATTAACACCTAAAGGAGCTAAGCTAGGTCCAATTGGTGGAGCTGCCGTTGCTTTACCTCCTTCAACTAGCACTTCTACTGTTTTCATTATAACACCTTTTCTGAGATATATTTTTGATAATTTTTAAAATTTAAAAACAGCCATTTATACCTTCACATTCTATTTATACTTTTCATTTAACACAAAAAATGTTGCAATGCCAATTATAAAGCCAAGGTAATGTATAAAGAAGTTTGTTAACACATTTCCTTGAGCAAAATTCTTCGGAAATAATTGAAAGGAAAAAAATATTACTATAACATAAAGTATTGGTAAATATAACCTAACTTTTATCGAACTTTTGGAATTTTTAATTAATTTCATTTCTGTTTTTTTGTCAATAGTCTTTAATGTTTTCTCCGCCATTATAAAAACTACAATGGCAGAAATAATCAGTCCTATTAGCATTCTTGTATAAAATTCGAAATAGATTAAAATAAGAATAAACATGCTAAAAGATATAGATGAGAGAGTCGCATATAGTTTATTGATCTTTACTCTTTCATTCAGAAATATGATATAAGAATAAACAACAGCTCCATTTATTGAAGAAACTATTCCAGAAAATCCTAAAGTTTTTTCAACGCCAGTCCAAATAAACTTGTTTACAGACATCCATATCAAAGATATAGAAATAGGTACTAAAGTTAAATTGACTAAGAGCAACCTGCCGAAAATATATTTTTTATTTATTTTTGAAACCGAGAAGTATAATAAAAAAATTGACAAAATATAGTTAATGATGTTATATTTAAGGTGGTCGAATCCCTCGTGTATAAAATTTGCCGTGAATATAGTATAAATTTTTGGATAATCTCTATTTAACACCAACATTTCCTTTATGTCTAAAGGTAAAAGAAAAAGTAGGAAAAGTATCATAGGAGTAATAAACACAAGAACTAAATCTTTCCAATTTTGAGTTATGAAATCTTTTATCTTACATTTATGATAGAATTTCATATTTTTTATTTGCTAAATGAAATTTAAATCGATTTTATAGAATTACTTTTATTCACAGAAAATTCCTTGATAGTCTTCTTTCCATTAAGATTTTTTTCTATAACTTTGCTCACAACATAGAATAAAGAAATAATCTAAAATAAATTTCAAAAATAGCGCCGGGAGCAGGATTTGAACCTGCGCGAGCTTAGAGCTCACTAGCTCTCAAGGCTAGCGCGTTTGGCCCGCGAAGTTGGACCTTTGGAGATGTTTAGCATTCATTTCAAAATCTTGCGATTTTATTTGCAAGATCTTGATCATACCTTGAGACATTGGCTCCGCCATCCCGGCATATAAATAGCCTTGTATATTAAGTTTGTAATCTAAAACCAATTTAAATTTATTTTTACAAACTTAACAATAATAAGCTTTGGCAAAAATATGAAATTTATTAAAGCTTTGAGCTAATTAATGAATTAAAAGGAGATATGTATGGAATTATTAATAGAAATAGCAAAGGCATTTTGGTTTATTCTTCCCGCTTATGGAGCAAATGCATTTCCTCCTTTGATGAAAGGGAAAAAACCAATAGATTTTGGAAAAAATCTTGGAAAAGAAAGAATCCTCGGTGATGGGAAAACAATAGAAGGTACTTTGGGAGGACTAGCTTTTGGATTATTTATTGCTTTAGTTCAAATTTTTGTTCAATCCCAACTAAGTTTTATTAAAGATTATGGCTTTATTGAAATTACTTTTATTCTTGGCTTATGTTTAGTTTTAGGTGCTTTGGTTGGCGATATGTTAGGCTCTTTTATAAAAAGAAGATTTGGAATAAAAAGAGGGGATCCAGCACCATTATTAGATCAGCTAGATTTTCTCCTCGTAGCTTTACTTCTTTCCTCTTTTTTAGTAAAATTAGAGTGGATAACAATTTTAATACTTGTGATTACAACTCCAATAATTCATTATACTTCAAATGCAATAGCATATTTGCTTAAAATAAAGCCAGTTCCTTATTAGTGATTTTATGATGGAGCAATCTTCTATTATAATAGAAAGTTTAGTGGAGAGGTACGCGATAATTATAATCTTTCTTTTATCTTTTCTTACAAGCTTGATAACAACATTAATATATAAATTTACTATAGATCAGAATAAGGCTAGAGCGATAAAGACGAATATAAAAATTTTATCTGAAAAGGCAAAAGAAAAGCAAAAGAGCAACGATAAGGAGGAATTTAACAAAATATTGCAAGAAATAATGAAGCTCAATTCAGAATTTACAAGAATGACATTTAAACCAATGATTATCTCTTTATTTCCGGCTCTATTGATTTTGTTTTTTCTAAAATCTATTTGTAATGGAAAAGAGTTCTATCTTCCAATTTCATTACCTTATATAGGAAACTCTTATGGATGGTTGTTATTTTATATAATATTCTCAATAGTTTTCACTATTTTTACTAGAAGGCTTATGAACCTAGAATTGTAGCTAGACTAATTATCAAGTTTCAATTATTCAAATCTAACAAAATCTTCTTCGCCTCCAAGAATTGATACTACAATTTTTCTCTTTCTTGGATGAGTGTCAAATTCTAC
>JAHLMP010000001.1:154106-156082 GCA_018920315.1 Candidatus Aenigmatarchaeota archaeon | reverse complement strand
GAGCTCTATATCTTTTGTTATATCTAAAATATCTATTCCTTCACGAGTTGCTATCTCAATTTCTTCTCTATAAATTTTCATGCTATCTACCGATTATCTCTCAATTTAATTTTACTTAAAATATTTTTTATAAATAGATTTATTAAAGCGTAAAATAAATACAAGAGTTAAAAGATAAATGCAGTCAAATACAAATTTAATTAAAAATTCAATACTAAATTTTGAAGTAAAGTGAGAAAGATGAAGACAGAGAAAAACAAAGTAGTTCTTATTAGTGATATTATCGAAGGAAAATATGAAAATGAGGAGGTCGAGATAAGAGGATGGCTTTACAACAAAAGATCAATCGGAGGCATAGCATTCCTTGTTATAAGAGATGGAAGTGGTATAATCCAAGCAACAATTAAAAAGAACGATATAGGGAGTGAAAAATTTGAAATTATAGAAAAATTAACAAGAGAATCATCTCTTTCTATTTTTGGTTTAGTAAGAAAGGATAAGAGAGCTATTGGTGGTTATGAGATAATAGGAAAGGATTTTCATGTTTATCATCTAGCAGAGCAATTTCCAATATCAAAGAAATCTCATGGAATAGAATTTCTTTTGGATTTCAGACATTTATGGATAAGAAGTCCAAGGCAGAGTGCTATACTTAGAGTTAGAGCAGAAGTTATAAAAGCATGTAGAGATTTTATGGATGAGCATGGCTTTATTTTAGTAGATTCTCCAATACTTACGCCTAGTGCTTGTGAAGGTACTTCAACATTGTTCGAGACAGATTACTTTGAAAAAAAGGCATATTTAAGTCAAAGTGGTCAACTCTATGCCGAAGCAGCAGCCTTAGCTTTAGGAAAAGTTTACTGTTTTGGTCCAACATTTAGAGCAGAGAAGTCGAAAACTAGAAGACATCTAACAGAATTCTGGATGATAGAACCAGAGATGGCATTTGTTGAGTTTGAAGAGAATTTAAAAATTCAAGAAGAGATGGTAATATATATAGTAAAAAGGATTCTTGAAAATAGAAAAAGAGAATTGGAAATTCTAAAAAGAGATTTAGAACCTTTGAAAAAAGTAGAGAGCCCATTTGAGAGAATAACTTATACGAAAGCAATTGAAATACTTAAAGAAAAAGGTTTTGATATAGAATTTGGAGATGATCTTGGAGCTCCACATGAGAGAGCTTTATCTCTTATGTTTGAAAAACCTGTATTCGTTACTCATTACCCAGCAAAAATAAAAGCATTTTACATGCAACCCGATCCAGAAAATCCAGAACTTGCTCTCTGTGCAGATTTATTAGCCTCAGAAGGATATGGAGAAATAATAGGAGGAAGCCAGAGAATTCATGATTTAAAGCTTTTGGAAAAAAGAATAGAAGAGTTTAATCTTCCAAGAAAAAATTATGAATGGTATTTAGATCTAAGAAGATATGGAAGCGTTCCACACTCTGGTTTTGGTTTAGGTATAGAGCGCGTAGTTATGTGGATTTGTAGATTGAAACATATAAGAGAAGCTATACCATTCCCAAGAACAATAAATAGAATTTATCCATGATGCTTATGAAACTAAATGAAATATTAGTTGAAAAATTTGTTGAAAAGAGTGAGGTAATTCCCAAAGATAGAACAATAAAGGAAGCTATAAATATGATGGAAAAAGGAAAAACAGGAATACTGCCGGTAGTAGATAAAGATGGAAAGCTTGTAGGATGTCTCTTTGAAAGCGATATAATAAAATTAATAAAGAGAGGCTCTCCTCCTATAGGTTTTATATGGAAAGAAGAAATAACAGAAGAGGATAAAAATAGAAAAGTTGAGGAAATAATGAGTACTAAGGTAATTACAATAAAACCATCAGAAACTATAGAGAACGCGATTAACATAATGAGTAATAATGAAATAGATCGTTTAGTTGTAATAGAAGATGAAAAACCGATAGGAATTTTAAGAGTTAGAACAGTATTGAAAAAAATATTT
>JAHLMP010000001.1:0-153996 GCA_018920315.1 Candidatus Aenigmatarchaeota archaeon | reverse complement strand
AGATTAAATATAAATAAATATTTGTGAATAATTTGTTTTTGCTTAAATAGTAAGTAAAATGAAGTGGTACAATGATTTCAGGAATTTGGAATGTTGCAATAATTTTACTCTTTGCCAAAAGTATTGGTAGCTTATTTGCAAAGTTAAAGCTCCCAAGCTCTATAGGAGAAATACTAGCGGGAGTTATTCTTTTTATGTTAATTCCTGAGATTGCAAATTCTCAAGCAATAAGCATTTTGATAGAACTAGGAATAACGTTTTCTATTCTTCTAACTATGCTTACTATAGATTTTTCTTTTTTAGAGAAATCTATTGAAAAATTTTCTTTAGTTCAAATAGCTTCTGCATCAATTGGTCTAGTTATACTTTTGTTAGTATTTCATTTATTAAAAATGGATCTCATCTTAGCTGTAATATTTTTAGCATGTATAATAGGCTCTAGCACAGCTATAGCTTTAAGATCTTTGCTAGCTATAGATGCTTTGAACTCAAAAGAAGGGCAAATCGTGTTAGGGTTGCAAATAATAAATAGCATGGTTGAAATAATATTAGTTTCCCTTGCAATTTCTACAATTTACACTAAGAAAATAGATTTTGATTTAGCTATTAAATTAACATTTATTCTTATAGGTGTATTTGTTGTTTCTAGTAGAATAGGAACAAAAATAATAAATTCGATATTTTATTTTATTCAAAAAATTAAATTAGAAGAAATATTATTAGCGTCAACTATTCTTATTGCTTTATTGGCTGGAGCTTTTACAGAAAAACTTGGGCTTACAAGCTTTGTCGGTGTTATGCTTATAGGGATTTTAGTTAGTAAAACATCACAATCAGCGATAATAGGAAATAAACTCAAAGAACTTGGCGAAAGCTTTTTTATTCCGATATTTTTTGCTTCTCTTGGTTTTGGAGCAAATCTTTTAGTAGATTTTAATTCATTTGCAACTTTGGTTCTCTCAATATTTTTGCTAAGATTTTTTATGTTTTTAATTCCGCTAAAGATATTCAAATTTAGTACAGAGGAAAGTATAAAAATAACTTCTGGTTTTATTCCAATGTCTGCTTATGGTCTTATTGTTCTTAGTATTGCAACAAAAGCAAATGTATTTACTCAAAGCATTTATTCTCTTTTTGTAGCTTCTTACATTTTGATAAATATGATTTCACCACTTCTTATAAAATTACTATTTAAAACAAGAATTAGAAAAAGAATTTATAAAAAGAAAAGATTTTTTGGTTTTTAACTAATTTTGCATTATTTTAAATTTCACAATATTTTACTAAAATAATATTTTGATAAATAATGGTGAATTATATGTTTTCAGAATCAAAAAAATATTTATTAAAAAAAATTATAAAAGAGCTAAGTTCAATCAAAGGTAGACATACAGAGCTCGTCAGTGTTTACATTCCTGCAGGATATCCATTAAATGAAATAATAAATCAACTTCGTTCAGAGCAAGGAACAGCAGAAAACATAAAATCTAAGCAAGTAAGAAAGAATGTAGTAGCAGCTCTTGACAAAATAGTAAGACACCTACAATTTTATAATAAGACACCTACAAATGGACTTGCAATATTTTGTGGCAATGTTTCTCAGGAAGAAGGAGTTAGTGACATAAAGATGTGGACACTGGAGCCACCAGAACCTTTAAATGTAAAATTATACTGGTGTGATCAAGTGTTTAGATTAGAACCATTAGAAGAAATGATAAAAGATGAAGAGATTTATGGTTTAATATGTCTTGATAAAAGCGAAGCAGATATAGCCTTTCTTCGTGGAAAGAGAATAGATATAGTTACTCATCTAGAATCTATAGTTCCAGGAAAAACAAGGGCTGGAGGTCAAAGTAGCGCAAGGTTTGCAAGAGTAAGAGAAGGCTTGAAAAACGATTGGTTAAAAAACGTAGGAGAGTTAGCTAGTAACATTTTTTCTAATGAAAAAAATCTTATAGGAATTATAATAAGTGGTCCTGGTCCCATAAAAGAAGAGTTTACAAAAGGAGATTATATAAAAAGTGATATAAGAAAAAAGATATTAGGGATAGTGGATACGGGTTATACGGGAGAATATGGGTTAGAAGAAACAATAGAGAGAGCGAAGGATATTTTGGCGGAAGCTTCTGTGATGAAAGAAAAAAAGATTCTCAACGATTTCTTCAGACAATTAGAAAAAGGAGAATTAGTAACCTATGGAAAAGAAGAAACTATGAAAGCTTTAAGGATAGGAGCATTAAAAACTTTGATAATTTCAGAAAGTTTGGAAAGTGAAGAAATAGAAAATGAATGTAAAAATTATAATACAGAGCTTGTAATTGTTTCAGAAGATACGAGAGAAGGAAAACAATTTAAAGAACTAGGAGGTATAGGAGGATTTCTTAGATTTAAGTTAAGCTATTGAGATTTTTAGTGATAAAACACAAAAAATAAAAAATAAAAATATTCTCACACACTAAGAATTTGATGAAAAAAGGAAAGATAGTTGCAATAGAAGGATGCGATGGGGCAGGCGGAGAAACTCAAATAAATTTATTGAGAGAAAAATTTCCAAATGCTTTATTTCTAAGATATCCAGACTACAATAATGAAATAGGAAAGATGATACATCGTTTCTTGCATGAAGATATAGAGCTAAGCGTAGATATGCAATTCTTGTTGTTTGCAGGCGATATGGTAAAAGACAAAAACGCTATAAAGAGAGCTATAGAAGAAGGTAGAGACGTTTTCATAGATAGATATTTCTTATCTACAATTGTTTATCAAGGACTTCAGGGCTTTTCTTTAGAGAATGCATTAAAGTTTGCAGAGATTTTTGAATTGCCTAAGCCAGATTTGGCAATATTTCTAAAAATTTCCCCAGAAACAAGTTTGAAGAGAAAAATGATAGAAAAGAATAAAAATGTAGATAGATGGGAAAGAGATTTGGAATGGCAAAGAAAGGTTATTGAGAGATACGAAGATTTAGCAAGAAAAAATGTATTTGCAAGTAAGTGGATTATTATAGATGGGGAGAAATCTAAAGAAGAAGTTCATAAAGAAATATTGAAAGAGATCGAAAAATTAAAGGAGGATGATAATACTATTGAAAGATTACCGAATATTATAATAATAGGCCAGCAAGGTAGTGGGAAAGGCGCTTATGCACAAGGACTTTGTAAGAGGTTTGGTTATGTTCACATAAGCACAGGAGATTTACTAAGAGAAGAGATTAAAAAAAGTAGTGAGATAGGAAAAAGGGTTGCAAATCTTGTAAGTTCAGGAGTTTTAGTTCCAGACAAAATTGTTACAGATCTTTTGGAAAAAAAGCTTAAAGAGGTAAAGGCGCCTTTTATTTTAGATGGCTATCCAAGAACAGAAAAACAAATACACTTGCTTAATGAAATTCTGAAAAGAATAAACAAAAAAATAGATTTGGTTATAAGCTTAGTTTTGCCCGATGAGCTTAGCATAGAAAGAATAGTGAATAGAAGAACTTGTAAAAGCTGTGGTTGGGTTTGTAATATAAAATTTATGCCACCTAAGGTTGCAAATAAGTGCGATAAATGTGGAGGAGAACTTTATCAAAGAGAGGATGATAGAGAAGATATTGTTAAGAAAAGATTAGAAGAGCATCATAAACAAGTGAAACCAATTTTAGAATATTACTCATCTTTAGGATTGGTGAAAAAGATAGATTCTAGTAGAGATTATGAGGTTGTTATGAAGGATATAGAAAATTTAATACAAAACGCTGTTAAAGAAAATGAAACAAATAATAAGAGATTCGAAATAAGTAAGAGTAAATGTGCAATAGTTTTGTTAGGCCCTCCTGGTTCTGGAAAAGGAACTTTAGCAAAAACTATCGCAGAAAGTCTTAATCTTTTGCACATAGAAACAGGAAAAATGATAAGAGATGAGATAGAAAAGAAAAGTGAGATAGGATTGAAAGTAAAGGAAGAGGTTTCTCAAGGAAAGCTTCTAAGCGATGAAATAATAAATTATCTTGTAAAAGAAAGTTTGAAAGGAATTGAAGATAAAAATGGTGTAATATTTGATGGATATCCAAGAAAGATAAGCCAAGCAGAGGCTTTAAAGAACATGATGAGAGTAGATCTAGTAATTAATTTATTTGCTCCAGAAAAAATTTTAATTGCGAGAATAACCGGAAGGAGAACTTGTAAGAGATGTGGCGAAGTATATAATATTGCTGATATAAATGAAGTTATAAATGGAATGACTTATAGAATGCCTCCATTGCTTCCTAAGGTTGCAAATAAGTGCGATAAATGTGGAGGAGAACTTTATCAAAGGGAAGATGAGAGGGAAGATGTTGTTAAGAAAAGATTAATGGAATATGAAAAAGAGACAAAACCTCTAATAGAATATTATAAAAAAGATAAAAATGTAAGGTTTGTAGAGATTCATGTAAATAGGGGAAAGGAAGAAATTGTTGAAGAAGTTATAAAAGTTATAAAAGAATCTTTAAATTAAAAACACATTCAAAAAATTTTGAAACATATTCAAACAATTTAAATTTCTATCTTTAAATCTTCTCTTCAATCTTATAATTTAGAGATCTTTTTCTTCATCTTTTCCAAATCATCAATAATCCTCTCTTTTGCTTTTTCTATTGCTTCCTTTGCATCTTTTGCTCTTAAAACTAATTTAGGATTTTTAAGAAAAGGATGCTCCCTCTCCAATCCACAAAATTCCACACCCGATACATTCCAAAGATATTCATTAAGAAGTGTTAGTGTTGTTAGATCATCACTTTCTATTATCACATTGTTTTCATCTATTTTTTTTATTTCTATCATTTAGATCACTCAGTGAAAAATTATTTACTATTTTTTAATTTTGTTATGAAAATTGATATAAACTAAAATCTTATAAAGCTTTTTACAAACTTTTATTATAATTTATTTTTAATAGATTCAAAAGCTAAAAAATCGCTAATATTTATCATTGGTTTTTTAAAGTAATCTTCACATATTCTAGGGCATGCAGTATTTATGAAAAAATCTATTTTTAATCCTTCTAGATTTTCTTGTGTTATTCTATCAAAGATTATAATATAAACTTTCTTTCCTTGTTTTTCAATTCTCTTTTTTATTTCATTCAAAAACTTATGATCTCTATAAAACTGTCCGGGCTTTGAGCTTAGAAGAATGCCAATGGTATTAGCTTTTTCAAACTTTTCAAATTTTAATATAAGTTTTCTTTCAAACTTTAAATCATCTTCTAGCCTATATACTTTATTCCTCTCTAAATCTAAAATATATACAGGTTTTCTAAAGCTTAGTAAGCTAATTGAGTGAAATTTTCCAGAACCAACAAATAAAAAGCAATCGATTTCCTCATTTATTTTTTTCGCTTTTTCAATATTACATCCAAGTATTTCTCCACCTATTACTACTTTTTTTCCGATTTTTTCAAGATCTTTAGCAACATTTTCTATCATTTTTATATGTTGCACAGTAGAAACAATTCCAACTCTTTTTTCCTTTATATTTCTTAGCTCGTTTGTATCGTATCCAATCTTCAAATCTATTGGAATATAAATTACTGGAACTTTTGTTTCTATTTTTTTGTAAAACTCTTTATGTCCAATATGTAATATAATATCGCATCCTAACAAGTTGGCTTCGTAATCTCTAATATCGCAGGCGCCATAGCAAGGTTCTCCGGAAAATATTACTTCGCAACCATTATCCTTTAGAGCGTCAATAATTTTTAGCGCACTATACTTTAATCCTTCAGGCAATTGCAACAATATCTTTTTGTTTTTTATTTTTTCCTTAATCTTTTCAATCTCTTTTAATACCAAGTTTAACAAAATAGATTCTTCCATAACAACACAATTGTTAAATATGATGGGCCCGACGGGATTTTCTCAATAAAGATTCGAACCCGCGACCTACTGGTTAAGAGCCAGTTGCTCTACCAAGCTGAGCTACGGACCCATAAAGATATAGAGTTCGTAAAAGATATAAGAATTTTTTTCTGTTTATATTTTTATTTTATTCTCTCTTTTTTGTTTGCCTTCTTCCATTTCCAGCTATATTTTCTTATTTTGCTGCTTTTTCCAAAGCCACATTTTGCACAAAAACTCTTTTTTATGTTATAAGAGTGATTTCCGCATCTTCTACATCTTATATGAATTACTTTGTTATGCTTTCCAAATGATGGCGTACCTTTCATATAAATCTCCTTATCTCTATTTTAAACTAATTAAAAAACCCGCTTCTCTTTTGAATGAATTTTTTAATTAAATTTTTGTTTTTTACTCTGGTGATGCATATAGTATATTGTCTCCTCTTACGAGCACTGTTCCAAGTGTTGTCTTTTCTTTGTTTGTGATTTGCTCTGCATCGTTCAACCACATGTTTAAGTGCAAATCCATTGCTTGCAAAATTCCTGAGATTTCAATTCCGTTTTTCAATTTCACTAAGACTCGCTTGCCTTTTGCGTTGTTCAAAACGTCAATTGGTCTTTCCAAATCAATTCACCTTCTCAAAAACCAAAACAACAAAATTTCTTCTTTTAATTTAATATTTGCATATTTAAATGTTTTTAAAGATATTTAAAACCATATTTTTCATTAAATTTAACTTTCCTTATTTTTTGTTGCACTATGTCAATAAAATTCATAAAAAAACCATTTAGTAGAGAAGAGAGCTTGTCTTGTTTAGATAGCATTGTAAGAGAATGGTTTGAAAATAAGTTTGAAGAGTTAACACCACCGCAGCAATATTCTTTCAAGTTAATTCATGAAGGAAAAAATGTTCTAATAGCATCTCCAACAGGTACTGGTAAGACACTTTCAGGATTTTTGACGATAATATCGGAATTGTTTATATTAGCAAAGAAAGGAAGATTAGAGAATAGCATTTACGCTATCTATGTAAGTCCTCTAAAGGCTTTGCTGAACGATATTCAAAAAAATTTGCTTACGCCTATAAGAGAGATAACAACGCTTGCAAAGAGCAAAGGCATAGAAATTCCTGAGATAAGGGTTAATGTAAGAAGCGGAGATATAAAACCACATAAAAAGCAAGAGATGCTTAGAAAAAGACCTCATATATTAATAACCACTCCAGAATCTTTAGCAATAATTTTAAATTCTCCAAAATTTTCAGAACACTTGGACAATGTAAGATGGATAATTGTTGATGAGATTCATGAACTTGCAAACAATAAGCGAGGAGTTTTGCTAAGCTTAGCACTAGAAAGATTAGTAGAAAAGATGAAGAAAGAGCCAATAAGAATAGGGCTCGGTGCTACATTGCATCCATTAGAAGAGGCTGCAAAATTCTTAGTAGGATATGATGACAAAGGAAGATTAAGAAAATGTTTTATTGTTGATGTCACATGGAAAAAGAAGATGGACGTTGCTGTAATTTTTCCAGCCTCATTTAAGGCTAGTGCAGAAGAATGCAACAATGCTTTATATAAAAAGTTAGATGAGTTAATAAAGTCGCACACTACTACTTTAGTTTTTACTAATACAAGATCTGCAACTGAGCGAGTTGTGCATGCATTAAAAGAAAAATTTGGTTATAGGGATAGCGAGATAGCTGCTCATCACGGCTCTTTATCAAGGGATATTCGTTTAGATGTTGAAGATCGATTAAAGAATGGAAAGTTAAAAGCAGTAATCTCATCAACTTCATTAGAACTTGGCATAGATATTGGTTACATAGATTTGGTTGTTCAGATCGGCTCTCCAAAAAGTGTTACAAGAGCTGTGCAAAGGATTGGAAGAAGTGGTCATGGTTTTAAAGATGTTGCAAAAGGAAGAATTATAGTTTTGGATCGCGATGATCTTATAGAATGTAGTGTAATGTTAAGATGCGTAAAAGAAAGATTTTTAGATAAGTTCGAAATTATTAAAAATCCTTTGGATATACTTTCTCAGCATATTGTTGGAATGGCATTAGAAAAGAAATGGAAAGTTGATGAAGCGTTGAAGGTTATAAGAAGAAGTTATTGTTATCATGATTTAGATAAAAATGATTTTATAAAATTGCTTCACTATTTAGCAGGTCATTACGCTTCTCTAGAAGATCGTTCTGTATATGGTAAGATTTGGTTTGATGATAAAGATGAAGTTTTTGGAAGAAGAGGAAAGTACGCAAGAATTATTTATTTTCTTAATCTAGGAGCAATACCAGATGAGGTTAGCATAGATGTTTATTCTAGAGAGGGAAAATATATTGGTGATATAGAAGAAGATTTTTTGGAAAGATTGAGAAAAGGTGATATCTTTTTACTTGGCGGAAAGCCATATATGTTTCTCTACTCTAGAGGTATGAGATGCTATGTAGAACCATTGCCTAAGGAGACGAACCCAACAATTCCTAATTGGTTTTCAGAGTTATTGCCATTAAACTTTGATTTAGCATTAGAGATTCAAAAATTTAGAGAAAGAATGAAAAGTTTCTTAAAGAGAAATGAAAAGAAAGATAAGATAATATCATGGCTTTCGAGAAACTATTCTATAGATGAAAATTCCGCAAACATTATATATCATTACTTTTTAGAGCAATGGCTTTATTGTAAGCGCATTCCTTCTAAAAATATTTTGATAGAAAAAACTTATGATTTGGAAAGAAGAAAATACATAGTTTTTCATTCTCTTTATGGAAGAAGAATTAATGATGCACTATCAAGAATAATAGCAATAATAATAAGCGATATGATAAATGCAAATGTAGGAGCTATAATATCAGATAATGGTTTTGCGATAATATTGCCAAAAGAAAAAGAGGTAGATATTGAAAAGGTTATCTCAAGATTAATTAGTTGTAATATTGAAGAATTTTTAAAAGAGAATATAAGAAGAACAGAGCTTATGAAAAGAAAGTTTAGACATTGTGCTTCTAGAAGTTTTTTGGTATTGAGAAACTATAAGGGATATAAGATAAGTGTAGCTAAACAGCAAAGAAATTCTGAAACTTTACTCAGAGTTTGCGAGAAGATAGATAAAGAATTCCCAGTAATAAAAGAGACTTATAGGGAGATTCTTAATGATATAATGGATTTGAAGAGAACTAAAGAGATAATTTCTCTAATCAAATCAAAGAAAATAAAATATGACATTATAGAAACTAGTTTAGTATCACCATTTGCTCATAGTTTAATTGTTCTTGGAGAAGCTGATATAATAACAATGAAGGACAGAAAAAAGCGTTTGTTAGAGCTTTATGAAAATGTTATGAAGAGGATTGGTTTTGATTTTTAAGGGTAATTAAATGGGTTATGAGATTATCTATTATTTTTGAACTGTCTATTATTTTTACTTTTAAATAATTACCGCAAAATCTGAATAATTATTAAGGTAATAAATTGTATTGCTCTTAGAAATAACATCTGCTATGAACTTTAAAGGTTCTCACGCATTTTAGATAAAATATGATGTTATATGAAGATTTTAGATGATGTAGAGATTGTAGATAATCTGCCAGCAATTTATATAAAGAGTTTGAATGCAATCGTTATAGGAGATTTACATCTCGGCTTCGAGGGTATAGCAGCAGAGCAAGGTGTTTTTATACCAAAGATACAATTCGAAGAAGAAATGGAGATTATGAATAAAATAATAAAAGAGAAAAAGAACGAGAAAATAATCTTGCTTGGAGATATAAAACATGAGTTTAGTGAAACTACTTATCATGAATTTAAAGAAGTAAGAGATTTTCTGAATTTTTTAAAGGCTAATTTCAAGCAAGTGATTTTGATAAAAGGGAATCACGACAATTTTATTTTTTATCTAACTAAAAAATTGAAAGTAGAACTTTATGATGATCTATGCATCGGAAATTACTTCTTTTCTCATGGACATAAAGATATAGATTTGAAATCAATTTCTGCAGAGAATATAATAATTGCACACGAGCACCCTGCAATAGCATTATTCGATGAAATAGGAGGAAAAGAGATAGTTAAATGTTTTTTAATAGGAAAAGTGAAAGAAAAAAATGTTATAATCTTGCCAGCATTTTCCTCGCTAAGTTATGGAACAGAAGTAAATATTGTAGAAGAATTTTTATCCCCATTTCTTGAAAAAATAAAAGATAAAATAGATGATTTTGAGGCTATAGGAATAGATAAAGATGTAGGTATTTTAAGATTCGGAAAAATAAAAAATTTACCAAAGAGATAATCTTTTAATTTATTTGCAATTTATTTAAGTTAATATTAATTTTACTCGTGGTTTCATGACTCAATGGCATCTTAGATCGAGAAGAAAACTAACAGGAGGATTACTAAAACCAAATAGAAAAAAGAAGCGTAGGGATAGAGGAAGAGATTTTATTCCTGCAAAGATAGGAGAAAGAAAAATAAAAAAGAAGAGAGCTCGAGGTGGTAATGAAAAGCTTATACTTCTTTCTGACATGTATGCAAATGTTTCTATTGGAAATGAAACTAAGAAAGCAAAGATATTAAGCGTTGTTAGCAATCCGGCAAATCCTTATCTAGCAAGACAGAATATTATTACAAAAGGATGTATAATTGAAACAGAGCTTGGAAAAGCAAGAGTAACTTCAAGGCCAGGGCAAAATGGAATTGTGAATGCTGTTTTGATAGAGGAGAAGAAGTGATAACAGAGCTCAAGTTTCTAATCTTTAAATAATAACTATTATCGCGAGTAATAAAAGAAGTATCAAGATAATTATAAATATTGTTTTTGCAGTTCCTATTCCAATTTTTAGTAGAACATACAAAACGATTCCAACTATAATAGAAATGATAATTATTTCATAGATCTTGCTTGCAGTAAAAGCCAAATATATAAATCTGCCTGCCCAGAGAGAGATGAATGAAAATGTTTCAGAAAGGAATACTAGAAAAGCCAATAAAAATTCAAACAAGAATTCTAAAATACTTGGCATAATAATATTTATATTTTATATTCTTTATAGTTTTTACTTTATAAGGTGCTAATCTAATGATAGATGTTCACTGCCATTTGGAGCAAGAAGATTATGAAAAAGATAGGGATGAAGTTATAGAGCGCTGTAAGAAAGAGCTGAAAGCAATTATAACATCCTGTGCCCATCCGAAAGATTTAGAGAAAACCATCGAGATGGTTAAAAAGCATGAGAAATTTGTTTTTGCAAGCGTTGGAATACATCCTGAATACATAGGAGAGTTTAGTGAAAAGGATGTTGAAAGCTTTATAGAAAAGATAAGAAGAAATAAAGAATTCTTTGTTGCAATTGGCGAAGTAGGGCTTGATTTTAATTGGGTAAAAGATAAAGAGCTTCAAGAAAGACAAAAAAACATGTTTAAAACTTTTATAGATCTATCTAAAGAACTTGACTTGCCATTAGTTGTTCATTCAAGAGATGCAATGGAAGAAACGATAAGAATTTTAGAAGAAAAGAGAGCAAGTAAAGTTCATCTACACCTTTTTGGTGAGCATAGCTTTTTGAAAAATGTTATTAAAAATGGTTGGTTTATATCAATTGGTCCTATAGTGCTAAGATCAAAAAAGCATAAGAAGATAGCAAGAGATATGCTATTAGAAAGAATAATGCTTGAGACAGATTCTCCTTGGTTTGGGTTTGGAAAGAGAAATGATCCGACATCTATAAAAGATGTTGCAAATAAGATAGCAGAAATAAAGAAGATAAGTTTTGATGAAGTTTGGAAGGTTTGCGGAGAGAATGCAATAAGATTTTTCAATCTGGATATATAAGAGATTTTCAATTTAAATAGATGAGCATTTTATAGTTGTTTATTTTTGTTCGCATTAAAATATTCTATTGTTCTTTTAATACCTTCATCAATATCTATTAGCGGCTTCCATCCCAGTTTTTTAGCTTTTTCTATAGAAACAAAAATCCTTTTTATTTCGTTTTTTTGCTCCAAGAATATTGCATCGATATTTTTCTTTGTTATCGCTTTTATTTTTTGTAATATATCAATAATGCTTGTTTCTTTTCCGCTACCTATATTGTATATTCCCCTTTTCCAATTAATTGCAAGCATGTTTGCTCTTGCAACATCCTCTACATAGACAAAATCTCTAGTTTGTTTACCATCGCCATAAATTATTGGTTGCTGATCTGAAAGGAGCTTCTCTATAAAGGAAGGTATTACAGCTCCGCTACTCAAGCTTTGCCTTGGTCCATAAACATTTGCATATCTTAATATGACATAATCTATTCCATAGATCTGATTGAACATCTGTATATAAAATTCACTTGCAATCTTTGATATTGCATAAGGATTTATTGGTTTGAGTGAAGAATCTTTAGAATCCAATGAATTTGGCATTATTATTTCGTGCTTTTCATCAACAGGAAGATATTTGGGCTCTCCATAGACAGCAACGCTAGAAGAGAATATGATTTTTTTTATATCCGAAGAGATGCAAGAGTCTAATATATTTATAGTGCCTATAATATTATTTTTTGCAAATTCGATAGGTTTTTCCAAGGAATTTCTTATATTAATGCTTGCAGCAAGATGAAGCAAAATCTCTGGAGATTCTTTTTTTATTATTGATTTAAGTTTCTTTGAAGTTATATCTAACTTAATATATTTTGCTTTGGGATTTAGATTCTCTTTTCTTAACACTTTATCAATTACTATTACATCATGGCCATTTTCAATTAACAAATCTATAGTATGGGAACCTATAAATCCGCAACCACCAGTAACAAGGATTTTCATGACTTTAAAATTATAAGGAAAAAGTTTTAAATATAATAAAAATAAAGATTAATAAGAAATTAGAGAACTATAAAACAGATCCGAAGTAAAAATCAATTAAATAAAATCATTTAAAATAATTTATAAATTGTCGAATTTTTAGAAGAAATTTACCAAAAGATATTTAAATATACACGTGTCAAGTATAATTATGACTACAGATATATTACAAGCAAAAGCTCCAAAGAGTACAAGGAAGAGAGGACGACCAAGTGGTTGTGACATAAACAAAACACTTCTTATAGCGAATATTTTATTAAAATATCCTGAAGGTCTTTGGATAAGAAAAATAGCAAAAAAAGCCAATTTACACCCAAATACAGTTAGTAATTATATAAACACTGTGCTTTCTCCGCTTGTTGAAGATATAGCTTTAGGAGATGATGAGAAACCAATTCTTAGAGTTATAAGATTAAAACCTTCAATTTATGAAAAAATTCAAAAAGGTAAAAGCATTCAGGAGCTTATAGAATTCTCACAGATAATAAAGAATGCTGGAAAATTAGAATAATTTCGTGAGAGTTCGTAATTTCTGGAAAATAATTCTGTATTTATAAAAATTTAATAATGTCATCAAAAATTGTAAATTTTACCATTTGTGAACATCTCGTGAACATAAAGTGAACATTTTGTGAACTTCACGTGAAGGTAACGTGAACTTCATATTAAATTCATATTATTTTCATATTACTATATTTTGCCCTTATTATTTCTTTATTTTACCATTACAAACACTAAAATTTAGTATTTCATGCCAATATTTTTCGTGAACATAACGTGAACATGAAGTTAACATAACGTGAACATGAATAAAAGTTCACGCGAAGTTCACGAGATGTTCACGAAATATTTTTACTTTATTTAAATGTACGCACACCAAATACTCACTCAAATATTAAATTTGGACAACGAATTATTATTAATATTTAATATAAAATGAAGTTTATATGAAGTTCACGTGAACTTCCAATAAAAGATCGTTTTTTGTAATATTTCAATTTTATGAAATATAATATAAATTTATTTACATTTAAACTCTCACATAAACCATTAGGTCCACATTCATATCTTTATAGGATAATATTCATGAATAACAACTTCCATTTTCTATGGCGATTGGATTTAAATTTGTATTAAAAACTCTATGGAGCTATTTGTCTAATGTAAAAATATTCAAGTGAAGGATTTAAGCTGTTATGATTCGTCTGTATATTTTTATTAAACTTCGTTACATTTACAACTAATATTTCATATCTATTTTACTTTATAAATAAGCTTAAGTTTAAATTTTATGAACTTCACGTGAAGTTCACGCGAACATTTTATTTTATTAGCTTTATTATTTAAAGTTTACATCTGGCGCGAGTATATTGGAAAGATATATTGTAAAGTAAGCAGATAACTAAGATATAATATCAATACGCGATTAAAAGATGTGTGAATAAAATATGAAATTGGTGTGAAAATTATTTTAAAATTATTTTTTATTGATTTGTTTTCACACCAATTTCATTAAATTTTCATATTTTTAAATAATTTAAGATTATTCAATGAAGCATACAATAAAATTATCCAATGAATTAAATAAATGTTTTAAAATATCAAAATACAAATAAATTCATATGGAAAATTCGGAAAACATAGAAAATTCGAAGCTTGAAAAAAGTGAAGAAAAAGAGATATTAGAATATAAAGAAAGTGAAAAGAAAGAAGGATCGAATGAAAGTAAAACTGAAATTAAAAATTTTGAAACGAAAGTTAAGGAATGGTTTGACAAACAGAATTGGAGAGAAAACCCATTTACTCTAAACGTTATTCCATCAATATTTGTTGGATATGAGGAGCAAAAAGCGCAATTAATAGCAAGCATAGAAGAGAATCATAAAGTTGCTTTGTTGCTCGGCGCTACTGGTTCTGGAAAAACAACAGCATTAGAGTGGCTATGTGAAAGATTTAGAAATGAAAAAAGAATTGTAAAATTTCTCCCTAAACCACCAAATAATTTAGAAGCAATGTTAGAATTTTTTGACATTGTTTTTAAGCCAAGATGGCCATTAAGTTTATTTTATAAAAAAGTAAAAAATATAAACGAGCTACCAAATTTTCTAAATAAAAAATTAAAAAACAAGAAGATGTTTCTTCTAGTGGATGAGGCTCATGAAGCAGACATTCTTGTTCTTCAATGGTTTCGCATTCTCATAGATCAAGTTGAAAATTTTTATATAATACTTTCTGCTCTTCCTAATTTTGAGGAGACATTAATAAGAAAGTTGGAAACATTTCATAAGAGGGTTACAATAAAAATTGTTCTTCGTAATCTTACTGAAAATGATGTGAAAGAGCTTATAGCAAAAAGAATAGAGTATGTCGCAAAAACATCAAAAGGAAAGAATCCATTTACAGAAGAAGCCATAAAAGCAATATATGAAGAGACAGGAGGATTCCCTAGAGAGGTTATAAGATTATGTAGTCAAGCTGTCCATAAAGCAATAGAATTAAGTCTCGAAAAGATAGATGCAAGCTTGATAAGAAAAAGAGAAGAAAGTATTGGCTTTGAGTTTTCTCTTTCAAGAATGCCAAAAAAGCAGAGAGAAGTATTGGAGGCAATAAGGAATAATAAGAATACGCCAAACGAGATTCTAGAGAGTATAGACTTATCAACCTATAAGTCAAGGTATCATGCATTGCGATCAGTCAATAACATTCTTCAAAGATTGATGAGAGAAGGTTATGTAGAAAGAAGAAAACAAGGAAAAACATATTATTATACACTATCTTCTAAGCTAAGAACATTACTTGTAAACGCTTGAACTCATAATCTTTGCTCATAGTTTTTAATTTTATCCTTATTTTTATATTTATATCACTGCAAACGACTGTTATTCTCGCCTCTTAAAGCAGCATTGTTTTCCTATCAATTACTTAAATTTTGATAATTTTGAAATCTTCTAACTTCTCTGTTATCATCTTTGCAAATAATAAGTTATTGTCTCTTAAAGTTCTTAGTATAACTCGAAACTACGAACTTTCTTGTAGCATCCCTTATAACATCAGATCTAGTAGAGTATATTTTTTTCTTTACTAACTTGTCAACCTCTTCTATCAATTTTTCAGGCATACGAACTTGGACTA
This sequence comes from Candidatus Aenigmatarchaeota archaeon, assembly GCA_018920315.1. Taxonomy (GTDB): domain Archaea; phylum Aenigmatarchaeota; class Aenigmatarchaeia; order GW2011-AR5; family JAHLMP01; genus JAHLMP01. The sequence goes on along the minus strand of JAHLMP010000001.1, from coordinate 138,159 downwards.
CTCTCATATTACTAATAAGTAATAATAAAAATTTTTAAAGTTATCGGTTGGTAGTAAATTCTTCAAATATTAAAAAGCATATTTAGAATTAAGGTCACTTTTAAATCATTTTTCTAAATTTTGTAAAAGCTAAAGAGATGTAAAATGTTTCAAACCAAATAAAAAAACGAATCGAAAAGTTTTAAAATAAAGATAGATAAATAAATAAAGAGGAAAAGAGGAAAATGATTCCAAAGAAAGTATTTTTCACTACCGGAATAGGAAGAGATAAAGAAAAGCTTCTTTCATTTGAGAAGGCTTTGAGAAAGGCAGGAATAGAAAAATTTAATCTTGTACCTGTTTCTAGTATACTACCACCAAGATGCGAAATAGTTACGAGAAAAGAAGGATTAAAATATTTAAGCGCAGGTGAGGTTGTTTTTTGTGTTCTTAGTGTCAACTCTTCCGATGAGCCAAACAAGCAAATTTTTGCTTCTATTGGTTGCGCCATACCTCATGATAGAAATCTTCACGGATATATAAGCGAATATCACGGGTGTGATAAAACAAAAGAAGAAGTAGAGAATCATGTTAAGTATCTTGCAAGCTATATGCTGTCAACAACGCTTGGACTTAAACTAAGCGATAGAAAACATTTAAGTGAATTCGTAAAAAATAAAGGGATAAAAGAGCTTGGTTTTGCTCAATTAGAAAAAACAAAAAATAATCTTTGGACTACTGTCATAGCTTCTGCAGTTTTTATACCTTAAGTTTTTTATATTATTATTCCAATTCTTTATCAAAAATTTGAATTAAAAAGATGAGAAATAGCAAAAAATAAGACGAAAAGAATATAAATCAAAAGAAAGAAATAATTCTAGATGGAGATAGCAAAAAATAGCATAAAAAGAATAGTGAAGAAGATCGGAGTAAAAAGAGTTGGAGATGACGCAGCAATAAAGCTTGCAGAGATTGTAGAAAATAAAGGAATAGAAATTTGTAAAAAGGCTTTAGAACTTGCGAAGATAAGTAAGAGAAAAACAGTACTGAGAAAGGATATAAGAGAAGCAACAAGATAAGCTATTTTCAAACTTTAAAATTAATGTTTATGTATTAAGAATTATGAGCGATTCTCAAAAAACTATTATATTATGTATAGATAGAGACAATGATATTGGAGAAAAGACAAGATTTAGAGGACCAATCATAGGAGAAAAGAATTGCTTAGAAGCTGCGAAAGAGCTTTTGCTAAATGATCCTGAAGATACTGATGCAAACTCAATATTTGGAGCTTTGAAAATAAAGAATGAGTTAAAAGAAAATAGCGAGGTTGTTGTTTTAACTGGAGATAGAAATGTTGGAATAAAATCAGATAAAGTTTTGAGCGAACAACTTGAATTTGTTATAAGTAAGCTAAGGCCTAAGGATGCAATAATCGTTACTGATGGAGCTGAAGATGAGTTTATAATTCCTATAATTCAATCAAGATTGCCTATTTTATCTGTAAAAAGAATTATTGTAAAGCAAAGTGAGACTTTAGAGTCTAGCTATTATGTTTTGAAAGATTTTATAAAAAATATAGCAACAAACCCCAAAGCATCAAGAATATTTATTGGTTTACCATCAATTGCAATTATACTTATCGCTCTCTTTGGTGGTTGGGCTTGGAGGTTAATATTACTTACAATAGGAGCTTATCTATTAATTAAAGGGTTTCAACTTGAAGATATTAGCGCAAATCTTGCGAGAGCTACAATAAAAATTTTAATGAAGAGTAGAATAACATTATTTTCATTTGTAGTTGGTCTCGCATTTTTAGTTTCTGGAATAGTTTTTGGATATAATGAAATAAGAGCAAGCTTAACATTAGAATTTTTAACAACAATTTTAATTTTCCTAAAGAAAGGAATTCCATTCTTTTCTTTATCTTGCTTTTTCTTTTGGCTTTGCAGATTAGCTTCAAAGGAGCGTTATGAAAATATTTATAAGTATTTAACACAACTTGCAGTTATCTTTGCAATCTCTATCTTTAGTTATTCAACAGTAGATTTCTTGCTAAATCCAACAAAAGGCTCTGGAAATCTTCTTTATTCAATATTTTTGGGATTCATATCAATAGGATTATTTGTGCTTGTTGAAAGATTGCATGCGATAGAGAGAGTTAAAGGTATAAAATCATTAGCTAGATATCGAAAATTAAAGAAAAAAATAAAATTAAAAAGAAAATAATCGTAGACTAAAGATATTTAAATAAGCTAACGAAAATATATAATTGAAAATTTATTTTCGTTTAACGAAAAGCAAGGTGCACAAATGAAAAAAAAGACAGAATTTGAAGAATTACTACTAAGGAAAAAGCCGGCAAAGCTTCTAATTTCATTAAATACCGAAGAGCATAAATATGTAACAGTACTTGCAAAGGAAATAGATTGTACATATTCGCATGTTGTAAAGCTCTTGGACATATTTGCAAAACTTGGAGTTGTAAGATATAAAAAAGAGGGAAGAGTAAAGTATATTACACTAACAGAAGAAGGAAAAGAGATAGCAAAAACGTTAGATATACTTATGAAGAAGTTATCAAAATTGTCAAAAGAGGAAAAGAAATTAGCTCAGCCAAGTGAGATTAACAAATAATGAATAGGTTTAACTATAGCTAAATATAAAACCTAATTTCATATTTGAAAAATTTTAATAAAGGGTGCTAAATATAATGAAAAAATTGCAAAACGAGTTAAAAGAAAAAAAATATAAAATAGAGTTGAGATATATAGAATAAATTTTCTTTTTTTTAATTATTTTCACATCATTCTATAAACAACCAAATTCATTTAAATTGAGTTTTGGGAATAAAATCTTTTTTAAGAATTGATAAGACATTTTTAGTTAAAAACAATTTAGTTAAATTATGGAAATTGTGTTAGAAATAATGCTATTTTAAAATTTTGTTTTCGAAAGTTATATTATGTATACGCTAGAAGAGATTTTAGAGAAGATAGAAGAAACTACTGGAATGAAGAGGGAAGAGGCTTTAAAAAGAATAGAAGAAAAGAAAAGAGAGCTTTCTAATCTTATAAGTGATGAAGGTGCTGCTTATATCTTAGCAAAAGATTTGGGAATAACACTAATAAAAAGAAAGAGCTACGACATAAAGATAGGAGATATTGTCGCAGGAATGAAAAACATAAATGTAATAGGAAGAATAACAGAGGTTAGCGAAGTCAAGACATTTCAAAGAGAAGAGAGCGATGAAAGAGGAGAAGGAAAGTTGTTATCATTCTTTATAGGAGATGATACAGGCATTATTAGGGTTGTTTTGTGGGATGATGAAATAAAAAAGTTTAGAGGATTTTCAAAGGGTGATGTTATAAGAATAGTTGATGCTTACGTCAGGGATAATTTTGGATTTCCGGAGCTAAGAGTTTCTCGTGGCGAGATAGAACTAGTTACAGGAGAAGATGCGAAAAAGCTACCCACTATAGAGGAGATAGAAAAGATAGAAAAAGAGTATACTAGATATAATATATCAGAATTAGAAGAAGGAAGATACGCAAGCATAAGAGCATGCTTAGTTCAGGTTTTTGATATAAATCCATTTTTCTTTGTTTGTCCAGAATGTAATGAGGTTGTCAAAGAAGAATGCAGTATTCATAAAAAGCGAAAGCCAATGCTAGTTGTTTCTGGTGTTGCAGACGATGGAACAGGCAATATAAGAATAGTGATATTTAGAGAGAATGCAGAAAAAATTCTTGGAATTTCTGCAAAGGAAGCTTTTGAATCTAATATAAATGTCTACAACGAGTTGCAAAAAATGTTAGGAAAGGATTTCATTTTCAAAGGATATGTGAAAAGAAATAGAATTTACGATCGCTTAGAGTTCGTTGTTAATAATATAGAAGATGTTGATATAAAAAAAGAGATAGAAAAGATAGAAAAAGAGATTTTAGAAATGGAAAAAGAAAATACGCTTTCATAAATTTAATATTTTATTAGATAATGAAATTCGAAGGAAAATAAAATTAGAATGGTATAAAATTTTGGAGTGAATAATTATGAAAAAAATAGAGGATGAGGAAGAAACAAAGGATTATGAAGAAGGAGAAGAACAAATAGAGTTTAGCGAAGAAGAAAAAGAGCTTTTAGAGCTTCCTGGTGTTGGACCTAAAGCTGCTGAAAAGTTGATAAAAGCTGGTTATAGAAGCTTGATGAGCATCGCTACAGCTTCTGCCGGAGAAATAGCAGCAGCTTGTGAGCTCGGTGAAGCAACAGCTCAAAAGATTATAGATGCTGCAAGAAAAAAACTTAAGATGGGTTTCGAAACAGCTGAAACAATACTGGAGAAAAGAAAAAGAATATACAAAATAACAACAGGAAGTAAGGCATTGGACGAACTTTTAGGAGGAGGAATAGAGACACAAGCAATTACAGAAGCTTATGGTGCCTTTGGCTCTGGAAAATCACAGCTTGCAATGCAACTTGCGGTTAATGTTCAGCTTCCTGAAAGTGAAGGAGGATTAGAAGGTGCTTGCGTTTTTATTGACACAGAATCTACTTTTCGACCAGAAAGAATAGAGCAGATTGCAAAGGCCTTGAATTTAGATGCTAAAAATGTTTTGAAGAATATTTATGTTGGTAAAGCTTTTAATTCAGATCATCAGATGTTGCTTGCAGAAAAGGCAAAAGAGCTAATAGAAGAAAAGAACGTTAAATTACTTATTGTAGATTCATTAACGAGTCATTTTAGAGCGGATTATTCTGGTAGAGGAGAGCTTGCATCCAGACAACAAAAATTAAATAGACATTTGCACACACTTCAAAGAATTGCAGACACTTATAATATTGCAGTTTATGTCACAAATCAAGTAATGGCAAGACCAGATGTTCTTTTTGGAGATCCTACAATGGCGATAGGTGGCCATGTTGTTGGTCATGCAGCAATGTTCAGATTATACTTAAGAAAAGGAAAGGATAATAAGAGAATAGCAAGATTGATAGATTCTCCTTATTTGCCAGAAGGAGAGGCAGTATTTAAGATAGATGAAAAAGGAATAAGAGATGCCTAAACTTTAAAATTCAATCAATCTTTTAATTGAGTCAAATATTGAAAATTGAATAATGGAAAGAGTTTATAAAATTTAAGAAAGAGAAGTGATAAAATTAAATTGATGTCAATTTTTGAGATAATATCAAATGATATTAAGATTTCTAAGGCAAATCGAAAAGGAGATATAGAATTTATTCAAAGCTATTTATATGTAATAATTGCGCTTGTAATTGGAGGATTAATGATATTTTTCTTGCTCAGATATTATCCTTTAGATAGCAAAGCACCTATTAAATCCAATATAGCAAAAGAGCTTGCAAGGCATGCTCTAGAATGCTGGAGAGAGAATCGGTATGGCATGGAAGCAAATGCAAATGTTTGCAAGATTTTAAGAATAGAAAATTTAACAACAGAAAAAGAGATAACAAAATATTTAGATTGCGAGAAGCTTCCGAATAATATTTGTCTATTTGAAAACTGCGAGAATTGTACATCAAAGGCATTTTTAGATAATGACAAGTTAGATGTCTTTCTTGAAAGCACAGGAGAAGTGAAGATAGCTTATGAGGATAGAAGAATTATAATCTCAAGCACTAATTGCGAAGCTCTTTGCATTTGCAAAAGAAATTGTAAAGGAGATGCAATAAGCTACACAAGAGAATGCATAAAAGAAAAGAATATGGTCGAATGTATTGAAAAAGCAAAAGAACTTTATGAAAATTGTATAAATAGTTGTAAGTAAAAATAAAATTAAGAATTAGGTGAGCAATGAAAATGAGAAAAGGAATTTCTACTTGGATTCTTGTTATAGGAGGAATAATTCTTGGAATGATAATATTTTTCGCAGGTGTTTATATTTCTATACAAACAATCAAAATCAATGAAAAGCAAGCAGCACTTAGTGAGATAAATACTCTTTATGAAAAGATAGAAAGAACTTGCTTAGTAGGAGGAATAGGAGAAACTTATTATTACAAAATTTCTTTGCCAGAAAGCATAAGAGCAGTATATGTTTCAAATTATAGCGACGAAGAGCCTCCTGACAAAGTTTCCGTTCTTATTTCTGAGAATAAAATTGGTTTAGGAAAATATTTTTGTTATCAGTTTTTTAATGAAGCACCAAATTGCAGAAAGATAAGTTGTAATACTTTTATGACTTACATAGGAACGCCCTCAATGAAAGATGATTTGTTAAGCTTATTAGCTAGAGTCGCAGGAGAAAGACCAAGGTATAATTATACCATAATAATAAATAAAACATTCTTTGATACTGTAATCGCTGTGACAAAGCCAGTAGAGATTCCAATAACGACAACTACAATATAATCAATTTCATTAAATGCTTTTCAATCTCTCAAGCCTTCTATATGTTTCTACTACATCTTCGCTTGCAATTTGCTCAGCCAGTATAGTTGCTCTATGATAATCTTTTTCTTCTTCAGCTATTCTTATCGCTACGTCCATGCATCTAAGATAATCACCAAATCTATCAGCAAATTTATATGCTACGGCAGCATGCTCAAAATTTCCTTTATCTTCTTCTTGCTTTGCTATTTCTAAAAGAATTCTTAAGTCGAAATCACTTATGCAATTTTCGTTTGCGAAATTTTCATTTTTATTGAGTTTAGATGAATTTTGTGCAAGATCACTGTTATAAATCTCAGGCAAACCTTCATATAAAAAATGATTTTGTATATTTGGATTCAAATCTTCCATTTTCTCACCTTTTGCAAATTTTAATTCTTACTTTATTGTTTTTAAAATATTTAAATTTTAATATTTGTAACTATCTTTAGATAGTTACAATTTTATAGAAAAACTAAGCAAAAATCTGAGGTTAAAAATCTATCTAAGCTTGCAGAATTTGCAAATAAAGCTTTTTATTTCAGGGTTAAAAATTGAATAAATATGCTTAAAGAAGTGCTAATTACAATTGGGCTTTTTTTCACGAATTTTTTTGTTCCAGATTTTGGATCACAATTTCTAGTTGCTTTAGGAATAGGATTAATTCTTCCTGAAAAGGTAGTAGAACCAATCCATAAAATAATACTAAAAATTCCGGGCGTAAAGAAGTTTGAAAGCGTTTTATCAAAAAATAAAAGATTGCAAACAATAATACCAAGAATTATTGCAGGCTACTTCTTCACTTATCTAATAGGAGCGATTTGCTTACTTCTTGCCTATTTGTTAGGCTGAGCAAATCGTTGATTAAGCAGTTACACTAACTCTCTTTCGCTTATTATTATGAAATCTCCAACAGACTTTACTGTAGAGAATGGAATCATGAATCTTCCTTTTTCATCTTGCTCTATTCCAACCTCTTTTGCATAGCTTGTAACCTCGCTCAAAAGAAGGCTTAGAAGTTCTCCTGATTCTACAATAAATTTAAAATCGCTCACTGTCCCAAACTTTCTTCCTGTTTCCTCGCTTATCACAAATTTTCCTATAAATTGTTCTCCTCTTATCTTGAGCATATTTATTATAATTGATGAATACTTTTAAATAGTTTGAATTAATAGCATGGATTAAAATTTTCATAAAATCTAGAAAATAGCAAGAGATATTAGAAAAATTTAAATTGTTTTGTTCGATATTTTTCATGGGTGCAAAAATGACAGAAAAAATTAGAATGAGTGGCGAAGAGTTTATAAAGAAGATAATGAAAGGAGAAAGAGATTTTAGAGACGTAAGCATAAAAGGCTATAACTTCGATAAGGATTTTGAGTTGATGTTGAACCTTAATTTATATTTTATTGAAAACAAACAAACGGAAAAAATAAACTTAGAGAATTCTGATTTAAGTGGAATTAAGGCCGAAAGAATTTCGCTTTGGCTACCACATTTAGTTGCAAGGAGATCTACTTTTAATAGAGCAAGAATACCATACGCAAATCTCTCTTATGGAATATTTGTAGATGTGGATTTTAGAGAAGTTTATGCGCCATTTAGCAATTTTGAGTATACTCGAATGAAGAGAGTTGACCTAAGCTATTCAAACATGAGCAAAGCGCGCTTTGATGGTTCTACTTTAGATGAAGTTAAAGCAATTAATTGTAATTTTTATAAATCTTCGTTTTATAATGCAAATATAAAAAAACTAGAAGGTTTGGATGAGAGTAATGAAAATTACAAAAGAGCATTTTATTATGCTTTGAGAACTACAGCAAAAAATGCAAAAAGAAAAGATATATTTCGTTCTTCTAACCCGCAAATTATTTTAAATAATCTTTCTGAGATAATGAGCGTAGAAGAGGATGAGAAAGAAACGATTCGAAATATAATAGAGGAAGGGATTAGAAATTCATTTAGCAGAAGAATGTCAGTAACCATGTTGGATTATTTTAGAGAATGTTTCAAAAGAAGCTTAGATTATAGAATTTGAAAACACTAAGAAAAAACTAATAACCTATAGAATTCTATAATAAAAATTCTTTACATTTTTTCAGGTAATTCTATATTCAAAAGCTTTAGTCCGACCTTTAGAGTAATATAGGCTGCTTTAACAATTGCTACTCTTTCTTTTTCCTTTTCACTACCTATTACTTTGTGCTTCTCATAAAACTTGTTAAAAGCGTCTGCAACATCTAAAAGATATTGAGCTATGTAGTGAGGTTTGTAACTATTTGCAGCTATCAAAATAATCTTTGGAAAATCTGCTATTCTCCTTATCAAGAGCTTTTCCTCCTCTTCAAGGTTTTTAAATTTCAAACCTTTTGCTGATATTTCCCTTCCATATTTCTCGATGATAGACTTTGCCCTTACGCAAGCGTATTGAACATAAGGACAAGAATCGCCTTCCATGCTCAATGCTTTTTCCCAATCAAAAACAACGTCTTTTATGCGATCTTCTTTCAAATCATTAAATATTATAGCTCCAATTCCAACCTTTTTCGCTATCTCATCTTTCTCTTCCTCGTTTTTAGCCTCTTTTATAAGTGATTTAGAAAGCTCTATAGCATTTTTTATCAGATCTTCTAACAAAATAACCCTTCCTTCCCTTGTTGACAATTTTCCTTCTTTTAATCTCATGAGTCCAAAATCAACGTGAACGCATTCGTCTTTCTTTATATATCCAAGCATTTCCGCAGCTTTGAATAGCTGTTTAAAATAAAGTTTTTGCTCAGAGCCAACGACATATAAGCATTTGTAAAAATCGAATCTTTTCTTTCTATATTTTATTGTTGCTAGATCTCTAGTTTGATATAAACTTCCTTTGTCTGAACGCTGAATTAAAAGGCTTGGCATGTCTTCAAACTCAATAACTAAAGCATTCTCAGATTCTTTCGCAATTCCTTTTCTTATAGCATCTTCTATAACCTCTTTAGTCATACTTAAGTAAAAGCTTTCTCCAAGCTCAAGATCAAATTTTATTCTAAGCATCTCGTAGATTTTGTTAAATTCTTTCTTACTAAGATCTACGATCCATTTCCATATTGCTAAAGCTTCTTCATCACCTTCTTCCATCTTTTTAGAGTAATCTCTTGCAAGCTCTTCTAATCTTTCATTCGATTCTCTATGAAATCTTACATATAGATTCATAAGCTCTTTTATTGGCTCTTTTTCTACTCTATCTTTATTACCCCATAGCTTATAAGCAACTATAAGCTTTCCGAACTGCGTGCCAATGTCACCAAGATGATTATCTCCTATGCATCTGTAACCAAGAAATGTTAATATATTATACAAAGATTGTCCTATTATAGTTGATCTTAAATGAGCTATACTCATGGGCTTTGCAACATTCGGAGAAGAATAATCTATTATTACTATCTTGCCCCCACCTTCATTTCTAGCTCCATAATATTCTTGCATCTTTATAACATCTTCAATTACATTTTTTGCAAAATTCTCATAATTAATTTGAAGGTTTAGATAAGGCCCAATAGCTTCAGCTTTTTTTATTAATCTTTTTCCTTTATATTTGTTGAAAAATTCAGCAAGCTTTAGCGCAAGCTCAATTGGCTTCTTGCTTAAAGAGAAACAAGGAATAGCTAGATCTGCATTTATTCTTTCCTTTGGTGTTTCTAATTTTATTTTTTCAACATGCTTAACAAGCTTAGACTTTTTTAATATTTTCTTACATTCTTCATAAACATTTTCTATTGCATAAATATTATCGTTTTTTCTTTTTTCCTTTCTTCCGCTCTTTTTCATAAATAATTTTATCTTGTTACAATTTTTATAATATCATTGTTCTTAAGATTATAATCACTTGCAACCCTTTGCTTAGTTTTTGCATCTATCGCGCAGATAAAATTTTCTCCAAGATTGCTATGGATTGTAAAAGCAAGGTCAATTGGTTTTGCCTCCTTAGGAAGTAGAAATGCATCTGGCAAAATATTTCCTTTTTTATCAGAAAATTTGTTTTCATTTTCAACAGGATAAACTACTATATAATTTAACAAATCAAAAACGATCTTGTTCAAGCAAGCCTGCACACCAGTAGAGCCAAATTCCATAAGCATCTTTCTTATCTTTTCTAAAGCAGCAATTTGCTTTTCACTCAAATTACCTTTTATTTTAAAATCGTTATCTCCTGGAAGATAATCTATAATTTCATTCTTGCTGGCAATCCTTAAAGCTAGTTCATAATCTGCAGAGCAAGGAATTATTGGATAATCTATCTTATCCTTTAATTTAAAGTAATTTTCTTTCGCTTCCTCTATATCAATTTTGTTTGCTGCTATTAACATTGGTTTTGCCATTTTTCTAAGAGAAGTTGCAAACTCTCGTAGATTATCTTCTTTTAACTCTTCTTTTAGTTCAAGCAAACAAGATTTTATAATAGTTTCATTTATTCCTAAGCCAGTAAGTTGCTTTGCTATTAAGCTCGATAGCTCGTCAATCTTTTCAAACTCGCTCCTCTTCCTTGTTTTGAAATATCTTTCCAATGCTCTTAGTATAATTGAAAGCAGCCATTCATCAATCTCGCTTTCAAGAAATTTTATATCTTCAAGAGGGTTATGATTTCTTGTTGGATTGCCTTCATTATCTGTGAGCCCAGAAAAGTCTACAACATGAATAAATGCTTGTGCTTGTCTAAGGTCATCGAGAAATTTATTACCTAAGCCTCTGCCTTTATGAGCTCCTGGAACTAGACCAGGAACGTCTATCAATTTTATTGGAATGAATCTAATGCCATTTATGCAATTGTTACAATTTAATCCAAGCTCTTTGCAAACACATTTCGTAGTTACATAACCAATTGCGAAATTAGGATTTATAGTTGTAAAAGGATAGCTTGCTATTTTAACATCAGCAAGAGTCGCAGCCTTTAGAAAAGTGCTTTTTCCAGCGTTGGGTTTTCCTACAATAGCAATCTCTATCATGATAAAAATTTAGATATAAGAAATATAAACTAATTTTAAGAGTTTTGAAAATATATTCTTGCTCTTTATCTATTCTTTAGCTTTCTTTTCGTCTCTTGCGTTTTTATTACTTTATTCACTTATTTTTAGAAAGCTTATGCACCAAAGCTTCATTTATCATTCTATCTCTTAATGCATGATGCAAGAACTCATGAGATATTGTGGTATAGGCGAGATCATCTTTAAGTCTATAATAAATTGGTAATGTGTAAATAGCATTTTCATCAAAGTCAATAATTAAAGGAAAGAAATCTGTAGTGTAGAATGCCTTATTTATTCTTATAAATTCCCCATCTTCTTCTCCAAGAATTGGATAAAACCTTCCTTTATATTTTATTATTGGAAGTTTTTCTACGCTAATCATTTTAGGATATGGAATATCTAAGCTAAAGTTCAAAAAATCAGAAAGAGTATTGTTAGCCTCTTTTCTTCCAGTTTCGATATCCTTCAAAATTTTTGAATAATGATCTTCAATCTCCGGACTCAAATATAATTCTAATTTTTCTTTTCTTTTATTATTATAAATTCTATTATAAATTTCTGAAAGCATTGTAAAAGCTATTATTCGAAAACTTTAAATCTTAATTAAAACAAAAGAATTCACATGAAAAGATTTTATCGCTTTGAATTTTTCAGAGCATTCTCTTCAGGCTTTATATCTCCTTTCATCTCAGTCTTTGCTTTATTCTTAGGAGCATCAAATCTTATTATAGGCTACCTAAATGCAGTTATACAATTTTCTTATATAGTAATGCAGCTTATTATTAGCTTTTACTTATTAAAGCGAAGAAAATTCTCTGGAAGGTTTGCACTATTATTATCAACAATTACTTGGGCATTAATGTGGATTCTCATAGGAAAAAGCTCTAATGCTTATGAACTTATTTTATTTTTAGCAGTGCAAGCGATATTCTCTGCTGCCATTACACTCTCTTGGACAGCTTTACTAGTTAATACAATACCTTCTTACAAAAGAGGTAGAATAATAGCCGAGATAAACAGAAGAAGCGTTCTTGGTTCTATGTTTGCAACTATCATATCAGGGTATTTAATAAAGAATTATGGATTTATACAAGCAATATTTTTAATTCCGACAATTTTCGGAATTTTTGCAGCTTTGCAATTCTTTTCAATAAAAGGAGTGAAAGAAAATTTTATTATATTTCCAAAACAAAAGTTTGAGGAAAAATCAAATAGAGATTTTAAGCTATTGCTTTCAGGGAGAGCCTTTCTAAATTTTGCAGTTGGATTAGCTGCTCCATTCCTTTCTATTTATGTAGTTACTGCACTTAAAGGCAATACAATAGATGTTGCAATAATTTCATTAATGAGCTCTTTAACTTACATTATTTTTTATAAGCCATGGGGAGTTGTAGTTGATTTTATTGGAAGAAAGATTACTATGCTTTCTTGCGTTTTGCTTATCTCTACAATACCTTTATTTTATGCTATAACACCAAGTGTGACGCTTCTCTACTTTCTCATTGTTTTTGGCTCTCTTGGTTGGGCTGGTTTTGAGATTGCAAGCTTTTCATATTTTTCTGACTTTGCAAAAAAGAGCAATGTTTTTCAAATAACTTCTACTTACAACTCTTCTATAGAGCTTGCAACAATTTTAGGAAATCTAGTTGGCGGCTTTCTCGCTCAAAATTTTGGAATATTTAATGTTCTCATTCTTTCTTTTATTCTAAGATTTGGTTGTTTAGGCTTTCTCAGCGAGTTATCTGAAAGAAAAGGTGCTGTTGATGTTAAGATTAACACAACATTTCAACCACTTCGCTACATAGAAGAATCTGCCACATTATATTTAATCTTATTCTCAACTTTTAAGAGAAATATCAAAAAAGATTTCCTTGAAAGAATAGAAAGGATCGCAAGCAATTTTTTAAGGGAGATTAAAAAGTAGATCGAATATAAAATAAGTTTTATTCATGTATTGTTTTGCAAATGAGATTTTAAATATTTGAAAATTTTCAAAATTTTTATAATAATTTAATTTCATGGTGACTATAAGTCTAGCTTACTATAAGATTTTTACAACTCAGAGAAAAAGAGAAGAATTGTAAAAGAGATAAGTAGAAATTTAATTGACAACATATATTTTTTGATTCACATGCAATTCTAGAATTTGTTGATAGTTTAATTTTTTAGGGGCTTTGCGCTAAAAGTATCTTATGAGATCGAGATGGAAGTACAAAGATGAAGTTAAAGTGAATAATAAAAGAATTGTTTTCAAGCCTTTATGGAAGTGGCTTTTGGAAAAATAACCTAATAGTATATTAGACAAAAATTTAAATATTTGTCCACTATACTATACATTATGAAAGAGGAATTCAAGGCGGCTATAGCAGAATTCGAAAAATATGAACTTCCTGATTTGGTAGAAAGGGAAATAGAAATTCCTGAGCATAATCTTGTAACAATAGTTGGGCCTAGAAGAAGTGGAAAAACTTACTTGCTCTATCAAAAAATTAAGGAAATGGGTAAGAAAGATTGTCTTTTCATAAACTTTGAAAGAGGAAACCTAATTGGTGCGTCTGCCAAAAATTTCAATGATATGATTACTGCATATCAAGAACTTTATGGAGAAAAACCAAAAAATTTGTTTTTGGATGAAATACAAGTTGTGAAAGATTGGCCAATTGGTATTAGAGAACTTTATGACAGAGGTTATAGAATTTTTCTCACAGGTTCTTCTTCAAAGCTTTTGAGCAAAGAAATTGCCACTCAATTAAGGGGGAGAGCTATAGGTGTTTTTGTTTTTCCTTTTTCTTTCAAGGAATTTCTCAGAGCTAAGAGATTTGAAGAAGATAAGTTTTCAATTTATACCGAAAGGGGGGTTTTGCTTAAAATGCTAAACGAATATATTGAAAAAGGAGGTTTTCCAGAAACTGTTCTTAAGCCACATCTTCATCAAGATTTACTAATTTCGATAAAAGATGGTGTTTTTTACAAGGATATAGTTGAAAGGTTTAAAGTGAAAAAAATTAAGACACTCGAATTCTTGACAAAAGTTTTAGTTTCAAATTTTTCTTCTTACTACACTTATTCCAAGCTGCAAAACATATTAACATCTTCTGGGATTAAAATTTCAAAAAATACTGTAATAGAGTTTGTAAAAATGTTGGAAGACGTTTTCTTGATTTTTTCTGTTGAAAAGTTTGAAAGAAAAGTAAAAGAAACTATAAAAACACAGAAAAAAGTTTATGTCGTGGATAATGGTTTAATAAAATTCTTTTCTCCAAGATTTTCTACAGACTGGGGGAAGTTGATGGAAAATGTTGTCTTTCTTGAACTTAAAAGAAGGTTTAAGAATTGTGAAATTTATTATTTTAGTGCTTTGAGTGGGGAAGTTGATTTTGTTTTGAAGGAAGGGTTGAAAATAAAGCAATTAATTCAAGTAACCTATGCTTCCGGTAAAGATGAGATAGAAAAAAGGGAAATAAAAGCTTTGCTCAAAGCAAGTGAAGAGCTGAAGTGCAAGGATCTGCTTGTAATTACATGGGATTATGAAGACGAGATTAAAGTTAAGAATAAAAGAATTGTTTTCAAGCCTTTATGGAAGTGGCTTTTAAGTTGAAGATAGCGCACAATTTTTATAATTTCACGTATTTTAAGTAATAGCTTCGATAGTAGAATGTTTTTAATATCAATTTGCATTTTGATATATAAATATTCGAATATTTGTGTATATAGTTATATTTCCCTGTAGGAAACAAAAAATATATATTTTTGTTTCCTATATTTCTTTTATGTTAAGAGAAGTTTTGTTAGAATGGAAAGAGAAAGAGCTACCACAAAACATAGTTAAAAGAGAGATAAAATTTTGGATGAATAATCATATAGCTTCAATAATAGGACCAAGAAGAGCAGGAAAAACTTACTTCATGTTTCAACTCATAAAAGAGCTTTTTGAGAAGAAATTCAGCAAAGAAAATGTTGTTTACGTGGATTTTACTGATCCAAGAACAAAAAAAGTTGGGATTTCCGAATTTTTGAAAGAAGTGAATTCCTTATTTGAAGGCAAGATCTTTCTTTTCTTAGATGAAATTCAAGAGCTTGAGAACTGGTCTTCTTTTATAAGAGCTTTACACAATCTTCAAAAATATAAAATAATAATTTCTGGCTCTTCTTCAAAACTTTTAAGCAAAGAAATTTCAACAGAGCTGAGAGGAAGATGTATTTCTTTTATAATTTTTCCTTTCAACTTCAGAGAATTTCTCGAAATTAAAAAATTCAAAATTGAAAAAGAATTTTCTGAAGCAAAAACTGGAGAAATTTTAAGGCTTTTGAAAGATTATGTTGAATTTGGCGGGTATCCAGAAATTCTTTTGGCTGATGATAAAAATAAAAAACTTGAAATTGCAAGAACTTATTTTGCTACAATATTCTTCAAGGACTTGATAGAAAGATTCAAAATTAAAAATATAGCACTTATGGATTATTTTGTCAGATATTGTATAACAAATTCTTCCTCTTATGTTTCAATATCAAAAATTGAGAATTCACTCAAATCATTTGGTTTTAAAATTAGTAAAAAGACTTTAGCAAATTACTTAAGGTACGTAGAAGAAGCTCTTTTTGTTTTTCCTGTGAAGAGATTTTCTCTAAAGTATAGTGAAAGAGCACAATACCCTGCTAAGGTTTATTTAGTTGATAATGTTTATTTTGGGATTGAGCCGAGATTCTCAAGAGATATTGGGAAAAAAATTGAAAACTTAGTAGCCATTCAACTCTTGAAGAAAAAATTCGAAGGAAAAATTAACGAGATATTTTACTTCAACTCAAATGATTATGAAGTTGATTTTGTTTTAAAAGAGGGCTTGAGAGTTAAGCAATTGATTCAAGTAACTTACGCTAGCGCAAAAGATGAGATAGAGAAACGAGAGCTCAAAGCTTTGCTCAAAGCAAGCAAAGAGCTTAAATGCAAGGATTTGCTTGTAATTACATGGGATTATGAAAATGAAATCAAAATTAAAGACAAGAAAATAAAATGCTTGCCATTGTGGAAGTGGTTTTTGAAAGACAAGGTAACGAAGTATTAAGTGTTTTGTTATTATGGTAAAGTTTTTATAAAGTTTATGTTGGTAAAGAGTTGAGCCTATATTCCATAAATTTGAAAGAGGTAAATGATCTTTCATCAAAATTTTTCTCATAGTACAAAAATATTTATTTTTGTACTATGATAAATACATTATGAAACAAACATTAAAAAGTTTAGTGAAGGAGTGGAGAGAAAGGGAATTACCTCCAATAATAGAAAGATGTGTAGATCCGACAGCATTCATAGATTGGAATGTAATAAAAACAATACCTATAATAGGATTTAGGAGAACTGGCAAAACCTTTCTTTTGTTTTGGATAGCAAAGAAGATGAAAAAAGAAGAAACTCTATACATAAACTTTGAGGACGAAAGAATACCACAAGATATAAAAACTCTTACATATTTGAGTGAAGTGCTCAAAGAAGAGTATGGAAGAAAGAGGTTAATTCTTTTGCTAGATGAAATTCAAAATATTCCAAATTGGAGCAAATGGGTTAGAAGAATTTTAGATACAAGAAATTATCAAATTTTTATTTCTGGTTCTTCATCCAAACTTTCTAGCAAAGAGATACCAACAGAGCTAAGGGGAAGATGTTTAACTATAGAGCTTTACCCACTTTCATTCAAAGAATTTTTAAAATTCAGAAATGAAGAATTAGAGAAGTTAAGCGAGCCTTTAATTCTGAATTTGCTAAATGAATACATAAATTTTGGTGGTTTGCCAGAGATAGTACTTTCTGAAAAAGGAAAGAAATATTTATTGATCGAAGAGTATTTCAAAACTTTTTTAATAAGAGATATTTTAGAAAGGTATAGGATTAGAAATAGAGAACTTGTAAGAGAATTGGTAAGAATTCTTCTAAATTCAACTTATATAACAATAAGCAGCTTGTATAACACATTTCAGTCTTTAGGATATAAGATTGGAAAAAGCACTCTTGCTAACTATATTTATTACTTAGAAACATCATTATTCGCTTATTTTGTTGAGATTTTCTCACCAAAAATAAAGTATAGATTAAAAGCTCCAAGAAAAGTTATGTTGGTGGATACATTTTTCATTAAAAAATATTCAAGATTTTCAGAGAATATTGGAAGGAGCATGGAAAACAGTGTTTTCTTAGAATTGAAGAGAAGACAGGCAACTAATGCTCTGCTTGAGATTTTCTACTGGAAGGATTACCAACAAAACGAAGTTGATTTTGTTTTAAAAGAGGGCTTGAGAGTTAAGCAATTGATTCAAGTAACTTACGCTAGCGCAAAAGATGAGATAGAGAAACGAGAGCTCAAAGCCTTGCTCAAAGCAAGCAAAGAGCTTAAATGCAAGGATTTGCTTGTAATTACATGGGATTATGAAGACGATCTCAAAATTAACGGCAAGAAAATAAAATGCTCGCCTCTCTGGAAATGGTTACTAACTTAGAGCTTAATATTTCAGATCTAAATATTTTTGGCTACGGGATTAATATGACACTAAGATTTTAAGATCTCTGAAAATATCTCTAAGAAATTACGTCTGATAGTTTTAGATTTTATTTATAAATAAGGTTAATATATGACACAAATTTATATATTTTTGTGTCATATAATAACTTATGGAAAAGATGAAGATAATAGAAATTCTTTCGAGTTGGAATTTTTGGGGCGAAGGAATAGAAACTGGAATAAAGAGAGATTTATATACTCAAGAAATTCTTTCTAGTTTAGAAGGAGTTAATAAAATAATCAGCATTTTTGGAATAAGAAGGTCTGGAAAATCTTATATCTTAAGGCAAATAGCCAAAGAGATTTCTAAATTAAAGGACTCATCTAACGTACTATATGTAAACTTCGAGGAAATGAAATTTCCAACAAACTTGAATAAAGATTTTTTGATTAATGTTTATGAAGCTTATAAAGAGTTTATTCAACCAAAAGGAAAGCCATTAATTATTCTTGATGAAATTCAGGAAGTTAAATTTTGGGAAATGTTTGTTAGAAGTTTGCATGAAAGAAACGAGGCAAATATAATTATTTCTGGAAGTAGCGCAAAATTAATGGCAGAAGAGTTTGAGTCTATTTTAGCCGGTAGATGTATAAATTTTGAAATACTTCCTCTTAGCTTTAAGGAATTTCTTATTTTTAACAATATTGAGATTTCTGAAAGAGATATTCTTTTGAAATCTTCCTTATTTAAAAAATTAATAATCGAGTATCTAAAAATTGGAGGGTTTCCTGAAATTGTTTTAGAAAAGAACGAGGAGAAAAGAAAAAGAATAGTAGAGAGCTATTGGGAAACAATTATTATTAAGGATATTGAGAAAAGATATAAGATAAGGGCAGATGAATATTTAAGAGCAATTGGAAGATTTCTAATTTCAAATCCATCTTCTTTAGTAAACATTAGAAATATTAGTAAAACTTTAGAAACCCCCTTGAAAACTACAGAAAGATTCGTGAAGTACTTTCAAATTGTTAGAATGGTCGAATTTATAAAAAGATTTTCTTTCAGTGTTAAAACGCAAGAAAAATCTCCAAAAAAAGTTTACTTAATGGATATATCTTTCTTTACTTTACTTGGATTTAGGTTTATGGAAAACTTAGGTAGGATAATGGAGAATTGTGTTGCTATAGAGCTCCTGAGAAGAAAAAATTACTTATACAATAATTCAGAAATTTTTTACTTCAAAGATTATCAACAAAACGAAGTAGATTTTGTTTTAAAAGAGGGACTAAAAATTAAACAACTCATTCAAGTAACTTACGCTTCAAGTAAAGATGAGATTGAAAAAAGAGAAATAAAAGCTTTGATAAAAGCGAGCAATGAGCTGAAATGCAAGGATTTGCTTTTAATTACATGGGATTATGAAGACGAGATTAAAGTTAAAGGAAAGAAAATAAAATGCTTACCTCTTTGGAAATGGCTACTTTTACCTAGATAAATGATGAAAAGATAAGGAATACATTATATTATATTCACAAACTTTTTAAAAATGTTTGTGAATATAATATCATGGAAACCGAGGAAATTAAAAGGGTTGTAATAGCTCAAAGGGAAGAGATAAAAGAGAAGTTTGAAAAAACAAAGATAATTGAAAGAGAGGTTGATAAAAGCAAGCTTAGAAAATATCTTTCTGCGCCAAATATACTAGTAGTTTTAGGGATTAGAAGATGTGGCAAATCCATTTTTTCATTGCAAATTTTTGAAGGGACAAATTATGGGTACATAAATTTTGATGACGAAAGATTAGCTGAATTTCATGCAAGAGATTTTGAAAAGTTATTGCAAAGCTTTTACGAATTATATGGAGAAGTGGATCATATAATTCTTGATGAGCCACATAATATCGATAACTGGGAGCTTTTTGTTAATAGGCTGAGAAGAACGAAAAAAATAATATTAACTGGAAGCAATTCAAGATTGCTTTCAGGAGAACTTGCAAGTAGATTAACAGGAAGATATATAGACTTCACTTTATTTCCATTTAGTTTCTATGAATTTTTAAATTATAACAATGTAGCAATTGGCAAAGAATATCTTTATTCAACTAAGAGTATAGCATTAGTAAAGAAGAGTCTTAACGATTATTTAAGGATAGGCGGTCTTCCAGAAGCTTATTTACTTGGAAGGGAAATTATAGTAAGAATATTCTCAGACATAGTTGAGAAAGATATTATAAGAAGGCTAAAAATAAAGAAAAAATCTATATTTAAAGAGGTTGCAAAGTATCTCATATCAAACTCTTCTTGTGAAATAACACTCTCCAAATTGAAAAATATATTTGAAATAAAAGATTTGCACACTATAAAAGATTGGATAGATGGGATGGAAGAAGCTTATCTTATAAAGATAATTAATAGGTTTTCTCCAAAACTAAAAGAACAATTTATTGCACCAAAAAAGGTTTATTGTAATGATACAGGAATAGTAAATGCTATAGGCTTTAAATTGTCAGAAGACATTGGCAAGATAATTGAGAATGTAGTTGCAGTAGAACTTTTAAGAAGGAAAAGCTACTTCTCTAATGCTCTAGAAATTTTCTACTGGAAAGATTATCAACAAAACGAAGTTGATTTTGTCTTGAAAGAGGGCTTGAGAGTTAAGCAATTGATTCAAGTAACTTACGCTAGCGCAAAAGATGAGATAGAGAAACGAGAGCTCAAAGCTTTACTAAAAGCGAGCAAGCTTTTACGCTGTAAAAATCTTTTGATAATTACATGGGATTATGAAGACGATCTCAAAATTAACGGCAAGAAAATAAAATGCTCGCCTCTCTGGAAATGGTTACTAATAGATCGCTCAAAATGATTATAAAAATTCAAAATTACATGATTGCATAATTATTTAAGATACCGTTTAAGATAGGGAGAATAAAGAATATAACTAAACTTGATAAAAGGTAAATTCTTTTCCCATAATACCAATCTTTGGCAATCGCTCGCAATATGCATTTTTCAGAGCTTTTAATATTTTCCTTGCTAATAATTCTTTTCCACTTCTTCTCTGTCCTTCAATCCACCTCTTATTTCTCCTACCAAAAAGCTAAATAGCAATCTCAAGAATTATAGAAAATCTCTTAAAAATCTTTTCGATAATTCTCATTGATAATTCTTAGAGCATAAGTAATTATCTAAAAGTAATAAAAATATTTTCAAATATACTCAAAAATTTACCGCATTACAATTGTAACATGTAATGCGTTTGTATTACTCACGTATAGGTAGTAAATATTTTAAATGTTAATAGTTAGGTATTCATTATGATGTTTATCGCTACTAGGTTGCAAAATATTGGAAGAGGGGCGCAAAGTTTTAGCGATTCTTTAATAAAATTATCAGGGAATAGCTCTTTTGAATTAATGAAAGAGCAAAACCTTTGCGAAATTTCTCAAAAATCATACTCCTTTCTCAAGGAGAGCGCCGAGGAGGGGCGCTATAACAAGGCATCCGTTGGAGAGCCTTGCTCTGCTCGGCGCTTAGGGCATTATTTACTATTAGGAAGTAACATTTTTAAATCTTTCTGTAAGCTTTGCCCTAAGCGCCAAGTAGAAGTAAATACCCAAAGGAGTAAGGTGGAGAAATGAAAAAGTTTGCTTTATTCGCGATACTAGCAAGTTTGTTACTAGTAGTGCCTGCTTTTGCTGATGTAGTTGTTGGCGATGTTGGAGTATCAGCACAGCCAGGCGACTTGCCACCAACGATATGTATTTATCACAGAGATATAGAAATAGGAACACAAGCAAATCCACCGGGGGTTAACCCATTGGATTGGAGAACTAGTCTTTATGCATTTACAGGAGAGAGAATAATATATGATGTTATAGTAAGAGACCCTAACGGAGCATTAGACATAGGCTTTGTAAAGGCCTTTGTCGGAGGACATGAGGAGGCTTTGGCGAGCGAAATATCATTAGGTAATATATTTTGTGACGGGCTTGGACGTGTTAATAGCACTACAGACAAGAGATTCAAGATAATAATAACAGTTGAAGACAGTTGGCATGGTCCGATGGAAGTTCTTTTGAAGGTCTTCAACTCTCAGAATGTAGCAACAAGCGCAACGCACAGCGAAGAGTGGTTCTTTAACCCAGAGTTGAGAATGCAAGTTACAACAAGTGATGGCCAACCAATAAGATTTGGTCCTATGGATCCAGTAACAAGAGTTGCTCACTCCTTGAACAAGATTAAGGTAAAGAACACAGCAGAAGGAGGAGTTAACCTATTTACTTTCATAGCAGGTACTGATTTGTTTGACACAACTGGAGCAGCGAAGTGTCCAACAAGCAATGTTCTTGAAATAGAAAAATACATGTGGTACAGGGCATGGTCAGGCACTTCATGGCAGAGCTGGCAGGGATGGACAAACATGAGCAAATACAACCAGAACGATGGATGCAATGTAGGAAATAATTTAACATCCGACTATTGGAATGATACTAACACCAATAGTATGTGCGATGTTTCAACCGAGTATAAAGGACCAACATGCTACGGAGGTCTTCCAGTGCCTATGCCAGATCCAGATGATGATGACGATGTACTAGAGCACATACTAACAAATGGAGGATTGCTAGAGATAGAATTCAAGATTCAATATCCAATACCATGCATAGGAACATTCGACAGCGGAAAGATATACATAATTGGTAAGGCAGTGTAAAGTAAATAGAAAACTAAAAAGAATTTTTTGATTTTTTCTTTTTTGTTTTTTGAAAAATTTCAAACCTTTTGGCGTAAATTTGAGATTTAAAATTAAAAAGCTGATGAAAATGGTAAAAATTAGAGAAATAGAATATGAAAATTTAGTAAAAAATGTAAGAAGGTTAATCTTAATATTAATAATCTCATTTCTATTCTCAAATTCTTATGCTGCAGAGCTTTCAATTCCTTATAATGTTGTTTCTAATCCTAATGTTAAAGTGGGAGAATTAACAATTGTTTCTCATCAATTAAGATATGGGAATCCAGGAAGCATTCCTGAAAGAATTACATTAAGCGTTACTGATAACATAAAAGATTTTGTTCATCTATCTGAGAGAGAATTTGAATTAGATGCAGGAGAATCAAAGAATGTAACGCTTTATATAATACTTTCTGATGCAATCTCAAGAAGCGGTAAGATAATAGCCACAGCAAATGATGGAACAATAAGCTTAAGTATGGAAACAATTGTAAATATCAATCCAAACTATTTAGGAAATTCTAACAATAGCAAGGCTCCTTCTCAACCTAGTATAATAAGCCCTTCAAACAATGAAAGGATTTGTAGAAACTATGCAATACTTTCTTGGAGCCAGGCAAGTGATCAAGATAGTAGTATTATTGCTTATCAATATGAGATAAGCAAGTACAGCGATTTTTCTATTATTTTAGATAAAGGAATTGTTCCTAACACTTCGATAAAAATCCCAATAAGCGAGGGCGTAAAATATTATTGGAGAGTTAGAGCTTACGATGGCAAATATTATTCTAATTGGTCTTCAAGCAGCTTCAAAGCAGAAACTCTTTGGAATTGTTTAGAAGATACAAGATCAAGATTAAGCTTCTTAGAAAATCTTGTTAATTTAATAAAGCTTGCTATCTGCTCTGTTCATAGCTTTTCAATTTGTAACTCTCCTATAACCACAACAACCACAATACCTACTACTTCAACAACTACTACATCATCAACCACAACAATTCAACAAACTACTACAGTTCCTGGACAAACAACAACCACTACGATAAGTCAAAGCACAACAACCACAATACCTACTAATCCTACTGAGATTTTCATAACTGAGAATTGGAGCGTTGTTTGTCCTTCTACATTCAATTATAATGGAGTTACTTACACGATAATAAACTGCAGAGCAGAGCTTTGGAGAAATTCTTGGTATGTATCTGAAAGAATAATGCAAGTTGGAGAAAGCTGGGTTGTGAATAGAGGAGCTGGATATTATATCAAACTTTATGGAAGGGTGAGTTGAGTGCATAGCCTTTCATACTCCTCTTTCAAGGAGAGCGCCGAGGAGGGACGCTATAACAAGGCATCCGTTGGAGAGCCTTGGCCTTCTCCAAAAATATTCTTAAAGAAGGCTAAATACCCAAGTAAAAGGTGAGTTGGAAGAATGAAAGGATTATTATCTAAGAGATTTGTAATACTTGGAAAGGAAGTATCAGCGCTTCTATTAATGCTTATCGCTCTTGGAGGAATCGCAAGCGCAGCATTGCTAACTTATTACGGAATTATAACAGGAACTGTAAATGTTACACAATCCTTAGTAATTTCAGATGATGGTTCAACATGGAAATCTTGTGGCAAAGATAATTACGGACAATGTACACTAACATATCCTACTGGAAGCATAGTTGGAGGAGATAACAAAACATTTGATTATAAATTCTATATAAAAAACAATCTACCAGTTGAAGGAAGTTGGGACTATATAAATTTCAATTGGGAGTATATACTTCCAGAAGATCTTCTTGACGGCTTGTCATTACTTGAAGTAAAATGGGCAACATATCAAGCAAGTGATCAAGAACCACAAACATGCGATCACTCTACTCCAATACCACTTCAAAAAAGCCAGCAATATTGGAATTGTAGTGGCGGAACTTGCAAACTAACAGCACCCGACCAACTTGGTGAAGGAATGATCCAGAAGTTCTGTGGTGTAAAGATAGGAATGAAGCCGAACGCAATTCCAGGAACCTATGCGATAACAATCAATATAGTTCCAAGATAACTCTAATATCTTGATTTTTTATTCTTTTTTTCTTTTTTTTTCAAATTTTGAAAAACAATTTTAACCTGAAAAATAGAGATGAATGAAATGAATAGGAGAATTGGAATAACAACAGTATTAGTAACATTAATACTCATAAGTATAGTGTTTGCAGATATTTTGAATTATTATGGAAGAATAGTAGCCACTATCATAGTATTAGAATCTCCAAAATGGATTCAAACTACCTATGAGGATTTTAATGCTGGAATTAAAACAAATGTTGTAATTACAAATATTGATAATGGAGAGGTTGAGCTAGCTAAAACAGTATCTTTAGATCAAAGTCAAACATTAGAAGATAAAGACAGCGGCAAAATTGAGCTTAATAAGTACGAAGCACAAACTTTTATAGCAGGAAAAACAGGCAAGTTGGTAAGCGTAATAATAAAGGCTAAAAAAGGACAAGATGGAAATAATCCACAACCTTTGGTTGTAGAATTAAGAAATGTTGATGGCGGAAAGCCAGGAAGCACGATTTTGGCTAGCGCAGAAATTCCGCATACTAATTTTACCGGAAGTGATAAAGAGTATAACTTTACTTTTTCTACGCCACCAGATGTTATTGCAGGAACAAGTTATGCAATAGTAATAAGACAAAAATCAAGAGGAACAGCAGATTATAAAATAAGAATTAAAGATAAGGGCAATTTTTATCCTGATGGAGCAAGATTTAAATCTGATGATGGTGGTTCTACTTGGACTGAGCAAGCGAATGATGACATATACTTTAAAACCTATGTCGAGAGCTATGCAACTTCTGGAGTATTTGAATCTCAAGCTTTCGATTCTAACTCAGCATCAACTAAATGGAAGAAGTTATATTGGGATGCTGATATTCCAACTGGAACTTCATTAAAATTCCAACTAGCAACAAACAACGATGGCATAACTTGGAATTTCGTTGGTCCTGATGGCTCAAGTTCAACTTATTATACAACAAGCGATAGCGATATATGGAGTGGTCATGATAACACGAGATACATAAAATTTAAAGCATTTTTTGAAACTACCAACGCGACAATAACACCTGTTTTAAAAGAGGTGATAATTTTTTATTTGAGTGATTGATATGAAAAGAGTATTAATAACATTTTTATTAAATGCAATATTGCTTTCATTTATTAGCATTTCTTATGCTCAATCAGTAATACTTAACCCAAGCGAGTTCACTATTCAAATGGTTGCAGGAGAATCTGTTACAAAAGAGATAACAGCAATTTGGAATGGAAATAACACAGTAAAAGCAGAGTTGAATGTAAGCGTTGAAGCGAAAAACACTAATACAGAAGGATTTCAAATTATATATCCTCCAAGCATTATGTTAGAACCAAATGTTCCGAAAAAATTTACGATAATAATATATGCACAACCAAATTTGGTTCCAGACACATTTTATATAACCTTAAGAGTTGAGGTAAAAATCCCGGTTATAGGAGGAGATTTTTCGCCAACAATATGCATTTACGATAGAGAGTTAGATATAGGTATGGAAGCAAATCCACCAGGTGTTAATCCATTAAATTGGAGAACTAGCCAGTATGCATTCACAGGAGAAAGAATAAAGTATAAGATAGTTGTGAGGGATCCAAATGGAGCATTAGATATTGGTTATGTTAAAGCTTTTGTAAATGGAAGCGAGGAAGCAATAGCAAATCCTCTCCAATATCTTCCATATTCATGCGATGGATTGGGCGCACCTCTTAATCCTATGACAGACAAGGCATTTGAAATAATAATAACCGTAGAAGACAACTGGTATGGAGAAAATGAGTTAGTATTAAAGGTTTTTGATTCTAGGAACAATGTTACAAGCGCAACGCACAGCGAAGAATGGTTTTTTAATCCACGTTTGGGTATGATGGTTGCAACTAGTGATGGCCAACCAATAAGATTTGGTCCTATGGATCCAGTAACAAGAGTTGCTCACTCCTTGAACAAGATTAAGGTGAAGAACAACGGAGAAGGAGGAGTAAATCTATTTACTTTTATAGCAGGTACTGATCTATATGCTTCTCAAGGAGCTGCAAAGTGTCCAGACAGCAACGTTCTTGAGATAGAAAAATACATGTGGTATAGAGCTTGGAGCGGGACCCAATGGCAGAGCTGGCAAGGATGGGTACAAATGAGCAAATATAATCAGAATAGCGGATGTAAAATAAAAGACGGAAGTTATTGGAAAGATATTAATGGAAATGGAGTTTGCGAAAAGAACGAATTTCAAGGATCAACATGTTATGGTGCTCTCCCAATACCAATGCCAAATCCAAACAATCAAAAATCTGTTATGGAACACATTCTAACAAATCAAGGATTAATGGAAGTAGAGTTTAAGATTCAATACCCAATACCTTGCATAGGAACGTTCGATAGAGGAAGGATATATATAATCGGCAAGGCAGTGTAAAGTTAAATTATTATGGAAATTCTCTAAGAAGATCTCAATCCCGCGATATTGTAAAATATGAAATTTGATAAAGCTAAGGTTGGAAAAATCTTATGTGATATAAGAAAATACTAGAGAGAACTTGAAGTACAAAAATAAAGGACGCAGAAGATTAAAGAAAATTGGATAAAATTTTATATTTGTTCTATGCTTGTATTTTCGATTGTAAATTGTGCAATAGATTTAGAAAATGAGATAGTAAGCAACATTAGAGCAGAGACGAAACAATCATATAAAAACATCTTTGAGATTCTTAAAAAAAATAAAATAATAAACGAGAAAGAAAATGATTTTTCCAAGATACTTCACTATCTCACGAAGAAACTTTTTACTGGAATAAAAAAATTGAAAGTTTTGAAAAATTTAGAAAGAATAGTTAGAGAGATTTGAATTGAATTCTTTTTAGCCTTTAATTGATTGTATTACATTTGTAATTTCTTTGTATTCCAAATCAATTACCCACTCAAGTATAGAAATCAATAAAAGTAAATTTTTCTAAATTACAATTGTATGTTTTTTGTATTTCAATCGAAATTCAAAAATAATTCATATGTAATTATGTTGTAAGCGAAGAGATCCATGAACTTATTTCAAAATCTTTGGCAATCAAAAGTAATCTTGCAAAATTTTCTGAGAGCTAAAGAATTGACAATATTGAAGTTTATAAATAAACAGCTAAAAATCTCAAAATCTTCATACTCCTTTCTCAAGGAGAGCGCCGAGGAGGGGCGCTATAACAAGGCATCCGTTGGAGAGCCTTGCTCTACTCGACGCTTAGGGCATTATTTACTATTAGGAAGTAACATTTTTAAATCTTTCTATAAGCCCTGCCATAAGCATCGAGCAAGAGTAAATACCCAAAGGAGTAAGGTGGAGAAATGAAAAAGATATTTGAACTATTTTTAGGTTTGCTTCTAATATCATCTATAGCGATAGCGGATAATATACCTTATGTAGCTTCAAAGTGGGAAGTTGTAAATAATCAAATAGTTACAGAAACATTTTCAGATATTCATGGAACAGAGGTAAGAGTTTGTGCTTTGGTTTGCGATCCGGATGATGTAGCAAATTTAAATAATGCGATTGTAAAAGCAAGAGTTTTCTATCCAAATGGCACATCTTTTATTTTGAAAGCATTAGGACAAACAACTACAGGAGAATGTATAAAAGAAAATCCAAACACAGCGAAATGTAGAATTTATACAACAACTTTCACAATTTATCCAGAGAATCCGATAGGATATTATACAACAATAGTTTTTGTTGAGTATTCCTCGACACAATTGAATGCAACACAATCAATTATCAAAGGAGCTGATAGATTAATAAATAATCAGAACTCTGATGGAGGTTGGGGTTGGCCTAAGGGAAGCCCTTCCTGCACAAATTTGGCAGGAGTAACTTCCATGGGACTCTACTATGCTTACAAGATTACAGAAGATGAAGATTACATGCAAGCAATGGAAAAGTCTTTGCAGTATATAAAGACACACGCACCAACTTATAATTCAGCCTGCGCTGAAACAGGACTTACTTGTTATTCTCCTGGGACTGAAAGTAATAGTGGATGTGATAGCAACAAGGACATATTATTCTTAGCACATCTCGCATTATTGAAAAATGATGATATGATAGCAAATCTAGCAAAGCAAAGATACGAAGGTAAAAGAAATTGTTTTAATCCTACAGACCCTATAAAAGGAGCCAGAGCAATTGCTAATGAGATTTTTAATTTAAGACAATCTCAAGGAATAAATGCTGTCGCTCTTTGGGATGTAGGAGATTGGATAGTAGCGCTCTACAAACTAAGCGAATATCCGGGAATAGATTATAGATTAGAAGCAGATGCAATGGCAGAATTGATGAAAGAGAAAATAGGCGGAGGATATTTTGATATAAACGATAATACAATAACTTATTATTACCTTGGACTTGTAGGAATAATAGAAGCTATGCAAACAACAGGAAAATATACAGATTTGGTAAACTTAGCAAAGGAAAAATTGATCAATGGACAAAGAGAAGAAGGATGGTGGCCGACTGATGAAAGTAACCCAAATACACCAGATGCACAAACAACAGCATATGCAAAAATGGTTCTAGAGATGTTGGGAGAAGATGAAAAAGCAGCAAAAGCAGCAACATGGCTCATAGTTAATCAAACATCAGAAGGATGGTTCGACATAGAAGAATATGATGAAGTTACGAGCGAAGGAGTTTGGGCGATTGCAAGAGATGTTTCAAAGCAAAATAGGTTTAAGCATTTGGGAGCTGATTTCAAAGCTTTGAGAGAGAAAGTAGAGGATATGCAAAATAAAATAAATACAATAGAGCAAAAGATAGAAAAAATAGAAGATTATAATAAAGAAATTGATGAATGGAAAACAAAAATAGATAGAGAAGTTCAGGGAATTTGGGCCAAGCTTGAAATAATTCAGAAATTTATACAAAAAGTTTTGAGTTGCTCAATGGCAACATTCAATCCATTTTATCAATGCTTAAGCGAGCAGCAACCAGAACCATGGGAAGAGCATTGTGGTAATGGTATTTGTGAGTGGGAAAAGGGGGAAACACCAACAAGCTGCAAAGCAGACTGTGAACCAGAAGTAACGCATGACGGAACAACAGAATTGCTTGTGGCACAGAGTTGGAGAGTAACTTGTCCATTCAACTTTACCCTTAATTCAACGCTCTACATAGTTGATCATTGCCGCGCAGAGCTCTGGAGAAATACATGGAAGATTTCTGAGAGAAGGATGAATCCTGGTGAGGCATGGCAAGTAAATAGAAATGCAGGTTACTTTATAAAGCTATATGCAAATGGGACATTAACAAGCTAAATATATTTTTTTATTTTGTTTTCTTTTTCAATTTCTCCAATTTCATTCCATTTTTTCTCATATTACCTTTGCAACCCTTTTGCACTACAAAATAATATTTTAAATCTTGCTACTGAATAATAGATACATGGAATTTAGTAATCACTTAAGGATAATACCTATTATAGGGGCGCTATTGAGATGAAAAATTTGGCCGAAATGAAAAATAACAAAAATATAAATATAAAAGATTTTTTAGAATCATCATTATTAATTTTTTCTATAATTCTAATGCTCTCTACTAACGCTTTTGCCCTTACAGGCTCAATAAGGCCCGCAAGAATGATCCTTTATCCTAACATAACAAACAATACAATAAATCTAATCAACGGCTCTGTTTTTGTTAGTAATGTTAATGACATTCCTGTAAATGTTAGCATATCAACAAGTGGAAATATAGATACTGATGCAACATTCTTTACGCTTTATCCTAATCAAGAGAGAGAAGTGAAGTTTACTATATTTATCTGGATACCAGGAAATTATTCTATGAGCATAGGAGCAACATTTAGCGCAGAGAACGAAATCTCTGTTGGAGTTGGCTCTGAAATTATAGTTTATGCAAATGGAACTAGCGTAACAAATAATAATAAAGCACCAAGCAAGCCAAGTTTAATTTCTCCTGCTAATAAAACTTTCATAAATGCGAGTGAAACCACTATAACTTTGGAATGGAGTAGCGCAAGCGATGAAGATAGTAGCATTTTAGCTTATTATTATGAAGTAGATGATTCTCAGGACTTTTCATCTCCATTAACTTATGGATGGACTTTGAAAAGAGAGAAAAGTATAACATTAAGAGATGGCACTTGGTATTGGAGAGTTAAAGCTACTGATGGAAAATATGAAAATGTTAGCGATACCTGGGTAATTTTTATAGGAAGTTATAATGTAACAACAACTACAACAACCACAATACAAACAACTACAACAATACCAACAACTACTACAACTACAATTCAACAAAACAATACAACACAAGGAAATAATACTACGACATCCACAACCTCAACAACTACAACATTAATACAAAATTTATCAACTACAACATTGCAAACAACTACCACTACAACATCAACAAGTACAACGACAATATCAAGCTCTTATGGCGGAGGCTCAGGAGGAAGCTCTGCCGGAAGCTCTTCACAATCCTCTACTTCAACAACCACAATCTCAACTACAATTTCAAATAACACGCAAAGTAATAGTTCTTTTGAAAACGTGACAGAAGAACCTTTAATTGGCTCTATAAGGCCACCTAGAATGATTTTACGTTGCGAAGCACCTTGCAATCTTAGCAGCTGGATCGAAGTTTCAAATGTTAATAACTATTCTATTAAAGTGAAAACTCAATTAATGGGAGATTTCTATGATAAGATAAAATTGAGCGAGAGAGAATTTGAGCTTGGAGTTGATGAGAAAAAGATTGTAAATTTCACAATTCCTATAAGTGCTGGTGGAAATTACGAGAGTTCCATTGTTTTCATTTTTTCACCATTGGAAAAAAGCGAGCCAAATCTTGCTCTTGCTTCTGATATTATAATTATCGCTAACCAAAGCGCTAACTTTACAACAACTACAATTAAAGAGGGCAATGCTCCAAGTGGAATGATTGTAGCAATTGCAAGATATGGAGCTATTGCTCTTGTTGCTATAGTTGCGATAGCTATCTTCATAATTTGGAATAGAAGAAAAGAGCCATTAGGAAAGAAGATGATAAAGAAATGGATGAAGAAAAATGCAATATTTTTAATCTTCTTTTTATCTTTGATATTCTTTGCTAATATTTCATTTGCTTATGGTAATGCAAATATCGCTGTTGTTGTAAAGAATGCAAGTAGAATTAGCGATTATCATGAAAAGCCAATAATAGAAAGGTTGAATGCACTTGGCTATCATATTACTCTTGTAGATAGCTTAATAGATTTCTCAAATTTTGATGCAATTGTAATACTTGCTAGAGAATGCTTATCTAACGATAATCTCGGGGCTTTTGCTGCTAACATTCCTGTAAATAATTATCCTACTATTGTCGTTGGATGTGGTTATCTTTATGATTGGGGGTGGATCTCAAGCGGTGGTATTGGAAAGGTAACATCAAGTGGAATACATAGCATTACAATAACAAACTCTTCGCATCCAATAACTCAAGGGTATAATGGCACAATAGATGTTCATTTCTCTTCTGGATATCCAATAACTTTCATAGATAGATATAAAACGAATTTGAATAGTTTAGCGACATATAGCACAAGTAGTTCAACAATAATAATTGCTTATGCAGAAGCAAATACAACGCTTTCAAATGGAAATAAAAATAAAGAAAGAATAGTGTTCTTCGGAGTTAATTATCCTTTGTATTGGACAGATGCAGCGAAAGAAATGTTCACAAGAGCATTGGAATGGGTAATAGATGATAGCGATAGAGATGGAGTGAAAGATAGAATGGATAATTGCTTGAATACTACACTAGGCGAGGTTGTAGATTCTCAAGGTTGTGCTTGTTATCAAAAAAGTTGTGATGATAACATAGAATGTACTATAGATTATTGTAATGTAGAAAACGCAGAATGTATGCATGAGTTGAATCATTCTTATTGCTCACCTTTGAATGGAATATATAATTTGAGTGAATGGGTTGATATAGATCAATGTAAAAAAAGAGAGATTGTTGTAAAGGAAAGAAGAGAATATAGATGCTCTTTAAATGGATGTATTTATGAAGTTCTGGAAAGAGAAACAATTGAAACAAGTAACATAATTAATAAAGAAGATGGTATTGATTGCGATGATAGCTTATGGTGCACAGTAAATGATACTTGCCAAGCAGGAGTTTGTAGAGGAATTAGAGTAGAAGGAGAATGTAGCTGCAATGAAGATTGCGTATCGAGATGTGAGGGAGATATATTTATTAAAGGCATTTGTAATAATTGCTCATGTATCTATGAGAATATAAGTTGTAGTTCTTTTGATGGTTGGTATGAAACAAATGAAACTAGATGGGTAGATATCGATTATAAAACTCAAAGAAAAGAAATAAAAAAAGAGTATCGCACACACTATTGCTCTTTGGAAGGATGTAAATATAATGTAACTAATGAGACTTGGGTAGATGGCAATGAAACAAGAATAAGAGAGAATGGATTAGTTTTATACGAAGGAATTAAACTTTTTGTTAATGGAAATGAAAGAACTTTGATAATAAATATAGATAACTCTTCAAATTTGTCGAGAAAATTCGAAAATGTAAAAGATATAGTTTTGAAAGATTCTAATAATAATACTCTTGTAAAGTTTTATTTCAATTTCAGCACGAGAAATCTAAATTTGAGTAACATAGTAATAAAGAAAAATGAAAACTCTAGTAGAGGATCTTTAGTAATTTATGGCTTAAATTCTTCTTTACTTTTAAATCAAACTAAAACGATCTGGGTTGATAGAAAGCTTAATGCAAATCATGTTTGCATAAAAGATTCTGAAATCAGTAGTATTAGCGAAATAAGCGGAAATTGTAATTCTAGCAACGAGTTTTTGATAAAATGCGATGGAAGCATCTATAATGCAAGTAATGGAGCAAGATACTCTTGCATAATTCAAAATAATTATTATATAATTTCTGGATTAATGCACTCTGGAGCAATTGAAATAGAAACTTGCAACGATGGCATTAGAAATCAAGGAGAGGAAGGAATAGATTGCGGCGGTCCTTGCGCTCCTTGTCAGAATACTACAACTACATCGACTATAGTGACTACAACATCTTCATCATCTTTCAAAAGATTAGAATGCTACGCTCCAAGCTCAATTGTTTTAGATGAAGGAGATAACAAAATGATAGAAATAAACGTAAGAAATGTTGGAAATATTGCTTTATATAATGTACGCGCGAGCTTAAGCGGAATAAGCAAAGATTGGTATAATATAACTTCGCAAATATCAAAGATAGAATCTCAAGCTAATGCAACATTTATTTTGAATTTGAAGGGTGTTAGAAGTGGAAATTATAATATTACATTCGATGCTTTTGATACGTCATCTTTACTTTGCTCTAAAAAGATAAGCTTAAAAGTAAATGAAAAGATTACAACAACAATTTATACTCCAGAGTACCCTAAAAATCAGAGTGAAATAGAAGAAAGTACAACAATTGAAGAGGAGAATATCAGCGAAATAATTGAAACAAGCTCAGTAATGGAAACACCAATTAGTAAAGAAGAGAAAGGAACGCTAATTACTGGAATGATTACATTATTCAGATCAGATAAAATTTTGTTAACTATATTTATCATCTCCATAATTTTTATTTCGGTTACAGGATTCTATACTTTCGATCATTTGAAAACAAAGAAAACTATAGAGAATGCTTACAAGAAGTATGAGGAATGGAAAAAGAAGAATGGAGATAATTTTAATAACAATGGATCATCGAACAAAAAAGTTGAATTTAGAAAAGCAATTCGAAAAGGTCGATGAAATAAAATTTTTGTAAATGTGATGTTATGAAAGATAAAATTTTGATGCTATTGAGAACAGCAAAAAAATTAAATAAAAATTGCGTTAAACTCAAGAAAAACTTGTATACACTTTGTAATTCGTTTGTATTTGCAAATAATAATTTAAAGATTATTTTTTAAGTTATTAGCAAGTAGTAAAGAGTGATTGATAAATGATCGGAAGATTTGATAAAAAAGAAAAATTCGGATGGATTAGAATAAGTAAAGTTTTCATGCTATATTTAATTTTAATCTCTCTAATTCAATTAGGTTTTTCAGCAAGCGCAACTAAAGAATTTTATCCTACAAGCGGAATAGATACAAGCAACGTATCTATTTATATTTTAACTCCCACAGATTTGCAGAACGTAAGAATTAGCGATGACATATATTATAAATCTATTCAAAGGTGGTATCGTCACGAATATAACGATTCCATTTATCTAGAATTTCATTTTTCTCCTGATGTTCCTTCAAATATTACAATAGAAAGCGTAAAGCTATATTTTGAATGGAAACAGGACGATTGTAACAATATTCTAAAAGCAAGATTAAAAATTTGGAATAAAAATAGAAATGCTTGGGAGATATATGATCTGAATACTACAAATACGAATGTTGACAAAATGGAGATAATAGATTTAACAAATATTTTAAATACTAATGATCAGATAAACCATTCCAAGATTCAGTTTCAGGCTCATGATTATGGTGGAGGAGGTTATAGCTATCATGATCTTATAAAGCTGGAGTTGAAATATAATTGTGATCATTTAGATGGATGGTATAATACTACCGAGAAGAGATGGGTAAACGATACTGTAAATGAATGTAAAGAAAAAGAGCAAATGTATCAAGAGTATAGAGATTATGAACCAAGTGATGATTATTGCAATTATAACGTTACAGATACCAGATGGATTGATACAGGCGCTACAAGAAATAAGCCAGATGGTACTACTTGCGACGATAGCTTATGGTGTACAGTAAATGATTCTTGTCAGGCAGGAGTTTGTAGAGGAGCTCCAAGAGATTGTAGCGCAAATAATTTGTCAAGAATAGACACTTGCACTAACGATCCTGATAACAATCCATTTACCTGGGACTTTTTCGCAGGATTTATATCAACTTGCGATGAAGTTAACAAGCGTTGCACCGAAGGAGTTTTGAATATAACACATACTTGTTCTAAGCAAAAATGTAATGCGGAGTGCGAAGTTGATAGCGATTGCTCTTGTCCTCAAGATTATTGTGATGGCTCAACTTATTATGATTATCCTGATCATGGAGTTTGTTTATCAAATTGCTCTTGCGATGTTAGAACAGAAGGGCAAAATGCTCCTTGTAAGCCAACAATATATTATAATGATCCAAGATGCGATAGAGTAGCGCCTAATACAACAAAGGTTGTAGGAAATCCAAAAATTGAAGGAAGCGGCTTTACATGGATATCACAAAGAACTAAGATTACTTTAACATGCGTAGATAACTTTCCAAATGTTACTTTGTATTGGGCATATCAAGTAGATAATGGAGATTGGAATAAGTTTAGTAAAACATGCGAAAATAATAATACTTGTGTCGTAGAGTTTAATTTTACAGAGGATTCTAATCATACTCTACAATATTATTGCGTAGATGCTGCTGGAAATAGCGAGAAAGTGCATGAGCAAAAGTATCGTGTAGATAGTGAAGCTCCTGAATCAAATAAGACTTATGGAACACCTTTCTATTCATCTTGTGGAAAAGATTATATCAATAGCTCAACAAGGATAAGATTGAGCGCTGTAGATAAAGGTTGCATGGGAGGCGTTGGTATTGACAAGATATTATATAGGATAGATAATGGTAGCTGGCAAGAATATTGTTGTGAGTTTACGATTTTGCAAGAAGGAGAGCATAGAATTTGCTTCAAGGCAATAGATAAATTAGGAAACGAAGAGCAAGAAAAATGTCAAAATGTAACAGTAGATAATACTCCACCTACAACAACAAAAATTGTTGGTGATCCAAAATGCTCTGCTCAAACTTGTGGTATAAATTGCGAAACTATAAACTCATCAACACCAATTACATTAAGTGCTTCTGATTCAAGCAGCGGATTAAACAAAACTTATTATAGATATTGCTCAGGCAATGAAAGTTGTTCTGGAGTTTGGAATGTCTATACAACTTCTTTCAATATTGTTGGAATTCCAGATGGTTATGTGAGAATAGAATATTATAGCATAGATAATCTTGGCAATAAAGAAGAGATAAAGTATCAGATACATTATTTAGATAATACTCCTCCTATAACAAGAATAATAACGCCTTTCAATGTTACAAAAACTGTAACCAACTTTACTATTAATATTGAGGATAGAGATCATTGTATTGTTAAATGTTACTATCAGGTTTGCAACTCAAGTTGGTGTAGTGATTGGTTAGAAAGAAATTGCAACTCTCCTATAACATTAAACTTATGCGATTATATTGATAGCTGCAACCTTTGTAATAATACAAAAGTTAACATAACATTTAAGGCATATTCAGAAGATTGTATCGGCTATAGGAGCAATATAACTTCAGCCACATACACAGTAGAGCTTGTAGCATATCAGGATGGCTATCCATTTATAAACGTCTATCCAACGACATTAATTCCAACGTTTGTAAATAAGTGGTACTACTTCTTCCTTCCAAGAAGAGTTTTGGTTGATGCAGGATTTACAAACTTCACTATACCTTATGTTTTAAGCTCAATACAAGGACAATACGAAGCTGTATTCCATTACAATGGAACTTCATGGTTGTCTTATGATCCAAGCAGGCCAGACTTCTTAAACACATTAAAAGAATTTAGCGATAATGGAGATTGGCCATATTATATAAAAATGAAATGATCTGCATAATACTTTAAAATAAGGGGGTTTAAAATGAAAGAAGAAATTTTTGTTAGAAGTTCAACATTAATTCAATTAGCTTTAGCATTCATAATATTTTCTCATATTGCTCAAGCAACATTAATATCATTTTGGGGAACAGTAAAAATAGATAATAGCTATGCTCCTCAGGGCGTTGTTGTAGAAGCTTATGATAGCTCTGGAAATCTTCTTGCAAATAGAACAACAATCATTCAAGATGGAAAAACTTATTATGTTTTGGATATTAGTAGCGAAGGTTATGTAATAATAAAGGTTGCAGGCTTAGATATTAATGAAGGTTCCCAAGAAATAAGAGAAGGAGGAAGTAGGGAATTGAATATAAGCATTAATAGATTACAAAATGGAGAAAGATGCTATTATGATGTAGCCTGTATTTCAGGATATTGTAAAAATGGAGTTTGCTCAGAGAGGACAACTCCAAGTGGAGGAGGTGGTGGAACATCTTATTATACAGGGCCAAGCTACTTTACTCCTAAATGCGAACTTTCTTACGAGATATATGTTCCTGAGAGTATTAAGGGATATGTAAATGAAAGTTTGAAAATTGCTATAAACGTTTCAATAATAAAAGCAACATGTCCTCCAGTAGATATATCAATAGATTTGCAAACTCCTTGGGAGATTAAAAGTACAACAATAAAATCTTTGAAAGAAGGTGATAAAAAAACAGCAATTATTGAAATAGTTCCAAAGGAAAAAGGAGAATATTATATTTTTGCTAAGAGTAATAATATAACAGAAAAGATAAATCTGATTGTTGAAGAAAAGGAAGCAATTACAACTACATTGCCAGAAGAAACAACTACAATAGAGATTATAAAAAATGAGACAACAACTACAATAAAGGAAGAAGCTAAAGAAGGTTGGCTTACTGGGCTTTTCACATTATTTGCAAAAGATCCTTTTGCAGCAATTTACATTTTATTCGCGATAGTTATAATCTTTTTGATAATTAGAAAGATATTGAATCAAAAATCTAAAAAAGAAGAAAGTAGGTTGAAGAAGAAATGAGAAGAAGTTTAATTTTATTGTTTATAGGAGTTTTGATAACTTTTGCATTAGTTAGCTTTGTTAATATGAATAGAATATATGCTATAGAAGATGAGAATAAAATCTTGCAAGCAAAAACAAGCGAAGAGAATGAAAGCAAAGATATATTAGTTGTTTTAGAAGAGAATGTAAGCTATGAAGTAAAAAAGTTTATAACTAAAAATGGAATGGAGCTTTATGTAGGTTTTGTTAAGAATCTTGGAGAGAGCAGAGAAATAGAAGTTTATGTTAATGTTGTTAATGGTAAGTGGATTACTTTTAGACCATTTATAAAAGAGAATGAAACTTGGAGCTTTGCAAGAATTAGCGAGTTTGCAATTCTTCCTAAGACTTCAGGATTATTTATAAATCCAAATGAAACATCTTATTATAAAATCAATAAGCAACTAAGAATAAGTTTTGATGGAAAAGGAAACGAAATATTTATATATTCTGAAAAAAGGCCTACAAGAATAGTTGGACTTACAAACATAAAATGGAGTTATAATCTTAATGAGAGAATGATTTATATATTCAGAAGCGATTCTGATGGAAAGCTTACAGTAGATTTTGTAGATTATCCTATTGTAAATCCTTTGATAATAGAAGATAGAACAAGAGAAGAAGAATTGTTATATGATTTGAGTAAAATAAAGTCAGGATTTAAGGAATTAGATGAGGAAGAGTATAGACTGCTATATGAAATAGACGGTATAAGAAGGGAAATATCAAGAATAAATGAAAGTATTAAAGAAAAGGAAAGCGAGAAGCTAAGTTTTATGGAAAGGATAGATGAAGAGAATAGAAAGAAAAGCGATATAGAAAAGTTATTGAAAGAGCATTATCTTGTCTCTTCTAACCAAGTCATTATAGTTGCAATACTATTCATAATCTTGGTGGGCTATTCGATTTACATAAATTTAAGAAAAGGTGAAGAAAGTGAAGAAGAATAAATTTTTGAAAATAGAATTATTAGCAATAATTTTGGCATTTAGTTTAGCTTCATCTATAGTTTTTGCAGCACAAGAAAATACAATTCAAGATGTTAAGGGCAACGAATCTTCTAATGCTACAATTTACAGAGTTTTATCAGAAGAGCAGGTTATCGTTACCTATGATGGAAAGCAAATTACTTATAGAAGAATATTTATAGAGAATTTAAGTAGGATAAATGAAATAAACAAGATGATAGAAGAAACTATTATAAAATTAGAAGAAAGAAAGGAAAAGATAGAAGAGCTTAGAAAAACTCTTGAAGAAGAGAATGAGAATAAAATAAAATTAGAGAATGAGTTAAATAAAATAGAGGAAGAGATAAGTACTTTAAAGAGTCAGTTATCTGATGTAGAGAGATTGAGATTGGAACTTGAAGAGAAAACGAAAAATAATATTCTTCTCTCTCCAGCTCATGTAATCTCATTAACAATATTATTTGGTGTTATTTGTCTCTACATAATAGTCTCGGAAATTTTAAGCTTTTTATCAAAAAGAAGAGAAGAAAAACCGAGAAGAGAAGAAAAAGCAAGAGGAGAGGATAAGGTAAGAATAGTTGAAATCGATAGCGAGCTTTAAAGATTTTTAATTTTTTGAACATAAAGAATAAAAGATGATAGGCAAAAATAGAAAAAAGAAAGTTGTAATTACTGTTTCTGGTCTTTCTGGCTCTGGAAAAACTTATGTTGCAAAGTTTATTGCTAAAAAGCTTAAGCTGAGACACAAATCTGCTGGAGAAATTTTCAGAGAGATTGCAAAGAGCGAGAGTAAATCTTTAGAAGAGTTTTGTAAAACGAGAAGTAAAGATATAGATTTGATTACAGATATAGAGACAGAAAGATTATTAAGAAAGGGAAATGTGATAATAGATGGTAGGCTTTCTGGTTATGTTGCCACAAAGCTTTTGAATGAAGGCAAGTTAAAAAATTGTTTCAGAATTTTCGTTGATTGTCCATTAAAAATAAGATCGCAAAGAGTTGCAAAGAGGGATGGTTTATCGATAAGAGAGGCCATGAAAAAAATAAGAGAGCGAGATGAAAGCGATTTAGAAAAATATAAAAAAATTTATAAAATAAATCCTTGTAACAAAAGATTTTATGATGTAATTATAGATAATTCTGTAAGCGAGAAGAGATTGAAAGAAATTCTTGAAAAAATTTCTAAGATTATTAAAGATTTTAGAGAAAATAGAGTATAACAATAAGATAGAAAATGTTTCACGAAGAGTAAACTAAAAGTAACTAAAGTATATAAACATTCCTTTCTAAATTATATTAGATGAGGTAAAATGATAGAAACAATATATCTTGAGGAGCCTAAGTTAAATAATGTAATAATGATAGAGGGGTTGCCTGGAATTGGAAATATAGGAAGGATAGCAGCAGGCTATCTTGTTGAAAAATTGAAAGCAAAAAATTTTGCAGAGCTATATTCAAGCGATTTCTTCCCTTCAGTAATTTTACAAAAAGATGGCATAGCAAGATTATTGAGAATAGAATTCTACTATTACAAAGGTGAGAAGAACGATCTTATAATAGTTATAGGTGATACACAAGCATCTACTCCAGAAGGCTATTACGATTTATCTAATGCAATTTTAGATGTTGCAAGAAAGTTTGATGTGAATTTAATCATAACATTAGGAGGTCTTGCTAGAGAAGAATTTAGCGGAAAGCCAAGAGTTGTCGGAGCTGTTAATAATGAAAAATTGTTAGAAAGATTCAAGAATTATGAAATAATATTCGATGGAAATCTTGTAGGAAGCATTGTAGGAGTTTCTGGCTTATTAGTAGGTCTTGCTGCAATAAGAGGTATAGATGCTATCTCTCTTTTGGCAGAAACAACAGGCTTTCCTATAGTAATTGCTGATCCAATAGGAGCAGAGGCTGTGCTAAGAGTTTTAATGAAAATTTTAGATATAGAGATAGACCTTTCTGAGCTTGAGAAGGAAGCAAGAGAGTTGGAAAAGAAAATAAAGAAAACAGAGGAATTTCAGAAGAGAATGATAAAGGAGATTCTGTCAGCAAAGGAAGAGAATAAAGAGGTTAGTTATATCGGATAGATTTTAGAATAATTTTTAATCTCATTCTTTTGATTTTATTTTATATTACATTCAACTTTAGTTTTCAAATTTTTCACATATTTTGTATGCTAGATTATCATATATTTTATTCCAATCTTTGCAAGAATCTTTTGTAAGAGCTTTACTTATGTTATATTTTTCAGCGATCGAGAAATTATTTTTTGTAGAAAATTCTATAGCATCTTTAAGTTTCGTCTCGTTTGCATACTCTACATAAAGATCAGCAAGAACTTTCTTTCCAGAGATAAATGTAATAGCATGCCCAAGGAATGGGTCAGCGATAATCTTTTCATCGCTTTTGATAAAGTAGCCATTAGAGCCTAAATTTTCAATCACAAGTAATGTAGCTTCATCTATATAGCCTCCTAGGTTATATCCATAGGTTATCTCATAAATAGAGTAAAGATAATTGAGAAAAACAAAGAATAAAATTAAGGAAAAGAGAAAATTATTCTTCCAATTCTCGCATTTTATGTTATTTCTTTTATTTATAAAATCCATTAAAACAAAAGAGATGAAAAAGCAAGCTAAAATATTAACGCGGAAGGATACTAATGCATAAGTTATTAATGATAAAATTGACAAAGTTTCTGTAATTAATCTTCTTTTTTGTTTTTCATTTATTTTTCTTTTTCTAAAAATCTCAAAGATATCGAGCAAGATTATCAATAAGGCTATTAAAAACAAAAATGAAAATTCTTTAATTAATCCAGTAAATCCTCCTTTCAAGAACCAACCCCATTGAGAAGCAAGAGCAACATTTGAGCTTGAGTAGCTTTTTCCGATAAATGGAAACGATGCTATCAAAAGTGGAATAATAAGCTTAAAGTTAAATTCTATTTCACGAATAATAACAAAAAATAAATAGAAAGCTAAATAAAGGATTAAAGCATAAGGATGAATCAAGCTTGCCGAAAATAAAAGAAAAGATGTTAAAAAAAATTTTTTGTTTTGTGATATGTTTTTATCCAAGAGAATAGCTAAAGAATAAAATGATAAAGCAAGTGAAGGTACATGAAGTAAATGCGCAGATAATAAAGTAAAGATGAAAACAAAAGAGCAAAAGCTTAAGAGAAATATTAATCTTGAAATTAAGGAATAATTTACTTTTAAATTTTTAGTTAGATGAATTAAAGAAATTATAAGCATAGCATTAAAGAAAATTTCTAAGAGTATATCAAAGGTGTAGTTGTAACTTAAATTAAATAACCAAAGTAAAGAAGATTTTAGAATAAAATAGCCTGTTGGATAACTCATCTCTCTTCCTAAATAGCTAAGCTCATCAAATCGCGGCGATAAGCCATTATAAAATGTTTCTCTCGCCTGTCTTTCATAGAAAACATTCCAATAAGTATTTTGAGTTTTTGTAATTATTTTTGGCAATGATGTAAAGAAGAGAATTAGTATAAATGCAATAGCAAAAAGTTTTAAATCTTCATTTCTTTTTATTTTTCTTCTTTCACTTTTTTTAAAAATAAAATTTCTGGATATTAGGAGGAGCGCAGCCATGAAGAAAAATAGCAATAAAGAAAATTTGAAAGAAAACAAAAAAATATCAAGCTTATCGAATAGGTAACCAAGAAAAACTATGGAGGAAATGAAAAGATAAATGAAGATATCAAAAGCTAAAGAAATTTCATATTTTCTAAATAAAATTATAAATTGTAAAATCAAGAAAATAAGAAATAATGGAAAAATTGAAGCGCTTCTCTTTTCTACATATATTTCTTTTTCATGAGAATTTTCATCGATTTCAATTTTTATTTTGTTTTTTCCACTATCTAATAATCTTATCTTTTTTTCTATCTCTTTTGTTTCATTTGGCATTATAAAAATTCTATTCTCATCTACGAGATTGTCATTAACAAAAATTTTTAGAAGTGTTGCTTTCCCTTTACATCCAAAATTTTTCACAATTATTTTTAATTCATTTTCTTCATATTGCTTTGTATTATTATTAATTTTAATATCAATTATTTTTACTTCTTCTCGAGAATTTTTGCAAGTATAGTTTGAAGAATTTACAAAAAAATATATTGAAGCTTCGTTACATTTCAACTCTATTTTATAATTTCCATAATTACTTAGCAAAATGCATTCTTTAATAAAATTTCCTTCAAAATTTTCAATATCTTTTAAAAAATTTTCATTAACAAGCAGCTTTAAAGTATCGCAGCTTGAGATAAAAGTAAAGCAAGCATTATCATTCGCTTTGATTAGAAAATCAT
This sequence comes from Candidatus Aenigmatarchaeota archaeon, assembly GCA_018920315.1. Classification (GTDB taxonomy): domain Archaea; phylum Aenigmatarchaeota; class Aenigmatarchaeia; order GW2011-AR5; family JAHLMP01; genus JAHLMP01. The sequence continues at coordinate 94,396 of JAHLMP010000001.1, read as the reverse complement.
TTTCTATAAGCTTTATAAATGATGCATTAGAAATAGAAGAGAATAATAGAGTTAGAGTAAAGATAAAGGCTAACTCTTTAAATATTGTTTTTATGTAAAACATCATAGAATTATTTAAACCGAGAACAAATAAATTATTTCTTATCTTCTAATTTTTTCTTCAACTATTCTTCCATCCTCTAGCTTTATTATTCTTTCCGCAAGAGAAGCAAGCTCTATGTCATGAGTCACAACAACTAATGTTGTTCCTCTTTCTTTGTTTATTTTTATCAACAAATCTATAATCACCTTTCCGCTTTTCGAGTCAAGATTTCCTGTAGGCTCGTCTGCAAGAATTATTTTTGGCTCGTTGACCAAAGCTCTTGCTATCGCAACTCTTTGACGCTCGCCCCCTGATAATTCATTTGGCTTGTGTAACATTCTATTTTCAAGACCTACAAGTTTAATAATTTCCTTTACTTTTTTCATTCTTTCCTCTTTTTTAACACCTTGAAAAATCATAGGAAGCATTATATTCTCTATTGTATTTAGAGTAGGAATTAAATTGAACATTTGAAAAACAAATCCGATTGTTTTTCCTCTTATTTTTGCAATTTCATTTTCAGAAAATTGAGAAATATCTTTACCAAGAACCTTTATTCTTCCACTTGTTGGCTTATCTAAACAACCAATTAAATTTAAGCAAGTGCTTTTTCCAGAACCAGATTTTCCAACAATTGCTAAAAATTCTCCATCATAGATTTTAAGACTAATACCTTTGATTGCATAAACATCAACATTGCCAAGCTTATATATCTTTTTTACATTCTCCAATTCAACAATTGCTTTTCTATCTTCATTCGTTTTTTTATTCATATCGCAACGCCTCAGCTGGTTGCATTCTAGCTGCTCTTAATGCTGGCGCAAAACCAGATATTGCACCAACAAAGAATGAAAATAAAAGAGAAAATATAATTAAAACTGGGCTAGTATAAGCTTTCAGCATTGCAAATCCAGAAGAGCTTGCATAAATCTCTATAGTTTTTGCAATTCCAATGCCAAGAATGCAACCGATAAACCCGCCTAATAAGCCAATAGCTCCTGCTTCTATTAAAAATATTATCATAATATCTATATTACTTGCCCCTATAGCTTTCATTATTCCTATTTCTCTTGTTCTTTCCAACACAGAAGTATATTGAGTATTCATTATACCAACGCCTCCTACAATAAGTGAGATTGCTGCAATTCCAATGAGCAATATTTGAAACATTCCTAAAACTTGTTGTATCCTATATAGCAATTGTTGCGAGGTTTGCACTTGAAAACTCTCCTCCCCTTTCTTTTCATTTCTAAATTTTCTAAGCTTTTCTCTTATTTCGCTCGCTACTCTCTCTACATCTATATCTTCTTTTACTTTCGCAACTATCATCGAAACCTCATCCCTCGTATTAAAAATCTTTTCAGCATTATCTAAACTTATTATTACTGACATATCATCGCTTCTAGTTCCAATCTTTTTTAAAATTCCCACCACTTTAAAATTATATTCATTTATTCTAATTTCGTCTCCTAATTTGATCTCTCGGTCGAAGATTTCATAGGCAAAGTCATGCCCAACGATAGCTTCAAATCTATTAGATGAAAAATCTCTACCTTTCTCCAATTCATATTGTTGCATAGTTTTAACAACATCTATAGTTTCTTTGGATATACCAATAACGTATGTATTCTTTGCTTTATTATTGAAAGAAACCTTTGTTACTCGATATAATACTCCGCTTGCAATGTCAACGCCTTGAATGCTTGCAACTTTATTAACTTCTTCCTTAGTTAGTGGCTTAGGAGCAAGCCCAAAAGTAAAAAACATCCCTTCTCCTCCACCAGGCATTATAATAATTTTATCTGCTCCCATTTTTTCAAACTGTTCTTTTATTGCAATGTTCATCCCTTCACTAATAGAAATAAGAGAAACAACCGCTGCTATTCCAATAAAAATTCCTATTATTGTTAAAGCAGATCTAAGCTTTCTGTTTTTCAGATTTATGAAAACAATTTTTATGTATTCACTAATCATTTTTCACGACCTTCTAAAAACAAAATTTTTATTCTAATGAAAATTTAATTCTCAAAATTAGATTTTACACTATTTTCTATTCTTCTTTCTTCTTTTATAGAGAAAATATATGACAATAACAAGAACTATTGCGAAAATTATTATATTCATATTATTTCCTTTTGAATATAGCTTGGATATTTCCTCATTAGAATATAATCTAAGCATTAAGCTTCTTCTTTCGCTATATTGATTTTTGTTTTCATCTTCATACTCTAATGTTAAAGGAATTTCTACAATTTTTTCATTACCTTTGACAAAAATTTTGAAATCAAAAATTTCATAATCATCTGGAGAAATAGAGCCAACATAGAAGTTTTTGCTAGATGACAAAATATTAAAGTTGTTATTCTCTTCTAAAATTATTTTGACTAGCTTAACTTCACAACTTCCTCTATTTATTACCCTTACTTCAATATTTCCATAATCGCCGCTCTTTAAAACTTCAGATTTTTCTAAGTTAAGTTCTAATTTTGGTTGCTCTCCAATAACAAACGTAATAAAATACTCCTTCAAGTACTCATTTCCAAGATAATCGTAATATTTTATAAATATTGGTATTTTGTAAAATCCGCAAGTAGCATTAGGATAGGATAATATATTAAAACTTATTTCTTTACTCTCGTTTCCTTTCATATATTTTATTATTTTCTCATTTACATCATTATTCATTACTATTTGTTGATTTGTCAGATCTAGTTTTATTATTATATTTCTAAGATCACTTTCTCCCATATTTTTTAGCATTAAAGATAGAGTAGCACTTTTCCCCGGTTCAATGAAAGTAGGTATTAATCTAACATTTTCTATGGAAATTGTAGGATAAGAAAATTTTATATAAACCTCAACCTTCTTTTCGTTCCAAATCTCACTTTCCTTTTCTCGAAATCTTATTGTGATATTATTTTTTCCCTCTACAGCATCTGGCGCTATTCTAATTAAATAATCTATAACTACATTATCTTTTGCCAATATTTCTCCAAAATATCGAGTAGCATTTTCTCTTTCATCTAAAAAGAAAGGATATTCTGGCATGACTTGAACTTCAACATTTTTCGCAGTTGCAAGACCAGTATTTTCGATATTGAGCCAAATTCTAACATATCCTCCTGGCTCTGCTGGAAATGGCTCATAACGAAGCAATTGAATTTGAAGGTTAGAAGTTATAAAAGCGAGGCTTACGCTAGAAAGAAATGGTATTATAAAGCAAATAGCCAAAATAATTCTTATTTCAAATCTTTTCATTTCAATCATCCTTCATTCTATTACATTTTAAGTTTTAATAATTTTCTAATCTTTAAAAATTACGAAATCTCAAATGTCAAATTCAATTTGTTTATTCTAGTCTTTGAGTTATAACTCCACCTTTCCACAAGTCATCTTCTAATTTTCTTCCAGTTTTGTTTTCCCATTCTTCTATTGGTATAGAGTACTTTCTTCTGAGCAACTCGCCAATACCTAAGCCATTATAAGAGCAGAATGGTACAATTCCTTCTTCTGTTGCATAATGCACAACACATCTCTTTAATCTTTCTAAATCTAAATTCCAAGGGTCTTGAAACCACATAGAGCCGATGTAAAGCGTATTATAATGGAATTCTCTAAGGCCTTCATAGCTTCCAGAAACCAAAGCTTTCCAAAGTAATTTTTTCAAAAACTTACCTTCATCTTTCACATATTTATTTATATTTCTAAGAAAGGCAAGCGCTATCCTTAATTTCAAAAAGCTTCCTTCTATTTTTGATAAATCTTTTATGAATTCCATCAAGCTCTCTACATCGACAATTCTTGTAATTGGAGTAAGTTTTATGCTATCGCGTTGCTTTTCAACAAAAACATAGGTAGCTCCTCCGCAAGTTGGATGGGCTGTAAATTCTACTTGTCCATAGCCTTTTAATTTTTCAACAAGCTTTGAGACTGGATAAACAAATGGCACAGGATAGAAATCATCTATAGTTATTTGACCATCTAATCCATTTTCCAAAGTTTTAAATAAGTCAACATAATCCACGCGTTGCTTTTCTATAAAATCTTCTGTAACATTTTGCAATCTTCCACAAAAGGATAGTGGTTGAAAGTTAATGCCACGAATAACATCTATGTTGCGAGAAGCGAATTTAACAACTTCTGGCATCTCTAAAAGATTGCTTTTTGTAACAACAGGAACTAAAACTACGCTATGAAAATCCACTGCTCTTAAATTTTCAATTGCTTTTTTATTCTCTTCAATCCATGGATTTGCATTCTTAGTTACACCATCAAAACTCATATAAATAGTATTAACTCCTGCTTCTACAATTTCGTTGCAATATTCTAAGGATTCTGCAAGTTTTATTCCATTTGTATTTAGCTGCACATGTCTAAAACCAAGCTCTCTTGCAGCTTTTATTATTTCAACTAAATCATCTCTTACAGTTGGTTCGCCACCAGTAATCTGGATTGCTTTTGAAGGCACTGGTTTTGCTTCTCTCGCTTGCTTCATAATTTTTTTCAAATCTTCTAAGCTTGGCTCATAAACATAACCACTTGCTCCAGCATTCATAAAGCAATATGAGCATCTTAGATTGCATCTATTAGTTACCAATAAATTTGTTAAAACAGATTGAGAAAGATGCAAATCATATAGCTTTCCACTAAGGGAAGGGGTAGCATCTATGCTTTTTATCTCTCCTTTAGGGCTTTTATATCTTATAGGCTTTCCATCTACTTTATACTTTATCCATTTATAATAAAGCTTTGAATCGTTGAAAACAATTGATTTAAAGGTTCCATGTTTTTCACAACGCTTCTTAATCCAAATCTTTCCATTTTCTTCAACAATGCTAGCGTTTATTTTATGAATCTTTCTTTCTTTAAAGCATTCTGGACAAATGCTTTGCGTGTGCTCTAAAATTCTTTCTACTTTTTCCAACTCATTTTCTATTTTTGATAACTTTGCCAACTTTTTCGATTTTTCAAGAACTTTTTTCTCTTTTTTTCTTATAGTTTTCGCACTTTTTTCTCTATTCTTGCTTCCTTTCTTCGCAAGATTTTTATTCATAACTTTTAATACTTTTTAAAAATTTAAAAAGTTTATTTTTATCTTTATTTTATGTCATCCCAGCAAGAAATAGAGAAAAAGATTTATTCTATATTTGCAAGAGCTACAAGCTCTTTGGGTTATTCAGAGGTTCATGGAAGAATACTTGCTTCTCTTTTAGCTGAGAAAAGACCTTTATCACTACAAGAAATAAGTAAGAAGACAAATTATTCTTTAGGATCTATTTCTTTGTCGATTGATTTTCTCGAACTTCTCGGGGTTGTTAGAAAATTCAAAAAGAGCGGAGATAGAAAAATTTATGTAAAGCTAGAAGGGGATTTACTTTCTGCATTAAAGAAGATAGTTATTCTGAAAATAGAGCGTGAGGTTAAAGAAGTGATGAAAGAATTTGAAAATTATAAAAATGTAGTAAAAGAAGAAAAAACAAAAAGAATTCTCAATGCACTTGAAAATGAATTAAACAAATTGCAAAGATATGTTGAAAAATTATCAAAAGTTAAGTTATAGTTTAGTTTTGAGTTTTTTATTGTCGAATTTTTTTGTAAGAGTATTTCTCAAACGATTGTAATATTCTTCAATAATATCTTTATAAATTTTAAATTAAAGCTGCTCTAATTTCAATTTATGAACAAGAAAATTTCAATTAGAGATTTGCTTGTGAAAAAGGTAGAGGCAATAGAAGTTGAAAAGGATAAGCGAATATCAAAACTTCTTAGGGAGATGAGTAATACAGGATTTCAGGGTAAAAGACTTGGAATCGCAGTTGATATTATAGAAAAAATGATTAGAGATAAAGAGGTAACTATATTTCTCGGATATACAGGTTCTCTATCAACAACAGGACAGTGGAAGATAATAAAATGGTTTATAGAAAGAAATTTTATTGATGTTTTAGTACCTACCGGAGCAAATATTTCTGAGGATATCGTAGATGCAATGGGTTTCGGGTATTGGCAAGGAAGTGAAAAGATAGACGACAGAATACTATGCAAGTTTAGCATAAATAGATATTACGATGTTTTTGTTAAAGAATCAGATTATATGAAAATGACAGAGCTTATTGCAGACTTTTATATGAAAGAACTAAAAGAAGGCTATTGCTATTCATCAAAAGAAATTCTATATTTGTTTGGAAAATGGCTCGAGAAAAGAGGAATAGAATCAATAGTAACAGCTGCCGCGAGAAATCGCGTGCCAGTATTTTGTCCTGCACTGATAGATAGTCCTTATGGAGACGCAATTCTAATTGCAAAAAGTAAGGGCTTCAATATTGTAATAGATGAAGCAAAGGATTATGTTGAATTCATGAGAATTTCAGAAAAGATTAAAGAAAGTGGAGTAATATACATTGGGGGAGGGGTTCCAAAGGATTTTATCCAATTATTTGCAGTGACTTCTAATTTATTATATCCAGATAGAAAAGTACCGGGAAAAAATAAAGGAATGAAAGTAGTAGAAAAAGATAAGATAATAGAAACGCATTATCCTCATAAGTATGCAGTACAAATAACTACAGATACTCCCCAATTTGGAGGTTTAAGTGGTTGTACTTTTGAAGAGGCAATTAGTTGGGGAAAGATAAGCGCAACAGGAAACTTTGTCCAAGTGTATTGCGATGCTACCATAGCATTACCATTAATTGCGCACGCACTAGAAGAGAGATTAGAAAATTTTGAAAGAAAAAGAGGAGTAGACCTTTTATAATTATATCATATGTAGGATTCTGCTTGAATAAGAAATGAGCAGGTAAATTTAATTATATGAAAATGCCAGCTTAATCAATAGCTTATATATATCTTTTAAGTTCTATTATAACTTTCTAGAATGAAGAAAATCGATGCGAGATAAAAACCAAAAAGTAAAATATGTTGAAATGCTTTAGAAATATTATTCAGAGAGCAACTATAAACCGAAAAAAGCATTTTTAAATTCAAAAGTCAAATAATTATTAAGGTGATATAATGAAACTTGTTGGAAAGGTAACACATTTCTATCCAAAGATAAGCGTAGCAGTAGTAGAGGTTTTAGATGAAATTAAAGTTGGAGATGAGATTTTGATAAAAGGTAAGACAACAAATTTTAAGCAAATTGTAGAGTCGATGCAAATAGAGCATGAACAAGTGGAAAAAGCTAGCAAAGGAGATTCTGTAGGATTGAAGGTTGTAGAAAGAGTTAGAGAAGGAGATGAAGTATTTAAGATAGAGTAGAAATCTACAAAATTGTTGTTCTAAATCTTTTAATTTGCTTATTTAAAAATTTCTTTATGCTTTTCTTAACCTTTTTTAAATTTAATTAATTATTTTTGCTATTATGAGCAATGATATAGTAGATAACATCATATCAATTGCAAAGAGAAGAGGATTTTTCTATCAAAGCGCTGAAATTTATAAGCCTATCGCTGGTTTTTGGGATTACGGGCCATTAGGTGTTTTGTTAAAAAAGAAGATTGAAGAAGAGTGGAGAAGATGCTTCATTAAAGATGAAGGATTCTTTGAGATAGAAGGTAGTAATATAATGCCAGAAAAGGTTTTTATCGCTTCTGGTCATGTAAAAGGTTTTTCTGATCCTATAGTACAATGCAAGAAATGCAATAGTTTTTATAGAGCAGATAAATTGATACAAGAGAAAAAAGGAGTTTTTGTGCCAGAGAGAACAAGCTTAGAAGAGTTTGACAGAATTATAGATAAAGAGAATATAAAATGCCCTTCTTGTAGCGGCGAATTATCGAAAACTAGATTCTTTAATATGATGTTCAAGCTAAATGTAGGACCAACAGAGGATAGCGAGATAGCTTATCTGAGACCAGAAACGTGTCAAGCGATATTTGTAGATTTTTTACAAGTTTTTAGAGCGATGCGAGCAAAGCTTCCTTTTGGTATAGCGCAAATAGGAAGATCTTTTAGAAACGAAATCTCTCCGAGAAACGCTTTGCTAAGGCAAAGAGAATTTACGCAAGCCGAGTTAGAAATATTTTTAAATCCAAAGGAAAAGGAATTTCCTAAATTTGAGAAGATGAAGGATTATAAAATAAATGTTTTACTCAAAGGTTCTGAAAAAGTTGAAGCTTTAAGTCTTGAAGAGCTTATCGAAAATGGAATAGTAGAACACGAGCTTGTTGCATATTATCTTGGAAAACTTCAACAATTTTTAAATACCCTAGGAATTCCTTTAAATTCTATAAGATTTCGAGAACAGGAAGAAGATGAAAAGCCGTTCTATGCAACATATGCATTTGATTGCGAGATCGCTACCGCATTAGGTTGGGTTGAAATCGTTGCAAATCATTATCGTGGCTCTTATGATCTAAGCTCTCATTCAAAATTTAGTGGAAAGGATTTGAGTATTTATGACGAGAAAACAAAAGAAAAGCTTATTCCTCATGTTTGGGAAATTTCTCAAGGAATAGATCGAACTCTATTTTGCGTCATGCTCCATGCATATAGAATTGATCCACAAAGAGGTTGGGATTATTTCTCTTTCTCACCGAGAATTGCTCCATATACTTTAGGTGTTTTTCCATTGATAGCTAGAGATGGACTATCAGAAAAAGCAAGAGAAGTTTTTGAGATGTTGAGAAAGGAATTTGATTGTTTTTATGACGAGTCAGGAAGCATAGGAAAGCGTTACGCAAGAGCAGATGAGATAGGCGTTCCTTTCTGCATTACTATTGATCATAAAACATTAGAAGATAATACAGTAACAATAAGAAATCGTGATACTACAGAGCAAATAAGAGTTAAAATTTCAGAGCTTTGCGATATGATAAGAATGATGAAATAATTCTTATTATTTAAATTTGGTATAGGATGTTAATTGAAAGGATATATAACAGGCATCTGGGCTTATGCTTGTGAAGATCAAAGCATAGAAGCAATTCAAATCAAGTGCCAAGGTAGAGGAGATAAAGAGTGCGAAGTGATCGCAGCTCCTTACAAGATGCTTGTGAAAATGGGATATAAGCCAATAAGATGTAGAAAATTAGAAAAAGCTGAGCTTTCTCGAGAGTATAAAATCTTTAACGAGATTCGACCAACAAGCTGGGCAAGAAATAGCTTAAAGTCTTTGATAGATGCTGGCTTCTTTGATTATAAGCATGGACAAGTTACTTATCATCGCGAACGCTTCTTTCTATGCGAGGCAAGCTTTATGTATATTCTAGAGAAAGAATTGAAAAAGATTAAAAATGGTTTAAAAATTCTTTGGGATTGCAGTTTTGGTTTTGGTAAGAGATTGGCTGAAATTTCTGGAAAACAAGAACCTTGCAAGTTTATTATGGACTTCTTTCCTGCTTTGGGCTTTGGAGACATATTAGCTTCTAGAAAAGAAGGAAGATATGAAATTTTCGTAAAATATTTTCCATGGCTTGAATGGTATAAAGATATAGATTTCACGATGTTTCGCGGGATGCTTTCTGGTATAATATCTGGATTTACGGATAGAGATGTTAAACTTAAAAAGATAGTAAAAGACATAAGAGGTAGAGATTTCATTCTCTATCTAACTGAGAAATAGATAAGAATAAAGATGAGGGGAATCGACATCGACCTTTTGGAAAACTTTTTCGGAGCTTTTCGTCAAAATTAATCTCTGAAATATTTTAATCTATTAGCGCTCTACGATTCTGATTCCTCCTTTCTCGATTGAAATTCTATATGATCCTCCTTCTATCTTTGTTTTTCTCATTTTCACTACAAACAAATTTCTTTCTAAAACATTACCTACAGCTTCTGCACTTAATTTTATTACTCCATCTGCAATGAATTCTATTACTCCAGATCTTGAGTATTTTTCATTCTGCGCTTCGGAGGTGAGAATTGTAGTAACTTTTAGAGAGCGTAGATATTTTACTAGATTATAAAGGAATTTTCTGATAATTGCTTCTTTTTGAGGAGTTATTACATACCCTTCTTTTAGTTTAATTGGCGATACATCTAATCCTACCGAAGGAAATGTTGAAGCTAAGATTTCGAGGGAGGAAATAGAATCTATTACTAATCTTTTTGCATCATTTTTCTTGATTTCTTCTTCCAATATTTTTATTATTTGTGGAACGTCTACGATATTTTCTATTTTAATGATTTTAACTTTGTTTGTAGCTTCGAGATCTATTCCAACCCTTTTTGCAGCATCTTTCAAATCTTTTGGCTCTTCTTCAAAAGTTAAATAAATTCCAAACTCTCCATTTTTTGCACCATTGTAAAGATATTGCAAACAAAAAAGCGTTTTTCCAGTTCCTGGGCCACCTGAAACAAGGATTACAGAATTCTTTGGATATCCGCCTTCTATTATTTCATCCAACCCTTCAATTCCTGTAGAAATTCTTTCTATACCATTTTCAATAACTTTAGTTTCAACAATTTTCTTTTCATCTTCTTTAATCTTCTTTTTCTCAACCTTTTTCTTTAAGGTCTTTTTCATCTTCCCCTCAATTATTATTTTCATTTTCTTATTTTAAAGTTTTTCAAAAATCGAGAATTAAGAGTTTAGACAAGAATTTTCATATAAAAATAAAAAATAAATAAAAAGTTATTTACTTCATTTTTTCAATCATTTTTATAACATCTACCATTCTGCAACAATAGCCATACTCATTGTCGTACCATGCAAACACTTTGATGAAGTTTCCATCAAGTACCATTGTAGATAATGCATCGAAAATAGCTGAATGAGGATTTCCTATTATATCTTGCGATACTATTGGCTCTTCTGTATATTCTATTATTCCTTTCATCTTTCCTTTAGAGACCTCTTTAAATAATTTATTTATCTCTTCTATGGTAGTTTTTTTCTCTACTTCTGCAACAAAGTCAACAATAGAGCCATCTGCAACAGGTACTCGCAAGGCCAAGCCGTTTAGCTTTCCTTTCAATTCTGGAATAACCTCTGCAACAGATTTCGTTGCCCCTGTTGTAGTTGGTATTATCGACAAAGCGCATGCACGAGCTCTTCTTAAATCTTTATGAGTCCCATCAAGTACGCGTTGATCATTAGTATATGCATGGACAGTACTCATAAAACCTTTTTTGATAATAAAGTTTTCATGAAGAATTTTTGCTATTGGTGCTAAGCAATTTGTTGTGCAAGATGCAGTTGATATTATTTTATGCTCTTTTTTTAGCCAATTATCATTAACTCCAGGAACTATTGTTACATCTGGATTAGTTGCTGGAGCCGAAATTATCACTTTTTTTGCTCCAGCTTTTATATGCTTTTCCGCATCTTCGCGATTAGTGAAAACCCCTGTAGATTCTATTACTACATCTATATCAAGTTTTTTCCAAGGAAGATTTTCTGGGTTTCTATCACTTACTACTTTAATTTCTTTATCTCCTATTATTATTTTATCGTCCTCTGCTTTAACCTCTTTTTCAAATTTTCCATAAACAGAGTCCCATTTAAATAAATGTGCACTTGTTTTTGCATCTACTGTACTATTGACTGCTACTACGTTGATTTTATTTCTTAAAGCAGCCCTTAAGAAAACTCTCCCTATCCTTCCAAATCCATTTATAGCTACTCTAAGATTTTTCATATTTTAAATTTGTAATTTTCATGATTTAAAGATTTCTTTCTCAATGTTTGTGTATAATTATCAATCTCAATTCAATTTATATAAAATACCACATAACTTTAAATAAAAAATTAGCAAGAAATATTATCGCAACAATCCAATATGAAATTATGTAATGAAATTTATTCTCCTCTTTTTCTTTTCTATATTGAATAAAAGAAGTGAAAAATAATATTAGTACAGAAAAATAAAAGACATTCTCTGTAAGTTCGATTTCTTCAAAAAAGAAAGAGAAGATTATTTGAATAGTGAAAGAGATAATAAAAATTGAGGCAGGAAATATTATCTGCGAAATACCTTTACTTTCTACAATTTTTGATCTTTTCATTAAATATAATTTAATTCTTCTCTTATTTTAAATTAAAATCAAATAAGTTTATTCATCGTATATTGTTGTGACAATTGGCTTATCTTTTATTATTATGGTATGCTCAAATTGTGCAACCATTGCTTCCTCTTTCTCTGCAAGAATGTAATAAGGATAAATCATATCCTTCATTTTTAGTTCTTTTATTCCCAACCTAAATTTAATCTTCGATAGCTCAAGCCATCTTGATGTGAACGGCAATCCATTTCTTTTAATTCCAAAAGAATAAATCTCTCTTGCTTCCATGCTTCTTAGCATATTGCGCTTATCAATTAAAACAGAAAATATTCTCGCTTCGTCTAAATCTTTTACAAAGCCTATCCCAGTAGTCGCAAAAGGCTCTATTGCTATGACATCATCTTCTTTAAGCATATAGTTATTTGATGTTATTACATTAGGAATCTGTGGATCTGCGTGAATATTAAACCTTTCTAATCCATGACCAGTCAAATTACTTATAACTCTAAACCCAAAGCTTTCGATTGTTTTTTGAATTGTTTCTGCGATTTCATTTGTTTTTATCCCAGGTTTTAAGAGCTTTATTGCTTCATTTAAAGCTTTTCTAGAAGCTTCTAATAGATCTTCATATTCGCCTAAAGAAATTGTTATTGCAGTATCGCCTATATAGCCATCGACATGAGCCCCAATATCTATCTTAACTATATCACCTTCTCTCAATAAAATATCTTCTCCCTTTTCTGGTGTATAATGAGCCGCTATATTATTTATTCCTATATTAACAGGGAATGCAAGCTCTCCGCCAAGCTCTGTTATTCTTCTTTCTATTTCTTCTGCAATCTCTAGTATATTTTTTCCTGGCTTAACAAGAGATTTACATTCATCTCTTACCTTTGCCGCAATTCTCCCAGCTTTTATATATTTTTCTAAAATTTCTTTATCCATAAACTCATCATTTTATTTAAGTTATTAAATTTGTTTTTATGTATTATTTATTTTATGATGATCGAAAAGAAATCAGGCAAAGAAAAGAAAAAAAGAAGGGTAGTGAAAATTAGCAGAGAGGTTTTTCTCTTGCAAAGCGGCTATAGGCCAGAAAAAACAAAGATTGGTACAGTGTTTAGAGGAAAAAATGAAGTGATAATAGGAAAATAAATTGGGGATAAACAAAAGTTATAATACAATTCTTTAATTATAAAGATAAAATCTCTTGATTTATCTTCGTACAAAGCTTGCAAAGTTCTTCATCAAAGTTGCTGCCTTTTTTCAAATTCTCGCAAAATTCTTTAATTAGCTTGCTTATAATTTTGTTTTCTTCAAATTTTATTCCTCTTTTTCTTCTTATATATTGTGATATAGCTCCTTGAGTAACGTTCATAATTCTAGCTACTTCTTCCTGAGAAAAACCATGATTTATTACAAGCTCTTTTGCTATCATTGCTCTTATACTAGGAAGTAATTTATAAAATCTTTCGCATCTTAGCATTATAAAAGCACCATGCAACTACCATTTTATTCTTAATCTTTCTATCTCCTCTTGCTTCATTGGTTCTACTATAATCTCTTTTTCTATCCTTCCAATCTTATATTTTACTAGAACATTTTTTTCATTTTTTGCGTCAGAATATCTTGCTGTTATTTCTGCTGCTTTTATAATTGCTTCTTTGCTAGCTCTGCTTTCCAAAAGTGTTATCGGGCTTCCATAGTTTGGAACATAAAGTTTTATTCCTTTCATCTTTTTCAAAATTTCATTTTCCTCATTATTTCTTCCAACAATTATCTTCCATTTTTCAAATCCGAAATGGCGACCTATTTTTAGAAGTTTTATATCATCTTCGCTAACATTTTCTCCTTTAGATCTTAACAAATCTTCTAATTTCGCCGAAAATTCTTTTTCTGTTAATACACAACCTCCAGCAGGATGAGGATAGTCCTTTATTCTAAATTCTTTTGCTAGTTTTATTTGCAAACTTCTCTTTCTTCCCTTTATTCCCAATAGTTTTTCTCTATCTATTAATCCTTTTAATTCTGCTTCACTAATTGGAAGAAGTTTCGCTGAAAGCGGGCGAACTATCTTTCCTTCTAACCCAGCTTCCTTTTCTATTATCTCCAAAGCTTTTCTACTTTGAGAAAAAGGTCTTTCATCTAATACCTCGCCAGTAAATATAAAATCTGCTTTAATCTTTTTTGCATATTTTTTAGCTTCTCTAAACATCATAATATGGCAATCAATACAAGGATTCATTGCTTTTCCATATCCATATTTTGGGTTTATTAACATTTTTATATATTTTTTTCCAAGATTTACAATTTTAATATCTATTCCAAAATCCTTAGCAAATTTTTTGCATATCTCTGAATTATCAAAAAAAGGTGATATAAAATGAATCCATTTTACTTTTATTCCTTGATTTATTAACAACAAAGTCGCTAATAAGCTATCTAATCCACCAGAAACTATACCCAAAGCAACAATTTTTCTATTTATCTTCTTCTTATTAAGATCACTAATCATTCTCATAGCATCATCATTTAAGGAAAACGATATAAAATCTTTCTTAAAAATTTAATATCTCGAAAACTAAATCTATCTAAACCATGATGTAAGCGATGGCTGCGATGGAGCTTTTAATCTTTCTAAGACCTGATTTACTCTTTCTTCTGAAAAATCATGCTCATCGCAAAGTATCTTCTTTATCTTTTCTACATCTATTTGCTTGAAAGCCAATTTATCTTTATATTCATTATAATCTGGGTTTAAGAAGAATTCATATATCTCTTTATAATCTATTTCAAATTCCCAATCAATATGCCTCATGACATCTTCTAAGCTTCTATACCTTTTTACAAGCTCCAATGCTTTTTTAGGACCTATTCCTTTAATACCTCCTGGATTATAATCAGTTCCAACTAATATTCCTATAATTATTAATTGCTCTCTTTTAATTCCTAATCTATTTAGATTTTCTTCCAAATCAATAATCTCCGGAGAAATCTTAACTTCTCTTCCACCAACCTTTCTTTTTCCCGTAATATTGAGATTTCTAATCATTTTAGGAGAGCCAAAGAGCAAGGAATCAAAGTCTTGACTTGCAGAGAAGTTGACGTCACCATTTTTACACATTATTGCGCATTGGGCCTCGCCTTCGCTTTTTGCCTGAATTGTTGGGATTCCCATCGCCTTTATAAGCTCTTTGCTTTCTTCTATCATCTCCTCATTAAGTTCTCCGCTTCTTTGCGCCATTTTTTTAGCTTCTTCAACATCCCCTCTTTCTAACGCTTCTTCCCATTTTTCTTTAGCTTCTTCCCTAATTTCTTTTCTTTTCTCTATAGTATATTTTTTGAATTTTGGCTTCTCTCCATCAAAAACATATACAGGTTTTATTCCGGCTTCTAGCAGGTTTGCGGTTCTATAAAAAATACCGGAAAGATGAGAAGTAATTCTTCCTTTTATATCCATCAGAGGCGTGCCATCAATTTGCCGAATAGAAGAGAGAAATTGGTAAAGCCAATTGAACGCATCTATCGCTATTATCCTTCCTTTTAATGTTTCCAAATCAACTTCCTTTGCTTCTAAAATATCTCTAAGCTGAACCCCCATGGAATTTTTATTTGTTTAGCAAAAATAAATAAATATGGAAAGCTTGGATTATGAGAAATTAAACGTCAAAATTGGACTTGAAATACATCAACAGCTAAATACAAAAAAATTGTTTTGTTCTTGCTCTTCTGAAATGAGAGAAGATAACCTTATTTATGAAGTTAAAAGAAAGTTAAGACCAGTTGTCTCTGAACTCGGGGAAGTAGATAGAGCAGCTCTTTTTGAGTTTTTTAGAAACAGAGAGTTTATTTATTATGGTTATGAGGATGAGTGCTGCTTAGTAGATTTAGATGAAGAACCACCTCATGAAATAAATAAAGATGCTTTAGAAATAGCAATAAATATTGCACATAACTTAGAGCTATGGGTCCCGCACGAGCTTCATATAATGAGAAAGATCGTGTTAGATGGCTCGGCAATAACAAGCTTTCAAAGAACATTACTAGTTGGCTTGGGACCTGCAAAATTTAATGGAATAAGAATAAAATCATTGTGCCTAGAAGAAGATTCAGCAAAGCCAATAAAGCAAGAAGGTAAATACGTGTATTATTCTCTTTCTAGGTTAGGAATCCCTCTAATAGAGATAGGAACAGAACCCGATATAAAAAATCCTGAAGATGCTAAAAGGATTGCAAAGGATTTGGGAATTTTTCTTAGAACATTTAATGTAAAAAGAGGGATAGGAAGCATAAGACAAGATGTTAACATCTCTATAGCCAAAGGGGCTAGAGTTGAAATAAAAGGTTGGCAAGAGCTCAGAAGTTTAGATAAGTTAATAGAAAATGAAATAAAAAGACAAGTTAGTTTACTTGATATAAGAGAAGAGTTAAGAAATCAAAAAATAGATGTTAATATAAGAGAGATCGATGAAATGCATATTCTTTTTGTTAAGAATTTTGAAAGATTTGCTCAAAGAATTTTATGCGAGAAAAAAATTTTGTTAGATGAGCTTCTTGACTATGGTGGGGTTTACAATTGTGATTTATATTCAAATTTTTTGAACGATGAAAAAAATAAAGAAATATTTTCAAAGATAGAAAAAAATTTTGAAATTGGATCAAATGATATAATAATTGTAACTCATGGCCTAGAAGCTAGAAGGGCAATAGAAGAGATTAAAAATAGAGTTGAATATCTTAGAATTGGCGTGCCAGAAGAAACAAGAAGACCAAATGAAAATGCAACAACAAGTTATGCAAGACCATTACCAGGTTCTGCGAGAATGTACCCAGAGACAGATCTATTACCAATAGCTAATTGGCCAAAACCAAAGAGAATAAAAAGTCTATTGGAAAGGAAAAAAGAAATGGAAAAGATTATAGGAAATGATATAGCAGAGCAATTGGTAATTTCAAAATATTTCCCGCTATTTGAAAAGATAATTAAAAATAAGAGCGAGAGAACCATTAGGATAGCTTCTATAACATTTACATCTACTTTTACCGAGTTAAGAAGAGAAGGAATAGATATAGAAAAAATAGATGAGAAAGAATTGGAAAAAATTTTTGATGCTATTGAGAAAGGTAAGATTTCGAAAAAGGCTATACGAGAGATTATTATAGAGCTTGCCCATGGAAATAACTTTGAAGAAATAGAGAAGAAATATGAGTTAATGCCAATTGAAGAAATAAGAAGAATAATAAAGGAAACAATCATAAATACTAATGAGAAAGATGTTAAAAGATTACTAGGAGCAGTGATGAGTAAAGTAAAAAATAAAGCAGAGAGTGAGATTGTTGAAGAGGAAATTAGAAAATATTTGAAAGGAGCAGGCAAATAAAATATGAAAGAGAATTTTCATAAGTTGATTTTATGATAGAGAGTTGGATTTTTACAAATCGAATGAAATGGCTTGAAGAAAAGAAGAGAAGATATAAAGGTTGTTTATTCTGCAAAGTTGCTATAGGCAAGGAAAAAGCAAAAATTCTATTCAAAGATAAAGATGTTCTTGTTATGATGAATACCTTTCCTTATAATACAGGTCATTTGATGGTAGCACCGGTTAAACATATTAAAAGTATTGATGATTTAAGCGATGAGGAGATAAAAAAGCTTTTTGCCATTGTAAAGAGATGTATAAAAATTCTAAGAATTTCTTTAAAGCCAACAGGTTTTAATATCGGTATAAATATGGGAAAATATAGTGGAGCTTCTATTGAGAATCATTTGCATATTCATATTGTTCCTAGATTTAAAACAGATTTTGGCTTTATGGAAGTAGTTTCAAAAACTAAGGTTATGTCAGAAAGTCTAAATGAAACATTTGAAAGATTAATGAAACATAAAGAAATTTTTGAGAAAGATGAAGAAAATGAATAAAAGCAATAAACGCTTAGTTTTTGTTGGAATTGATGGAGGAGCAACAAAAACTAAACTTGTAGCAATAGATGAGAATGAAAAAATATTGCTAAAGCTTTTCGGGAAAGGAAGTAATTACAAGGTTCTTGGACTTGATACAGCAGAAGAAAATCTTTATAAACTGATAAAAGAATGTTTAAGAAAAGTAAAGAGGATCGATGCAATTTGCTTCGGCCTTGCTTCTATAGATTCAGAAAATGATAGAAAAATTGTTTTAGATAGAATAAGAAAAGGTAAGATTGGAAAATTACTTGAAAGAGAAGCAAAAATTATTCTTATGAATGATACTGAAATTATACTTCCTGCAGCAAATATAGAAAATGGTGTTGCAGCAATTGGTGGCACTGGATCAAATTTTCTCGGGGTAAATAAAGATAAAAAGGCATGGGCAGGTGGATTAGAATATATTCTTGCTGACGAAGGTAGCGCATTTGATATTGGACAAAGGGTATTAAGAGCAGCTTTAAGAAGCTATGACGGAAGAGGAAAGAAGACATTACTAGAAAAGTTGGTAATGAAGAAAGCAAAGATAAAAAACATGAGAGAGATTAAAGATGTTGTTTATAAAGAAAAGATGAAAGCTATTGTTGCGAGTTTTGCTCCACTTGCAGATATCGCGACAAAGAAAGGAGATAGCATTGCTAAAAAGATATTGAAAGATTGCGCAAGAGAATACGTCATTGGAATAAAGGCAGTTGCAAAAAGGGTTGAACTTAAAGATAATTTTAAGATTGCACTTGTCGGAAGCGTATTTAATTCAAAGATTATTCTAGAAGAGCTAAAGAAAAGTTTTAGAAATAGAATAATTATAGTCAAAGAGCCTTCAATCGGAGCTGCAAGAATTGCTAAGAAAATTTATTTCGAGAATTTAGAAAATAATAAAAGATAAGGAATGAGATAGCATGAGCGAGATAGAAAAATCTTTGTATGAATTTCCTGAAATGATGAAAAAAGCTTTGAAAAAAGAAGTAGATTTTATCATCGAGAAAAAGCTGAAAAATATAGTAATTGTTGGAATGGGAGGTTCTGCAATAAGTGGTGATGTTTTAATAGATTTGATAAAAGATAAAATAGAAATTCCTATAGAGGTTTGCAGGTATTACGAACTTCCAAATTTTGTAAAGGAGGATTCTTTAGTTATTTTAATTTCATATTCTGGAAATACAGAAGAAACTATTAGTTGTTTTAAGCAAGCGATAAAGAAAAAGGCAAAAATAGTTTGCATAACTTCAAACGGAATTTTAGAAAATCTTTGCAAGAAATATAAAATACCTTTAATAAAGATACCTCCTAAACTAAAGCCAAGAGCTGCTTTTCCATTCTTGTTTATATCTCTATTAAAGATAATTGATAGCTTCAAAAAAGAGCTTATGATTTTAGAAGGAATTGAAGAAGCAATTGAAATTATTGAAAAGATAAGAGAAGAAAATTTTGATAAAAAGAAAAAAGAGCTAAAACAAGAGGGCATGCTTTATGAGATTGCAAAGCTTTTTTATAAAAAGGATGCAATCTTGATTTATTCTTCTGAGCATTTAAAAGGCGTGGCAACGAGAATTAAAACACAAATAAACGAGAATAGTAAAATGCTCTCTTGGTTTTCTTTGCTTCCAGAATTAAATCATAATGAAATTTCTGGTTGGCAAGAGGTTAAGAAAAGCAATTTTGCTGTAATTTTCTTGAGAACTAAGGATGAAAATGAAAGGATTATAAAAAGGATTGAATATACTGAAGATATTTTGAAAAATAGAGCAATAATAAAAGAGATATGGAGCATTGGAGAAAACAAGCTTGCAAAATTATTTTCTTTAATATATCGCGGAGATATTATTAGCCTGCATCTTGGAAAGATGAGAAATGTTAACGTAGATGAAGTTCCGCTACAAGATAGAATAAAGGAAATTTTAAGAAAGTAAGAAAGCAAAATAGAAGGCTATCTTACCAAATCTCACTTGAATTTTAATTACCGAAAGGTTTAAATATTTTTATTTGGTAGAATTAAATTTAGCTATCAGTTTAGATATATTTGCAAAAATATATTTTTTATGATATATCTTACTATTTATTGTTGAGGGTGTTGACTTGATTGACATATTAGATAATGAACTTGTTCCTAAGCACGAAATTCTGAGCAAAGAAGAAGAGGAAGAGTTGTTGAAAAAATATAATACTACAAAAAAACATCTACCAAAGATACTAGCAACAGATCCAATAGTAAAGTTGATTGGAGCAAAGAAAGGAGATATTATAAGAATAACAAGAAAATCTCAGTTAGCAGGAGAATATTATTACTATAGGGTTGTTGTTTAAAAATATAAGATGATCGGTATGGCCAAATTAGAAGAGGATATTATACTTAAAGAAAGACTTCTTGAAAATTATAGAGTACTGATAAAGGCATTTAAAGAAGAGTATGGATTTGTAAAACATCAAATAGATTCTTTCAACGAATTTGTAAATTATAGATTGCAAAATATAATAGATAGTATAAAGGAAATTCAGTTAGAAACTGAAGCAGGAGATTTTAGAATAAGGTTAGGAAGAGTAAGGGTAGAATCCCCATGTATAAAAGAGGCTGATGGTGCAGTAAGACAGATAACACCAATGGAAGCAAGAATCAGAAATCTTACGTATGCATCGCCAATTATAGTAGAGATGACACCTGTAATAAATGGAGTAGAACAAGAAAAACAAGAAGTAAAAATAGGAGAGCTTCCTATTATGATAAAAAGCGAGAAGTGTTTATTAAGTAAGCTAAGCAGAGAAGAACTTATAGCACTTGGAGAAGACCCAGACGATCCTGGAGGTTATTTCATAATAAATGGGACTGAAAGAGTAGTTGTAATGAGTGAGCAAATTCTTTCCAACCTTCCAATTATTGAAAAAAGAAAAGATGTTGAAATAGCAAGAATAAATTCTGAGCGCGCAGGCTTTGTTCAAATGCATCTTATAGAAAGAAAAGATGGAATTTTGTATATTTCTTTTGCTAATGTAAAGAAGTTACCTTTAATAATACTTTTAAGAGCTCTAGGAATGGAAACAGATAAAGAGATAATTGATTTAATCTCTCCTACTAAAGCAATGGAGGAATATCTTTATTATAATATTTCAGAGTTTGATGTCAAAACTTCTGAAGAAGCGAAAATATATATTGCGAAAAAATTACATATTACACAAGAAAGGATAAGTAGAGTTAATGAAATTCTTGACAATTATTTACTGCCTCATATAGGACAAGATAAAAAAAATAGAAAAGAAAAGGCCATTTATCTTTGCTTGGTTGCAAGAAAACTTATTGCTTTGGCAGCAGGAGAGATCGAAAAACAAGATATTGATCACTATGGAAATAAGAGAATAAGATGTGTAGGCGACTTTCTCGAAACGCTCATAAGATCTATTCTTCTAGGAAAGTATGGATTAATAACAAGAATAATATATCGTTACCAAAGAATGTCCAAGCGTGGAAAGATACCTTCACTACAATCTATTGTTGAAGGAGGCTATTTGACAAGTAGACTAATATCTCACATGGCTACTGGACAATGGGTAGGAGGATTAACAGGCATATGCCAAAGATTAGAAAGGACAAATTGGATAAGAGCAATAGATCATATGCGAAATGTTGTTTCTCCACTATCCTCTTCTCAAGAGCACTTTAAGGCAAGAACATTACATCCTACTCAGTTTGGAAGACTTTGCGCAGAGGAAACGCCGGAAGGCGTGAATATTGGTTTGAGAAAATACCTTGCAGTATTTGCAATTGTTTCTAAGACAGCAAGTAAAGAGGATATAAATGCAATATATGAAATAGTTCGTGATGAAAAAGGAGATGTGCCAATATTCTTAAATGGTAGATTGATAGGACGAACATCTAGACCAAAAGAGCTTGTAGAAAAGATAAGACAAAAAAGAAGAATGGGTTTAATAAGTCCTTATATCGGAATCTCTTGGTTAGAAGAGCTTAATGAAATAAGAATAAATTGTGATGCAGGAAGATTGATGAGACCTCTTATAATATTAGATGATATGAAACCGAAATTAACTGAAAAGCATATCGAGCTTTTAAAAGAGGGTAAATTGAAATGGAGCGATTTAGTAAAACAAGGAGTAATAGAGTATCTTGATGCAGAAGAAGAGGAAGATGCTTTAGTTGCTATTTGGCCATGGGAAATCTCGAAAAAGCATACACATCTAGAAATAAATCCAGGCACAATGCTTGGAATTTCTGCAAACCTAATACCTTATTCGAATCATGATCGAGGAGATAGAGTAAATATTGGAGCAAAGATGTGTGGCCAAAGTTTAGGACTATATGTCTCGAATTTTCTATTGAGGACAGATACAAAAGCAGATATAATAATATATCCACAAAAACCATTAGTTTCTACTATTGTTGGAAAAGAAACCTACATAAATAAATATCCACATGGCCAAAATGTTGTTGTTGCGTTGATGAGCTTCTATGGTTATAATATGGAGGACGCAATAATAATAAATAAAGCATCTATAGAGCGTGGCATAGGAAGAAGTATCTTCTTCAGAACTTATGAAACAGAAGAAAGAAAATATTGGGCAATTGAAAGAGATGAAATAAGAATTCCTCCAAAAGGAATTAGGGGCTATAGACAAGAGGAAAGTTATCGTTGGCTCGATGAAGATGGAATAGTAAATCCTGAGACAATGGTTAACGAAGATGAAGTTTTAATAGGAAAAACTTCTCCACTAAGATTTTTCGGTCCAGTAGAAAGCTTTTTATTAGAGACGCAAAATAGATATGAAACTTCTGAAACTGTTCGCCACGGTGAGCAAGGAATTGTAGATAAGGTGATGATTACCGAAACTATAGATGGAAACAAATTAGTAAAGATAACTTTAAGAGAACAAAGAGTTCCAGAATTAGGAGACAAATTCGCAACAAGGCATGGACAAAAAGGTGTTATAGCTCTAATTGTTCCTCCAGAAGATATGCCTTACACAAAAGATGGAATAACTCCAGACATAATAGTCAATCCTCATTCAATACCATCAAGAATGACATTAGGACAACTTTTAGAAATTCTTGGAGCAAAAGTTGCTGCTATTTATTGCGAGGATGTTGATGGTAGCGTATTTATGAAGAGTTTTGAAAAAGAGCTAAGAGAAAAGTTGAAAAACGCTGGCTATCCAGAAGATTGTACTGAGATTATGAGGCATGGTATTACTGGCGAGCAATTCTCTCAAAGAATTACTATAGGGCCGATTTATTATCAAAAACTTCATCATATGGTTGCGAACAAGATTCAAGTAAGGGCAAGAGGGCCAGTTACTCTATTAACAAAACAACCGACAGAAGGGAGAGCAAAACATGGTGGATTAAGATTGGGAGAGATGGAAAAAGACTGTTTAATAGCGCATGGTGCAACCTTATTGCTAAAAGAAAGATTTTCTTCAGACAAGGCTATAATACCAGTTTGCTCTAAATGTGGCTTAGTTGCAATTCAAGACTTTGCAAAAGGTAAAAAATATTGTCCAATTTGCAAAAAGAGTAAGATAGTAGATGTTGAAATGAGCTACGCATTTAATTTAATGCTAAATGAGCTCAAATGCATGGGAATTTATCCAAAGATAATTGTAAAAGAGGAGGAGAAAAATGATTGAAGCAATAGAATTTGGGTTGCTTTCGCCAGCACTTATAAAAAAGATGGCAAGTTGCGAAGTTATGAAGGCAGAGCTTTATGATGCTGATGGATTTCCTATAGAAGGTGGGCTCAGAGATTTGCGCTTAGGAGTTATTGATCCAGGCATGAGATGTAGAGTATGTAATGGAAGAATAGGAGAATGTTTAGGCCATTTTGGCTACTTAGAGCTTGCAAAACCTGTGATAAATCCTTTATATGCAAAAAGAATTTACAAGATTCTTAAACTTACTTGCAGAAAGTGTGGAAGAGTTTTGTTCGAGGACAAGAGTAAAATTGATGAGAATGTAAAAATTGTCAAATGCCCTCATTGCGGAGAAAAACAAAAAGAGATAGTTTTTGAAAAGCCAACAACAATAATGGAAGGAGATAAAAGACTAACACCAGAAGAGATAAGAGAAAGATTAGAAAAAATTCCAAATGAAGATTTAGAATTTCTAAAAATAAAAGGAGGAAGACCAGAATGGCTTGTTTTAACTGTTTTGCCAATACCTCCTGTAACAGTAAGACCTTCAATAACATTTGAAACAGGTGGAAAGAGCGAGGATGATTTAACCCATAAGCTTGTTGACATAGTAAGAATAAACGATAGATTGAAGAAGAATATCGAATTGGGAGCTCCTGAGTTTATAATCAATGACATTTGGGAGCTATTACAATATCATGTCTCTACTTATATTGATAATGAACTCCCAGGAATACCTCCGGCAAGACATCGTAGCGGAAGAGCACTAAAAACTCTTGTACAAAGATTAGAAAAGAAAGAGGGAAGATTTAGAGGAAATCTTACTGGAAAGAGAGTAAACTTTGCTGCAAGAAGTGTAATTTCTCCAGATACAATGATTGGAATAAATGAAGTAGGCGTTCCATTAGTTGTAGCAAAAGAGCTCACGATTCCTGTAATAGTTACTAAGGATAATATTGAAGAAATTCGCAAGTATGTTTTAAATGGAAACAATTATCCAGGAGCAAACTATGTAATAAGACCAGATGGTCTTAGAAAGAAAATAACAGAAGAAAATAAAGAGGAAATTGCGAAAGAGCTTACTGAAGGTTATATTGTAGAAAGGCACCTTATTGATGGAGATGTTGGAATTTTCAATCGTCAGCCTTCACTACATCGCATGTCTATGATGGCCCATTATGTGCGAGTAACTCCATGGAAGACATTTACACTTAACCTTCCTACTACAATCCCTTATAATGCAGATTTTGATGGCGATGAGATGAATTTCCATGTACCACAAACAGAGGAAGCTAGAGTTGAGGCAGAAGAATTGATGGTTGTAGAAAAGCATATAAGGTCACCTCGATACGGAAAACCTGTAATTGCACTTAAACATGATCATATCTCGGGATTGTATTTACTAACAAAAGAAAAGAAGCTAAGTAAAAAAGAGGTTGCAAGATTATTATTAGCTACTTTTGGTTGTGAGCATGTATTAAAAATGAAAGATGAAATAAGAGAAATGAGCGGAAAAGAATTGTTTTCTCTTATTCTTCCAAAAGGTTTGAACATTGAATTTAAATCTGCTGCTGGTGTTGGAACAGAAGACGAGATGGTAGTGATAAAAAATGGAAAATTAATAAAAGGAGTTATAGATGAGAATGCAGTTGGAGAGCAGAAAGGGAAGTTGTTAAGTAAGATTGAATATCAATTTGGTCATGAAGAAGCTAAGAAATTCTTAGAATCTGCATCAAGAATGGCGTTAGAATATCTATCTATGAAAGGTTTTACAATTTCTCTTGCGGATTCAGATATTTCAGAAAGTGCTAAGAAGAGGATAGAAAAGATTTGCACGGAAAAAGAAGAAGAGTTTGAAGCAAAGAAAGCCATAATTGATGAAGATACAATATTATCCTTTGGAAGCGAAATAGTAAATAATGTAAGCAAAATTATAAAAGAAGAGATTAGAGATAATAACGTTGTTCACATGGCAAAAAGTGGAGCAAGAGGAAGTTATGTAACAATAACGCAAATGTCAGGAATAGTTGGACAAAAGGTAATAGAAGGAAGAATTATAGATAGAGGATATATAAATAGAACGACAAGTCATTTTGAAAAAGGAAAGAAGAACCTTCGTGGTTATGGTTTCGTTTTTGGAAACTATAAGGAGGGGTTAGATCCCATAGGCTTTTTCTTTGATGCAGCATCTTCAAGAGAGAATTTAATGGATAAATCGCTTCAAACAAGACACAGTGGCTACATGGAAAGAAGATTAGTTAATACTTTGCAAGATTTATACGTAGACGAAGATCTAACTGTGAAAGATTCTCATGGAATGATAATTCAGTTTCTTGCTGGAGAGGATGGGTTAGACCCATGGAAATCAGAGAGTGGAAAGCTTTTGATAGAAGATTTTATTTTTGATAAGGAGATTGATAATGAATTATTAGAAAAGGTTGATAGCTTAGAGATTCCTAAAAAGATATTGGAAGATTTCGAAGATTATTGTAAAGAGAAAAATATAACTGGAAGTAAAAAAGAAGAATATCTAAATAAATTAAAATTATTTTATTTAACAAGGAGATACGAACCAGGAGAAGCTATTGGGATAGTTGCCGCACAAAGCATTTCTGAACCAGCAACACAAATGACAATGAGAAGCTATACATTAGCTTCTTTAGTAGGAAGATTAGTAAAAGTAGTACAAGGTCTTCCAAAATTAATAGAGATTTTTGATTTGAGAAAAGCATTTGAAAAATCTATGACAATATATCTAAAAGAAAATAGTAAAGAATTTGCAAATAAGCTCGCAAAAGAGATTGAAGAAAGAACAATAGGAGATATCGTTAAAACTACATGGATAGATTTATTTAATATGCAAATAGGCATGGAATTTGAAAGCGTAGCGCAAGCGGAAAAGATGAAAGAGCTTTTAGAAAAGTATTTTGAGGTCTATAGAAGGGAAAATACAATTACAATAAAAATTAATGCAAAAGATATAAGAAATCTTAGAAAGATAAAAGAGAAGATATTAAAAATAAAAATAGGAGGCGTGGAAGGAATAAAAAGAGCAGTCGTAACTAAAGTAGTAGATGAATGGATAATCAGAACAGAAGGCTCTAACCTTAGAGAAATTCTTGAAAAGTATAACAAATACATAGACACGAAAAGAACAACAACAGATGATATAATGGAAATTTATGAAATTTTCGGGATAGAAGCAGCGAGAAATGCTATTGCAAGAGAAGTTAAGAAGACTCTAGATGAGCAGGGTTTAGAAGTAGACATAAGACATATACTCTTAGCAGCTGATATAATGTGCTTTGATGGAAAGCCAAAACCAATTGGAAGATATGGGGTTGCAGGAGCAAAACCAAGCGTTTTGGCAAGGGCAAATTTCGAGGAAACAAAGAAACATCTATCCATGGGAGCTTTCTATGGAGTAAGGGATGAATTGAAAGGGATCGTAGAGAATGTAATGATCGGAAAGATAGTGCCAGTAGGTACAGGTAGTGTAAGGCTTTTGCTTGATTTAGAAAAAATCAAAAAGTTGAAAGAAAAATAAACGAATTTGAAAGAGGTTAGCATCAATATTTTATTATTTTTATACTTCTACCCTCTACAAGTTTTATTTTATGTTTGTATATTTTCTATTCCAACTTATCTCTGAATATTTTATAGATATTTTCGAATGTAACTTTTCTTATCATTTTTTCATTCATCCCTATGCTCGGAAGTAGATCATTAACAATGGTAGAGTAGAGTATTAAAGAAGGATATCCTGAAAGGTGGGGATAAAATAGTTTTTCTATTAACGCATGTGGAGCATGGTCACTTTCTATCCAATCTATCAAACCATTTTTAAGACATCTCCTAAGAGCGAGAACATCTTTAATGCCTCTTAATGGTGGATTTGTTTTATATAGCAGACCGTTATCCTCTTTTAACTTTTTCTCACTCCATAAAATATGATGAGGAGTAACTCCACATGTAATTCTAATCGATTTTCTCTCCTTTTTAACTAACTCTACCCCTTCCTTAGTAGATATATGACATATATGAAGAATTCCTTTAAAATTATATTTTTTTGCAAATCTTATTTGATCTTTAATCGCCTCAATTTCTGAAATTTTTGGTCTAGCAATAGCATGAGATATAGGGGTTTCTGGTTTCCATAAATCTTTTTTGATAAAAACAGCTTTTTCACAATGCAAAGCAAGCACACCACGATATTCATTCTCAGATAATATCTTATATATAAATTCTTGATCTTTCTCTTGAGGTACGTAGATACTTTTCTCTACTTTTTTCGAAGAGCTAGAATCTATCGTCGCATAAAGTTTTAATCCAACAACATTTCTAAAATCTTTATAACATTTTATCGCTTCTTTTAATTGCTTTTCATTTGGCGTTGCAGCAATATAAACAAAGTAATCTTTTCTTCTTTCTTTCGGGGCAAGTTTTAATCTATTCAACAATTCTTTTTTACCTAGAATAGGGGGTTTTGTATTGGGCATATCAAATATCTTTTCTATCCCCTGTTTTTTTGCAACCTCAAAAACATGTTTTATCGTTTCTTTATAACTTTCTTCCCAATCCCTGCAATGCACGTGAGGATCTATCATAATCTACACCTCTTAATATCTATACTTCTCAATATCAAGTTATTCTATCATTTTCATATTCATCTATCATTTTCATGAAAGGACCCTCAACACAGGTTCTTAATCCTTTTTCATTAGCACATCTTCCACAAATGCCAATACCGCATCTTGTAATATGGTCAAAAGAAAGGTATATTCTTTCTTTTGGAGAGATTTCAAGCTCCTTTGGTAAAAGTGCTTCGATCATCTCTTTTTTTCCACAATTAAAGAAGTAGCAACCTTTTCTTATGCAAGACTTTATTTCATCGAATAACTGAGTAATCAAGCCTTTATAACCAATACTCCCATCCTCAGTTGCAACAAAAACATCGCCAAATTCTTTTAATTTTTCCAAAAGAATCAAATGATCCTTATCTCTAGCTCCAAGTAATAGAGTAACATCAATGGAATTTTTGCTTAGCTCCTTAGCAAGCAAATATATACCAGCTATGCCAACACCGCCTGCAACTATAGTAGCTTCCTTAGATATATCAATCTCTTTTAAATCTATATAGCTTCCATAAGGTCCTCTTATATATACTTCATCTCCAACTTCAAGATCTTCTACAATCTTAGTTGTGACAAAACCTCTTTTTAGTATCGCTAATTTTAAAGGTTCATTATCTACCACTGAAAAAGGTTTTTCACCAACATCTGGAATACATAGAAAGACAAATTGGCCTGGTTTAGCATGAATAGATATATCAAAACTTAACACCACAAGATCTTTCGAAGCTTTTATCTTTTCCACGATCTTTGCTTTTCTATATCTCATATCTACATTTTTTAGCAAAGACTCAGCATAATTTTTTCCATTCTCTAAATCAAAAACTAATAATGAAAAATATTTTCTAATTTCAGATTCTTTCAATCCTTCCAAAGCACTACCTATTCCAAAAAAATCTGCACCAGCTCTTTCAAAGCTTATAATATCAGAAGCGTTTCTTATTCCTCCCATTCCAATAATTTTGAAATTATTTCCAAGCTTCATTCTAATTTTGTATATGGCTTCTAATGCAAGATGTTTTATAATATTTCCAGAAATTCCTCCATACTTATTAGATAATATATGATGACCATCCAGTTCTTCTATATAATTGCCTATTGTATTTATAGCAGAAATACCATAAGCACCAGCTCTTATTGCTTGTTCTGCAAAATATTCTATTCTTTCGTTGCCAAGCTTTACGAAAATAGGTTTTCTAAAGTTCTTTGCTACATGTTTTGTTATTTCATACACGATAAAATTTTTTCCTTCCAAATCATTTTTTATCAATTCTTTTCCAAATCCTTTTTTAGTTGGACAGGAAAGATTAAGTTCAATACCATCTACATATTCTTCTAAGCTTTTAGCAATTTCTACGAATTCTTCCTTATTTCTTCCTGCTATAGAGACAAGCAAAAACTTATCGTTTGGAATACTAACGTTTTTTATCATTTCAATAAATTTATCCACTCCAGGATTTTCCAATCCAACTGCATTAATGAAACCCAAAGGTAAGTTAGGGGTATCGTAATTTAGGTAAATCTTCGCAAGTATGGGTTCTCTATTTCCTTCACATTTTTCAAGTGTTATTGTTTTTGTTGTTATAATCCCCAATTCTGGAATTATCTTTAAAAATCTCTTAATTGTTGAAACCTGGGTAGTAATTATTCCTGATGGAATGGTAAATGGCATTACTTGTTTATCTCCTATATTTTTTCTTCTAACCTTCATCTAATCATCCATCTGATTTTGAAGAAATTTTCAATAGCTTAATAGCTCTTCTTCTAATCTTTTTATCTCTTCTATCTTTCTTTTGCTGTCATATATGCTTCTTCCAACGATAATATGTAGATCTATTGCACAATCTAAGTTAGCATATTTATTTCGTAGCACATCATTTAGTGCTTTAATACTACCTCCTTGAGCTCCTATCCCAGTAGCATAATAAGTTAATGAGACATCTTCTCCTAACAATTCTCTTGTAAGTTTTTCTACAAATTCTGGCCGATTGCCTGGAATCACGAAGTTATATATTCCTGCTTCGGCAGCTATTCTATATACTTCCAAAAGTTTATTATCATCTATATATCCATAATCATTCAAAGTAAAACCTCGGTGAGTCATTTTTCCTCCTATTATCAATGGCAATTCATTCTCAAGTGAATGATATATGAATGCTCTCGCTGTTTCACTTCCGCTTAATGGAAATACTATTAAAGCGTCTACACCAGCTTTTTTACAAACTCTTACAAGCTTTTTACTCATTTCTGGAATGTCACTACCAGCTTTTTGGTGATCATAGATTATAGGTTTTTCGCTTCTACTTTTCATTTTATCTACAATTCTCTCTAATCCATATCTTACAGCAAGTGGAGATCCTATCTTATATCCGCCTATGATATCTAAAGAATCTATTTCCTTAACTAGATTTTCTAAATCTTCTATTTCTTCGAAGTCACATGCAGGAATTATACTTCTTCTCTTATTTATTATTTTTCTTTTGGAAACATCTCTATCATCATTTTTCGTTATTCTTAGTATCTTTTCTTTTGCTTCTTTTGTCCCATAAGCTCTTAGATAGCTTGCTATTCTTTTGGCTTCTTCGTATTTTCCTTGGGACATGAGATAATCATATAAATCCGTTGTATTTACTCCTGCGACTACTTTACTTTTTGTTTTTTCTTCATAAGCTTTTTTAGCGTCTAGACCATCTAAGCCAACTTCTTCCCTATTAAAAGCGATTAGCAATATTGGTAGTTCTAAATTTCCTATCGATTTTAGAAACTCATAAGTTTCATATTTTGTATCTCCACTTGTTATAACATCATCAACAACAATAATAATTTCATCATCATTTGGAACCTTTCCTATTATCTCTTTTATTTTTTCCTCTTTTCTACTTGTTGCTTCTCCATATTCTTTTGGTTTTTTTCGAGTATAAAAAAATGGATTTCCTTTATGTATAGCAAGTGCTATTGCAATAGGAATAGCTTTTTCAGGAATTCCGTAAAATATAATTTTTTCATCGTTTAGATCAAAATTTTGAAGAGTCTCGTCCAATAATTGTGAATAGAATTCTGCAAGCCGTAATAATTCTTCTCCGCAATTAATTTCTCCGATATTAATAAAATAAGGAGAGAGTCTCCCACTTTTTAGGTTATAATGTTCTCCATCTTTTGCAAAAGATATAGCTCCATGAGAAATTAAAAAGTCTATAAAATTTTCTTTCGTTATTTTATCCATTTCATCACCTCTTTTAAATTTCTATACATTTTACTCAAAGCTCATAATTTCAAGTGAATAATTCTTCAAAGTCTTCTTTTTCAAAAACTCTCTCACAATAAAAGCATCTAAGCTTTACAGGCTCTCTTTTTTCCACAATAAATTTTGTCGAGACATCTTTTTCCATTCTAGTTACACAATTACGATTAGGACAGCTAACAATATTTACAAGAATGTTTGGAAGAGTTGCCTTCCTCTTTTCTACAACTTTCCAATCCTTTATTATATTTATTGTTGCATTCGGAGCAATCAACGCAATCTTATCTATATCTTTTTGTAATAGCTCTTTATTTGCAATCTTCAATATATCCTTTCTTCCTAACTTCTTACTTTCTACATTTGTAAGCAGTATGCAAGTCTCTTCTTTTAGGTTTAATAGCTTGTAAATCTTCATACCTTTTCCTCTTTCTATATGATCGATTACAGTTCCATCTTCTATCTTTCTTACCAATAGATTTTCATTTTCTTTATTCATTTTCCATCACATAACAAATACAAGCCATTCTTATTGGAACTCCATATGCAACCTGTTGATAATATTTTGCAATAGGTAAGAAATCGATCATCAAGTCTATTTCATTTGTCTTTGGAAGCGGATGCAATAAAATCACATCACTTTTTGCATACTCAAGAAGCTCAGGCGTAACTTT
Organism: Candidatus Aenigmatarchaeota archaeon; assembly: GCA_018920315.1. GTDB lineage: Archaea > Aenigmatarchaeota > Aenigmatarchaeia > GW2011-AR5 > JAHLMP01 > JAHLMP01. The sequence continues at coordinate 62,226 of JAHLMP010000001.1, read as the reverse complement.
ATACGTCTTTGCCATCTTTTCTGCCTCAAAAGCATCGGAAAAGCGCTCTTTCTGTAATCTGCAGATATAAATTACATCAGCATTTTTTATCCCTTCTTTCACATCGTTACTCGAATATATCTCAACATCAAATTTTTCTTTAACTTCTTCAATAATTCCTTTATCCATTTCTAAGCCCGGTGGAGAGACAAGTGTAATTTTAGCATTAAACATTGCTAACCCATATACTAATGACCGCATTACTCTTCCATGTTTTAAATCTCCAAACAAAGTAACATTTAGATTGGAAATATCACCTTTCAACTTCTTCATAGTGTACAAATCTAATAGTGTTTGCGTGGGATGTTGATTACCACCATCGCCCGCATTTATTAAAGGTTTTTCACTAACTTCGGCTGCGAATCTTGCTGCACCTTCTGCAAAATGTCTTATTACAATTATATCGCAATATTTTTCAACAACCTTTATCATGTCTTTTAAACTCTCACCTTTTGCTATAGAACTTGACTCTATACTTTCAAATCCTATTGTCTCTCCGCCAAGCTTTTTCATAGCTGTCTCAAAAGATAGTTTTGTTCTTGTGCTTGGCTCAAAGAATAGTAAGGAAAGCACCTTTCCTTTCATTATCTCTAAGATTTTTACTCTTTCAATCATCTTTTCTATTTTTTCTGCTAACTCAAATATCTTTTCTATCTCTTCTTTATTCATATCTCTTATCGAAATTATATCTCTGCTAATAAAAACACCCCCAGCTAGTTTTAAGATTGCTTGAAAAAATAGCAAAATAGACTATAGATTTAGAGATTAGATTTAGAAATTTAGAAGAAAGATCTCTTATCCAATTGCGATTTTTATCAATAAAACTCCAAAATCTTTTATAAAAAACAAAAGACTGAGAAAGAAAATAGTAAAATGTAATAGAAGTTATGTTTGAACTATTTAACCATCGCTTTCTTTCAAATTTTTCTAGCACTAAACCCTCCATATTTTTGTAAATTAAAATTTAAATACTTTTCTATTGCTCAAAACTTCAAGACAAAGAGATAAATAGTTGAAGATTTAATATTAATTATAAAGTGGTGAGAATATGAAAGATGATAAAGAGATGCTTCTTGACACATTTACAAAAGAGGCTATTATATTAATTTCAGAAAAAATGAAAAAACATGACAATGCTATAACCGACCTAAAAGAAAGAATAGAAGCGATATCAAAAAAGATTGAAGCTATTTACTCTACAAGCTCAACAAAAGCACAACCAATTGATATATTAATTATAGAGCGATTGAAAAATCTAGAGGAAAAGGTAAATAGATTAGAAACAATAATTAATTCTCTCAGAATTCCAAGCATAGATAGAGAGCTTTTAGAAAAATTAAAATAGAATTTTCATATTTTATTTTTTCTATTTTTAATCTAGTCATTTTTCTATTTTCATTCTTTTCTATCTACTTTTGGTTTTTATATTAAAGTCGAATCTTTTTCAAACACTACTTTTACTCACTTCTTCTGTAATTATTTTTCCATTAGCACTTTCTATCTTTTGCTTAGCTTGTTGAGAAAAGCTTTTTACAATTATTATAATAGGCTTTTCAAAGTTTAGCTTACCCTTTCCCAAAAGTTTATCATATCCAAGCTTTGTAAGATTTATTTCTATTTTTTCATCATCTTCTTTTATTTCATCATTCTTAATATCTATTTTTCCTTCTCGGAAATCCTTTATCAATCTTTCTAAATCTTTTATATTGATCGTTTTACTTTCTTTTCCTCTTATTGAAGTAAATCCATGCTTTCCAAAGTGCTCAGGCTCTTCCTTTATTATTTTAATCCACTTATGCTTGTGAGAGCCAGCATAACCCTTTCCTCCCTTGCTTCCTTTTCCTCTATGTTTCTTTTTTGATCCATAGCCATGAGTTTTACTTCCTCTCATCTTTCTTGTTTTTCTAAGTTTTGTTGGCATTTTCTTGCACCCTTTATTACAATTTTCTTACAAATATATTTCATAATATTTTTAAATTTAAATTGTAAAAATGAGAGGAAATAAATTTAATAGATCAAGTTAATTAGAATAATAACAAGGTTTTATTTAGAATAATAGCAAAGCAGTATAGGCTACCGTAACAAGAACTAATGAATGCTTAAATCCTGCAAATACACTACCCTCAGCCATTTTTCCTATTGCTAGCCCAGAAAAAATACCTTGAATTATTAATAAGTTTCTGAACATTTCCTTAAAAATCTTTCCGAACTCTCCTGTGGCTTCTGCACCACCAAGTGCAGGTATCAAAAATCTAGATAATGCGATCATAACTCCTATGAAAACAAAATATATTATATATCCATTGAGTATTTGAGAATAAACCGAAGCTTGTCTCTCCTTTCTTATTCTTTCTATCATTTGTTGAGATTCTGAAATAGCATCTAATACACTACTTACTTTGCCTCCAGAGCGATGGGTCTCTATTATGGTTTTTACAGACCTTTTTATTATGCTTGAATTGCTCTTTTCTGCAAAATCATTTAAAACCTTTTCAAAATCAATCCCCCAATCAAGCTTTGCAGATATTTCCTTAACATACTTTGAAAGAGATTTATAATCATTATCCTTAGTAGCCCTTATCGCTTGTGGAAGAGTCATTCCAGTTCCTATATTTGCGGTTACATCCCTAAGAAAGTTTGGAAACATCTCTTCTATTTCTCTTATTTTTCTGGTTGTGCTGTATTTTATGTAAAAAGGTATACCCAAAGCTAAGAATATAGCAATAAAATTTAGCATTCCAAAAACTTGATAGATATGCGAGAAATATGTAACGTTTATGTAAAAGATTATAAAAGCGAATATAATGCTAGCTATTGTTAGTACTACTCTTGGATCTTGCAAAAATTTTGTTATCTTCATGGCTCTCGCTTTTTTATTTTATACTTGAGGTTGTGTTAGGTGAAGGAATAATATGAAAACTATATTTAATAAAGGAACAAACGCATAAATACCTAAACGCATCGCATCACTAATTGTTAGTCCAGCGATTGTGCCACCAAGCATACCTATAATAGATAATATTGAAATGAAAAATAAAGGAGCAGCTATAAGTATTCCAGTATAAATGTCAGCATACGTAGCTAAAGCTTGCAGATACTTTTCTCTTTTTAATCTATAATCATTTATTGCTTCTTTTGCAATATTTTCCAAGAATTTTCTCATATCACCACCAGTCTCTATTGTCGAGATAAAAGAGTATAAAAAATGGCGAAAGCTATCTGATGGTGTTCTATCTGCAACTTGTTTTATTGCTGTTTTAGGATCCATTCCAAATGTTTCTATATTTCTCATTATCATTTTTGCTTCTTCAGAAACCTTTCCATACTCTTCTGTTTCTGAGATAAGCTTAAACATTGTTGTTGGTGGAACTCCGCTAGCAGCTATTGCCGACATGTGCATTAAGGCAAAAGGTAGATTAGCCTCTATAGAATTTCTTTTTTGTGTAAGTATTTGATATGGATAAGAATGAAAAATTGTAATAATAAGAGATGCTAAACTAATACCTATAAGAAAACCTCCTATAATTGAATATAATGCTTGAAGTTTAAGTATAAAAAATAATCCTAAAGATATAGTGAAAAAAGATGTTAAAAAAGCTATAATAGAGATAAAGATCATTCTTCCTACATATCTTTCAAATAATATTCCTATGTTCGCAATCCTAATTATTTCTTCTAGGGGCTTGAAATAGTTTGGAAGATATTTTACTCCAATATCGCCAAGTGTTGCTTCTATTTTGCTTATTCTATGCATATAAATAAAATTTGTAATACAGTTATTTTAACTCTTTTCCTTTCATGAAAGTTACTGTCCGAATAAGGATTTAAGTTAAGGAAAAGCTTAAAATTTTTATCCTTTTACATTTTTCAGTTTTATTGCATTATCTTAGGAAATAGTAATTCTTAGGAAATCGTAATAATAATTCAAAACCCTTAGAAAGCTATTAATTGAAATGATCTTCCATAAAGTACAAGCCTGACTTATTAAATTACCCGCCCAAATCTCTATCTGGCCAGAATTTCGTAGAGATATGATTTTATGGTTTCAACCTTTCAGGATCTCTTGGAAGCAATGTAACTTCTCTTATATTTTCCAATCCTAATATCTGTAGTGTTAATCTCTCTATACCTATCGCAAATCCTCCGTGTGGAGGCATTCCATACTTCCAAAATCTTAGGTGATCATAATGCTCAGGAGAAAGGCCTTTTTCAATTATATTTTTAACTCTTTCTTCATATCTATGTTCTCTTACTCCGCCTGATGTAATCTCCATACCATTAAATAATAGATCAAATGAATAGCAAAGTTCATTATCCTTTTTCATCAAATAGAATGGCTTTTTCTTAAAAGGAAATTCTGTAACAAATGCAAGACTTGTGCCATATTTTTCTTTACAATAATTGCAAAGGGCTTTTTCACCTTCTGAAGTTAGATCATAAGGATCTCTCTCAATACCTAACGATTTTAATATTTTATTTGCTCTCTTAAACTCTATTCTTGGTATTTTTTCAGGAGTTTCAAGTTTAGTTTTATACATTTTTAATATCTCTTCACATCTTTTGTTTAGCTCAGAAAATATAAACTTTATTAGATTCTCTTCCATATCTAATATTTCATCCAAGCTCTTGCAAACCATTTCAATATCGAAGGAAGCGTATTCGCACAAATGTCTTGGAGTATGATGAGGCTCTGCTCTATAAACAAATCCTATATCATAAACTCTATCAATACCACTTGCTAAAATAGCCTCTTTATATAGCTGCGGAGATTGCGCCAAGTAAGCTGTTTTATCAAAGTATAATACTTTAAAATATTCTGCTCCACCTTCTGTTGCAGCATCAGTCAAACGAGAAGTGAAAATTCTAACAAAATTGTTCCTATGCATAAACTCTGTAAGCAGAGCAACGATCTCGCTTTGAAGAAGAAATATTGCCATGTTCTTTGGGTTTCTCATATCTAAGAATCTCCAATCAATTCTTTTCTCAAGTGTTGTTTTAATCTTTCCTGAGAAATCAATTGGCAATGGTTTTTCAGCTTTAGTTATTATCTCTACATTAGTTGGTATTATCTCAAACCCGTTTCTAGCTTCTTGATTAAGAGTTACATTTCCTTCTATAGCGATAAAAGACTCTCTTGGAATATCTTTAAACATTTTTATAAAATTCTTTTCCTTTGTTGTAATTTGTATAGTTCCATATCTATCTCTCAAAATTAAGAAGCAGATCTTTCCAACCTCTCTTACAGTTTCAACAAATCCAGCTACTTTTACTTTACTTCCTTCAACTTTTGGAATATCTTTGCTGTAATGTGTTCTAAGCATATCATTTTATTCTTAGCAAAGATTTTTATAGTTAGCATATTAACAATTTTTGAAATTTTAAGATTGCAAAAACCAAAGAAGAAGATTGTAATGTTATTGAAGAAGAGGCTTATAAAATGATAAAATCTACTTTGCAACATCAAATATTACTTTGCAAGTGCAATCCCTTCACGGGCTTGTTTAATTGATTTCATGCTTCTATTTCTTTTCAATTCTATCAAATAAATTATCAAGGCCCCGCAAATTAAACCAAAAATAAAGAGAATCGATTTTTCAGATGTATTTGCTATTGCATAACCAGTGCCTATCTCGCTTTTTATCTTCTCTTTCATCTCCTCAAGTTTTGTTTTTAACTCTTCTTCAATATCTTTTTTTGTTTTTGTTGAGCTTTCGTTTATCCTTTCAATAATATCTTTGGTGCTTTCATTAACTATTTCATATATTCTATTTTCCAATTTTTCTAATTCTTTGATTTTTTGTGTAGTTGAGATAAGATCTAAGATCGTTGCTTGAGGAAGCGTTGTTTCTACTATTATCTTTGATAAAGGCTTTTCATTACCCCATATCTCGAAATAATATGTAGCGATTCCAGAAGGTACAGTAATATTTATGGGCAAAATAGAATAATAATATGGAGGAATTTCTTTTATATTCCAGCCAAGCGTTAATATCTCACAATCACCACGACAACTAAGATTTATTACTTTCGCATCTATTTCATCATTTATTATAAAAAGTAAGTATTTTGTACTAGAATTTTCTGGAATAATAATTTTTACATAACTTTGCTCACTATGTACAAGAAAGGCTTTAGAAATTGTGGCAAGTATGATTGTAAATACTAAAAAATAGATTGGCACCAAAGTTTTCATTATTTTATTATGTAGTTTTATAATAATAAAATGTTTTTCCTTCTTCACTTTTCTCTTTCTTTTCATTATCCATAACTATACTCATCATAATGAAAAAGCTAAATCCACACTTATTAAATTCTAAACTTATTTATAGCGAATTCAATATAATTCAAGAATAATCTAAAATTTTATCAACTCTCACAAAAATATCTACATTATAAAAATCAAATCTTCAATTAATATTCATTTTAATTTTTTGTTTGACGTTTAATTTTTTTATTCAGTAACCTTTCTGTATTAGTTTCATAATTAGCTCTCATGCACAATAACTGGTAACGTTGTACATTCACCAGGTTTTGGTGCGTGTGGAGCAAGGATGTAATTTTCACTGGTTGGCATTTCAAAAAACGCAAAACATCCAACTAATGCCACGCCTACTAGAAGCAAAAAGATTAAAAGAGCTCTTTTCTAACCTTTCATTTTTTCCATTTTCTTTTTTACTTCCATTCTCTCTTATCCAATTCTCAATTCAACTCTCACAATAAACAAAAGCGTACTCTAGCTTATTAACAGATGAATCACTTTTAGAATTTTGCTTTCATTATTTTCTAAGATTTTGCTCACATTTTAATTTTATTATTAATTTTATTTCTTTGTTGTCTACTTAAAAATATATTTAATAAAATATATATTTTTATATCTATTTAAATTAAAGTCTCACAAACATTTAAAAGCAATTATATTTTACATAATATATTTTTTAAAATATTATATACAAAATATATTTAGTAAAAAATTATTTGCATAAAATATTTCTTATAAAATCTTTTACAATAAATACTTTATAAAACATTTTGTAAGAAAAATCTATTTAAATATATAATTTTTATTTTATATTTTTTACTATTCTTTTTATTTCTTTTAACTAATGCTTGTGAATATTTTAAGAAGCATGTAGTATAATTAAACCCTCACATAAAATAGAAGGATTATAAACATTTTTGAGTTTTGGATATATTTTTAAGAATTTTTGTCATTACTCGGAATTTACTCGACTACTCATATTCTACTAGAAAAATAAATTTGAATTAAACCTTCACATGAAAAATAAAACATATGAATATATCCATGAGAATAAGTTGACAAGCAGATCGAAAAGGTAGAAATTTATAGAAAATAACTGTAGGAAAGACGGTTATAGAAAATAAAACTGTAGGAAAACGGATTTGAACTCAATTATTTAATTTGAGCAATTTCAAATTATTTTGTTTCTAAAATTAAATTTTAGAAAATTCTCTAATTTCGTATTAAATAAAAAACTCTGCATTCAAGCAAGTGAGATAATTTTTCGAAAACTAAAAGCAAAATAATTGAAAATCATCTACTCCAATAAAATTCTTAAAAATTTTTTGATTAAAAAAACAAAAACTTTCAGAAATTCGTACACTCCAACTAAAATACATAATTATTGGTATTGCCCGTAAATTTTAAAAATTTCAAGCACAAAATAAGTTATTGAGAAATCTTGGTTTCGTGCTAAAGATATTAAAAATACCAATTTTTAGCTCTCACTCCAATAAAAAAATGAAAATAAAAACCTAGCTAATTTGGTTAAAATTAGTATAAAAAATCGTGATATTATGGCCAAGAAGATGTATTCTGACATATTATTGAGACCAATAAATCCACCCGATTATAAAAAAGATATTTCTCCAGAAGAGTACGCAGAAATAATAGTTACAAGATTAGGATTAAAAAGAAAGGCAAGTAGAGCAGATCATGCAAAACTTTTGATAGAGCTTCTTAAATTTAAGAAGGAGGAAATTCCAATTCAAATAGAAGAAATATCTAAAATTTTAGGTGTTTCAGTTTCTCAAGCCTACGAGGAAATAAGAAAATGGCGAACACTTGGGTTGCTTGAATTCGTAAAGGTGCAAAAGGGAAATAACTTTATGAAAGGTTATTTGCTACCAGCTCCTACTGTTAATAGACTAATAGATAGAGTAGAATCTTCTCTTCTCTCTTTTCTCCGCTCTACAAGAAGAATCGCAAAGGATTTTGATGATATTTTTATGTTAGAGTTTGTTAGAAAGGAAAAGGGAGGAGAATAAAAATTATATATTTTGGAATATTTTTTATAAAAAATATAATATGATATATTTTCTATAATAAATTTTTGTTATAAAATTTTTTATAAAAGATATTTTTTAAAATATATTTCATCTTATATTATACAAAAAATATATTTTATAAAAAATATATTTTAAAGTAACTCTCACATCATTTGTGAGGTTTCATGAGAATAAGAATTATGTAGCTACTTTAAAGTGATATAAAAATATTTAAACTTTAAAAACAAAAAATAAAGTATGCCAAAGTTAAGAGACGAGTTTACGAAAGAAAAAATCTTATCGCTTGCATTAGCTTCTGCAGAAACAGCAGAAGCTACAAAGGAGGCATATGACGATGGAGTAGATTGTATAGTAGTTCCTAGTAGAGGTGGTTGCCCCGTATTTCGTTGTGTATTAAAAGCAATAGAAGAGTATGCAAGGGAGGAAAAAGAATATAAAAAATTATACAATGCAATTCAATTACCATATTTTATGAATGATAAAAATAGAAACAAAGAAAACGGAAACTCGAGAAGAATTAGTGTAATTCTTTATCCGCTAACAGCAGATGTAAGTCTTCGAGAAAGAACAAAAAGAAGATATGGAATAACTGAAGATTATGTAACAGATTCTATAAGAAATTACGGAGCAGATGTAATCACAACATTTTTACAAGATCCAAAAGAAAGAGCTAAAAACGAGAAGTTTAACTTCCTCACTTTTCTTTTTGAGGAGATTGAAGGAAGGCAAGACGAGGCAAACTTTTATAGAAATATCGAACCAGTCCATCATCTTCTACTTCTTGATACTGTAATTTCAGGAAGGTCTCTCTCTACAATAGTAAAAAATCTAAATAAACATGAAATAAAATACGGAGCTATAGGAATAGTAGATTTAAATGGAGCAAAATTAAAGCAAGAATATCTAAATATTTTAAATTCCTCTAGTCGCGGAAAAATGGAGCTTGTTAAAGTAGATAGAATTATCTCAGAGGATAGAGGTGCAGCATTGCTTGGTGTTATAGCATGCGTATATCCTAATCTTGCATTGGAAGCACAAGAAACGCTAGACATAAGGCCATGTGGAGCAGTAACATGGCATCATCTCACTTATGATAATTCTAAAAGAAAAATATCTCAAGAGATGAAAGAAAGATTAGATATTCATCGTAATGTTTTCGAACAATATATTGGAGCACTCTACGATGGAATAGAATTATTAGTGAGGAAAAATCCAGAAAAAGATACTGAAAAAAGAATGGAAGAAAAAATAAAGAGAGTAGTAGAGCTAATAGAAAAGTATGATCTATTAGATCATGATGAAGAAGTTTTAGATCCTTATGCATTTGTAAGAGAAAATATAGAAGTTGATGAGATTTACGAATCTTCGTCTCATGTAGTTCATATTTTACCTTCAGAAGAAGGAGTTAGAGGATGTTTAAATAAATATAGAAAAAAATATGGAAACAATTTAAGGGAGAGGAGATGTTAAAGATTTAGCGATAATGAAGAGAAGGCAGAAAATAGAAAAAATTAATAAAACCGAATAAAAACGAAGTAAATTATTTAATTTTTGGATACCACTTCTTTTATATAGAATTTTGTGCTGGGATGGCTGAGTGGTCCAAAGCGCCAGCTTGGAGTTAAGCTTTAAGTCTAGTAATGAAAAAACAAAAAGCTGGTGAGCATTAAGCTCGCGCAGGTTCGAAGCGGTTTTCACATCTTGCAAGCTTTGTGAGAATTAGAATTACCGAGAATGAAGAAAAGGCAGAAAATAGAAAAAATTTTAATGAAAAATGAATAAAAATGAAGTAAATTGAAAACTCAATTCAGAAAAGACAAGATTTGTAATAGTCGAATGAAAAAGTAAAGGAAAAAACAATAAGAAAAAATTCACGAGAAAGGTCAAAACGAAAAATTAAAGAAATTAAATGAAAATCGTAATTAAAAATGTGAAAGATCACAATTCAAAATTCAACCCAAGGCTCAAAATTTCAAATAACTAATAAAAAATTATAAGAAAATTCACGATAATTGAATGAAAAATTCGATGTGAAAATCGCAAAAATCCTGCTCCCAGCGCTTCTTTTCAATTTCTTACAATTTTATAACGAGTTTCTTATGAGAAGCTAAATCATAAAATATTTTCCTATAGTAAAAGTGTAATAACCTTTAAATAGTTACAAAAACATTATAAAAAATATGAAACACCACGTAGCGATAATTACTCCAATCTATGCAACACCAGAAAATGAAAGATTAGAGCTATTTAGATACACGATAAATAGTGTTGTTAATCAAGATTCTGACTTTAAAATAATATATCTTGTAGTTGATGATGGATCTAGCTCTGATGTTGAAGGTTTTATAAGAGATTTTGCAAGATCAGTAGAGCAAAAGAAAACTAAAATAAGATATGTCAAAAGGGATAGAAAGCCAGAAGAGATTTGCACGCCATCTTATGCAAGAAACCTTGGAATAGAGCTTATTCTAAGAGGAGAAATATTAACAAGAGAAGAAGAGAACAATATTTACGGAATTACATTCCTTGATTCAGATGATTTGCTTCCTAAAGAAGGTATAAATACAAGAGCAAAGGATTTGAAAAAAGGGTTTACTCGCTCTGATATCGCTATCTGCAATAGAAAAGGAAAAGTGCTTAATGTAATAAAAGCAAGCAAGAACGGATTTCCAAGAAATCATCTAACATTATTTTTCGATATTGATTTTTTACGCTACTTGAAAGATTATGTAGGAGAGAAATATGAGCAAGATGGAATTTTTGCACCTTATGCTTTTGGTGAAGATTTGGATGCACATCTTTCTGCCGTAGAGGCAGCTCGCTACGGAGGTTTTGAAATAAACTACATTCCAAATGTTTCATTGTATTATGTAAAACATTCTAAATCTATAACAAATGACTACATGCCCAATAATTGTAAAGAAGAAATAAGTAGAATTTTTGAAAAGCATAAAATACAAGAAAGTAAAAATCTAGAAGCATTTCTAAAATCCTTTCTTCCTAAGAAAATAAGAAAGATAGCGAGAGAAGTGAGAGATAGATTTAATAATCTCAAATTTAATCTTCTTTATTATGATCTTAAGAATGAGCTTGAAGAAGAATTAGAAGATCTTTTGATACTTTAGCTGAAAGTCATTCAACTAAGATAAATTTCTCTAGCATTCTATTAAACTTTATAAATAAAAAAAGAAAATAAATAGTAGGGTGAATAAAAATGAGCGTACCAATAACATCAATTCTAGAAAGATTTGCAATAATGACAATAAACTATTTACCAAATTTAGTAGCCGCAATAGTGTTGCTAGTAATAGGTTTGCTTGTTGGCAAAGTAGTTGGAATTGTAGTAAAAGAGGTTTTAGTAAGACTGAAAATCGATGAATATCTTCCATTAAGAAAAAAGAAAGTAACAAGCGCAAGCGAAATATTTTCTATAATATCTCGTTGGTGGATTTACTTGGCGTTTATTTCAGCAGCGCTTTCAGAGCAGGTCTTAGGTGTGCCTGTAATTGCTAACTGGGTAGCATCTATAATGAATTTTATTCCAAACATTATAGGAGCAGCAATTATAATAATAGTTGGTTATTTGCTTGGCGAATTTATAGGAAATGAACTAAAAAAATCAGAAACACAATATGGAAGCTTGGTTGGTAAAGTAATTTTCTTTTTCATAATGTATGTTGCTATTGCAATAGCACTACCTATTCTAGGAATTTCAACTACGCTAGTAGAAAATATATTATTAATCATCATCGGCTCCATCGGCTTAGGATTAGCGATAGCAATCGGCTTGGGACTAAAGGATGTGATTACAGAGATAGCAAAGAAATATGTGAAGGAGAACAGAAAGTAAAAATATAAAGCTAATTTTTCCTTTTAATTTCTTTATTTTTCAAATTTTTAGTTGGAATTATAATTAGTGGTGACAATATGAAAATAGCTTCATTATTCTCTGGCGGGAAGGATTCTACTTATGCAACCTATCTATGCTCTAAGGAGAATGAATTAAAATATCTAATTACAATTGAAAGTAAGAATAAAGAAAGCTATATATTTCATACAACAAACATAAAAATTACAAAGCTTCTTGCAAAGGCTATGAATATTCCAATAATTTATGCAAAATCAAGCGGAGAAGAGAAAGAAGAATTAATAGATTTAGAAAAAATTTTAGAAATAGTAAAGCAAAAGGGCGTCGAAGCTATAGTAAGTGGTGTAATTGAAAGTAATTATCAATATTCGAGAGTAAATAGGATTTGTGATTCTTTAGGATTGATGCATATAGCTCCATTATGGAAAAGAGATGCTGTTGAGATATTAAAAAATATAATAAAGGATGGATTCGAAGTAATAATAACGCTTGTCGCAGCTCATGGTTTAGATGCTTCTTGGCTAGGAAGAAAAATAGATGAAGATTGTATAATAGAATTAGAAAAGCTTCACGAAAAATATAAAATCAATATTTGTGGCGAGGGCGGCGAGTTTGAAACATTAGTTTTGGATTGCCCATTATTTAATAAGTCAATAAAAATAGAAAGTTTCGAAAAGTTTTGGGATAATAAAACAAGAAGTGGAGAGTTAATTATAAAAAAGGCAAGACTGATAGAGAAATAATTAAATATTATTTCGATTTTTCATTTCAAAATTGAAAATAATTGTTAGATGCCTATGACACATGAAAGAGATAGAAATGAAAGAAAGTTTTATTATAGCGAGAAGCCAAGATTGTTGTTGAGTGAAAATAATAGAGTCTTTGCTCTTGATGATAACAGCAAAAAAATTCTAAAAGATAGCTTTTTCGGTGAAGAAAGAGAAAATAAGCTAGAGCTAAATCCAATAGAGGCTTTATATCTTGTAAATATAAGAAAGGCAAGTTGTTCTAAAGATAGCAAGCAACTAGAGTTTTTGGATCTTATCAAAATTTTTTCAAATGAGAGAAGAATATTTGCAAGATATAATGTTTATCGTGATTGGCGAGACCGTGGCATAATAGCAAGTTTTATAGATAGAATAGAAGAGAAAAATTTTGATAGAAGTCCAAGTATAAGCTATCCTTCTAAGCATTTCGAGTTACCAAAATTGGATAAAGAGCTAGTTTATATCGAAGAAGATATGATTTCTTTAATTAAAGCAGATGAAAATGTTGAAAAATTATTTGAAGATTTTTGGTTCGGGCAGCTTGGCGTTTATAAGCAACATACTAGAGATAAATTCCTAAAGTTAGACTTTATAGAAACTTTATTTCTTGCGAAGCATGGATACAGAGTAAGAAGCATAAAAACAGGAAAAGAGTTAAGTTTCGAAGAGTTATTAAGAAAGATAAAGAAGCAACAAAAGAATGCAGAAGCTCTTCTCGATGTTTATGAAGATTGGAGGCTTCGTGGATATATAATTAAGACTGGCTTTAAATTTGGCACGCATTTTAGGCTTTATTTTCCCGGAGCTTCGCCAATAAAAGAAAAAAGTCAATGGATACATTCAAAGCACGTCGTGCATGTATTTCCTAAGGAAGCGAAGATGATTATGAGCGAATGGGCTCGTGCTGTTAGGGTAGCCCATTCTGTTAGAAAAACATTCATTATGGCAATTCCAGGAATGAAAGAAGAGGAATATGAAAAAGGAGAGATAGATTTCATAGGCTATCACAGGAAAAGGATAGGAATAGAAAGGCCAAGCGAAGATTTTCCAAAGTTTGCAATTATAGCATTTACAGAAGATGAAAAGCTTGGAGGAAAAGAGCTTGCTTGTGCATTGAGAAGAGCAGATGAATTGGGATTAAGATTGATAATTGCCATCTCAGATAGAGAGACATCTGTAACTTATTATGTTGCAAAGAGAATTAACTTACCAGGCTCTAAAAATACTTATTACGAGATAGAATGGGAACAGCCTTGAGAAGTAATAAAATTTAGGTTTAAGATTTTTCAATTATTTTATTTCTTTATTCAAATTTTATTTCTTTATTTAAACTCACTTAAAAATATTTTCAGTCAAATTTTCTTTTTATGAAAAATAAAATAAAAGTCACTCTAAATCCTATAGAGCAAAGGTATATTGCAACATGCTATCCTTTGAAAGATAGACCATATTATGAAGAGGCTTTAATAGCAAGAGAAACATTCAGAGAGTATGCTATAAAAAATGAGACAATAGAGATAGATGTAAATAATATTGCATTAGCTTTTCCACACTTAGCAAGATTAATAACAGAAGGATTTTTTAAAGAGAGAACAATTCAAAGCTATTTTGAAGGTATAGATGATAAATCTCACAACATGAGGAATTATCTTTTTGCAAAAGCAAGAATGAGAGATAAGCTGCCAGAACGTGTATTATTTGATATTTTGCATCATGTCGAATATTGCTCTGTAAGGCCTTGTTACCTAAAGGAAAATCTAATACTTTCTTATGGAGGGGAAGTCAAAGATGAGATAGATAAATATTATTTTTCTTTGTCAATAGATCAAGGATCCTTTCAATTAGAAAATAAAAAATCTGAGTTTGCATTTGTTCATGGAAGAAACGAGAAAGGAAGCATACTCGTAAGATATGTCTCAAAGGATGATTTTGAATCTCTCGTAAAATGGTTTGAAGAAAGATGGAAAAGCAAAGAAAATCCATTTAGAAGAATTAAAAATTATTACTATAAAGCTCATTAAATTCGTTTTATCTATTTTCAAATTCGTTATAATCTATTTTCATTTAGAATGATTATAAACTTTTAAAATTTAGAAATAAATACTCTTAATGAATTTTAGTGTTACGGAATTAATCAAGTTACTTAAAAGGTAGTAAAGATGGTTACTTTGGATAAAGCTATTGTTGCAAAAATAGAAAAAGGGGATAAGAGATTTGAAATTCTTGTAGACCCCGAGCTTGCTTACGAATATAGAGAGAAGAAGATTCAAAATATAGATATAAGAAAAATACTTGCAGTAGATAACGTGTTTAAAGATAGTAAAAAAGGAATGCCGGCAAGCAAGCAAGACTTAATAAATTTCTTTGGTACAGATGACATAGAAAAGATTGTAAAGGAGATAATAGAAAAAGGAGAAATTCAACTAACTACTGAGATGCGAAGAAAGAAGCTAGAAGCAAAGAAAATGGAGATAGCAGAATTCATAGCAAAAAATTCAATAGACCCAAGAACAAAGATTCCGCATAGCGTTCAACGCATACTAAATGCGATGGAAGAGGCAAAGGTTCATATAGATATATTTAAAAAATCTGAAGAGCAGATAGGTGATGTAGTAAAGGCTATAAGTAGCATTATCCCAATATCATTTGAAAGAATAAAACTTGATATAAAAATTCCAGCAAAACATGCAGCAAGATGTTTTGGTTATCTGAAATCTTTTAACACGAATCCAGAATGGCTAAACGATGGTTCTTTGCGTGCAATTATTGAGATTCCAGCAGGATTAAAAACAGAAATTTTTCAAAAGATAAATAGCTTAACTCAAGGAGAGAACGAAATAATTGTAAAAGATTAATTTTTTATGAAGATTAAATTTAGGCGATATTAAATGGAAAAAAATGAAAATTCGAAAAAGGAAGTAGAGAACGATTATGAAAAAGCTTTAGAGCGTGCTAAAGCTAGAAGGTTAGTTTTGCCCGGCGAGGAGCTTGGCTATGGAATAGCGGGTAGCGGTACTTATATCGAAAAAGGCATTGTTGTTTCTAAGATTTTGGGATTGGCAGACGAAAGAAATGGCACAAAATTTGTTATCCCTCTTTCAGGTGTTTATAATCCAAAGAGAGGTGACGGCGTAATAGGTATAATTAAAGATATTGTATCATCGAAATGGCTTGTAGATATAAATTCTCCTTATCTTGCTACTCTTTCTCTTAGCGATGCTTTGAACGAGTTTATTGATTTAACAAAAGAGGATTTAACAAAATATTATGATATTAATGATGTAATATTTACAAAAGTATTGAATGTAAGTAGAAATAAGCTTGTAACATTAACAATGAAAGAGAAACGATGTAGAAAGCTTTATGGTGGCACTATAATAAAAGTAACCCCAAGCAAAGTGCCAAGAATAATTGGAAGAAAAGGCTCCATGGTAGAGCTTATAAAAGAGAAGACAGGTTGCCAGATCGTTGTTGGACAAAATGGACTTATTTGGATAAAAGGTGAAAATAAAAGGTTAGCTACAGAGGCAATTCTGAAAATAGAGAATTATGCTCATAAAGTTGGGCTTACTGATAAAATAAAAGAATTTTTGGATGCAATGCTAGCTAAAGCAGAAAAAAGAAAAGAAGAAAGATTAAAAGAAGAGGAGCAAGGTTTAGATATAGATATAACAATAGAGATGGAAGAAGAAAAGCAAATTTAACTTTATTAGGCTAGAATATGGCTTATGAGGCGATGGTATGACAAATCTTGTAAATGAGAAAGGGATAAGGTTGGATGGAAGAAGATTAGATGAAATGAGAAAGATAGTAGCAAGAGCAGGAGTATTAAAAAGAGCAGATGGTTCAGGCTATTTTGAATTTGGAAATACAAAAGCGATTGCAGGCGTTTATGGACCAAGACCAATTCCAAAGTTTCTTGAAGAGGAAGAAAGAAGTGTATTAAATGTAATTTATTATATGGCCCCATTTTCAACTAAAGAAAGAGCTCCGCCAGGACCAACAAGAAGAAGTAGAGAGATCTCATTGGTAATAAAAAGAGCATTAGAATCTATAATATTTTTAGAAGAGTTTCCAAGAACAACGATAGATGTTTATATAGAAATAATACAAGCCGATGCCTCAACAAGATGTGCTGCAATTAATGCGGCAGCTATAGCATTAGCGGATGCAGGAATACCAATGAGAGATTTAGTTTCGAGCGTAAGCGTAGGAAAGATAGATGGAAAAATAGCATTAGATATAGCTGGAAAAGAAGATGAGGAAGGCGAGGCGGATATGCCAGTAGTTTATTTTCCTAGAAGAAAAGAAATTACTCTTCTTCAGATGGATGGAATAATGACAAAAGAAGAATTTCAACAAGCTTTAAAGCTTGCATTAAAAGGTTGTGAAATTGTTTATAAGGCACAAACAGAAGCTCTAAGAAAGAAATACGAGGAGATAGAGCTCGACTCATTAGTTCAAGAGATAGATAATCAAATTAATTAGAATTTTAAAATGTGATATAAGATGTCAACATTAGAGGACTTGAAGTGGGTTAGAGAGAATAATATAGAACTTGTGAAAAAATATGATAAAAAATGGGTTGCAATAAAAGATAAAAATATAATAGAAGTAGCAAAAAGTTTAAATGAGCTTAAAGAAAAAATGAAAAAAAGAAAGGAAGAAGAATATATATTCGAGTACATAAACTCAACGCTATTTCCTTCATGGGATAGGGGATAAATGAATTGTGAGGCGAAAAAAATGATGATAATTGAAGAAGATATGGTTAAGGAGGTAATAATAAAAGAAGGAAGAAGAATAGACGATAGAGGCTTTAAAGATTATAGAGAAATAAAAATAGAAAAAGGAATTGTGAAAAACGCGGAGGGCTCTTCACTCGTAGAGATAGGTGGAACAAAAGTTATCGCTGGCGTAAAGCTAGAACCAGGAGATCCTTTTCCAGATATGCCAAATGAAGGCGTTTTAGTTGTTAATGCAGAGTTTGTGCCTTTTTCTTTTCCAGAGGTTTTGCCAGGGCCTCCTGATGAGAATGCAATTGAGCTAGCAAGAGTTATAGATAGAATAATAAGGGAAAGCAAATCTATCGAGCTTGAGAAGCTTCAAATTCCAAATACAAAAAAAGTTTGGAAGGTTGCGATCGATGTAATAGTTTTAGATAATGATGGAAACATGAAGGATGCTGCAATCTTAGCGTCAATAGCCGCTTTGCTCGATGCCAGATTTCCAAGCTATAAAATAGAAAGCGAAGAGGAAATAAAAGTAGATTACGCAACAAAAACAGAAGAGAGGTTACCAATTCAAAGAATTCCTTTTGGAGTTACTATAGCAAAGATAACAGGAAAACTTATGATAGATCCGAATCTAATAGAAGAAGAGGCTGCAGAAGCTATCTTAACTGTAGGTGGCTTTGAGGAGAACTCAAAACTATTTTTGTGTGCGCTTCAAAAAGCAGGTAACAAAGGATTTACTTATGATGAGATTGTACAAGCAATAGATATTGGACTAGAGATTGGAAAATCCCTTGTAAAGATTCTGAAATAAAAAGTAATAAAATTTTAAGTATTCTATTTTAAATCTTGAACGACAAAATATGTAAGAATAAAATAAGCAAATTTTGATTCACTATAATTAGCTTTAAATCCTTGAAATTAAATGTAATAAATTTTTATTAATAATTCAACATTATATCTTATACGGCTTTTACTTTTGAAATTTTTTGAAGTGATTGAAATGGCAAATGAAATAAAGAAAAAACTGAAAAAGATAGGAAATTGTATATGGGAGTATGAAAAAGAAGGTGAGATGAAAGTTCCAGCAAGATTGTTTCTTTCTGAGAAGCTTCTTAATGAAGTAGAGGATGGGGCAATAAAACAAGCTATAAATGTGGCACATCTTCCAGGAATTTATAAATACTCATTAGCGATGCCTGACATGCACTTTGGTTATGGTTTTCCTATCGGAGGAGTTGCTGCTCTTGACTTAAAAGAAGGAGGACTAAGTCCAGGAGGAATAGGTTTTGATATAAACTGCGGAGTTCGTGTTTTAAGAACAAATCTTAGTGTAGACGATATAAAGCCAAAATTAAGAGAGCTTTTAGAAAAGATCTTTAAGAACATTCCTTCTGGTGTTGGCCGTGGAGGAAAACTAAAATTGACAAAAGCACAACTTGATGATATTCTAGAAGAAGGTGCAAAATGGGCAGTAAAGAATAATTATGGAAATGGAAAAGATTTGGAGCATGCTGAAGAAGGGGGTTGTATAAAGTTTGCTAAGCATGAAAAGGTTTCAGAAAAAGCAAAGGAAAGGGGATTGCCTCAACTTGGTAGCCTAGGAGCTGGCAACCATTTTCTAGAAATTCAAAGGGTAGATAAGATTTATATTCCAGATATTGCAAAAAGATTTGGAATAGAAAAAGAAAACCAGGTTTGCGTTATGATTCATACTGGCTCTCGCGGCCTAGGGCATCAGGTTTGTACAGACTATCTTCAGATTCTTGAAAGAAGATTTCACAACGAAATTAAAAAACTTCCGGATCGCGAGCTAATATATGCTCCTTCAGGCACACAAGAATGTGAGGATTATTTTCAAGCAATGTGTGCAAGTGCAAACTATGCATGGGCTAATAGGCAATTGATCACTCATTGGACAAGAGAAAGTTTTATTGAAGTTTTGAAGATGAAAGAAAAAGATATTGGTTTGGAATTAATATACGATGTCGCGCATAATATAGCAAAAATAGAGGTTCATGATAGCAAAAAATTTTATGTTCATAGAAAAGGTGCTACAAGAGCATTTCCTCCTGGAAGCGAAGATTTGCCAAAAGATTACAAAGATATAGGACAGCCAGTTCTAATTCCAGGAAGCATGGGAACTGCAAGTTATATATTAATAGGTGCTGAGACAGCCAAAGATACTTTCTATTCTACTGCTCATGGAGCTGGTAGAGTTTCTTCTCGCGTTAGCATGGTTAAAAGTATTCGTGGAGAAGACGTTGCAAGAGCACTTGAGAAGAAAGGCATAATATCTAAAGCTGCTAGCTGGAAGGTCCTTGCTGAAGAAGCACCAGAAGCTTATAAAGATGTTGATGAAGTTGTCAAAACTACCCAAGAGGCAGGTATAAGCAAGATTGTTGCGAGATTAGTACCTATTGGAGTTGTGAAAGGATAATTTGGCAAAGTATAATAGGATTTTTATAAACCTTTAATTCTAAAATCTCTTTTAAAATCTTAACTTTATCTCATAAACTCTTAGCTCTTCCCAATCAATTCTTTTCCTTTTTATTATTCTTGCAATATATGAATTTGGAATTTTTATAGGAGTGATAGATGAAACAAGAAAAAGTATTACTGCATTATAATTCATGAAATTTTTTACATTTTTCAAGAACTTATCAATTGTATTTTCTCCTTTTTGGAAGATGCTATAGCTATAATCCTCTTCTACTGGTAAATAAGGAGTGTTGAAAATTATTAGATCAAACTTTTCTTTAATATTCTCAAAAAGATCAGAAAACTTAACTAATATTTTTGCTTTGTGTTTCTTTGCATTAATTCTTGTATTTTCTACAGCCTTTCTATTTATATCAATCGCAACAAATTTCATTCTTTTAACATCTTTTCCGAGATTTTTTTCAAAAAACTTGTAAATAATTATAGATAAAAATCCACAACCACAACCAACTTCTAAAATCTTTTTTATCTTTCTTTTATCTTCTTTTGATTTCGAAAAATAATTCGAAAGATACTCAATAATAGTATCTGCAAAGAATATCGAATCTTCTTCTGGATAATATACATCGTTTTCTACAATAAATTCAAGAACATTACTATTAAGCTTATAAAAGAATTTTGATGGAAAAAGTTTCATATCTTTCAAAAATATTTTGAGATTTTAATTTTTATTCTTAAATACTTTCTTAATATTTTCAATAGATTATTTCAGTAAAAAGGAATTTAATAAGCAAATCGCATTAAATAAGGTTTAAGTTGAGAAAAATGAAAAGAGAAAATAAAAATATCTTAACATTTTTAGGAACTGGAGGAGGAAGCAATATAACTTATTCTCAAGTCAGAGCTACTGGTGGTTTACACTTATTATTAGATAATTTGCCAATTTTAATAGACCCTGGTCCAGGCAGTTTGGTTTGGCTTAGGAAAATGAAGTTAAAAGAGCCAGAGCTTTTACTTCTTTCTCATCTTCATATAGATCATGCAAATGATGTAAATGTTATTTTAGATGGAATGAAAAATCCAAGAATAATCGCTGAGAAACATTGTCTAGAATTGAGTGAAAAATATTATCCATGTGTAAGCAAATATCATCAAAGTATAGCGAGCTTCATAAGAAGCGTAGAAGGAGACGAAGTAATAAGTAGCAAAGAAATGAATTTACAGAAAGAAGATATAAAAATATTTGTTGCAAAATCTGAGCATCATGCCCCTTGCGTTGGATTTAAGATAGTAGGAAGCAAAATAATAGGGTATACTAGCGACGGTATTTATTATGAAAATCAAGAGAAAAGTTTTGAAAATTGTGATCTTATAATCTTCAATGTTTTAGTTCCTTATGGAGGTTATAGAAACGATAGTGAAAAAAAGCATATGAGCGTGAGCGATGTTATAAACTTTTTAAATTCAATGAAAAATGATACAAAACCAAGAGTTGCTATTCTTCAACACTTTTCTTTCAGTATGTTAAAAAATAATGTTTATAAGCAAGCAAAAATAGTAGAAGAAAATACTGGAATAAAAACTATTGCTGCAAAAGATTTTATGCAAATAGATTTAGATACCCTAGAAATTTTACAAAAGAATGATAATCTCGGGCTGAGAAAATTTATATAAACTTTTATCTAAATAACTTTTTCTTCATCTTTTTCTTCTTTTCCAAAAGTCAATTTTACTTTTGTTGCCCTTCCAACCTTTTCTCTTTTTATTAGTCCACGCTCTTCCAAATCTTTAAGCACCCGAGAAACCTTAGCTTTTGAAAATCCAGTAGCTCTTACAATCTTTCTTTGATCTAAAACTTCTGGAGATTCTAATATTACCTCCATTATAACGCGCTCAGCATCATTAAGTATTGGCAAAACCTTTGAAATATCTTTTCTTTTTCTACTAATAATTAAGAATATGATAGCAAATGAAAAAACAACAATAATAATAGTAGTTAAGTATATTAAAGATATATTATCTTCTTCTTTCAAAATCTTTTCGTAAATTGCTGAAACTCTTATCGCTTCTCCAAGCCTCGGATTTTCGAAATTCCATTCTACAAAAATTCTTCTTCCATCACTTCCTTTTACTCCATTTTCGGGGTAGAAAGGTTTTAATCCAGTATATTCAAGAGAGGCTTCATCTGCTATTACTGCACCAAGAGGTATTTTTATTAATATTTCTAATCTATTCATTAATGTTGTGATTGGAAATTGATAAGAAAATATATGAAGCCTTTTACCACTTTCTATTAGGTTTGTAGCAGAAAATGTATATGTTATATTTTTAGCAAATATATTTTTGCAAACTATTGATGTTCCAAGAGGCAGCTCTTCAAGAGAGCAGTTAATTTCTTCATTACCCTTAAAAACATGAATATTCTCTATTTTTGCAAGAGTATAGAAATCGGACATCTCTACATCTTCTAGATAGTTTATAGTAACATTAAAAATCGCGAGATTATCTTCTGTAAGATCGATATTTATTCGAATATTATCTATTTTAGAGCAATTACCAACAGAGGCGACAAATAAGATAACTAAGATATTTATTAAAATCTCTTTTC
Organism: Candidatus Aenigmatarchaeota archaeon; assembly: GCA_018920315.1. GTDB lineage: Archaea > Aenigmatarchaeota > Aenigmatarchaeia > GW2011-AR5 > JAHLMP01 > JAHLMP01. The sequence goes on along the minus strand of JAHLMP010000001.1, from coordinate 39,462 downwards.
TTAAAAGCATCATAATCTAAATTTATCTATTTAAATTTAAAATGATATTTTATCGCTATCATCTTTTGCTAAATTTTTCCATTTGATAAATGTTAAATAATCGAAATTTGTTGAGATTTCTAAAGGAAGTAATGAATGAAGAAAGGCTTAATTTTACGAAGAAATTTTTAAAATTCAAGTTCATTTATCTTTTCCCAACTTATTTCATCAATAACAACAATTTTGTTATCGCCAATTACATAAAGATAATCTTCTATATATACAGCTCTTCTTGCTATAATTTCACTTATAGCCTTTTTTAACTCAAGCTTATCATTATCATAAGAAAACACATAACCACCTCGACCTCCAGGCAAAAAGAATATCTTATGTTTTTCATCAAGCAAGAAAGCATGATGCGTATTTAGTATATCTGACCAGGTCTCATCCAATATATACTTGCTAACTTCTTTTGGATTTTCGGCAGAGGAAACATCAAATAGCGAGATTTTCACATTCCAATCCTCTTTACCTATGCCCAAAATTCTATTCTCAGCTATGGGATGAAGATAAGAGGAATAGCCAGGGATTTTAAGCTCTCCTTTCATCTTTGGTTGTGAAGGGTCTGATAAATCTAAAATGTAGAAAGGATCTATTTGTTTGAAGGTTACAACATAACCCTTATCTTGGATAAATCTAACCGAATATATTCTTTCACCCAAACCCAAATCTAGTATAGAGCCAATTAAGTTCAGATCTTCATCCAAGATGTAAACATCATTTGCACTTTCGCTTCCGCTGCCAACTGTTGTCGCAACTCTCAAATATCCTTGATATTCATCAAGAGAGAATTGATTTAAAGGCTTGCCTGGCACGCTTCCAAAGGCTTTGATATTCATGTCCAAATCTATTTTAACTATTCCTGTTTTGGTTATCTCTCGCATATGCTCTTTTTCATAATCATACATTCTATTAGAAAGCTCATTTTCAAATTTTCTCCTTTCATCTTTTTCCAAAGAGTTTAAGTATTTTGAGATTATGATTTCGAGCTCCACAGCTTTTGCTTCTTTACTTATATCATAAGAGTCTATTTTTTCTATTTGGTTTATGATGTAAGAAGGAAGAATATCGGAGCATTTTTCTTTTAAGAAATTTAAGTAAAGTGTAAACTCGTCGGTTTGTTGAGTATAAGTAACATATATAGCATTTTCTGACATGTAAACAATAGACTCGCCATAAGTTCCGATAAAAGATACAGATTTTTCAATCTCTCCAGCGTCTGGATTTAAAATAATAATATTATAAGTCGTATCCGCTGGTATGTAGCTTGTTGGATGATAGATATTAGAGCAAGATATTAATAATGGTTTTTCATTTATTGAAAGCGGTACTACTGGACAAGGATGATAATAATCTATTTCTTTTCTCGTTACTAAGTAAATTTTATCGCCATAAAGTCTTGCTGAAACTAAGCTGCTGTTTAGCTTTATTTTCCAATGTTGCGAAGGAGATTCTGGATTTGAAATATCGTAACTTACTATATCGTCATAAGATAAAATAATTAGGTTTTTATGATATAGCAATAAATAACCACTCTCATTTATTTTTGATCTAAGCTCAAGCTCTTCTGGAGGAAAAGATTTTATCACCTTAGTTTCTCCTATAGGATATCTTGGCAAGATGCTTTGCCCATACCAAAAAGTTCTATAAATTTGAGAAGAAAGATATATGTTATTTCCATCAGTTTTTACTATATCAGGTTCATCTATCCCAGTTACCTGAACATTTGTAGTCGAAACTCTAAGAGAAGATGCTTCTTCTCCTATGGCTGATGTAGTAGTCTCAGGTAATCTTTCTATAGTAATCTCAGCCAATTCCTCTCTAATAGCGCCCATGCCAAGAAATATTTGGCGATAGGTTCTTGTAGAAGCTTCCTCTAAGTAGAGTTTGAAATCCTCCTTAGAAGAAAAAGCTACAATGCCTTGTTTTTCTTGTTTTATAGCTTTAAGAATATAAATTGAGGCTATAGTTAAAGAAATCATTACGAAGATAAGAATTATTTTTATTTTATTCATAATTTTTATTTGCTTTCTGAGCATAAAAGTCTTTATTGGTCGAAAAAATAAGAAATATATAATAAAAATATTAAGATTAATTCCAGAATAATGAAACCAAGCAAGAGTTGTTTAAGACATTTAGATTAAATTTCTCTTTTGCTATCATAAGAGCATAACTTAGCATAGAGTAATAGATAAAACGATGAATCATTCGAAATAAATTTTAGTTTTTTACTTGATAGGTTAAGAACTCTATAATTTGTTGAGATCAAAATTAACATAAAATCAATCTCTTTAGATAAGTAAAATTCATAAAATAAGAAAAGTCAAAAATTTATATATTAACTAAAGATAAGGCAATTAAACTCTGAATGACGCAACTTCTTTCAAATTATCGACATGGGTTAGAAAAATCATTCTACAGCAATATCTAGTAACACCAAGCTCATCTAAGACATCTTTTGGAGCTCTACCATTTTCAATCTCTTTTTTGTATTTTTCCCAAAGATGTCCTATAACCTTTCCGCATGTAAAACATCTTATAGGAATTATCATAGATCATCTACTTGCATTTAATTTTTTTAGAGCATCAAAAGCGGCCAAAACATGATTAAATCTCGTCTTTGTTTTTCCGAAAGATTTTGTCAATATGTCTTTTATTCCAGCAAGCATAAAAAGCTTTTTTAGCTCCTCTGAGCAAACCAATCCTGAGCCTCTGGGAGCAGGCATTAAAACTATCCTTACTGAACCAGCTTTTCCTTCTGTTTTTCTTTTTATTGAATGCAACTCATTACATCTACATCTCCATGAGCCGCAACCACGAAGTACCGGAATTATATTAAGTTTCGCCTTTTTTATAGCCTTTTCTATTGCTATTTGATGAGTTGTTCCTACACTCCTGCCAACACCAACATATCCATCCTCGTTGCCAACAACAACTAAAGAAGAAATTTTATATCTTCTTCCTGAGCGGTGCATTCTTGCTGTTCTTCTTGTTGGAGTTCTCTTTATTCCTCCTCCTTTTCCAGGAGAGCCTCCTATCCATATTATTTCAGTCTTTAATTTTAGTAGTTTATCAACTATTTCTGGCTCTTTTATCTTTTCTCCTCTTTCAAATATTTCATCAATAGATGTGATCTTACCTTCTAAAACATCTTTTCCTATCTTTGTTCTAGGAATCCAAGATTCTATAGACTCTAATCCTTGTGTTTCTTCATCTACCATAGCTTTTGACACCCATCATCTCTATAAAATTGAAAATAAAATATTTCTTTAGGTATTTAAAGTTTATAGAGTTAGCATTTAAATTTTATCTCTAAGCTCGAAATAATATTTCGAGATCATAAACTCGATTGATTGCCTGATTGTTATGTTTGGATTTTTAAAAAAGAAAATAAAGGAGATAACAAGTAAAATATCAGAAAAAGTAGGCAAAGAAGAGAAGGAAGAAGAACAAGAAAAAATATTAGAAGAAGTAAAAGAAAAAGAGATAGAAAATAAAAAGACGTTAAATGAATTATTACAGAAGGAAATAAAAATAGAAGAAGAGAGTAATGAAAAAGAGTTAGAAATAGAAAAAATAAGAGAAGAAAGAATAGAAGCTATAGAAAAAGAGCAAAAAACAATTAAGAAGGAAAAAGCTAGTTTAATAGAATCTAAAGAAAAAGAATTGGAAGCAAAAGAATTAGAAATCAAGGAAGAAGTTGGAAAAGAGCGTAAAAAAGAGGAAGAAGAGAAAAGCAAAGAAGAATTTGAAAAGAAAATCGAAGAAAAAGAATATGAAAAACTTGAGAAAGAAAGCAAAAAGTTAATAAGCGAAGAAGAAAAAAAGATGGAAAAGAAAACAAGATTTAAAATTCTAAAATTAGAAAAGGAGATAAAAGAGAGTGATATAAATAAGTTAGAAAACGATATCAAAATCTCTTTACTTCAATCAGACGTTGCCCTAGATGTTGTTAATAAGATTTACGATGAACTAAAAAGAGAGCTTGTGGGTAAAGTTATAAAGATAAATGAAATAGAAAAAGTTGTGTTAAATTCTTTAAGAAGAATAATTTTTGAAATTTTGAATCAAGAAAGTATAAATTTAGAAAAATTAATAGAGGAAAATAAAAAATTAGGAAAGCCAACAGTAATATTATTTTTAGGCTTTAATGGAAGTGGAAAAACAACAACATTAGCTAAACTTGCATATCTTTTGAAGAAGAAAGGTTTCTCTGTAGTTATAGCTGCTGCAGATACTTTTAGAGCAGCATCCATAGAGCAATTAGAAGAGCATGCCAAAAAGCTAAATATTAGAATGATAAAACATCGCTATGGCGCAGATGCAGCTGCAGTTGTTTACGATGCTATAGAGCATGCAAAAGCAAATAGCATTGATGTTATACTTGCTGATACAGCAGGAAGAAGTCATGCAAATACGAATTTAATGGAAGAGTTGAAAAAGATCTGTAGAGTTAATAAGCCAGATCTCAAAATTCTTGTTTTAGATGCATTAACTGGTAATGATATTGTAAATCAATGCGAGAGTTTTAATAATGCCGTTGGAGTAGATGGAATGATATTAACTAAGGTCGATGTTTACGATAAAGGAGGAGCTATTCTTTCTGCTGCTTATACACTAAAAAAGCCAATATTATTTTTAGGCGTTGGCCAAGGTTATGAAGACCTCAAAGTTTTTAATCCAGAAGAGGTTTTGGACAATCTTTTCAAGGATATCGAGCAAGTTTAGTACTTAATTTTTAATCATCTAATAACTTAACGCCATTCGGATACTCAATAAATATATTACATTTGAAATACAAAAAAAGAATAAATATAAGTTATTCTATAAATTAAATTGTATGAAGCCCATTTGCCCACTTTGTGGAACCAAGATGTATAAGATAGGCGATTCTTGGGTTTGTCTTGTTTGCGAGCCTTTTGAGGATTGAGATTAGATATTTGGATTTTAGGGATCTAGGAAGAAAAATATAATTAAGTATAATCTTTGTATTCTTGAACTATCCTAAAAGTATATTTATATCTTTAACATAGAATTTTGCATTATCTACTGATTTTATTATCACTCGATTAATTCCATATGAACATTCAGTAGCATGCAAAGTATAGTTATAAAAACCTTTTCTTGCAATATCATAAGCTATCGTAGTTTCTTTTCCATAAGCGTCTCTAACAATTACCGAAAGACCACCCTGAGATAATACATCTTCTATGGTAAATACTATTCTTCCAGGATTTCTATAAAGTTGAGAATAATCATATTGAGATATTTCAAAATATTTCTCTGCTTTTAGTTCATCAAAAACATTGAAATAAAATTTAAGCTCTGCAAAGCCTTCAAAAGCTCCATCAAGAGCAACGAATTCTATTTCATTTACCTCTTTTTTTAGCAAAGATTGATCGAAATATATAGTTTTTCTAGATTTCTCTACTTCACTATTAAAAATTTCATTTGAGTTTACATCTATCTTTAACTTTCCTCTCCTTTCTCGAAGATCAAGAGTGAGTTCAGCTTTTTTATCTTTTCTAAGATTTTTGAATTCATCTTCATAGACATTGAAGATGTAATTACTTCTCTTGGCAAAAAGCTCTTGAGAAACGAATTTTACATCCCTCAATTCATAAACTGTAGGTGCCCAAAGTTTCCAAGATGAGCTAGTAGCAAATATTTCAATTGTATTTTTCTCTCTCAAAATAGAATTGTTAAGGAAAAATATATGTTCGCCTATAGGCAATTTTTTATCATTGATTATTATATCATTTACTTTTATAATCAAAGCTCCATAGCCATTTGTATTATTAACAAAAAAGCTCAGATAAGCTCCTATGGTTTTACTAGTATCTATACTTACAGTCATCTCAACTTTATTAGAACCAAACAAAAGTCCATTGTATATTCTTCTATCGCTTAGGCTTTTCAGTAATTCGCCAGCATGATAACTTGCATTTATGTTATCAAATCTTATTATCCTCCAGCTCTCTCTTTCTATTCTTCCAACCAAGATAGCTCCACTTGGCGAGGTTGTTGAAAGATTTTCTATTGTAGTTGTAGTAATCGTAGTTATAGCCCTTGGTTGTAATGAAGTTGGTTGTTGGGTTTGAGAAAATTCTAAAGGACCTCTGCCAAATAATACTATAAGAATTGCCATTAAGGCAAGACCTATACCAAGCCACATTAGAAAGTCATCAATGCCTTTCACATCAAATCACTAATCTTCACATCAAACAACACTAAAAATAATTATGATAAATACGCTTAAAAGTTTTATTTTAATTTTTCTTCAATAATTAATTTTATTAAAAGAGATTTTTATTTGGTTATTGATCTTATTATTTGATAAAGCTGGGGTAGCCAAGTGGTTAAGACCTTTGAGTAACAAGCGCAGGCCTGCTAAGCCTGTTCCCTTTTGGGTGCGTGGGTTCGAATCCCACCCCCAGCGTCTAGGAGGATTTAAGATAGAATAAAATTAGAATCAACGATCATTCTAATCTTTAAATATCGCAAAAAGAAATAATTTTATGCCAATAGAAAAGAGAAACATAGTTTTGATATATCTTCTTGGAATAGTGACACTAGGGATTTATTTCATATATTGGCTATGGAAAACGAAAAACGAGCTTAATGAATTGGGAGCAGAGATTCCAACAGCATGGCTTATAATAATTCCTTTTGCAAATATATATTGGCTCTACAAGTATTCAGAAGGTTTTGCAAAGGTAACAAAAAAAGAAAGCCATTTGATATGGTTCATAGTTTTCCTCTTAGTTGGTATAGTAATGCCTGCCATAGTTCAAAGCGAGCTCAACAAGATCGCAAAGAGATAAATTGCAAAGAGATGATGAGTTACTCATTTTTATTTTTTAAATTTTTACATTAATTTTGTTTGCATCTTAATTCTATATAGCTTTTATTATTTCTTGGAAATTATTATGATTTATGAGAATAGTCTTCTTCACAGATACCTACAAACCGCAAATAAATGGTGTTGTAAGAGCAGTAACCGATACTGAGGCTATTTTAAAAAAATTCGGACATGAGGTTTTTATAGTTTGCCCAAAGGTAAAAGGTTATAAATTTCCTAAGAATGTTTTTACTTGCAGAGCTTATGATTTTAAACCTTATCCAGAATATAAAGCTGCAATTCCATCTAGAAAATTAATAAAATGGATAAAAGAGATAGAGCCAGATGTAATTCATGTGCATACACCAGCAACAATTGGAGTTTTTGGCCTAGCTATAGCAAAAATGCTTTCTATTCCAGTCGTTGCAACTTATCATACACTTATTGACGAGTATTTTAAGATTTATTTCATTTCTAGGAATATAAAAAAGATTATTATTACGGACTTGTTAATTTCTAAGCTTGTAAAAAAATTTACGAAGATTTTTTACAATAAGTTTGATTTAGTTATAGTACCTTCTCTTGCAATCAAAAAAATTCTTTTAGAAGCAGAGGTAAAAGTTCCGATACATGTTATTCCAAATGGGGTAGATACAAGAAGATTTTCTCCTTCAAGAATAAAGAAAAGTGAAAAAGAGATAAATATCCTTTGGGTTGGAAGGTTGGGAAAAGAGAAAAGCTTAGATGTTTTGTTAAGAGCATTCAAAATAGTTTACAAAAAATTTCCAAATGCGAGACTTATTTTAATAGGAGACGGACCTGATAGAGAAAGATTGGAAAATATAGCAAAGAATCTTAAAATAAGTGTCGAGTTTTTTGGATATGTGAACGAGGAAGAATTGAAAAATTCTTACCGAGAAGCTTATGTTTTTGTTTCACCATCTACAACTGAAACTCAAGGCTTAAGCGTTCTAGAAGCTATGAGCTCTTCCTGCCCAGTTATTGTTGCAAACTCTCTTGCTTTTAAGGACTTTGTAAAACATGGATTTAATGGTCTATTATTTAAGCCAAAAAATGCAAAAGATCTTGCAAAAAAGATAACTTTAATTATTGAAAACAAGTCATTAAGAGATAAACTAGCAAAGAATGCAAGAAAATCCGCATTAGAGCTATCAAAAGAGAAGCAAGCGGAAAATTTACTTTCTATTTATAAAGAAATTTCTAAAAAACCATTAGTTTCTATAGTTATACCTTCTCTCAATGAAGAAAAATATATAGGAAGAACTTTAGCTTCAATAAAAAATCAAACATATAAAAATTGCGAAGTTATTTTAGTTGACGGCAATTCAAAAGATAGAACAAGAGAGATCGCTAGAAGATATGGGTGCAAAGTAATAGTAGAAAAGCGTCGTGGCATAGGTCTAGCGAGAAATATTGGTGCAAATCTTGCGAAAGGTGAGATTCTACTTTTCTTAGATGCAGATACAGAGATTGAAAAAGACTTTTTAGAAATTCTTGTAAAAAGAATTAAAGAAAAGAATGTAGTTTGCGCTTCTGGATATATAAAGGCAAAAGGAAGCTTTTTAGAAAGATTTATATATAGAGCTACCTCAGAGATTGCAAACTTTCTTAGCTTTATTGACTATCCTCACTTTTATGGTAATTGTCTTTCATGCAAGAAAAGTGCATTTATTCAAGTTCATGGTTTTAACGAGGCATTAGCTACATGCGAAGATTTAGATCTAACAAGAAAACTTGCTAAGATTGGGAAGTGCATATTCTTAAGAGATGCTATTGCATACTCATCACCAAGAAGAATTAGAAAGGTAGGTGCTTTAAAGATTTGTGTATTTCACATAATAAACTTCTTTAAGTATAAATTGCTAAAGAAGCCACATGAAGAGTATGCTATAGTGAGATAAATACAAAATTCTTCAAAAAATAAAAAAGAAAAATAATTTATACTACAGTATCTATGCAAACTCCAGCGGCAATTGTTTGTCCCATATCTCTTATTGCAAACCTTGCTAATTCTGGAATTTCTGATTGTTTTTCTATTATTAGTGGCTTTGTCGGCTTTACTTTTACTATTGCTATATCTCCTGTTTTTATGAAGTCCGGCTTCTCCTCTTTTGCTTCTCCTGTCTTAGGATCTATTTTCTTCAATATCTCAATTATTGTGCATGCTACTTGAGCAGTGTGGCAATGAAACACTGGTGTATAGCCTCTTGAAATTACTGAAGGATGATTTAAAACAACTATTTGAGCTGTGAATTCCTTTACAGGCTTTGGAGCAGATTCTGGATGAGCAGCCACAGAGCCACGTTTTATCTGATCTTTGCTAACGCCTCTTACATTAAAACCAATGTTATCTCCTGGCTTTGCCTCTGGTATTTCTTCATGATGCATCTCTATGCTTTTTACTTCTCCAGTAACACCTTCTGGCATGAAAATTATTTTATCTCCTTTCTTCAATACTCCTGTCTTTACTCTTCCTACTGGAACAGTACCAACCCCTGTAATTGAATAAACATCTTCTATTGGAATTCTGAGTGGTTTATCTATTGGTTTTTGTGGAACTACAAACAAAGCGTCTAAGGCTTCAAGTATTGTATATCCCTTGTACCAAGGCATTCTATCAGATTTCTTCACTACATTATCTCCGTTATATGCTGATATAGGAATAAACGCCTTTTCATCAATTTTGTACCCAACAGTTTGTAAAAGCTTTGATACTTCATCCTTTACTTTTTTAAATACTTCCTCGCTATAGTTTACAGCATCCATTTTATTTATCGCTACAATTAGCTGATTTATTCCAAATATCTTTACTAGTTGCACATGCTCCTTTGTTTGCTCTTGTATTCCTTCTTTTGCCGATACTACTAGAATCGCACCATCTGCTTGGCTAGCTCCTGTAATCATATTCTTTACGAAGTCTCTATGTCCTGGAGCATCTATGATTGTAAAGTAGTATTTTTGCGTGTCGAATCTTTGGTGCATTATGTCAATAGTTAATCCTCTTTCTCTCTCTTCCTTTAGTCTATCCATAACGAAAGCGAACTCGAAGGTCTCTTTCTTTAGTTCTTTCGCTAACTCTTTTAGCTTTCTAAGGTCTTCTTCCCTGATTGCACCACTATCGTATAGAAGTCTACCTACTGTAGTGCTTTTTCCATGGTCTACGTGACCTATTGTTACTAAGTTTAGGTGTTCTTTTTCTGCCATTCTTTTCACCATCTAAAAGTATTTTTAAGTTGTTTTATACGTTAGTATTGAGTTAATGTTTAAAATTTAAATACTTTTTATTTTATCTAAAACTATTAAAAAGTTGAAAAATTTTTCTATAAAAAGCTAAAGCTATGGATTAAACTCTCTCAACTTCTTTTGTTTTTCATTTTCATGCTCTTCATAATCTTCGCTCAAAACCTTTCTTATCTTCTGAGCTAATTTCTTACCTATTCCTTCAACTTTCATTAGCTCTCTTTCAGTTGCAGTAAAAACAAACTCTGGGCACTTAAAATGTTTAAGCAATTGTCTAGCCCTTTCTCTATCTACGTTAGGTAATCCGGCAACAAGATACTCTTGCAACCTTCTAATATCTTCTGGCTTTTTCTCAAATCTTATTTTTATCCCTCTCTTTTTTGCTATCTGCTCTCTTTTTGCTATCGCAATCAAAAGTTCTGCAGTCTCTTTGGCACTTCTACTCCAAAGTATAGGAATTTTTATTTCTGTTGCTATAGCAGCTAAAGCCCCTCTTATTGCTTCTGGACTTACATTTTCATTTTCGTAAAGAGAATTACCTTCTATTATTAGGATAGCATTTGAATAAGAATTTTTCATCTCGATTAATTGAGTAAACAATCTACCATCTATTATGCTTTTTACAAAATCGCTTGTAGTTTTTCTTTCACAACAAGTTTCAGAGGATATGAGATAATCACCAATATCTAAAACCCTTTTCTCAATCTCGCATTTTTCTAATAAAAATTCTACAACCAAAGAATTTGCTTCTCTTGAATCAACAATGATTTTTATTTTTTTGTCTTTTTCTTTGTTATTCTCGAACTCTAGATCTTCGCATTCTAGATTTTTATCGCAATAGTCATATTCTTCTAATCTTTTTTCAGAATCTTTACCAAATTTTTCTATTATTTCTACTTCCTCCTTCTCTTCTATAATTTCATTTTCTTTCAGAGCTCTCACCTAAATATAAAAACAAATCCTTTTGCTCCTTTAACTTGTTTTTCATTTTCATTCTTTCCAAGATCCTTCTCATTCTTTTTTCTCTATGATGAGATGCCCAATAATATGCTTGGTCTCTTGTCCCTTTTGTTATTAATATATATATTTTTCCAGCTCTTTCTCTTCCAACTCTTCCCCTTCTTTGTATCATTCTTATCTCACTAGGAACTGGTTCAAAGAATATAGCAACTGTAGCAGAGCCAAGATGAATACCTTCTTCTCCAATAGAGGTTGTTATTAAGGTATTGTAAGCTCCGCTATCATAAAGTTTTACAAGCTCCACTTGCTCCTTTTGTTTAATTCCATCCTTTCCTCTTTGTCCTATTAATATAATAGGTCTGCATCCCTCCATCTTTTCTATTTCCTCTTTAATCGTCTTTACAGTAGCTCTAAATTGCGCAAATATTATTATTCTCGAATCTTTATTCTGAAGCTCTTCTCTTAGAATTTCTTTCAATTTTTCCATCTTAGGGTGCGTTTTTATTACGTTTATTTTATCTATAACTCCTATTATCTTTTTTGCAAGTCTTGCATCAGCTCCACCCTTCTTTAGCTTTGCATTATCCATAATCTTTTTAACAAATTCCTTAAAAGCCTCAGTCGCTTGAGTTTCTAGTAATTCTATCATATAATCAATCTTCATTATTTCTGAAACAAATGAAAGCAAGCCCAAAAATACTTTATCCTTTGTTTCCTCATATTTTTTTATTATTTTGTTTTGAATAGAGATCAAATCTTTTCTTGGACTACTTTTATTTAAATTAAAGCCAAAGTTCACAAGCTTTTTAATATTCTCTTCTTTCAAATCTTGAAGAAATTTTCTCAGTTCTTCTATTTCTGGAGGAAGCTCGACCTCTATCCACTCTATTTCTACTGGCTTTAAATACTTCTTTACATCCTCATCTCTTTCTGTTCTTATTTCTACGTGCTCTATAAAAAGATTTTTCTTTATCTCCCTTATTTTAGAATAATTCGCAGAAGGAGATGCTGTTAATGCAAGGATTATGCCCAACTCGTTAGTTTGTTTCATGAATTCAGAAGCGATATATGTATAAGCATAATTTCCAATAGAGTGCTGAGCTTCATCAACTATTAATAAAGAAAAGTCTTTTAGCGAAAGTAAGCCGCGCTTCAAGTCGTTTTTAATGCATTGGGGGGTAGAAAAGATTATATCAGCCTTTTCATAAAAATCTACTCTTTTTTCACTTCTTATTTTTCCTGTAATAGAAACAAGCTCTAATCCAAGCTTTAAAAATCTTTCAAATGTTTTTTTGTGCTGCTCAACTAATGGACGAGTTGGTGCTAGAAAAAGAATTTTTTTATTTGCTCGCCTATCAAGAATTTTAGTTGCCGTTAGCAATGCAATTATTGTTTTTCCCATTGCAGTAGGAAGTACACAAAGAGTATTTTTTCTTGATGCTATTTCTGCAATCCTTTCTTGGTACTCTCTTTTTTCTATCGAATTTTCTATTATCCATCTATTATTTACATACTCAACCTTTTGATTTTCTTTATTTTCATCATTTTCGATTATTTCCTTTCTATCCATTTCCATATTTTCTTTTTTTAATTCTTTATCTTCCATACAAATTACACTAATCTATAAAATATCTTTATGTATTTAACCAACATTTCGCATAATTAAAATTCTATACCTCAAAAATCAAAAAATTAATTATTTATGAACTAATATTATGTTATGTTAAAACTTATAGCAAGCAATAGCATTATGATAGCTGGGGTAGTATTAATATTTATAGGTATTTTGTTGATTTTATTCTCTTTAATCATAGGAGAAACAACAGGAAGAACAAAGTTTAGTATTGGTGGCTTTATAGGTCCTCTTGTTTTTGGATTTGGAAATGATCCAAAAATGGTAAGATTTGCAGTAATAGTGAGCTTGATAATGCTTGCATTATTTTTAGCTTTTCTTTTTCTAAGGATTTGAGTTAGATAGTTTTATAGTGGATTTTTATATATAGTATATCAATTCTTTCTTGGCACTAATTTTCATTAAATAAAATTGCAAAATCTTCGTAGAAATAAAAACGCCGGAGGCAGGATTTTTGCGATTTTCACACAAGATTCTATTTTATTAAATTCGTTTATAATTTTTCATTTTTGATAATTTCATAAAATGTGAAAATCGCTTCGAACCTGCAAGTCCACAAGGGACACGTGGTCTCGAGCCACGCGCGTTACCTGGTTCCGCCACTCCGGCATAATGGAAGAGATTATCTGATAATTATAAACATATTACTATTTTATAATTTTCTTTGGAAGATATTTTTATGGTAGACTTTCTTCTGAAATATAAGCCGAAAAGTATAAGTGAAGTAGTCGGAAATAGAAAACAGATGGAAGAAGCATTAAAGTTCATTAAAGAATACAAAAAAGGGCAGGCACTTCTTCTTTACGGTCCTTCTGGAGTAGGAAAAACACTTTGCGCAGAATTGATAGCAAAAGAGCTTAACTATGAGCTAATAGAGCTTTCATCTTCAGATTTCAGAGATTATGAGAGTATAAAGAGAGATATATTCGAAGCTGGAAAGCAAAGAAGTATATTTGGTAAGGGCAAGTTAATTTTGATTGATGAAATAGAAATAAAAGATAAAGGAATGATAAAAGCAATATTAGAGCTAATAAGAAGTTCTGAATATCCTGTTATATTAACTTCAAATAACCCTTGGGAAAAATCACTTCTTCCAATAAGGCAAGCATCAAAGCTAATAAAATTTGAGAAAATAAAAAGCGAGGAGATAAAAAGATTTCTCGAGAAGATAGCTAAAAAAGAAAAGATAAAATATGAGGAAAGAGCATTAGAGCAACTAGCTAGGCTTGCTAATGGGGACATAAGAGCTGCAATAATAGATTTAAGCACATTAAATGAAGTTACAGAAGAGTCTGTAAAAACAATATCAACGAGAGAGTTGGAGCAAACTATTTTTGATACTCTAAAAATAATATTCAAAACAAAGAATATAGAAACAGCTAAGCTTGGTATAACTCAATCAGAGAAGGAGCCGGAAGAAATATTTCTTTGGATAGAAGAAAACTTACCAAAGGAATATAGTAAAGAGGAAGACCTAGCAAAAGCTTTCGAATATCTAGCAAAGGCAGATTTCTTCTATTCTATGATAATAAAAAGACAAAATTGGGCGTTGGAAAAGTATTTCATAGATTTCCTATCATTTGTTAGCATTGCAAAAAAAGAAACTTACAGAAAGTTTGTTCCTTATACCTCTCCAAAATTTTTATATGAAAAGAAAATTCCAGAAGAGTTAATGGAAGCCTGCAAGAAAATAGGAAGACTTACACATTGCTCTAGTAGAGATGCTTTAAGCTATTTACCTATTTTCAAAGGATTAATAAAAAAGAATGAAAATATAGCAAATATGTTTACAAAAGAAGAGATAGAAGCGATAAAGGAATTTAAGAGTTAATATTATTAATACTATCTTGGAAGATCAACAACCTTTGTTATGTTAACTCTCTCAGAAATAAGATCTATTCTAAATCTTATTTTTGCTGGTGGAAGAGCTAATGAAGTTTCATTAACAATTCTTAGAGAGTAGCCGAGCTCAGAAAATCTTCTTTGTGAAAACATTATGAAATGCTTTATATTGTATTCAAGTTCTTCATAGCTTCTTGAGTATAAAATAGTTTTTTCCAGTTCTTGCTCAACATTTCTAAACAAAAAATCTTCTTGCATTCTTATTATGTAAGAATAATCATAAACATAACTTCGAAAAATAATCGAGATTGCTACTAAAGCTCCTGCAACTATTATCGCAGAAATTATATACCACTGTCCTCTCATTTTTCTTCTCAACTCTTTAACTATATTTGAAAATTTTTGATCACAACAAACTTCATACTCTTGGCACGCTTCTTTCTGCTCCGCAAGCTTCGCATTTTATGAAATATATATTACCTTTTTTAAAAAGCTTCGTATCTGGCTTGCCACATTCATTACAAAATATGTAAATTTTACAATATTCTCTTATTTTTTCATCTATCTTCTCTTTTGTAAAAATTTTTTGCAATATAAGCTTATTTTCTTCAATCTTTCCTGGAATAGCAAGTTCTTTAAATAGAAACTTTGCTAAATGATTAGGATCTCTTCTCAAAATATTTACAATCTGATTAAAATTTTTTATTATTGTAAGCTTTCCGCTATAAGTAACTTCTGATTCAGGAATCTTAAATCTATCGCTATTTTCAACTACAGAAGGTAGCTTTTCTATAGCCTTTTTAAGCATTTCTTCATATTTTACTGTCATTTTTATCATCGATCATTTTCTCACAAAGTATGTATTTTAAATTATGCAACACTTTTACCTTCTTCCTTCCAAAAAGATTCTAACTCAGTAAATCCTAAATATTTTCTTTTTGCAGAGCTTATGGTTCCTGTAATTCCCAAAACTTTTACAATTGCATCTTTATTTCCAATTTTATTTATTAATGCAAGAGATGCTCTAACAAATTCTGTCATATCATAACGACACTTTATTACACCTTGTTTTGTTCTTGGATTGTAAAGATTTTTTATTATTTTTATCTCTGCTTCAGATGTGTAAAGCTCTCCTAAAAAAGATAAGCACGCAAGCCACAACGCTTTTGTAAACTCTTCATATTCTATATCTTCCTCTGTTATTATCTCAAACACTATATACCTCTCATTTTCTCTTAACACTGGAGGCAAAGTTTTAGGTTTTTCCATCTCTTCACCTTTATTATAAGATTAAATTTTTCTAATTTAAAATTCATCAACTATTCTTACATTTTTTATTAATCTTCCATTTAGTTTTTCTCTATTAGTTTTTATTATATTTTCAGGAATAATCGAAACAGAATCTATAGCAGTTTTCAAATCCAAGCCAAGTACATAGCCTATTGATGCAAGCTCTCTTGGAGCTCTCATCTCCCATTTATTTTTAGCACCACTTGTTATTATTACATTTGCTCCATATTTTTTACAAAGCTTTACATTTCTTCTCATAAAAGTCAAGATCTTTGGTCTATTTTTTGCTTGCAATATTTCATTAAAATTTATTTCTATGGCAACATTATTTTCGCTTGCAGCTTTAATACAAATATGATCTAAGCCAGAGTCATTTCTTCCAAGCTCTGGATGATACAAAATATCTACACGAGAATCTTCGCAGGCAGCACGATTAATCTCATAAATTCCTCCAGCAACAGTAATAATCTCTACCTTTTTTCTAAATTCGTCGAGAACTCTTTTTAATTCCTCTTTATTTTTTGGTTTTATTAATAATCCAATTATTATATCTATTCCATTTTCTATAGCTAATTTTTTCAGATTCTCAATTTTTTTAATTTCATATTCATTGTTAATCTCATGCTCATTTAATGCAATAAGAATTCCTGCATACTCTAACATCTTTGCAAATTTTACAACTTCCTCTAAATTTTCCTTTATCTCTATGTGCATGTCATAATAGCCCATAAAAATAATAATAAATTTTATGCTTTAAAGATTAGCAAAGATTTTGGAATGAAGCGATTGAGAAGACCCAAAAATAGAGTTTAACAAACAAATAGAATTTTAATTCGTTATTTATTTTAAAAATAATTATGAAATATGAAGAAGGTATAAAAGAAGAAGATGCGATAACAAGAATAGAAGATGCAATCAAAAAAGGAGATTATCGAAGAGCGCTACTCAACTTAAGTTTTTTGAAAGATTCTATCATCGAACAGCTCTATTATGAAAAGATTCTTGATCTTGAATTAAAGGTATATTCACTTGCATTAGAATCTACAATTAGAGATGTAGAAGAATGTGTGCTAGCGAAGATGGGATATAGCGCTGTCTCATTATTAGATAATGCTGATATGTATTTAAATAAATTAAAAGAGCTTGGAAACAGAGATGTCAAAATATATTCATCTAAAATAGATGAGTTAAGATCACGTGCTTATATGATGTGTGCAGAGCATGAGCTCAAAACCGTTTACGAAGTTTTAAAAAGAGGAGATTACTCTGCTGCAAGAGCCGTTTTCTCAAGAATTGAAAACTATATTAATAGAATTCCAAGACTAACTTCCTCGAAGATACCTCCTGAAATAAAGGAATTCAAGAAAAAAGTAAGAAGTGAAATAGAAAGAATAAAAAATGATATTAAAAAGAAAAGGTAATACAAACTCGAGTTTATCATAAGATTTTAAAAGCTCTTTAAAGCAAAAGGTGCTTTGCTATATTCTCTATGGATGCTTTTGTATATTCTCATTGTAAAATACAATCCTTTTCAAAAATTTCCATCTTTCTTCAATGGCTTAAGGAAGCATTTCAAGCAAATATGGATGTGATGAGATCTCTTCATCGCTTACTCATTTCTCTCTTAACAACTCATAACTTCTTCTTATAGAATCTTCTGTAATACAACCAATAACAACAATGAAATATATCGAAGATTCTTCAATACGCGGGTTATAATTTTCCATTGAGTAAAGTATTAAAAAAGATTTTTATCGAAGATATAGCTAAAATTCATTATGTCTTTAATCTTCTTTCTTTTGGTATCATGTTCTTTATGAAATTTTTATTTTTAAGGCCAACTCCAAGAATATGCTCTTTATATTTTAGTAAAACATAGCCATCTTCTGCTTCGCTTTCAAAATTTATTAAATCAAAGCCACGAAGAACATCGATTAGCTTTTCATCAGTAATCTCTACTATATTCTTTGTTGCTTGCTTTCCAAATATTTGTGAAGCGTCTGTAGAAATTTTAAAAATTTTTCTTTTTTTGTTAATAGTTGCAAAATGCATTCCTAAGGACTCTAAATATATTTTCTCCAACTTCACGCTCTCTAAACTTTTGTTTGCAATCCAAACCTTTTTACTAGTTTTATAAAAATTATATTCATCAAAAACCTCCTTTTTTATTCCAAATCGCTCTTCAAAATATTTCAACAAGTTGTTAACCTCCTCTTCGTTCATTTTTCTAATATTCATTGATGAATCACCTTTTCACTAATTTTGCTATAAAAAATCCTTCTGTATCGTTGTCTTGTGGCCATATTCTAATAGAATTTTTAACTCTCGGATCAAACTTCTTTTCTTCCCACTCTGTAATACCCTCTCTATATTTAAGTCCTTGAATTTTTGGTTTTTCTATTTCGACATCGAAATTTTTTATAGCATAATCAATAACCTCTTCATTTTCTTCTGGAGCCATCGTGCAAGTAGAATAAACTAAAACACCCCCTTTTTTTAAAGCTATTATTGCTGAAGAAATTAATTCTTTTTGAAGCAAGGACATGCGCTGAATTATATTTAAGCTCCATCTTGAGATAACCTTCCAATCTTTTCTTATCACTCCTTCTGAAGAGCAAGGAGCATCTAACAAAATTTTGTCAAATCTTTCTTTGAATTTTTTGAATAATCTACCATCCATTTTTGTAACAATAGTATTCATAACACCACATTTTTCTAAATTAAATCTCAAAATCTTTATTCTATCAAGGCTAACATCGTTAGCTATTATACAACCCTTGTTCTTCATCATTTCTGCAATCTGCGTAGTTTTAGAGCCAGGAGATGCTGCAACATCAAGAATAAAATCGTCCTCTTTTGGTTCTAAAACAATAGGAGGAATCATGGAAGACGCTTCTTGCACATAAAAATAGCCCATAAAATGTTCAAGGGTATTTCCAACCTGCTCTTCATTTCTATTCAAAACCCAAAAACCATTTTCATACCAAGGAATCTGTTGAAGCTCCCAAGAGCGAGCAGAAAGTAATTTTAAGCAATTCTCTCTAGAGATTTTTAGAGTGTTAATCCTTATACTTTTTCTCAATGGTTTTAATGAATATTCTACAAGCTTTTTTACCTCTTTTCCCAAAATTTTCCTATATCTATATATAAAAAATCGAGGAAGATTTATTTTATGCATAAATTTAAAATTAACAAGAATGTTTTAAACAATTGAAAGAATAGAGTATTCAACCATCATAATATTCTCTCTTTTGCTATTTCCATCGCAACGTCTCTTGTATTCATTTGTTTCTCAAAGCTTCTTTCAAGTATAAGCTTTGTATTTTTAACAATTTTTTCCTTTACTAAATTGAACATCTCTTGCTCATCCATTTTTTTATACTCGGCATAAGAAGAGATAACTCCTCCAGCATTTGCAATAATGTCAGGAATTATTACTATACCCCTTTCAAACAATCTTTTCTCTATGTGCTCTCTCATAGGTATGTTTGCAGCTTCAACTATTATTTTTGCTTTTATGTTTTCATAATTGCTTTCATTAATCACATCTGAAAGAGACGCAGGAATTAACACGTCACAATAAATTTCAAATATATTCTCACGGGATATAGCCTTTCCCTCACGATAATTTATTACACTTCCTGTCTTGCTTTTAACATCTAAAAGTTTTTCCACATCTAATCCTTTAGGATTATAAATACATCCCTTGCTATCGCTAACCGCTATAATCTTTGCTCCTTCCTCGTAGAGAAATTTTGCAGTAAAGCTACCGACATTACCAAAGCCATCGATAGCAACTTTAGTATTATTTACATCTAATTTTATGAAATCAAGAGCAATTAGTGTAGCTTGCGCAACTCCAAAGCCAGTAGAACCAAGTTCATGTGGCAAGCCTCCAAGCTCCTTAGGCTTTCCTGTGCAAGAGTCTAAACATCCATTTGCTTCTGCAAACCATCTCATCTCTTCTTCTCCAGTGTTAACATCTGGACCAGCTATATATCGAGAAGGGCAAAGTTCTTTTATTGCTCTTGCAAAACCTTGAATTAACAATCTTTTCTCTTCTTTATTCTTTGTATCAGAAACTATGCCGGATTTTCCTCCCCCGAAAGGAAGATCTGCCAAAGCATTTTTAAATGTCATCGCCCTTGCCAATCTGAAAATCTCTTCGACAGTAGCGCTTGAAGTCATTCTTATTCCTCCTTTTGCCACGCCCCTTTTCGTATTATCTATTATCAATATTCCTTTCAGACCAATTTTTTTATTATAAACTTCAACAACAAGCTCTGGGCCAATCTCATCTGCATCAAAGTGCATATTCGCAAGCTTCATATAAATTCACTTAATTTAAATTCATTCCAATCATTTAATTCTATCTTCATTAAATATTCGTTTAATTCTTTATTCTTCTTCAATTCTTTTTTCTAATAATCGAAAGTATTTCAATATTAAAAATGAGAGAATTGTTATAAAAATTGCAAGTAAAACTTCTCCTAGCCCAATTATTATTCCTAAGACAGCAACAAATAAAATGCTTGCAGCAGTTGTTATACCAACTACTTGCTTTCGCTGAGCTATTATACTTCCTGCTCCAATGAAACCTATCCCAGTAATTATTCCTTGAATTATTCTTGCATAGTCATATGGAATATGATTTTTAGTTATTATTACTAAGGCACATGTAGAGATGCAAACTAATACATGAGTTCTTAACCCAGCTGGCTTATGTCTTTTCTCTCTTTCCCAACCTATTATGCTACTTAGTAAAAGGGCGATTATAATTAGAACTATATTCTCCAACAATGCGTAATTTGCTAAGCTATGAAAGTTCAACATAGAGATCACTTAAAAACTGAATTACTTAATAACTTATAGTTTTTGAAAAATTAAAATAAAGAAAATCGAAAATAATAATGAAATGAAAATATAAATAAGTGTTTCAAGATGCTTAGAAAAGGAAAAAATTTCTATGTAGAGAATTATAAAAAAGCGATAGAGCTTTATAATAAAGGCTATAACATAAAAGATATTGCAAGTATTTTAGGAATAAGCTATTCAGCTTGCTACACTTGGATTTTTAAAAAGAGAACGCCAAAAAAAGATATAGCAACAAAATTCTATGAATTTTTAAAGTCAAATGGTCCATCTCCTATTATAGAGATAAATAAAGAATTCGCAAAGCATTCAGATATATATTTAGTAGCGAAGGAGAGAGGATTTAAAATAAATAGATACAAATTACCAAGAATTTTAAAGGGCTATTCTATATGGTATTATTTAGAAGGTCAGGAGGAAGAATTGTTAAATAGAGTAAAAGATATAATAAATAAAAGAGAAGAGCTAAAAGATAAATTGACAGAAGAAATTTTTAGAAAGATAAATCTCGCAAAAGAATAAACATCGTGATAAAAATGCCTAAGAAAATGATGAAAAAGGAAGAAAAATCAATGGAAATAAAAATTGAAAAATCAAAAACGAAAAAATCTGCTCTAAAAAAATTGGGAATGGAAGAAGAAATTCTTAAGAAAAAATTATTTTTCGAGCCAAATCTTAAGGATTATGAAAAAACAAGAAAAATATTCTCTTGGAAAAAAACAATAAAAGAATTTTCTAAGCACGAAAATTTGAATGCTGCATATATCGCATTAGATAAACATATAAAAACATGGAGAAAAAATAAAATAGCTTTAATAGTAGAAGATGAGAATGAAAAAATAGAAAAGCTATCATTTCTTGATTTATATAGGCTAAGCAATAGGTTTGCAAACTTGCTAAAAGATCTTGGAATAAAAAGGAAAGATAGATGCTTCATATTCTTGCCAAGAGTTCCTGAGGTTTATATTGCATTTTATGGAATAATAAAGAATCTAGGAATTGCAGGCAACATTTTTGCTGCCTTTGGCTCGCAAGGGCTTAAGGATAGATTAGATGATAGCGAAGCTAGATTTATTGTAACAAATGGTGAGCTTAAGAAAAGGATTTATGAAGCAGAGCCTAAAAATATAGAATATATAATAGATATAGATGGTGATGTTAATAAAGAAAGCAAGTATCATGAAATAAATTATAAAGAGGAGATGAAGACAAAATCTTCTTATTTCGAAATTCCTAAAACAAGCTTAGAAGATTATTGCTTTATGCTTTATACCTCTGGAACCACAGGAAAACCGAAAGGCGTTGTACATGCACACGAAGCTCTATTGGTAGGCATGTTAACAGCAGATTGGGTTCTTGACCTAAAGGATGAAGATATTTATTGGTGTACAGCAGATCACGGATGGGTTACAGGCACGATGTATGGAATTCTTGCAAACTTTGCATTGGGGGCAACATCAATCATTTACAATGGAAGGTTCAATGCTGAAAAATGGTATTCTATAATAGAGAAGCATCGAGTAAGCGTTTGGTACACAGCTCCTACTGCAATAAGAATGTTAGAAAAGGAAGAAGAAATCTATAAAAAATATGACTTATCATCTCTTCGTCATCTCTGTAGCGTAGGAGAGCCATTAAATCCTGAACCAATAAAATGGGGACTAAAAGCATTTGGCTTACCTTTCCATGATACTTGGTGGCAAACAGAAACAGGAGGAATATTAATTGCTAACTATCCTTGCATGCCAATAAAGCTCGGAAGTATGGGTAAGCCAATTCCTGGAATTAAAGCTGATATAGTAGATGATAAAGGAAATGTTTTGAAAGAGTATCAGCTCGGAAACCTTGCAATAAAGCCTTCATGGCCTTCTATGATGAGGGAGATATGGAAGAATGAAGAAAAATATAAGAGTTATTTTGTTAAAGGCTGGTATATAACAGGTGACTTGGCATACAAAGATAAAGATGGATATTTTTGGTTTGTAGGAAGAGCTGATGATGTAATAAAAACAAGTGGAGAGAGGGTAGGACCTTTTGAGGTAGAGTCAGCATTAGTTGCTCATGAAGCAGTTGCAGAGGCCGCTGTAATAGGAAAGCCAGATCCTTTGAGAGGCGAGATAATAAAAGCATTTTTAATTTTGAAAAAGGGCTATAATCCAAGCAAAGAGCTTGAGGAAGATATAAAGCAATTTGTAAAAAATAAGCTTGCTGGTCATGCTTACCCAAGGGAGATAGAGTTTGTAAATTCATTACCGAAAACAAGAAGCGGTAAAATAGCGAGAAGAGTTCTCAAGGCAAGAGAACTTGGCTTAGATGTTGGGGATATATCTACGATAGAAGAGTATTGAGTTAGATTAAAAAGAGTACGAGCAATTCTCAAAAGACGTCAGAAATATGAAATTATCTCATTCAAAAGGTCAAATATTTATTTTAGATTTTAAAGCCGTAGCTTCTGCTTCTCCCAAAGCCAATAACTCTGCTATAGTTTCTTTTGTTATTATCTTTGCATTTATACTTAGAGATTTCATCTCTGTATAAGCCTTTATGAGCAAGAACTCTATTGTTTCTTTTGTTGGATACCAAGTATTTATTGAAATGTTTATCATCTCCTTAACAGCATTTCTAATTCTTTTTATTGTTTCCTCTTCATCTATATGCAAAATTTCTTTATCATAAACAATTCCGTTTTCGCAAATAGCTACAACATTAAGACCAACCTCCATTGGCATTATTTTTAACATATTTAGAACAGAAGCGATATCTTCTGTAATCACATCACCCTTTTTGCATATAATTTGATCTGAGAGTATGGAAATCTTGCCTCCCTCTACCTTAGTTTTTATTTTCAATTTTTGGAGGGCAGTAATAGCAGGTCCTGGTGCAAGATCTGTTTTTCCAGCTTTTACTTCAATATCCTTTGGTGCTATGTCACCAGCTTTAGCAGGAGCAGGTGTTTTATTCTTTTCTATTAGCTTATAAAGTTTGAAGGGGTCCATATTTGAGAATATAAGTGCAGGATAACCTTCTATCTTTTCTTTCATATCTTTCCAATCTTCTTTGCTTTCTAATACCTTTTCTATTACTGCTTTAGGAGCAACTTTTATTATAGCATTTCCTTTTAAAATTTTTCTTATTTGTTGAAAAGAGCTTGTAGGAAGCTTATAAAGATTTGTTATTCCGACAACTTTGTAATTTTTTGCAATCCCCTTAATTTCGTTTACTAAC
Source organism: Candidatus Aenigmatarchaeota archaeon (assembly GCA_018920315.1). Classification (GTDB taxonomy): domain Archaea; phylum Aenigmatarchaeota; class Aenigmatarchaeia; order GW2011-AR5; family JAHLMP01; genus JAHLMP01. The sequence continues at coordinate 15,499 of JAHLMP010000001.1, read as the reverse complement.
TTTATCTTTTCTGCTTTTTTCATATTTTATCACTAAATAAAATCTAAACTAAATAAAATCCAAATCTATCTTTATTGGTTTTGTCATAGTTTTTTTAATCATTACATTTTTTATTTGTGCTCTTCCTTTGGGAAGAGATGCTATAACATCTTTTACTGCAGATATTATATTACTTTTTATATGCTCTAATTCCATACCTTCTTTTCCAACAGGTATTTGAATATTGAGCTCAGATCTTAATGCAAATCTTACGCTTCTTTCTTTCATCTTTACTATCTTTTCAATCTCTTCGTCAGAAGCATTTGGCGGAATTGGTTGTGGCATTTTGTTTTTTGGAGCAAGATATTTTCCTAAAGCTTTACCTATGATTGGCATTAATGTTGGAGTTGCCAAAAAGAAGTCATAACTCTTTGCAAATTTTTTAGCTTCTTTCTTATTATTTCCAATCGCTTCAATCTTTTCTTTTGTAAATCCTCTCTTCTCAGAAATCACACAAACAGCTGCTGACTTTCCCTTTCCATATGGAAGTACTATTTCTTTCTTTATCTTATTCTCTGGCTTAGAAAGGTCTATGTTTTTCAAGTTTATTATCAAATCATAAGTTTGTTCAAAATTTCTTTTTTTACTTTCCAATTCTTTCAATGCTTCATCTATTTTCATTTTACTCCCTCCTACCTTTTAGGTAGTGCAATCGGGGTTTTAAAATTCGATAAATAAAACTCGAAATTAAAATTTAAAAAGATTTGAAAAATTAAAAATGCTCTATTTTTCATAAACTTTTTTCATAAACTCTTGATTAACATTTCATTCACTCTTTCTTTTCATGTTTTATCAAATCTTCTACATAAGATACATAGCTTGCCAAAGAGCTCTTTATATCATGCATTCTATTTTCTATGTCTATTATCTTTTTTGCAATATCTCTATAATTGCTATCTAACTTTTCTTCATTTGCTTTTATTTTTTCAATAAAAATTTTTTCTCTTTCCTCCAACTTCGAATTGAAATCCTCTTCTATTCTATAAAGTCCTATTCTTATTTCTTCCCTAATGTCTAAAATCCTGTTTGCAATCCTTTCAAGTTGTTCTGATATCTTAAAAAGTTGCACGAGCTTTTTTTCTATTGTTTCTATTTTCAAATCAAAATCAACTTTGTATAGAAGTACTATAATCATTATTATGAGGAAAGATGAAGCAATACTCCAAAGATTGAGAAATCTCACTATTATTAAAACTAGTAAACAAAGATTGAGCAAAAATGCAATCTTTTCATAAATTTTCATGGCAATTTCAACTCTTTTCAACCTTGCTCTATATAAATTTTCATTCTATAAATAATCACTATAAAGTTATAACTAAAATAAACTTTTTAAATATTTGCATCAAGAGTAGAATCATGAAAAAAGTTGAAGATCTTCTCTATGTTACAACAAGCTTTGCATATAACTATCCTTTGGAAGAGGCAGATGTTATATTTCTAGGAATACCCTTCTCTTCAACATCTATAAGCGAGAGTAGCAGATATGCGCCAACAATAGTTAGAGAGAGCATGAAATTAATAGAAGGCTATTCCAAAAAATTTAATTTGAATATATTCAAGAGTATTAAGTTTTGTGATTTGGGCGATTTGGAAGTTGTTCAAGGAAATTATTTCAGAACAGCGGAAAGATTAATCGAGACTATCAAAGAAATAAAAGAAAGAAATCCTAAAGCTTTTTTAATATTTATTGGAGGAGAGCATCTAATTACACTTCCAATTATCGAAACGCTAAATCCAAAAAGCATTATAAGTTTTGATGCTCACTGCGATGCAAGAAAAGAATATCTTGGAGAAGAGTTTACTCACGCAACTTGGGCTTTCCATGCAGCTAAGAAAGCAAAGATATATTATTATGGTGTAAGAAGCTTCTCTGAAGAAGAAAAAGACAATTTTGATTTTAAAGCATTAAGGGAAGAGAGCATAGAAAACCCTGTTTACATAACAATTGATGTAGATGTTTTCGATCCAAGCTATGTTGAGACAGGACTTCCTACATTTGGAGAGAGCGGTAAAGGAATTTCACCAAAGGAATTTTTTAACATCATAGAGAATATAATAAAATCTCAAACGCTAATAGCTTTTGATATTGTTGAAATCTCAGATAACGAAATTCCTTCAAAAACAGCGATGCTTGCAAGCGAAATAATAAAAGAGGTTTTAGCTGCAATGAAATTTTTCAATAAAATTTAATTTGGATAATCTATCAAAATTATACAAAAAATTGTCCATGAGTTGCAAACTACAGAAGAATTTCCATTATTTTTTCTAATCCAATAAAAAGAATTATTGGAAGATCATTTGCAACTATAGATAAGCTATTTGAAGCGAATTCTCCATTAATATGAAAACTAAATAATTTTAGTGAACTAATTTGGAAAGTTTTAAGTAAAACGAATAGTAGACGTTATAATTGTTAATTTCGCAACGCTTAGTTTAAGATTTGTTTATTAGATCAGAAAATTACTGAAAATATCTTCTTTATAGATAATAAAGAAAATTAAAAGTTTTTGTGAATAAATTTTAGTGAGCTAATATGAAGGTTGCAGTCGGATCAAAAAATCCAATAAAAATTAAAGCAGTAGAAAATGTCTTTAAAAAAGTTTTTAAAGATGTTGAAATCGTGAGTTGCGAAGTAAACTCAGAAGTCTCTCATACTCCTGCTTCGCTAAAGGAAGTAACCAAAGGAGCAATAAATAGGGCAAAAAATGCTCTAAAAATCGCAAATGCTGATATTGGAGTTGGATTGGAAGGAGGTTGGGAAAAAACAGAGTTTGGAGATTTTCTATGTGGTGCGGTAGCAATTATAGATAAGAAAGGAAGAGTTGGAATTAGTAGAGAGCAGTCTATTTTATTACCCGAGAAAATCGTTAAAGAATTAGAAAAAGGAAAGGAATTGGGAAAAATAATGGATGAGATTCAAAGAATTGAAAATACGAAACAAAAATGGGGAGCAGTCGGGTTTTTCACAAAAAATCTTATAAATCGTCAAAAAGCTTTTGAAAAAAGTATTTTATTTGCTTTAGCAAGATTTTTAAGAGAAGAATTTTATGAAAAATGAACACTAAATTTTACTAATAAATCCAAAATTATGTTTTATGGAAAACCATAAAAGAATAAAGGTCTTACTCAAACTATTGTGAAGAAAATCATTAGTTTAAGTTAATCGTAATTGTTATTCTGATTAAAAAAGTATTTAGATTTCTTATTGAGAGTTATAAACTTCGATTATTTTCTTATTTAAGTTTAATTTTTCTTCATTTTTATTTTCAATGCTTTACTAATTTTATTTCTTGACTTTTTCTTTCTTCTTTATCTCTTTCTTTTCTGCTTCAATCCATTTTAAAGCGCCAAGCATTGGTTGGCGCATCGTAAGTGCTATTCTTGCCTTTTCTTTCAGAGAAGAAATGCTTACAACTCTTGCTCTAACTATATCTCCTTCTTGCAATTTTCTCTTTGTCTTCTTCCCAATGAGTATAGAATTCTTTTGGTCATAAATTATTTTATCATTCATAATTTGAGATATGTGCGCAAAAGCATCGATAGAAGCTATTCTAACAAATGCTCCTATTTCTGTTATATCTACTACAACGCCATAAACAACCTCTTGCTCTTCTAAAGAGAATACTAAAGCATCGAAAACAACAGGAAAATGAATACATGGATCTTCTGGTATAATTTTTCCTTCGCCAAACTCAACTATTTTTATAATCGCAAGTATAGTTCCAATATTTTCATAAGTTTTTCCTTCTATTTGATTTTTTAATCCCATTTTTACAGCTTCTTCTATGTCTAAGTCAAGAAACTTTGGGTCTACCCTTACAGTTTCTTTTAATGTTGCAATCCTAAACATTTTCAGCACCACTATCTTTCTAGTACTAAATACTTTTTTTGTCGCAATCTTATAATATTTACTCCTTTTGCTTTTAATCTTTTTATTAATTTCTTATCATTTGTTACTACAGCATCGCTAGGGGTTGCAATATTTAATATAGCTTCGTCAGCAGGGCATTGTAATCTTGTTTTAATAATCTTAAAATTATAATGCTTCAAAAGGCTAAGTGCAAGTTTTGAATTTTTATTTTTCATGCTTTTAAGCTCTTTTATCGTATTATCCAAAATTACTGGCTCTCCAAAATTTGTAAACTCCTCAAGTTTTTTCCTTAGATTTCTTATTGTTATGATGGCATTTGTATCTATGATTATCATCAATTAGATTATTTCTTTAAAGTTTCTAATTATTTTTCACAATCTTTTAGATAGAAAAAAGCAAATCTATATAAATAAAAAAATTTAATAGTTAGGCTTAAACTCTATAAGTATGAAGGCTACTCTAATCTTGTGTTTACTTTGCTTGTTTACTTACATTTTTATAGGTTTAATAAACTTTTTTTATTCTATTGAAGTAGTTGAAGAGATCGTAAAATTTTATGGATTTTCTCTTAATAATCTTAAAGAAAGACCATATGTTCTCTTTACTTCTATTTTTATTCATGGGAGTATAGAGCATTTGATTTCAAATTTGCTAGTTCTCTTATTTTTTGGAGTAGCAGTAGAAGACGAGATCGGCGCAAAGAAAATGCTAATAATATTTTTTTCCGGTGCAATTGCAGGAGATTTGCTATCAATTTTATTTTACCCTCCAGAAGTCGTTTCTATAGGAGCATCTGCAGGTATCTTTGCTTTGGTTGGCTTTGGCATGATAATAAGGCCTCTTGATCTAAGCTTCTATCCACCATTTTATATAATTCCTTTAGGCCTTCTTGGAATATTATATGCGATTTATAATACAATCGGATTTATTTTCAATGTGGGAAATATATCTTATATCGCTCATTTTGGTGGATTGTTTACAGGCGTTGCTTTTGCCTATCGTCACAAAAATTGGAAGAAAGGCTTGAAGATAATTTTATTCATGATAATTCTTATGATTTTACTTCCTTTGATTATTATGTATTTGTTTAATCTTTAGAAAACTTATGTATTACTCATATTCAAAATAAAAATCTTCAAAATAAAAAATAAATTTTTAAAATTCGCTAAGTTTTTAAATCTGAAAAATAATAAAATTAACACAAATAATGAAGGTGAGCAAAGAATGCCCTATACTTTTAAGCCAAAGGAAAAGCATGCAAAAGTTTACTCTTGGCTAAACATTTCGCAGAAAGATGCTAAGGTTATTTGCAGAGTTATAAGAAAAAAGAAGCTTAAGGTAGTGAAAAGGCTTCTCGAAGATTTAATAGCTAAAAGAAGAAGTCTGAAAGGAAAGTATTATACTAAGGCTGTAACTGAAATAAAAAAATTACTTGAGAGTTGCGAAAAGAATGCAAAAGCTCTAGGATTGGATTCTGATAAATTATTTGTTTATGCATCGTCTCACAAAGGACCTACTCTCGCAAGAAGGAGAAGAAAGTATGAGCACGGAAGATTAATGAAATCAACGAATGTTGAGATAATTCTTGTAGAAAAGGGTAAGAGCAGAAAAGATGTTAAAAAAGAAGATACGAAAGGAGAAGAAAAAAAGAAAAAGGAGTAAGGGCTAATCTTTATAGCTTAAAATTTTGTTCTTAAATTTTGTTATTAAAAATTTCAAAAGAGTATTTGATTTATTTTATAAACAGTAATTTTATTTAAAAATTTTTATTTTCAGCATTATTTTCATTTAAATTCTCCTTTTCATTTAAAATATTTTTATTCAAGTTACTTTCGCTTTCTCCATCTTCTTTTAAATTTATGAATATCTCTCCAAACTCTTCTAATTGCTCACAACTAATCTTTCCAGATTGATCTAAATGAAGCAATGGTATAAATTTATATACAATCTTTTCTCTTTTCCATTCTCCAACTAGCTCGGAAAATTTATTTATTCTTTTTGTTCTTATCTCTTCGTATATTTTGTTTATTCTAACTTCTATATCTTCCTCCTCTTCTATCAAAGCTTCTACGGCTTTTCTCAAACGCAAAGCTCTTAATTTTTTCCTTTCCTCAAATTGAATTACTTTGTTCAACGCATCTATAAGTTCAGTCAAAGCTATTGGTCTTGTGGGCCTTCTAATTACGGGCAATTCTATTAATGGAACATTTATATCTATCGTTGGTCTTTCTTCTCGTTTTTCTTCAATATCCTTTATTTTTAGTACTTCGCATTTCATTCTTAGTAAAATCGCAGCAATAAGAATAAACCTTGCAGGTATTCTAAAGTCAAACTTTTTCAGAGTTTTCAGATAATTTAGAAATGCATCTACAAGCTTTACTATATCTATGTCCATTGGATCTATCTCTTCTTCCTCTATTATCATTGTTAAAACTTCTTCCCAATCTGCGCCAACTATTATTGTTTTTATTAGATGACTTTCTTCTATTTTTTTCTTCTCATTACTTTCTTTTTTGTTTTTTTCGATTTCTTCTTTTTTCATCTTTTCTATTTCATTGTCTTCTTTTGTTTTTTTCATAATTTTCATTCCTTTATTGAGCTGGCATCTTTATTGAGAATATTTTCGAGACCCCATCCTCCATAGAAACCCCAAAAACATGGTCTGCCGCTTGTATAGTTAAGTCATTATGAGTAATTACAATAAACTGTGTTTTTTCAGAATATTTCTTCAAAAATTCAACAACCTTCTTAGTATTTAGTTTATCCAAGGCTGCATCGATTTCATCGAGAATATAAAATGGCGAAGCGTGATATTGTTGAATTGCAAAAAGAAATGCCAAGGCAGTAAGCGTCTTTTCTCCTCCTGACATTGCATCTATATTTAATATTTTTTTGCTTTCTGTGCTTGCCTCTATTATAAGTCCAGAGTATATATTTCCTTCTTCCTCTAATCTTAACTTACCTTCACCATTCATAAGGTCACGATAGATTACTGAAAAGTTTTCTGATATAGCATTTAGAGTTTCCATAAACTTTTCATACTTCTTGCTTTCAATTTCTTGAATCGCTCTAATTATGGCATCTCTTTCTTCAATAAGTTTATTCAATCTATTCTTTAGCTCATTATACTCAACGCTCAATATCTCAAATTCCTCTGCTGCCTTCATATTTATTGCTCCAAGCTGAGAAAGTTCTCTCAGATAATTTGAAAGCATCTCTCTCAATTTTTCTTGAGTGTAATCATAAAATGAATCAGAAGCATAATTCTCTATCTCTTTCTTGTAATTTTCAAGCTCGGCCTCTTTCTTTGCTTTTTCAACATTTAGTTTATTAATTTTATGAATAATAGAATTTTTCTTTTCCTGCAAATTTAATATCTCTTTTTTCATTCTATCTATTTTAGAATGTATTTCCGATCTTTCCTTATCCATTTTCTTTATACTTTCCTCCTCCTCTTTTTGTCTCTCTCTTAAAATTTCAAGCTCTTTTTCAAGGTTTTCAATCTCTTTCATCATCTTTTCATTTTCTTTTTTTAATCTTAGCTCGAATTCTACTCTTTTGTTATAACCCCCTATCATTGGACCATAAGATTCAATTATATCACCGTCAAGAGTTACTGCTCTCCCTCCTCTTACTTTTTTCTCTATATTTTCTATTATTACAGTGTCTCCAAGCAAATAATCAAAGATATTTTTATACTTAGAATCAAATTCTATTAGCTCTATTGCTTTTCCTATTATCTCACCTTCTATTTTTTCATTATGATCTTTAACCCTTATTTTGTCAAGTGGTAAGAATCTTGCAACACCTATCTTATTTTCTTTTAGGAATTTAATGCATTTTATTGCAACATCTTCATTAGCAACAACTATATCATTCATATGCATTCCCAATGCTGCCTTTATCGCTACAGAGTATTGAGAAGGTATTTTCATAAGTTGAGATACTGTACCTATTATACCCTCTATTTTTGGTAGCTTTTCAAGAATCGTTTCGCTTTCTCCTCTTGAGAGAATTCTTTCATTAAGCTCTATCCTATCTCTTCTTCTTATTATCTCAGTATTTATTTCGTCTATCTTTTTTATTAATTCTATGTTTCTTGCTTTCTGAATTATTAAATCGCTTATCTCTTTTGCTGCGTGCTCATATTTCTTAAATTCATTTTCCCTTTCTCTTAGTTCATTTTCATTACCTTCAAATTCTTTTGATAAGCTATTTATCTTTTCTTCTATCTTTTCTAACTCACTTGTCAATTTATTTATACTTTGCAACGCTAACGAATATCTTATCTTTGTTATTTCTCTATTCAAGAATATACTTTTCTCCGCAGCTTCCTTTTCGAATTTTAATTTTTCAAGAAGCTTTTCCTTCTCACTTAAAATTATGCTCATCTCTCTAATATGTTTTTCTACCTTTTCCAACTCAGCTTCAGATTTACTCTTTTTTTCGTCGAATTCTGCTATGCCAGAGATCTGATCTATTATTTCCCTTCTTTCTTTTGGGGACATTTCAATAATCTTGTTGATATCACCTTGCATTATAATATTATGACCATAAGGAGATATGCTAAAGTTTGCAAGTAAATCAAGCATCTTACTTCTCGTTACAACCTTTCCATTTACTCTAATTATGCTCAAACCCTTTTCATTAACCTTTCTTGTTATTTTTATTTCATCCTCTTCTATAGGTACTTTCTTATCTTTATTATCTATATATATTGAAACCACGCAAGATTTTGCAGGACTTCTTTTTTTACTTCCATGAAATATAAGGTCAGAAAGCTTTTCTGCTCTTATTACTCTCGCAGAAGAAATACCTAAAGCGAACATTATGGCATCGCAGATATTAGATTTTCCACTTCCATTTGGGCCACATATTACAGTAAATCCTGTAGGAAATGGTATGGTAACCTTATCAGCAAAGGACTTAAATGCCTGTAAAGTTAAACGATTTATTCTAGTCATGGCATTATTATTATCATTCTTTGATTTATAAATTTTGTAAAAGACGATTATTTTTATTTAGTTTATTTTATCACACGCTTAAATTAATGTTTTATATCTATTACTTATCTTATTTGCAATAGCTTTTTGCTCATGTATAAAATCCATTTGACATGCAAAGCAAGATGAATTATTGAAAGAATTATAAAATAAATCCCAAAATAATTATGAATATACTTTATTTCATGCATTTTAATTCCATATAAATTTTCTATAATACCAGCATCTCTAAAAAATAGAATAGCACCTGAGATAGCTACAAATATAAGAGTTATAATGAGCAAGGCATCGACAATAAAATTTATCTTTCCTATTTCCATAAAATTCACATCTATTTTTAATATACTTCATTACCTTTAATTATTTAAGGAGTAAAATCAACAAAATTGATAATAGAATAAAAGCAATAAAAAAAGGAAAGATGTTTTCCTCAGATTTTTTATCTTCTTCACTCACTTCTTCGCATTTTTTAGAACATCCTATTTTTCCTTCGTCATTCCAATTTTCAGAAATATTGCAAAAATTTTCATCGCCAAGACTATTAAGCCAATCTAATGAGCTAAAATCTAACTCAAAATTATTGCAAACCTTGTTAGATTTAAATATAGAAGATGATACATTCGAATAAACTCCAATTTTATTGTTAAAAATTTCATTCTCTTCAATCGTATTATTTTCACAACCTTCTAAACAAAAGCTTCCAGCATAGTAGCAATTGCTTATCCCTAAACCAATATTACTATTGTTATATATTTTATTTTTCATAATTTTGTTAAAGTCAGAGTTATGAAAAATATAAATTCCCGCATAACCACCTAAGAAGATTTCATTATTTTCAAAAACATTATGAGAAGAGGAATCCATAAAAATTCCTATATTACTTTTTCCGATTCTATTTTCTTTCAAAAAATTGTTTGAAGAGAAAGAGATTGCGATTCCATCTAATGAATTATCCTCAAGAATATTACTAGCTAAACTATTATTTATTGCATAACCCAAATTAATTCCTACGCTATTTCCTTTTATTAGATTGCTTATTATTATGTTGCTAGAAGAGTTAGAAAGATATATTCCATTTCTTTTATTCTCAATTATGGTATTGTTAATTATTTTATTTCCAAAAGATTGCGCTATGTAAACTCCATCATAAAATTTTGATATTATGCAATCTTTTATAGTGTTATTATTTTTGTTTTCAAGGTAAATTCCATATGTTTCTATTGAATTATTTCCTTCGATTTTATTTCCTTGGCAATCAAAGATTTTATTATTAAAGTTTTCCGGATTTTTTATGCATGTTTCATCAAAACTCAAAAGATCTTTTTCTAATTTTATATTAACACATTCTCTACTAGTTATAGCTTCGTTGCAATCTAAGCAACTATCGCAAGTGCATATTCCAGAAGATTCTATTTTATATGCGTTTCCAATTACTGCAATAAAAATTATAAAAGAAATTTCTAGAATAGTTTTTTTCATAATTAGTAAATCTTATTAAGAGTAATTAAATGTTTTGAAAAATAAGCCCTAAAATTTGTTGTGCAATTCTTCGTTATAGTTTGCATTAAATCTTTTAATAATGCTACAAAACTTTTTCTCTGGGCATAAGCGAAGCTTGCATTTAGGACCAAGAAGCTCATAAGGAATTCCTTCATCGCAAAGCTCATTAATTATCAAATTAACAAAAGTATCGAGCTCATTACTAGCAGTAGTGCAAGATCTTACGCCTATAAATCCAAATGGATCAAATATATGATAACCATCTAAGAAAATCTCAAATCTTAACTTTAGCCCTAATGGTATAATATAAATAGCCTCAGCCTTACTAATTCCATTATTAATCATCTTTTGATAAAGATCAAGAGATTTATTATATTTTTCTTCTATCTCATCAAGAAGTTCTTTTTCTACTGGAGGAAAGAAGAAATTATCTCTTGAACCCAAAAGAGCTCTATCTATCGCATCGTATATATTTTCAAATTTTTGCTTCATAGTTCTATGCCTTTTCAAATCTGTAATACAAGCTAATGACATGCTGCTAGCAACTCTAAAAATAACATCTTCTCTAATTCTTTTTACGAAGACTTTCCAACCTTCTGCGATTTCTTTTATATCTTTCAGGTTTTCAAGCATTTCCTTAAATTCCTGTATTTTATCAAAAAATTTCTTTCTCATGTAAATTGTTTCAAATCTTGTGCTATCATCGTTTTCATCTACATAATCGCTATTCTCAAGTTCTCCATTAAATATATTTTGCTTGTCGAATGAAGTATCGTAGAAAAGTTCTAAACCAGCATTTGTAACTTCTCTTGCTTCTTTCAAGCACTCTTCTTTTATCATTTCAGATATACTCTTTATCTCATTTGGATATTTTTCAGAATTTCTTTCAATCTCTTTTATGCTTCCTATTATCGTCTGAAGAGTAAAGTTGAAAAATCCATTAGAAATTATTGACAAAGGCAATAACTTTCTTGCATTATCTACTGTTGTTATTTTTGTCAGCTTTTGATATGTAGACAATAACTCTTTGCAAACTTTTTCATAATCTTCTCTAAATTCTGAGTTAAGAATCTCTTCAGGAATCAATATTGAATCTTCATTAAAAACAATTCTTCTTGTGCTTGAAATTATGTAAGAGCCAAAAGGAAAGCTTGAAAAATAAAAATCTGAGATTTTACTTCCTTCTATCCAAAAGTAAAAATTAACAGAAGTAGTTAATGAAGCATGCCCTCTTCTCGTAGATTCTCTATGGAAAATTTTAATAAACTTTTCATCGCATTTATTTAATGCTTCATCAAAATCTTCTAGTTTTGTAGTAAGCAAACCACTAGTAGCAAGAATTGCATCTGGGCCAAGATTATTATATTTTGGAGAGTAATCCAAAAGTTTTACTTTCAAATGTTTTGATAATGGTTTCATTTTATATCTACCGCAATTCCATTTTATATATACCACAATTCAAATATCTTCAAAATTAAAGCAGTAATGAATCCTTTTAAATCTCTTTCTAAATTCAATAACCTCTTGCTTAATAGCATGCACGCTTATCTTATCTATCAATAATTTTTTAATAAATCTAGCGATCTCTTTTATATCTTCTTCTTTCATTCCGAATCTCGTAACCTCTTGAACTCCAATTCTTATAGCAGAAGGATTTTTTGTAGCATCATGTGGAGAATCGCTAGGCAAAGACATTTTGTTGCATATTATATTAGCTTCTTCTAATCTATTTGCAACATCTCTACCTCCTCCAAGAGACTTGACATTAACAATAACCTGATGGCTCTCTGTGAATCCTAGATCTGGACAAAGAACATTAAACCCAAGATTATATAGCTCCTCTGCAAAAGCTTTAGCATTTCTTATTACTTGCTTAGCATATTCTTTTCCAAATACATTCATTTCTAATGCTGTAATAGCAAGTGCCGGAAAGCGATGAATATGATGATTTGAGATTAGTCCAGGAAATATAGCATTTTCAATCTTTTTCCATTTATCCTCTTCAAAACTATCTCTTGCAATAATTATTCCTCCTTGTGGCCCTTGAAATGTTTTGTGAGTAGAAGAGGTAATTATGTCAGCACCTTCCTTTAAAGGCTCTTGAAACTCATTTGCATAGATTAATCCAAAAACGTGGGCAGCATCATAAACTATAAGAAAATCATTGTCCAAAGCTTCACGAAGTTCTTTTATTGGCTGTGGAAATAGAATTAAAGAGCCACCAAGCATTATCAGCTTTGCTTCTACTCTCCTTGCTAGTTTAGCTGTGGCATCTACATCTATATTCATTCTTTTTTCATCAAAGTAAGCATCTATGTTTTTCAATCCTCTAAAACCAGCTACTCCCCATCGAGTTGCAGAAACATGAGCTCCATTTTGAATTCCTAAAGAAATAAAATTGTCAAAAGGTTTTGTAAAAGCATAATATATGGCCATATTAGCAACAGCTCCAGATATTGGCCTAACATCTACGAATCTCGTAGAAAATCTTTCCATGAATATTTCTTTACAAAATTCTTCTATATCATTTGCAAATTTAGTGCCGCAATAATGCGATTCTTCACTATGCTCATTATACCTTCCCTCAAAATCATTTATAAAAAACTTCTCTGCAAGTGGTGATAAAACGCTTTCTGAAGCAATTAAGTTTATACATTCTTCTCTTCTCCATCTTTCTTGATTTTTTACAATTTCGTGAACTTGCTTTATCTTTTCCAAAGCGCTATTTATTTCTTTCATCTTTTACTCTACCTTTATAACCAACCTTAGCAAATAAACTTTCTTTTTCATCTTCTATCTCTACTATAGCTAAACTTTGGAACAATTCTTTTAATGTTTTAATAGAAATCTTAACGAAAAAGTAGCTTAATGTTATGCCAGCAGCTATTATTAATCTTTCAATAATAGTTAAAGGTATTGCCATAAGCCAAGCTTCTCGAGGAATATTCATAAAGTAGAGAAATAGAACAGAGCCAACAGCATGGTCAACGAAAGCTGTTCCTAAGGAGTAGAGATAAACTCTTGCTACGTAATTCTTAATTATCTTTTCAATTCTTTCTTTTCCAATACTAATAATTAAAGGAATGCTCCAAAACAAAGAATAGAACCAAACGCTATTGCCTATGGGATGAAGAATAAATAAAGAAATGCAAGCAAGAGGAAACCAAAAAAGCTTCTTATCGCTTCTAAAAATTCTTGCAAAATAGATTCCTGCAAATATGATAGGAAAGAATGTGAAATAACTCATCATGGATTTTATTTTATATATTCCTACAATAACTCCAAAGAAGTGAGCAAAAAGTAGAGAGCCTGTACCAAAGCTTATGCCAAGAAATTTAGAAATTGTTGGTCCAAAAAGCACAGAAGCAGAGAAGCTTGAATTAGTGCCTATTATAGGCGTTATCTTCACCTTTGTTAGAACTATGAAAAGAGAGGAAAACAATATAGAGAAAAATATTTTTATTATGAGAATCTTTTTCTTGCTTATATTCATTTTTTCTATAGCTTTTATTTTTTGTTTTGTTTTCATTTTTTCCATTGCTTCTTTTCCTTCTTTGTTTTCACTTAATTTTTCTTTTCCTTCGATTTTATTTATGATCGTTTTATTACAATATTTAGATAACCCATCAATTATCTTAGAGAAAGTCCTTTTTGCAAAATCTTTCATAATCATGAAAAAAAATCAAAAATTATTTTAAATTTAACTTTTGTCTTTTTGAAAATTCAAAATTTTTTTGAAAGTTTTGATATATTGGATTTCGAATGATTTAAATTATTCTTTTTAAGATTAATTTTATGCAAGTAAATTCTAAAAAAGTGCATATAATAATTTCAGGTTGGGATAAGGAAAGAGCTATATGGGGATGTATTCGCTTGGGAGCAGATAAGGTTTATATTTTAATTCCATCCAAAACAAATGAAAAGATTGAAGCTTGGATTAATGAAAAGACAAGAAATATAGCATTATTGACAAAAAAGAAGTTTAGCAAATTCTTTGAGATAGAGATAGTGCCTATTGTTTATGATGATTATATAGATTGCTTCAAAAATATTATTAAAATTATAAAAAAAGAAGAAGGTAATGAGATATTTGTAAATATTTCTTCTGGATCTCATGTAGCAACCTCTGCAGCAATATTTGCCGCTTCTTTAACAGGATGTAAAGCTTATTATGTTCATCCAGAAAGATATGATGAGATTTTCAAAAAAGAAGATAGATTTATTTCCTATGGAGGAAGAAGTATAGTAGAGATACCATTGCTTCCTATATCGCAAACATCTTCTATAGAATTAAAAATCTTAAAGAAAGTAAAGGAATTCAAAAGAATTTCTATATCAGAGCTAGCGATAAGAGCTAGAGAAATATTCGATAAGCCAACGAGATCCAAATTTAATTATTACATAAATAAGCTCGTTGAAAATAATTTTCTGAAAAGCGAAAAGATAGGAAGAAGAATCTACGTGGAGCTCACAAAAAGCGGCGAGATGATCCTCGAGGCATTTTCATTTTGATCATTTCAGGGGTTTTTCTTGAGATATTTAAAGTTGGTTTTGTTGGAGATTTGTTAATTCTATCCAAGCTTTCTTTGAGTAACCAAATTTGGCAAAGAATTTTTTAATATTCATAAAAGCAGGAGCAATACTTACTCTTTTTGCATATTTAGATTTTGAATAGGTAATAGGCCATAAAGAACCGATTCAACAAACTCAGAACTTTTTCTATCCATTTCTCGAAGTTTTAGTAAAATTTCCTCTGTTTCTCTTGGTTCTTTTTCTTTCAAATAATTTAGATGTGACTTAGCTTCTTCTGTTTTAAGATATTCCCTAAATTCTTCAATTATTTTTATTATTTCAGGTGATTTTTGGTGGCTTACAATTCACCAACCCAAATACTTCTTAAGAGTTTGTGGTGTGAATACTTTAAGTTTTTTGAAAACACCTTCCTGTTTTAAAATTTTGTTACCTTCTTCTACGAATTGTTCATCATGGGTAATTAAAAATTGACATCCGCCGACCCATGCAGTAACTAAGTGAACAACATCTGATGAGTGAAGATTAGAATTTTCACCTATTTTTTTGACAAGAT
>JAHLMP010000009.1:1800-3088 GCA_018920315.1 Candidatus Aenigmatarchaeota archaeon | reverse complement strand
ACCACCTAAAACATAAGGATAGAAAAGTTCAGAGAATATTGCAATCTTCATACATCATCTTTAATTATAAAATTTTTCAATCCCAAGCTAAAAACTCTTCCAATCTTCTTATAGCATTTAGTTTTTCTCTATTACCAAGCTCCGCTTGCTCTATAGCATCTCTTAATATTTGAATACTTTTATCATAAATTTTTTTATTAACAGGATAAGGATGTCCATCCTTACCTCCATGAGCAAAAGAATACATTACAGGATCTTGCCAGCTTGCTTGTTTTCCGTAAACTAGTTCTGATATTAGAGCTAAAGCTCTTATCGATTTAGGTCCAATTCCTTTAATAGCAATAAGCTCCTCATAATTCTTTGGTTGAATCTCATAAGCTTTTCTTAAAGCATCAATAGTCTTTTCATCTATTATAACTTCGTGATGCTTAGGTAATTTTAATAACTTTATTTCTTGATCTCTTAGAAATTCGTTTAAACTTTTTTGCTTTGTTAATCTGCTTGCAATATTATCATTAACAAGGTCAACGCTTATTTTTCTTGCTTCTTTGCTCTCTTTTGCAACCATATTAAGAACTTCGCTCTCTTTTCTATCGCAACAAATCGCATTGTGCGGCTCTTCAACAAGGCTTTTAACTTTAAAAGATAGCCAATGATATCTTCTTGCCATTCTATCTTTTTCATTCATTCCCTGCTGAATTACCACCCATTCTCCATGCGAAGAAAAAATAAAACAATGATGATATAAATCGTAATTGTCTTGAATCGCAACATTATCTATCTTTGCTGCCATTCTAGAAGCATAAGCAAGTAGAGAGATTTTATTATCGTTCATCGAAAGCTTCTTACCAAATAATTTTATTTCTTCTTCAGTTTTTCTAGAAGTTTTTCCCTTTCCACCAGCAATTGCAATACTAAACTCTCTACCATTTATATTCTCGCTGCTATTTATCGCTTCTTTAAGTGCAGCACAAGTAGTTGTTGTGCTTCCTGAGCTATGCCAATCAAAGCCAAGAACACAGGCAAGTGATTGAAAGAAAAAAGGATTAGAAATCCTTTTTAGAAATTCTCGCTCTCCATATTCAAGAATTATTATCTCGCTTATACATTTTGCTAATTCTCTCATTTTATTAAATAACCAAGAAGGACAAGCACCTTGATGCAAAGGAAGCTCTGCAATTCCAACCTTATTCATAATAATTATAAATTTCAAAAAGAAATTAATAGATAGATTTTTTAGAAATTGCAATGAAATCATAAAAATTAAAAGTGATAAAATGCTTTCTGA
>JAHLMP010000009.1:0-1538 GCA_018920315.1 Candidatus Aenigmatarchaeota archaeon | reverse complement strand
TTCGGTTATATAATTGCATTTGTTTTAGGATTCTCTCATCTTGAAGCTCTCTATATCTCTATTGCTCTAACATTTAGTTCAACTATAATAATAGTAAAACTACTTAGCGAAAAGAATGATATAGATACCCTTTATGGTAGAATCACCATAGGATTTTTACTAGTTCAAGATTTTGCAGCAGTAATCGCGATCATATTTCTTGGCTACGGCGCTATAGAATCCAACACCATTACTCTTCTTTTCAAATCTTTAATTAGCGGAGCAGGCTTTTTTACCTTTTCTCTTCTTTCCGGAAAATATTTGCTTCCTTATTTTTTCAAATTTCTAGAAAAATCTCAAGAACTTCTTTTTCTTTTTTCCATCTCTTGGTGCTTATTTTTTATTTTTCTTTCTTCTGCTATGAATTTTTCAATTCATATAGGAGCTTTTCTAGCTGGCATAGGAATAGCAGCTTCTCAATTTTCTTATGAAATTTCGCCCAAGATAAAAGTTTTGCGAGATTTTTTCTTAATAATATTTTTTGTTTTTCTCGGTTCTCAAATGAAACTTTATTTTCAAAATCTTGACAAAGTTCTAATATTCTCTTTATTTGTTGTAATAGGAAATCCTTTAATCGTTTATTTACTCATGATACTAATGGGATATAAAAAAAGAACAAGCCTATTCGCAAGTTTAGCTACAGCACAAATAAGCGAATTCTCTCTTGTTCTTATTTCTATGGGCTTATCGCTTGGTCATTTATCAAGTGATGTAGTTTCTTTAGTAACACTTGTAGGAATAATAACAATAGCAATATCAACATATATGATAATGTTTAACGAAGCTCTATACAAAATATTAAAGCCATTTCTGTTTGAGAGAAAGAAAACATGGAAAGAAGAGAAAATAATGAAAAGAATGGAGAATCATATAATTTTGATTGGCTACCATAGAATGGGTTATCATCTTGGAGAATATTTGAAAAAGTTAAGAAAAAAATTTATTGTAATAGATTTTAATCCAGATGCAATAAGACTTCTAAAAGAGAAGAATATAAGCTATATATTTGGCGATGCAACAGATCCTGATATTTTGGAAGAAGCGCATATAAGAAAAAGCAAGTTGATAATCTCTACAGTTCCAAGCTTCGATGACAATAAAATCATTATAAGTAAAGCAAAAGCTTTTGGAATTCCTGTAGTAGTCACTTCATTACATCTTAAAGATGCTCAAGAATTGTATAAACTTGGCGCAAGTTATGTAATTATTCCGCATTTCTTAGGAAGTGAAAAAGTTGCTAACATGCTCAAAACATTCTTGCATGGGAAAAAAGCAATAAAAAATATAAAAGAAAAACATATGAATTATTTAGGATCGAGATCAGAGTTAGGTCATTATTGAGTGACTCTTATGTCTCAGCCAAGAATAGAAGATTTGATAAATTTTGCAAGAGAGGCTGGAGATTTTTTGCTAATGAATTTTAGAAAATCAAGCTTGAATAAAAGAGCTCATGGTAAAGATATAAAAACAATTTACGACATAGCATCTGAAAAATTAAT